>JBCBIE010000001.1:0-250816 GCA_038524995.1 Cyanobacteria bacterium J06621_8
TCTCTTCTACTCTCATCTACCACATTTTGCTCTAATTTTTCTTGCGCTTACCCTGGTCCTAACCCCCGAAGAAGATTTAGTTTATCAGGCATTACAAATCATTGAACCAAATATTGAACGTATTGCCCCCATAGGCAACGAGATAAGCAACAATAACTCTCGCATTGGCTTTTTTGTTCGTCTCAAGGATACTCAGAAAAGGATACCCATTGGCAGTATGGGAGATGGAATTTGGCGCATGTTGGGTTTAGCTTTGGCTTTAGTGTCGGCAAAGGATGGGGTTTTGTTAGTGGATGAAATTGATACGGGTTTGCACTATACGGCTTTAGAAAATATGTGGCGGCTGATTTGGGAAACTTCAAATAAGCTCAACGTTCAAGTATTTGCGACTACTCATAATAGTGATTGCTGGAAGGCTTTAGAAGCGTTAACTAATAGAGAAGATGTGGGGGAAACAGACATAAGTATCCAGAGAATCGAGAAGGATGCACCTCGCAGCGTTGCTTATAACAAAGAAGAAATTGCTACTGCCGTGGAAAGAGAAACTGAGGTGCGTTAAGCTGTGGCAAAAAATAAGGATAAAAATAGACATGAGTATCTATTGCTGGTAGAAGGGGTTACGGAGAAACGAGCGATTCCCGAACTTATAGAGGCTAACGATATTCCTTGGACAGTTAAGCACGCAGAAACTAATAAAGAGCAGGTTATTGTTTATATTGATGTTTTAGGTGGCGTAAATCACGAGCAAAAAGTTCAAGCAGCCGCAATATCTAACGAGTTAAATGTAGCCAGTCGCCAAGCATTAGGTTTAATTGTTGATGCAGATTAAAGCTGTATAAATCGCTGGCAAAGTATTAGAAATACCTGTCGTAATTTTATTGACAATTTACCTCCAGAAATTCCCTCACAAGGCTTAATTCATCATACAAAAAAGAAAAATGGTAAGCCTGTAAAGTTTGGGGTTTGGATTATGCCCGATAATCAAACAGGTGGAATGCTAGAGACTTTTTTAACTTATTTAGTTAAGGATGAAAATAGCGCTTTATGGCAATATTCCCAAGAATCTGTAGAGGAGGCAGAAAAGAAAGGGGCAAACTATAGAAAGAATCATGTTGATAAAGCAAAGATTTATACATGGTTAGCTTGGCAAGATGAACCAGGAAATCAGCTACACATTGCCGTCAAGAAAAAAATTCTCAATCCTCAACATCCCAAAGCAAAGGAATTTATTAAGTGGTTTAGAGATCTATACGAATTATAGAAGTCTGGACAATGTTTAACTGAAAAAATTATAGTTAATTAAATTCAGGCGATCGCATTTTTCAATATCAATGACTAGAGAAGTACCTTACTAATTTGAGAATAGCTATATAAGATAGAGTAAAGTACTAACTTGCCGCCTGATAAAGCACTTCATCAGAGCAAATAGCAAAATCTGAGTCTAGCCAAACCAGGGAAACTGCTGCAACTAAACCCTGACTTAGCTTAACTAGGGAAAAACTGCGTTGTTTACCCTTAGTCCCATTTTTAATCCGAGGTACGCAGGCTGCATTTAAATAGACGGTTTGTTCTTGAACCGCAATTATTTGACGGCGTTTACCACGGGGCTGTTTAAGCTGGTGGTGCATGTGTCCAAAAGTTACCAGAGGTATCGACTTACCTAAATCCTGAACTTGAGCGATCGCCGCCGTCAGGTCAGGATCGCCATAGTCCCCTCCTTCAACTTTCCAATCCCGCCCACAAATAGATTCTGTCTGATTACCCAAACCGTAGGGACCATTATGACCGATAAAAATAAGCTGATCATGGGCTGTATTTTGCGCCGCCTCAACTATCTGCTGGGTGGACTGCTCAAAACCCTTGATGCCGTAGCGATCGCGATAAAATTTACCGTTGCGCCAAGATGAACCCCCCCAGCTAAAGGGACGACTACCAACCACAGACAGGGCAAACTGGGGAAAGTCGAGGCTATCATAGCCGACATGGGCGGTTCCCAGTAAATCAAGCTGCTGCTGGACTCGATCCTCTTGATCATGGTCGTAGGGTGCCTTCTCTCTACCCCAGGAAGAAGCTGTAAACCAAGCATCATGATTACCCATAATTGCTGCTTTCGGCAGAGTCAGGGCAGCAATTTGGCTCACTACTGCTAGGGATTCATTGCCAAAGTCCCCTACAAAGAGGACTAAATCTATCCCCAGGTGTTGTAAAGCCTTATGATCTTCTGCCTCCCAAAGATCGTGAATATCTCCCACAACGGCGATCGTAATTTCTGATTTAACCTGCGTCATTAAAATTAATTATTTAGTTAGTGCCCAGAAGCATAAGGCTAAACAGCACCATTATTTTTGCTAAAAATGATTGCCACAGTTTTGAGAATCAGCTTGATATCGTAACTCAAACTCCAGTTACGCTGATACTGCAAATCTAATTTGATAACGTCCTCAAAGTTACGCACCTGAGAACGACCATTAACCTGCCATTCCCCAGTCATTCCTGGCTTGACGTCCAGTCTTTGCCATTCAGGAATCTGATAAGTCTCCACTTCATCTGGAGTAGGGGGACGAGTTCCCACCAGGCTCATATCTCCTTTGAGAACGTTCCAGAATTGAGGAAACTCATCGAGGCTGGTGCGACGCAAAAAACTACCAATAGGAGTCACCCGAGGGTCATTATCATTTTTAAAAAAAGCGCCACTAGCCTGATTTTTTACCTGTTTTTTCAACTGTTCCGCATCAGCACACATTGAGCGAAACTTCCAAATTTGGAACTTGCGTCCCATCCAGCCACAGCGAGTTTGACTAAAGAAAATAGAACCCTTACTGCTAGACTTGATGGCGATCGCGATCGGAATTAAAATAGCCCCTGTAATCATCAGTCCCACAAGCGCACCCAAAATATCGATCAACCGTTTGATCACAGATCTGACGGAAGGATGAGTTTCTGGAGACTCCTTGGGTGACCATTTAGCAGAAGATCTGATATGCAAGATGTCCACCAGCCCTGTCATATTCAGGGTCGCCATTACAGGAGGCTGTACTTCATCGAGAATTAGCTCGGTATTTTGGACTTTAGCAGACTTCAGGCTGGCAACTAAAGCTCCAATACCGCTACTATCGATAAACTTAGTTTTACTAAAATCGAGAATAATCTGGTGATTATGGATGCTTTCCGCCAGCAGGTGAGCCACAGTTTGCTTGAATACCAACGCCTCTAAAACTGTTAGGCGTTCTGGTATTTCAACTACTGGGTGATCTTGTTCTAGGGACAAGGGAAATAATAATATATCTGGCGTCTCTTCAATCATTAATTCTCAACTTGAGTTGTCAATATAATTTCAAGACATTAATGACGATAGCTGTTAGTATCTCTCAACCAACAAATTCGTCAGCTTTGACCTCTAAAATTAAAACTTGTCTGCTAAATTACAGTTTCTAAAAACTGCTAACCTTGCTAAACATACGCCTACAACATATGCGTATTTGCTTTGGTTAATATAATTTAACACTAATTGGTAATGCTGGAACTAGAGCATTAAGCGAAGACAACAATCTTATGAGCTGATCTGGAAACTTCTAGAGTCGCGGCTCTCTTCTGCCAATAGGTTCTCTTCCTTCCTTGCCTCTCGCTTTATCTCTTGCGGCACTGCGACGTAATGCGGCAAGGCGCTCTTCGTACTTTTTACGCTTGCGACGACTAGGGCTCATTTCGATCAAAGTTTTTAAAGCACTACCGAGGCTTTTATAGGCGTTGGGCAGGGAATAGCCGAAACGAGTTGCCAGAGCGATCGCCTTTTCATCTGCTTCAATAGCTTCTGCCAGAGTTTTCTCACTGTTATTTTTCTGCCAGAGGCGATAGCCAGAAATGCCACACAAAGATAGAGCCAGCAACAGCAGTAGTCCATCCTGTACCCAAAGTTCCCCCACAGCGCCACCTAAGCCAATTGCCAAAGCTGCCATTTCCCAGCCTTCTTTCGGGATGGTGTCGTTTTGTACCCGAGCCACCTCATGCCAAAAAAGTAAATTACGCTGGTCGATTGCCAAGCTATCCCATTTAGCTAGATCAATTTGAATTTCAATCTCATCCTTGCCCAGTTCTTCGCTACGTACCAAGGGTGGATTGACTTCCGTTGAACCTTCAACAATTACCCAACTTTGAAGTTCAGGAGGCAGCAGGGTTTTTAAACGACGCAGTTCATTAATTTCTGCTCTAGCGGAGGAAGTTGCATAACTCATACTTATTAATAATGATGCTTATCAGTAGTTATATAAGTGTACTCACGTTTCTATGATATCGGAATTTATTTACTGATTAAATTACTTGGGTTCTCAGTAATTCCCAGATAGACTTAAGACTTAAGATATGTTTTAGATTTACAGTTAGTATTCTTATGTCTAGGCAGAAACCCAAATATTTAGAACCCATATTTTTGCTGGGTTTTGGTCTGATATTGAGCATTATCTGGGCTGAGTTTAGCCAAGCTGGGGCTGGTTCTCTCGATCTGCTTAACCCAGAATCCAGAGACGCAACCGCCCAGGTTAACTTATTTCAGGCAATAGTTTTAGGTCTTATCCAAGGCGCGACAGAATTTATTCCTATCAGCAGCACTGCCCACCTCAAGGCGTTTCCCGTATTTTTTGGCTGGGGTGATCCTGGTGTATCCTTTATTGCGGTAATTCAGTTGGGTAGCGTGGCGGCGGTACTTTCTTATTTTTGGTCAGACTTAACCCAAATTACACGGGGGATGATCAGTGCCGTGCGCACGTCTAACTATGATTCCCAAGAGTTTCGCCTAGCGGTGGGAATTGGGGTTGGTTCGATTCCGATTATTGTAATTGGTGTTCTCTATAAAGTTTTTGAGCCGCCATTTTACGAAACTACCCTCAGAAGCATGTCTTCTATTGCTGTGGTTTCAATGATTATGGCTTTATTATTAGCCCTGGCAGAAAATCTCGGGACTCAAAAGCGTAAATTTCAAGATTTGACCGTTAAAGATGGCGTTTTGGTCGGTCTAGCTCAAGCTTTGGCAATTGTACCTGGGGTTTCCCGCTCTGGCTCTACCATAACCGCTGGTTTATTTGGTAATTTAGAACGGGCAACGGCAGCTCGCTTTTCTTTTCTTTTGGGTATTCCCGCGATTTTAATCTCTGGCTTAGTGGAGTTAAAAGAGCTAATTTTTCCCGCCGCAGGCACTAGTTTTGCCCCTGTACCCCTAGTGGCAGCCTTAATCTCTTCAGCGGTATTTTCCTATCTGGCGATCGCCTGGTTACTGGAATTTCTTAAAAGGCGCAGTACCTGGGTGTTTGTCTGGTATCGATTAGGTTTTGGCGTGTTTATTTTGGCTGCTTTGGCTTTAGGCTGGGTTCAAGGATAGTCACTGCAAAATACTTTCTAACTCTTGCCAGCAGAGAAAAAGAGCGCGGGGGACATGAAAACAGCCTTTCCACTTACCGCCCTTAAGATTGAGCAAAACCTCTCCTCGACGGTTTAAATAGCCATACCACTCCTGATATTCAGGATCAGCAAAATGCTCCCAGGTATAGTTATGCACCCGCTCAAACCAAGACCAACATTCACTGCTTCCCGTAAGCTTAAACCCTTTTAATAATGCCACTAGAGTTTCCAGATGTACCCACCACAGCTTTTGATTCCACTCTAGCTGGTGGGGTGGATGTCCATGGACATCCATAAAATAAAAAATGCCCTGATGTTCTGTATCCCAAGCAAAGTCTAGAATTGCTAGTACTGTAGCCACCGCCTGCTCAATTAAGGCTGAATCCTGCCAACGGCTGGCAATATCCATCACAAACCACATCGCCTCAATACCATGACCAGGATTTAGTAATCTACCATCAAAGCAGTCCAAATACTGACCATCAGGCAAAACGTGCTCATACATCAAGCCTGTAGCTGCGTCGCGGAAATCCCCCATAACTTCCTGTACCGTCTGCCTTAAAATTACCTCTAGCTGCTCATTTTGCAGCAGCCAATCCATTTCCAGCGATAAATTTGCCAAGATCATGGGTAGGGCTAAACTTTTGAGCGATCGCGTTCCAGGATACGCCTTGTTATACTTACCCTTGGGATTGTTCTGCCGACGTAAAACGTTTTCATATGCCTGTCGGGCAGTTGCTTGTGCCGATTCGGAACCTGAAGCCAGGGCATACTGACTAAAAGCCATGGCGGCAAAGCAGTCGGCAAAGATATTATAGGGTTGAACCAACGGCTGACCTGCTTGATCTAGGGCAAAATACCAGTTTCCCTCCTGATTTCGACCATATTGGGCTAAAAACTCGGCTCCGTGACGAGCCAGATCTAGCCATTCTGTTTTCTGCTCTAGACGATTGTAGAGCATTGCATAAACCCATACCTGGCGGTTTTGCAGCCAGATAAACTTATCACGATCATAGACCTTGCCTTGCCTGTCGAGACAGGTAAAATACCCACCAAACTGGCGATCAAGAGAATACTCCGACCAAAACGGTAAAACATTCTCCAGCAGAGTATTTTTATATAGTTCAGCCAGACTCTTAACTTGATTCATCAACTTACCTAAATAAATTACTGTACATTCAATAATCAACCGTCACTAATTAACAAAATATTGTAAGTAAGTCGGTATAAATAAAATCAACTTGTGAGGACTGTTATACTATTTCTCTTTGAAGTTGCACTTAATATTTTGATTTTAAATATCACGCAAAGGCGCAAAGGCACAAAAAAGCTAATTTTTATTTAGTGCATTGTTATAGAGAATTGGTATTAGTCGTTAGTCGTAATAGTTATAACCTTATTCGTATTTCTTAGCCCAAGTGGCTTTATTTTGCCCTATTTACTTAATCCGCAGGAAAATTATATAAAACATCTCTTCATTATTAATGCCTTAAAGAAGTGGGTGTGATTCATATCACTTGATATCAGAAATTACTAAATAAAATATTGAATTGTGTAACTATTTTGTATTCAAAATGGCTAAGGCAATTATATGTCCTCATTGTGGAAGTTCTCGATTAGAAATTAGGGATTCCCATAGTTTTTATCAGTGCAGAGATTGTGAAGCTTATATCGAGACTAAAACGTTTGTAGATAAAGCTGCTGCTGGAATTAATAGTTTGATATCAGGCGTTACTAAATTAGGCTTATTGATTTTGGCTATAGATGATACAGATAGTGTTATTGATTTAATTGAAGACGTAGTGGATTAGAGATATAAATATGAAAAGTGATTTAAATCAGAACCCTAAATCATCTGTTATCAAAAGAGTTTATAGAAAAATAGTTATTCATCTATTTATAGACAATCTAGTTATGCCTATATTATCTTTTTTAACAGTTTTATTAAAACCTGTGATGCTATTGATATTAAAACCGATAGCATCAATCATAACTTTTGTTTCAACCTTAGCTATGGGCTGGTTCGGATTTATGAGTAAATCGGTAGCTGGCGAACTAGGTGAAGTGACATCAAATGAGATAGTAGAAGAGTCAGGAAGCAATATTCTAGAAATAGTATTAGAATTTTTCCTATAAATATTTAATAATTAATACTCAATAAAGAGCGGCGATCGCCAATGACAGTTTAGACTAAGCTGCGATCCGTCAGAATCTCATAACCATCTTCGGTAACCAAGACAGTATGCTCAAACTGAGCCGATAAATTATTATCCACAGTAACCACAGTCCAGCGATCGCGCAACACTCTGGTATGTTTAGAGCCTGCATTAAGGATCGGTTCAATGGCTAAAGTCATACCAGCCTTTAACTTGACGTTGGGCATCCACTGATTACGATGGTTAAATACGGAGGGTGCTTCATGAAGATTTTTACCTACACCATGCCCCGTATACTGCTCCACTAAACCATAACCATGAGCCTGAGCATGATCTTCCACTGCTCCCGCAATATCTAGCAGATAATTACCAGCCTTAACCTGCTCAATCCCTTTATATAAAGCTTCTTCCGCAACCTTCATTAACTTTGCTGCATCAGCCGAAACCTTGCCGCCTACAGCAATGGTAATGCAAGAATCCCCATGAAATTCATCGCAATATGCTCCAGTATCAACCTTGAGGACATCTCCGCGACGTAGTTTTTTCTTAGGGTTGGGGATACCGTGTACCACCTCATTGTTAACGCTAGCGCAGATCGAAGCGGGAAAGCCATGGTAACCCTTAAAGCTGGGGGTAGCATCAAATTCGCGAATGCGTCGCTCCGCATAGGCGTCTAAATCAGCGGTAGTCATTCCTGGCTGAGTGATTTCCTGAATTTCCTTAAGTACCGTGGCGACAATTCTGGATGAATGACGCATTTTCTCAATCTCAGGAGCAGATTTAATCTGAATACCACGAGGATTACGAGCCCGCGGTTTAGTCTCACCTGAGTTTAATTTAGGGAATAGCAGCTTGGTCAGGAAATTCATTAATAAAAGAATCGATACGTTCTTAATCTATCTTTAAAAAAGTATATCGCTATCTGATACTAAATCCGATTACCAAAATACACTCACTAAATGCAAACCTGAAAAACCTCAAACCCCGTTACCCGTTACCCACGAGCAGTTTTAGACCGACAGGAATCCTTTAGGGTAAACATCACAGTCCCTTAACTTGTCACGATTGCCCGTTACCCGTTACCCGTTACTCTTTACCCTAATGGGATGCTCCCCTACGATTAGATAAAGGGATATACCCCCGTAATAATCTCATTAGCTTTAAGCTTACCAATTCTGGTTCCTGGACTATTTTTCTCAGCAGGTTGCAGACTAGTTACGGGTAAGACTAGGCGGCGGTTAATACTAGTGGTGAGCAAAATATTTTCTTTACCTGTGGTTTTGATAATTCCTGCCAGCATATCTTCCTTGGTAGTAAACTGGGTTGCCTGGGTGCCAATATCACCCCGATTACCTAACCTAAGAGCATTAACCTTTAACTGCTTGCCAAATCCGAGTTGGGAAATCACCGCCAGGGAGTCCTGAGCCCCAAGGTTACAGCAGCCAACCAAGCTCTCTTTCAGCCTTAGACGCATCACTCGATTACCTTGGGCATTTCTGCCCATCAGAGGAATTTGCATATCATCGATCGCCAAGCGTAAAATACGTCCTCCAGTAGTGGCGATCGCCATTTCTTGATTTTCCTCTGCCCAACAAAAGTATTTCAGCCGATCTTGTTCCTTAAGCTTGACTAAAACTAAACCCCGATTACCCAAGGCATCTAGTTCAGCGCCATCCAGACGCTTAATAATCCCTTTTTCCGTCAGCATGATCAAATCTAGACGATGGTAATTTTCAGGGAGGAAGAAATGCGCCACCGTGTCCTTAGCATCTCTTTGGGCTGCGGAGGATAATAACTCCCGTGCGGGTAATTCCGTGCTTTCCAGGCTAGAGGGAATATCTTCTAGGGGTACGGGATAAGCTTTGCCGCTGTCGGTAATAACAATTAATTTATCGCGATCGCCAATGGGAGAATGCTCTAATAGAAAATCTGCCCCTGTCTTGGGCGCGGAGTTGGCAGTTTCGGCGGTGGGATTTTCCCAGTAGACACAGCCTGTACTGGTTACTTTTAGCTGGGCTTCAGGAGAACGTTCAAAGGTTAAATCAGGGTCTACAGTTAAGGCAGGCTCAGGCTTCTTAGCTTTTTTGGGAGTTGAGGATTTAGTGGGTGTTGGTGCCTCGGTAACTTCTGGACTGGTTTTTACCTTAACGATGCGAGTCCGACGTTGATCACCGAACTTGCGCTTGAGGGTACGCAGTTCTTTTTTGAGGGACTTGAGTAACTCATGGCGATCGCCCAATAAATTCTGCAGCAGAGCAATTCGCTCCTGCAAATCCGTCAGTTCAGTTTCTAGCTTTTGTTTTTCTAAACCTGTCAGGCGGCGCATCGGCATCGCTAGGATCGAATCTCCTTGGGTGGGAGAAAAGTCCAGCTCTTCCTGGAGACGTAATTTAGCCGTAGTGCCGTCAGGAGCATGGCGCAGAATTTCGATTACCGCATCAATTTGGTTTAAAGCGAGCAGTAAGCCCTCTACTAAATGCAGTCTCTCCTCAGCCCGTTCTAGCTCGTGATAATACTGTCTTCTGAGAGTATCTTCCCGAAATTTAATAAATTCCTCTAATAAACCCCTTAAAGGTAGCTGAACTGGCTTATTATCCACTAAAGCCAGCATAATTGTCCCAAAATTACTTTGGAGTGCCGTCTGCCGATAAAGCTGATGCAGTAGATGTTTCGGAGTGGTATCCTTCTTCAGCTCAATTACCACCCGCATCCCGCTGCGATCGCTCTCGTCGCGGATATCAGAAATGCCTTCAATCCTGCCCTGATTAACTAACGCGGCAACTTTCTCAATCCAAGCCGCTTTATTTACCTGATAGGGTAGCTCGGTAATTACCAGCGCCTTCTTTTCTCGTCGGCGTTTTTTGCCCGTAGCAATTCTTTCAATCTGAGCAATACCCCGCATCTTGATGATGCCTCGTCCTGTACGATAAGCATCCTCAATTCCCTGAACTTCGACAATTTCTCCCCCCGTGGGAAAATCTGGTCCTGGCACTAACTCCCAGAGCTTTTCATCACTAATCTGGGGGCGGTCAATCAACGCAATTAGCCCATCGACAATTTCTCCCAAATTATGGGGAGGAATATTGGTTGCCATACCCACGGCAATTCCTGAACAGCCGTTGAGGAGTAAGATCGGTAGCTGGACAGGTAAAACAACAGGTTCAGTTTGAGAACTATCAAAATTATCGCTAAAGTTAACCGTCGCCTCGCCAATCTCCGCCAGCATTGCCTCGTGGGCTACAGGAGCTAGTCGCGTCTCCGTATACCGCATGGCAGCGGGGGGATCGTTATCCACCGAGCCAAAATTACCATGACCATCCAGCAAGGGATAACGAGTGGAAAAGCTCTGTACCAGACGCACCAGCGCATCATAGACTGACTGATCGCCATGGGGATGATACTTACCCAGCACATCCCCTACCACGCGGGCACACTTACGATATGGTCGATCTGGGGTCAGCCCTAGTTCATGCATCGCATAGAGAATGCGCCGATGCACTGGCTTTAGTCCATCTCTCACGTCAGGTAAGGCTCTCCCGACAATTACGCTCATGGCATATTCGAGATATGACCGCTCCATTTCTTGGTGGAGAGGGGTAGGAATGATCTGACCACTTCCTAGTAAATTTAGCTGTTGTGCCATTCAAAAAATCTCCAAGGGTATGGGGAATATGCCAAAGATGTAATGAAGAGCTGGATAAAACTCGACAATAATAAATTAAGTATGATATGACAATCTAAGTTTGTTAGGTTTTAGATTAACTTTTTATTCTGGCTGCTGTGAGCCACAATAAACGAGGTTAACCTATACTTAGGTGATTTGTATCTTTGTCATTTTTAACATCAAGTTTTCTTAATCCAGCAAAACTGGAGAGCAGTAATGTCTATGACAACGGTTTTGATTGTAGAAGATGATCCCATCAATTTGCGGGTTTTTTCCAAAATACTAACAAAAAAAGGCGGTTTACAGGTCGTAGGGACGGAAATTGTTGAAGAAGTCTTGCAATATGCTAAATCTGGCACCATAGACGTCATTCTTATGGATGTCGCCTTAGCGAATAGCATCTATCAGGGCAAACCTGTTGATGGCATCAGGATTACGCAAATGCTCAAGGAAAATGAGGCAACCGCCAAGCTTCCTGTAATACTGGTTACAGCTCACGCTATGGAAGGCGATCGCGAGAATTTCATCAAGCAAAGCGGTGCTGATGGCTATATTTCTAAACCAGTAGTTGATCACGAGGCATTTATTAACCAGATTATCTCTTTAGTCAACTAGCCCTTAGCCCTTAAACTATTGCTTAATTCTCTTAAGCTTTGTCCTGTCGTTGATTTAAGATCATTGCTGATCTAAGTTCAGCTTTCAGGCTCTGATTGTACCTTAATTTAGTATTAAGATACTAAAGTTGAACCTAGAGCTTAATCTGTCTAAGGTTCAACAATAATTAATAAGCTACACCATGTCAGTTTTTCCTGGTGTAAAAATGGTTGCTTTATGTTTTTTCCCTGGTGTCTTTCCCCAACTCTTGAAGACACTCATCGAAAATACTATTTAATCGTCTTGCTGTTTGCTTCCAGTCAAATAACTGCGATCGCTCTAATCCTAGATTTATTAGTGACTTTCGCAGTTCGGCTTTAGTCAGCAAATCAGACATTCCTTGGGCAATTTCATCAACATCATAGGGATTGACGTAAAGCGCGCTATCTCCCCCCACTTCAGGGATTGAGGTAGCACTAGCTGTAATTACAGGGCAGCCACAAGCCATAGCTTCTAGCACAGGGAGTCCAAATCCTTCATAAAGGGAAGGAAATACTAAGGCTTGGGCTTGAGAATATAAGCCTGGTAAATCTTCGCTAGGTACATAATCTAAAAAGATAATACGTTCTTTAGCGGCAAGTTGTGTCACCTGTCGTCCAATTTCAGGATAGAAAAAGTCATCTTTTTTTCCCGTAATTACAAATTGGCAATCTTTAATAGGTAGGCGATCAAAAGCTTGTAAAGAACGACTTAAATTTTTATAGAAGCGCATGTCTCCTACATAGAGAAAATATTTTTTGAGGTTATATTTAGCTAGAATTTGCGGATCTGGCTGAGGGTAAAATAATTGGCGATTAAATCCTAAATAAATAACATCAATTAATTCAGGATCTAGCTGATAAGTTGCTATTAAGTCCTGTTTAGTGTGCTGAGAAATGCAGATAATACGGCGAGAACTTTTTAAGATTAAGGGTAATATATAACGATAGTAATATTGCCACTTGGGGCTAACTTCAGGATACTTCAGAGGAATTAAATCATGAACCATAATGATTTGCGGTACCCAGGGAAATAGCATTCCTTCCGCTGCGGGAGAAAAGAAGAGCGCTGTCTGCTGCCGTTTGAGATGGTAATTTAAGCTAGTTTGATACCATAATAGTCTTTTTAGATGTCCTAAAGATCCGCGATCGGGAGTGATAGAGGGAGAAATAGGATTAACTATAGCTGGATATTGAGTTTTAAAGTCTTTATCAGCAGTATAAAGTCGAAAATCAAACTTTTGTTCGTAATTTAGTAATTCGCTAATCAGATTTTCGCTGACTACTCCTAGACCACTGGCTTGTTTTTGTAGATAAACTCCATTGAAGGCTATTTTTGGTAAGTTAGACATTATATTTGATCAAAAAAATCCGTCACTTTAAAACGCAATTGTTGATAACATCAATTTTTATTAATTTTTTGAAATTGCAATTTATGATTTTGGTAAGCATTCCCCTCGATAAATTTGCTTGCTGCCATCAATGAGTCTAATCCAGCCTAAAGATTGTAGACGAACGATGAGATTAGATATTGTTACTCCGAAATCTTGTTTCATTGCGTATAAATGTGACCAGTTAGTTACATCTCTCCCTCGTTTAGCTTCAATTAGTTTGTGGTAAGGCATCAACAGGCAGCCTGCAAAATATTGAGCTTGCCATTCTCTTGCTTGTAAAGATTGGGTACTGCGACACAAAAATGGTTGTGGAGTAACTCTTTTCTCGAAATCATGATCGTATCTTTCAACATACTCTCCAACAGCTTTATGATCTATATGTAGCATCCAGTGTCCAATCTCGTGGGCAATTGTAGATTGTCCAAATTCCTCTCTCAATGCGGGAATATCTTCATTAATATAAATATGTTTTTCAACAGGAATAATCATGGCAGCAATATTACCCTGTTGATCACCAGGAATGCTTTGCCACTCAACGTTAAGCTCCAGATAATCGGCTATTCCTGTTGCGACAGAATCAGCACTTAAACGACGACGGCGACGACTACTTTCTACTTCTGACCTAAGCTCGGTAGCGACGGTTTCAAGTCCTACTTTAGAAATAAATTTGTAAGGTTTGATTACGTCCAAATTTTATTCTTCCTTATTTTGCTGTTCATCAGCCTCCAAAAAAATCTTCTTGGCAAATGCAGGATTATCCCGCATTCGGCGCAGTAGCACAGGCATTTCTTGATACTGTTTGACTAACTCCTTGAAGATTTCAGCATCTTCAGGATTAATTCTTCCTGCTAATTGGGCAAGCTCTGCTGCATCAAGATCTAGGTGATTGGCTAACGATCTGATAACCTCCTTACTGGGGGGATAATCAGCATGGTCATTTTCTAACTTTGATAGATAAGTAAAATTTACTCCTATCAGCTTTGCCAATTCTCTTTGACTGTATTCTTGTTTTCGACGAGCTTTACGGATTAGCTGACCAAAAGTTTGATTACCCAATGTTTAACGCCACCTCATCTAATCAAATAATAATTATGTTGGTTGATTTAGTCAACCAACGATATAATACTTTGCGTGCTTGCTTAATTTGTCTAATCAATTCAGAGAACGAGCCTGGAATATGCGCCCACAGGCGGTAAATTTGCGCTCGACAAGATTAAACTCAATTCTAATTTTAGTCTTCTATCTCCCTCTAGCTAGTTAACCGACAGTTAAATTGATCTATGGGTAAATTTTGGAATTATTACGTCAGCTATAGTATTTGGTCACAAATATCACCTGCAATAGGGAAGGAAAGGTTGCATTGTGACAGAAGACGAGGATACTTAAGAGCCAAAAAGAAAGAACCTCTAGTAAAAGATTTAGTAACCCAAGATAACATTCCTCAAAGGATTGGTATTTTGGCGCAAAAAGGAGTGTATGAATTTCACCAAAATATTCAATTACTATCCGCTGCTGATGGAGTAAAAAAAGTTGCCCAGATTCTTAATCTATCTCAAGAGGTGTCAGAGGTTAGAAAAAGAGTCGAGCTGATTCTGCAAAACTACTGGCAACAACCAATATTACTTGAGCGCAATATTAAAGAACTTTCGAGAGGAGATGAATCTTTTCCTGAGCCAATACCAATTAAACACGGGAGTTTTACTTTTGCTTTATTTGCAGCCTTTGACTGCGTTTTACTCGAACCAGATAATACTATTCATATTCTAGATTTTAAGACTGGTAAAAGTAATTTTGATTTACGCCAAGCCTATGTATATCTGGTAGCGGCTCAACATCTATATCCCAACCAAAAAGCGATCGCTTCATTCTACAATCTAGAAACCCAATTAGCATCAGAGCCAATTACTCTTTCTCCCCAAGCCATAGAGTCAACCTGTATCGAACTATCTTTAGTTGCTCAGAAACTACAGCAGGATTTACGCCGATATAAAACTAATCCTAAGTTATTCAACCGCATTTTCCCAGCTAATCCAGGTTTCTCCTGTCAATATTGTGTTTTTAATTCGGTTTGTGAATACGTTGCATTCTGATTGATTATTAACCCACGACAAAATATCACTCTTGAGGCTAATTAATGTCTAATATTCATCTCAGTGAGATCTTCCCGATAACTGTCGCTTCTTCTCTAAATCTTGTTAGTTTCCGTCTTAGTCCGCAAGTAGATCGAAAAATAGGTAATACTCTTAGCTGGCATTTTAGTAAACAATTTCCTGGAATAGTTGTTATCTGGTGCCAAGAAAGTTTTTGGATTATAGCTAAGTCAGATATAAAAATACCGCCAAAATACTGTTGGAAAGAAGCTTTAGAAGTAATCCAGGAGAAAATCAAAGATAAGATTGGCGATCGCACTTACTATATTCAGCGGGTTAAAGACCCCGTAATTAATGCGGAAGTAACTGCTCAGTTGGCAGTACGTATTTTAAAAATCAATTGCCGCTTTACTTCTAGAACAGTGCTTAATGAAAATAAAGTGCAGGTCAAAAGAGAATGCGATTTCTGGGCTGAAACTTTTGAAGTTAATAATAAAGCTAAACCAGCAATAAATTTAACTCCTAGAAGCAGCTTTTTATATCAGGAAACCTTAGACGTTTTTTTTGAAAATCATCCTTATCGAAATGATCCAGAAAAACTGTTAACGGGTCTACTGGTTAGAGATCTAGAGAGTGGCAGCACGGCAACTATTGTAGGAATTAATGGAACGATAGGTGAAAATAGGGAAAAATTATTAAATGAAGCTACCGGCTCGATTAGTAAGGAAAAACTGCTTTCAGCAATAGACAATCAACCAGTTGTAAGCGTTAAGTATGGCAAAAATTCTCATACCTATGATTATGCGATGGCTGCCCTACGACCATGTATAACGTCTTATACTGCTTCAAAATTTGAGGTTGAATATGGAACATTGTTAAAAAAAACTAAAATTACTCCTCAAGAAAGAAAACAATTACTGTCGCAGTATAAGCAAGATGCTCATCAGACATTAGTTGGCTACGGACTAAAACTAGAGAAACAGTGTATCAATAACGGACACTATCCAAGTTTATTTTGGACACCTCCGACAAAACTGGAGGATACCTTATTGCTGTTTGGTAATGGTGTTACTGGAACTAGAGGGAGAACATTAGATGGACTATATAAAGGTGGAGTTTATCGTTGTCATCAAGAGTTTTTAAATCCAGCGAGAAAGATTCGCGTTGGAGTACTCAATTTTTGCACTGTAAACGACATGCCTTTTGCTCAAAGTTTACAAGGAGAATTAGATAAACATAAAAATAATAGATTTCAACTCAGTTTCATTAAAGAAAATATCAGGAAAGTTTCCCTAGAAGATTTATCCACTACTGAAGCTAAGATCAAAGTAGAAACTTTAGTTGATGAAATCTTACAAATAGCTGTTGATTTAGTTTTAGTTTTTCTGCCACAAAGCGATCGCGCTAAAGACGATAGTGGTGGAGATAGTATTTATGCCTGGGTTTCTCGTCGTCTCTTACGTCGAAGAATAGCTAGTCAGAAAATATACGAAAAAACCTTACGGAAACCACCTAGAATGGTCTTTCAAAATGTTGTACTGGGAATTTTAGGTAAGTTAGGTAACCTACCGTTTGTTTTGGCTGAATCTCTAGACATCGCTGATTACTTTATCGGATTAGATGTTTCTCGTAGGAAGAAAAAAAATGGTATTGGTAGTATTAATGCTTGTGCTAGCGTTCGTTTATATGGCAATAGAGGAGAGTTTATTCGCTATCAGATAGCCAATGATGCCCTAACCGAAGGGGAAGAAATACCAGAAACAGTCCTGCAAGAATTTTTACCTATCAAAGATTTTAAAAATAAAAAAGTACTAATTTATCGCGATGGTTCATTTCGAGGTAATGAAATAAATCATCTTGTAGCTTGGGGTCAGGCGATCAACGCAGAATTTATTCTTGTTGAGTGTGCTAAATCTCAAATTCCCCGTTTACACAACGTATCAAATAAAAAGTTAGAGCATCCAACAAGAGGACTCGCTCTATTTCTATCTTCTCGCGAAGTAATTTTGGTTACAACTCAAGTTTCGCCAACAGTTGGTCTTCCCAGACCATTACGTTTAAGAGTTAGAAAAGAAGGCTCATCTGTCGATATTAAAACTTTGGTTGATACAACTTTAAAACTAACTTTACTTCACCATGGTTCATTAAAAGATTCTCGCTTGCCCATACCTTTATTTGGAGCAGATCGTATAGCTTATCGAAGGTTGCAGGGTATTTATCCTGGTGAACTTGAAGGAGATAAACAGTATTGGCTCTAGCCCTCCTAAAAACTCAGCTTTTAAAGCTTGGGAAATAGTTAGGCTATTTTAATTTAAATAACTTTAGCCAAAATAATCATTTTTCATGATTTCTATCAAAGAAATTGTAGTGTCTTGAGGAATATCGAACTCAATTTTCCAGGTATTAATTGTCTCCTCTAAGATTTCTGGATAAACCTCTTGTAAATATTTTTCTAAACTAGGGCTTCGTTTAAGCAACCGTTGAATGCGATTACGGAAATTTCTTACTTCTACCTGCCAATGTTTACAGTTACGTTCCTTTTCTGACTCCCAGTATTTAATCTTAAGAATATGAGCAATGAGTAATTCCAAATAGCTCTCAAGCGATCGCTTTTCTGATTTACCCATATCATCAATTTCATCTAACAGGTTATCCCAATCCATAGCTTCTAGATTTTGATTATGAATAGCAGTTTTAATCTGTTCAACCCAAAGATTAAAATCGCGATGATATAGTTGATTTAAATTGGTCATTTTTTCTGGTTAGACTATGGCTTGACTGGGATATGAGATTTCTAAAATAACTACATCGCCATCAGCGAGAAAAGGATCGTGAATCTCTCCTGGTGGTCTACTGGCATAATAACCAGGTTCTAGCCACATCTTAAATGCTTCATCATACAAACGACCTGAGACCACAAAAATTTCTTCGGGATAATTATGGCTTTTAGCACCAAAAGACTTAGAATAATAGCCATTTTTAAACTTAGTTAATCTTGTATAATCACCTGAGTTTTTATCTTCAGCTATTGTCAACTGGGATAGATTACCATCAGAACCCTCAATAGTTTCCCATGCTGCGAAATTTTCCGCAGCCAACGGATTCCAATAGGTTACTGTAGATTTCATAGTTTCAAGAAATAAACATTTGCCGAATTTTGTAATAGTTTAGACAATTATTCTATTCATTGAGCGTAAGACTACGAAAATTTTAATTTGCGAGATCAACCGAAAGTCAAAGTAATTATATAGCTAAAAAAAACAGCAATTCTCAAATAAAAATCAATAATTAGCGATCGCCGCATATCATTGAAACAAGAACCGTTATCAAAACAAGTACCAATAATGTACAAAGTCAGTCTAATTCGCGCTGAGTCTTATGAACTGCAAGAATTAAAAGCCCAGATTGAATATCTATTAGAACCTTTAGGGGGCATAGAGAGTATTGTTAAGCCAGGCGATCGCGTGCTACTTAAGCCGAATCTCCTCACAGGAAGTCGCCCCACAAAAGAATGTATTACCCGTCCTGAGATAGTTTACTGCGTAGCGCAACTGGTTCAAGCCTCAGGAGGTAAACCTTTCTTGGGGGATAGTCCTGCCTTTGGCAGCGCCAGAGGAGTTGCTAAAGCTAACGGCTATCTGCCTCTTTGTGAGGAATTAAATTTACCAATTATTGAATTTAAAGGTCAACGTTACGCTACAGAAAACGAGAACTTTCAGCATTTACGGTTATCAAAAGAAGCTATGGATGCCGATGTTGTAATTAACCTACCCAAAGTTAAATCCCACATGCAGTTAACCATGACCTTGGGAGTTAAAAACCTCTTTGGCTGTGTCCCAGGAAAGATGAAGGCTTGGTGGCATATGGAGGCGGGTAAAGACGCGGAACGCTTTGGGGAAATGATTGTCGAAACCGCTAAGGCGATCGCCCCTGATTTGACCATTATCGACGGTATTATTGGTCATGAAGGAAACGGACCCAGCGGCGGTGAACCCAAGCAATTAGGAGTATTAGGAGCATCTACTGATGTTTTTGCTCTAGATCGCGCCCTAATCGATATTCTAAACGTTGATCCCCTGACAGTACCTACCTTAGCCGCCCAGTTCAAGCAGGGATACTGTAGTGATTTAGCCGAAATTGAGTTCCCCTATTGCCGCCCCACAGACCTACAGGTAGCTGACTGGAAATTACCTGATGCCCTGATGCCCATTGACTTTGGACTCCCCCGTGTCCTGCGCTCAACCTTCAAAAACTTCTACATTCGCTTCATCAAAGAACCAATAAAAGCCTACGCTAAGGATTAGACTTCTGGCACGAATCAGCATTTGCTAGCTAAGAAAAAGGGTAAAGGGTAAAGGGTAAAGGGTAAAGGGTAAAAGGAAAGTAGACTAATTCATAAATCAAATTAGTTGTAGGTTATGGGTTATGAATAGGTTCAGGATAGAATAATGTCCGAACTTAGCCTTGTATTGCTACATATTCTGCTATGACTATTGCGCGTACCATTTGTGTCGGGTTTCTGGTTCTAATTGTCGTGGGAACCCTAATGTTGATGATGCCCTTTGCCACGACTTCAGGAACTTGGAACAGCTTCGTCGTCGCTTTATTTACCTCTACCTCGGCAGTATGCGTCACTGGTTTAGCAGTAGTCGATACTGGCAGCGATTTTTCCTTTTGGGGGCAGTTGATTATCCTATTCCTGATTCAGGTTGGTGGCTTGGGCTACATGATGACCACTACTTTTCTTATCTTACTTTTAGGTCGTAAATTCGATCTCAGACAAAAATTTGCGATTCAAGAATCCTTTGATCGCCCTTTTTTACAGGGTAGTAACAATTTGGTGCGCTCAATTATTGCTACCACGATGATTTTTGAAATTACGGGCATATTTTTATTGTTACAAAGCTTTGTACCTGAATATGGCTGGAGTACTGGTCTTTGGTATGCCATCTTTCATAGTATTAGTGCCTGGAATAATGCTGGGTTTAGTCTTTTCTCTGACAGCTTAGTAAGCTATCGTTCTTCTTGGACAATTAACCTGATTATTCCCGCCCTGGTTATTTTTGGCGGTATTGGTTATCAGGTTATTATTGAAATGTACTGGTGGACGGTCAATAAAGTACAAAGGAATAGAGCTAGATTTTCTTTTTCTTTGAACTTCAAGGTAGTGATTAGCACCACGATTGTATTATTGCTATTGGGAACCATAGCCTTTTTCGGCACTGAGTTTGACAATTCCGCTACTCTAGCCCCCTTAAGTCTGAGGGATAAGATGTTGGCGGCTTGGTTTCAGTCTATGACAACCAGAACCGCAGGATTTAACAGTATTGATCTGGGTAATATGACCACCGCTGGCTTATTCATCACCATGGGGTTCATGTTTATTGGCGCAAGTCCTAGTGGAACTGGAGGCGGAATTAAAACTACAACGTTCCGAATTTTATACAACAGCACCAAATCAGTCTTACAGGGTAAAGATAAAGTAATCCTATATCAGAGGGAGGTTCCCAGTACTCTAATTCTCAAAGCGGTGGCTGTGGTTTTTGGCACTGCAACTTCTATTGTATTAGTGACGATTCTCATTGCTTCAATCGAAACTCAGTTGAATTTTTTGCCCATCCTGTTTGAGGTAATTTCTGCTTTTGCCACGGTAGGTTTATCTACAGGTATTACCAGCAGCTTTGCTGTAGCATCAAAAGTAATATTAGTATTCGCCATGTATATTGGTCGCGTTAGTATCTTAATTCTGATTGCTGCAATTATTGGCGATCCTCGTCCCAGCAGCTTGCAATACCCTGAAGAAAATTTACTGGTAGGCTAGATATTCTGTTGACAGCTTTTAGCTTACTTATTACCTATGTACTGTAGCTGGAGTAAAGCACCTTTATTGAGATTTCCGCTTTACTATTGACACAATTATGATATAAATATTAAGGATTAAAAATAAAAAAGCCGTAATTCGATAGTATATCGTCCTCAACCACTAATCAACGGTCACGACATATTTTAATTGACCCTAATCAAATCAACTGCATGTTACATCAGCATTACCCACTGTAGACGAGGGTTTTAGATGTACATATTTATCTGCTGAGTCGCTGCACTGCGTCTTAATAAGTTTAGCCTGCCTAATAATTCTCAACTAGTAGTAACTAGTAGTAAACCTTAGAGCGTCAAATAAATTTTATGACAGCAATACTTCCACAGAATATTGAATCGTCTCAACCAAAATACTTAGATGACAACATAAAGCTACGACATATCATCAAGACATTACCCAAAGAAGTATTTGTTAAAAATCCCCGTAAAGCCTGGACAAAGCTAGTTATTAATGTTACCTGCGTTGCTCTTGGATACTGGACTGTTGCAGTTTCACCTTGGTATTTATTACCTTTTGCCTGGGTATTTTTAGGCACTAGCCTACAAGGCTTTTTCGTCATTGCTCATGATTGTGGTCATCGCTCTTTTGCTAATCGTAACTGGGTCAATGATTTAGTTGGTCATGCTACAACTTTATTAATCATCTATCCTTATCATGCCTGGCGCATTCTCCACAATCACCATCACAAGCATACCAATAAGCTGGGGGTGGATAATGCCTGGGACCCTTTTACTACGGAAGTCTTTGATAACGCTTCTCCCGTCTTACGCTGGCTTTATCGCAGAATGCGTGGCTGGTTCTGGTGGCTCGGTTCAGTTGCCCATTGGTATAAACTACACTTTGATTGGCGTCCGTTTAAGGGTAAACAAAGGGAACAGGTGCGCTTTTCTGTGTTGCTGGTTGTAATCGGTGGCGGGGCGATATATGGAACTTTATTCGCCTTTACTGGCATTGCTGGCTTAATCAAATTTTGGTTGGTGCCTTGGCTGGTATATCATTTCTGGATGAGTACCTTCACTATGTTCCACCATACGATGCCAGAGATTCCTTTCAAACCACAAGGAGAATGGCATGAGGCGCGGGCACAGCTATCAGGTACAGTTAACTGCAAATATCCTTGGTGGGTAGAGTTTCTCTGTCATGATATCAATGTCCATATTCCCCATCACCTGACAGTAGCGATTCCCTGGTATAACTTGCGTATGGCGCATCAAAGCCTAGTTGAGAATTGGGGAGAGTATCTTTACGAGGACTGTACTTTCAATTGGGCACTAATTCAAAAAGTAACCAAGGTCTGTCATCTTTACGAACAGAGGGATAATTATCAAAGTATTGAAGATTACCGTCTCTTGATAGAGAACTCGCAAATTAGCAGCGGTTCAACCTAGAGCTTATTATTAATTACCTGATTTACAATCTGAAAAGTGATGGAGAATTAGCTATTGAGCTAAGACCCATCACTTTTATTTGTATTGAGTTATTTTTTAATTCAATCAGGCATAAAAAATTGATTAGGCAGAAATACTAAAAATGAATCGATTTTTTATCAATAGGCTGTTGGGAATAATACCAACATTAATTGCAATTAGCATTATTATTTTTACGTTATTGGCGATCGCCCCAGGAGATCCCTTTGGTGAATTTGCTTCTAATCCAGCAATTACCCCTGAAGTAAGGGAAAATATCCGCAGGTCATTTGGTCTAGATCAGCCTATCTATATCCGCTACGGGAAATGGTTGAGTTCTTTTCTGCGGGGAGATATGGGCTATTCCTTTAACAGCAGAAGTCCAGTTGCGGAGTTACTGTGGCAGCGATTGTCTACTACCTTTCTTATTGTTGGGGTTGGCTATCTGGTTGGTCTAATTATTGCCTTACCCTTGGGAATATTATCGGCGGTAAAACGCTATTCCCTTACAGATCAGATAATCACGACAATCGCCTTTTTCGGGTTTTCAACTCCGCCTTTTTTTACGGGTTTACTATTTATTATTATTTTTAGTGTCCAGCTAGGCTGGTTCCCCTTTATTTTTAACAGCACTCTACAGGTAACTGACTGGCAGAGCTTTATCGCCCAGGTTCGACAATCTATTATGCCGATTTCAGTTTTAGCGCTTTATCAGGCGGCAATTTTAATGCGGTTTATTCGTTCAGCGGTTTTGGATGAACTGTCTCAGGAATACGTCAGGACAGCTTTAGCCAAAGGACTGAGTAAATTTACCGTGATTAGAAAGCATATCCTCCGCAACGCTTTAATTCCCGTGGTAACCTTGATTGCCCTAGATATCCCTGCAATTTTTACTGGTGCTCTAGTTACGGAACAGGTGTTTCGGGTTCCTGGGATTGGGGCATTATTAATTGAGTCAATTTATCGCAGCGATACCCCAGTGGTGATGGCAATTACCTTTATTTATGCCATCCTAATCGTCATCTTTAATCTGATTGCTGATTTAGCTTACGCTATTCTCGATCCCAGGATTAGTTATTAAGTCAATTGTGAATGAATAGGATAGATAATTCTCCAGTCAAAGACAGCCCCAAGCTAGAGAAATCAAACAATTTTTGGGGAGATAGTTGGCAAAAACTAAAGCGCGATCGCCCTGCTATCTTAGGTTTACTCACCATCAGCATCATGATTCTGGCGGTGGTTTGTCTGCCGTGGCTGTATCAAACTCCCATCGATCAAATTGATTTTTTAGCCGCCTCTAGCCCTCCTAGTTGGCAGCACCCCTTTGGTACTGATTCCCTGGGACAAGATCAGCTAGCCCGCATCCTACAAGGGGGGAGAGTCTCCTTAACCGTCGGGGTAGCATCAATGGCGGTGGCAATTTTTCTGGGAACTCTTGTGGGGGCGATCGCAGGTTTTTACGGTGGGGCGATCGACGGCATCTTGATGCGCATTACCGACCTATTTCTGGCTTTACCCCAGCTACCTTTATTGCTGCTGATTGTTTATTTATTCCGTGACTCGATGAAAAAAATAGCAGGTGCCGAATTAGGAGTATTTATCTTAATCGTGCTATTAATCGGTGGCTTAAACTGGATGTCTGTTGCCAGATTAGTGAGGGCTAATTTCCTGAAGTTGAAAGCCCTAGAATTTGTCAGCGCCGCCCAGGCGATCGGGGCACAGCCTGCTAGACTGATTTGGGTTCACCTACTGCCCAATGTCCTCAGCGTGATTATTGTTGCGGCTACCCTAGCAGTGGGCAACGCTATTATTACCGAGTCTACCCTGAGCTTTCTTGGCTTAGGATTCCCCCCCGATGTACCTACTTGGGGCAGAATGTTATTTGAGGCGAAAGATTATCTGGAATCTGCTCCCCACATGGCAATCTTTCCAGGGCTAGCAATCTTTTTAACCGTACTTAGCATCAACTATATTGGTGATGGACTCAGGGATGCTTTTGATCCTAAAAGTGGGTTTGTCAAATAGTTGGTGTCAGGAATAAATACCTATAAATGAAATCTACCTTACAAATTCAATTGCTTTGCGTAACGTCAGTTACTAAATAGAATTAATCAATTATTTCTTAGGGGAAAATAACAATACAGGAAACCAGCTACTGCGCATCATGTCATTAGCAAAACTACGGACTGTCCACTGTAGTAGACTGTTGCGATAGTCCGTAGCAATGGCGATCGCACTAATATCATAATCTAGTGCAGCAGCATTAATTTCTTGAAGAGGATTACCCACCTGCACCAAAGTATTGACTTCTAAATCTAAAGCTTCTAATTCTGCCTTGACTGCCTTGAGATTGCTTTCTGCTTCTGCTACCCGCTGTTCAGCTAATACAGATTTTCTACCTGAATCATCAATTACCGTAATTAACATACATTGTTTCAGGGAATTCGAGGGGCGATCCTGAGCATATCTTTTAATTTCTTCAATCAAGTAGCGAGCAGTTTCACTACAGTTATAGGGAATTAATAAATAACGCCAGAGATGCTGACAACGGAGTGCTAATTCTTCTCTAGTATAAGTGGTAATTAATTCAGGACGAATAATATTTAAGGGCTGAGTCGTAATTTTTGCCAAGCCAGCGCTAGTACTGCCAAAAAACTTTTCTTGTAAGAGGTTTTTAATGGGACTACCTGTAAAAATTACCTCAACTTCATGCTTTTTCAATACTCGCGGTATCGTATCTAGAGGCTTACCTGAAAGTACCTCAATCTGAACCTCAATTTCTGGAGTAGCAAGCTTTAAAGCCTTTTGCAGCCGATTCTTTCCCTGCTCAATCTTTTCTTCATCGATTCGGGGAACTTCTCCATCTTCCCACAAAGGAACGCTATGAAAAAACACGACTTTTTTTAAGCCGCACTTAGCTAAGTTTGGCACGCAATCGATTAAGCGATACAAGCCGTCTGTAAAATCTGTGCAAATTAGGCAACTTTGAAACATTACGCTCCAGATGACATACTTTCCTAACCCTAGCAAAAAAAGGTTTCGCCGTCGCCACAATCTTAATTTTCTTATTTTTTCTTGAGTATTGATCTCAACATCTTGTTAATTATTAAGTCTTTAAACATTGGGAAAAGAGTCTATTCCCCACTGATGACGAATGAAATCTTGATACATATTCCCCTGATAGATCATTTGCTCGTAAAGCTGAACTAAACATTCTTGAGCTTGTTCATGGCTCATAGCTTTAACTTGAGTTTCAAATGAGCGTAGGCTAAACTTCTGCTCCAAAGATAGTTCGGTTGAATCTGACATAGGAACATTCTCCAGCTTGTGGTTAACTGTAAATATAGTCGCCATAAAGTTAAGATAATGTAACAATACTTTGACAAATTACACTTATTGTTATACTCATTGTATTAGATAATTGTCAATAAAAAGGCAAACTTCGCAATTTAGCATAGGGCTGAAATATCTAAAGAAAGATAAATATATTGAATAAACTGGCTAATAGTGTAAACGTTCTGTAATAATTAGATAGGGTGCAGAATTTAAAGTTAAATTCAGCCTGCGAGTTTGAGCAATAAAGCATCAGCGTTTAAATACTTGACACATGTACATTATTTGAATTGCTACGCTAACAAATGCCGTTTAATCGGAGAATGGATGTCAAAGATCAATATCTGCTTATCTTTGAGCAAAGGTTAGGGTAAACTTCGTCTTTTGGTGATGAAGCTAAATCTAACGCAGTTGATAATGAGACAAATACCAGGCTGAATAAGCACGAGTCCGTCTATAAGAAAGATCTTTGGATAACCTAAATATATGTTGACCTAGTTGCAGTCAAATAAACGTTCGCTCTGCACACAATTTTTGGAATTTAATTAGCTTGGGAGATTATAATTTATATGTCTATTCGTTTATATGTGGGTAATTTGCCCAAAGAAGAAATTGATCGCGATGCTCTGGCGGCAATGTTTGCTGAGGAAGGAGAACAAGTATCGACTAAGGTCATTAAAGATCGTAAAACAGGAAAATGTCGCGGTTTTGCATTTGTAACTGTACCCACCGATGAAATGGGCGATCAGTTCATTGAAAAATACAACGGGAAATCTTTCATGGATAGTCCCATCAAGATTGAAAAAGCTTTACCTCGTTCCAAAGGTGAAGATGGAGCTAACAATGCCGAAGGAAATAATACTCCTTCTCCCAAGCGAAAGGGCGGCAATAAACGTGGTGATAAAAAATCTTCAGGCAATACTAGTAAGCAGCAGGGCTCCATTCAGCCAGATCCTCGTTGGGCAGATGAGTTAGCCAAGCTCAAAGAGATGTTAGCTTCGGCAAATAATTAACTGCTGGATTTGGCTTGATTAAAGCTTTAATCTCTTTTAGAAAGATTCACAATCAAGTACGGTGGCAATCACTCGAGTAAAATTGAGGTTATTGTACACCGTTATTTTTTGTGAATTAACCATTTATTGAATCCCGCTTTAGCTGGGGACAGATATCTGAGAAAATAAACTTCAGTTATTCAAAACCAGATTCGGAGATTAGATTAATGAGCGATCCTGTCAAAATCATGAAGCAAGAAGTAGGAAGAGCTGCGGCTGAGCGTGTACAATCAGACTCGATTGTCGGATTAGGCTCGGGTTCTACTGCGGCATATGCTATTGAATATATCGGCGATCGCTTGGCAAAAGGGGAAATTAGCAATATTGTCGGGGTACCTACCTCATTTCAGTCTGAAGTATTAGCTAAAGAGTTCAAGATTCCTCTGGTTACCCTCGACGCAATTGACCATATAGATCTGGCGATCGACGGGGCTGATGAAGTAGATCCCCAAAAAAATCTCATCAAGGGAGGCGGTGCAGCTCACACGAGAGAAAAAGTAGTAGACTGTCTAGCCAACGAATTTATTGTGGTGGTTGACGATGGTAAATTGGTAGATAAGTTAGGCTCAACTTTCCTGCTACCCGTGGAAGTGATTCCTATGGCGCTAGCTCCAGTAATGCGTAGTTTAGAGAAATTGGGTGGTAAGCCAGAATTACGCATGGCGGCTAAAAAGGCGGGTCCTGTGGTGACAGATCAGGGTAATCTAGTAATCGATGTCAAATTTGACCACATTGAAAATCCAGGGGAAATGGAAAAGACGATTAATAACTTCCCTGGGGTTCTAGAAAACGGATTATTTGTTGGGGTAGCCGATCTCGTACTAATCGGGAGTGTTAAGGAGGGCAAGTCTTCGATTCGCCAATTCTAATAATGTGTAAGTATTAACATGTAGGATCAGTGATTAATATTGCCGATAGTGATTCACCAAGTTCAAGATTTAGTTGCTGACATTTTAGCAGAAGCCACCGCTGGGGCTGATATTACCTGGGAGCAGGGTCTTAAATTGCTGGAGCAGCAAGAGCCTGCCTCACGGATAGCGATCGCCCGTACAGCCGATCTGCTCCGTCAGCGGCAAGTTGGGAATACCGTAACCTACGTTGTTAATCGCAATATTAACTTTACCAATATCTGCGAACAGCACTGTAGCTTTTGCGCCTTCCGCCGTAACGCCAAGCAGTCAGGAGCTTTTTGGCTCACCACAGAACAAATCATTGCTAAAGCCGCAGAGGCAGTGGAGATTGGCGCGACGGAAATCTGTATGCAGGGGGGTCTAAATCCCCTGGCAAAAGTCAACGGTTCCTCCCTGCCCTACTATCTCAACCTAGTAAAAGAAATTAAGGGTCATTTTCCCCAATTACATCTTCATGCCTTTTCCCCCCAGGAAATTCAGTTTATTGCCCGCCAAGACGGACTCAGCTATGAGCAAGTCCTGATAGCCCTAAAAAATGCTGGCTTGGGCTCCCTGCCAGGGACGGCAGCGGAAATCCTCGATGATCGAGTCCGCAGAGTCATTTGTCCCGAAAAAATAAACGGTGCCACCTGGCTAGAAATTATTGGCTTGGCTCATCGTTTAGGATTGCCCACCACCAGCACCATGATGGCTGGTCATATTGAGTCTACCCAACAGCAGATTGACCATTTAGCCCAGCTGCGATCGCTCCAGCAAACTGCAATAGCTCATAATTACCCAGCAAAAATTACCGAATTTATTATCTTGCCCTTTGTAGGACAAGAAGCCCCCGCAGCACTGCGTCGTCGCGTCGGACGAGATCAGCCCATAGTCTCAGAAATATTACATCTCACGGCAGTAGCCAGAATCTTTCTCGGTAATTGGATTATTAACCATCAGCCAAGCTGGGTCAAAATTGGCTTAACTGGTGCCCAGCAAGCTCTAAAGTGTGGCTGCAATGATATTGGTGGAACCCTCATGGAAGAACACATTACTACTATGGCAGGGGCGCAGGGGGGAACATCCATGACGGAAGCGGATTTACGCCAGGCGATCGCCGCCCTTGAGCGACCAGCCAAACAAAGAACGACTCTCTATCATTTCAGCTAATAGCGCTCATAGCTATGGCTGAAACAGTATATGCAGATATCGCCAATCTGGCAAGGTTAGTTTAAGATCGTTGTTGAAATAATTAAAGTTAAATCTAGAAATGAGAATATTAGTAACTGGTGGTGCTGGGTTTATCGGCTCCCATCTAATTGATCGCCTGATAAAACAAGGTCATGACGTAATTTGTCTCGATAATTTTTTTACAGGACACAAGCGTAACATTCTTCATTGGATTGATAATCCTTACTTTGAGTTAATTCGTCACGATATCACCGAACCAATTCGTCTTGAAGTAGATCAAATATATCACCTAGCCTGCCCAGCTTCTCCAGTTCACTATCAATATAATCCCGTCAAAACCATCAAAACTAACGTGATGGGCACCTTAAATATGTTGGGGTTAGCCAAAAGAGTTAAAGCTAGATTTTTATTAGCTTCTACCTCTGAGGTCTATGGAGATCCCGACGTTCATCCCCAGCCAGAAGAATATCGCGGTAACGTCAACTGTATTGGCATCCGTAGCTGCTATGACGAAGGGAAAAGAGTAGCGGAAACCTTGGCTTTTGACTACCATCGTCAAAACAACGTAGATATCCGCATCATGCGTATTTTTAATACCTATGGACCCCGAATGTTTGAAAATGACGGGCGGGTTGTTAGCAACTTTATCGTTCAAGCCCTCAAAGGTATTCCGTTAACAGTCTATGGTGATGGTTCCCAAACCCGCAGTTTTTGCTATGTGGCTGATTTAGTCGAAGGCATGATGCGACTGATGAATGGGGAGCATATTGGACCAATCAATATCGGTAATCCTGGGGAGTATACTATCCTTCAGCTAGCGGAAACGATTCAAAAAATGATTAATCCTGATGCTGAATTAACTTTTAAGCCTCTGCCTCAAGACGATCCCAGACAGCGCAAACCTGATATTACCAAAGCCAAAAATTTATTAGGTTGGTCGCCAACTATTAATCTTGAAGAGGGTTTAAAGCTAACCATAGAAGATTTTCGCTCCCGCTTAACAGAAGCTAAATCTTGATGGTAGTTAATTATCAATCCTAATCGAAAGTCAGAAACTCACCATAAAAGATTTTCGTTCTAGTATCGAGAAACCAAAACTGAGAGCTAAAACAGTTTGAAGTCACCAAGCTGGTTTACTTCACTTAGTTCTTTAACTATCGAAATAATAAAGACAACAAGAGAAATAAGAGGTTAATTAGTTATATGCGTGTTTGTGTAATTGGTACTGGATATGTCGGTTTGGTTACTGGTGTTTGCTTATCTCACATCGGACATGACGTCATTTGTGTCGATAATAACGAGGAAAAAGTTAAATTGATGCAGTCAGGACAGTCTCCAATCTACGAACCTGGTTTGTCTGAACTGATGAAATCCTCTGCGGAATCTGGGAGATTAACTTTTACTTCCGATCTAGCAAAAGGTGTCGCCCATGGAGAAATTTTATACATAGCGGTAGGTACTCCCCCCTTACCTACAGGAGAAAGTGATACTCGCTATGTTGAGGCAGTAGCTCGTGGTATTGGTACTCATCTCAAAAGTGACTACAAAGTAATTGTTAATAAATCAACGGTTCCCATCGGTTCTGGGGATTGGGTCAGAATGATTGTGCTCGACGGTAATAGCGAATCGGGGAGTAATATTGAGCCACATTTTGATGTCGTGAGTAACCCTGAGTTTTTGCGGGAAGGTTCTGCCGTTTACGATACCTTTAACCCTGATCGCATTGTGTTAGGTGGCAATAACCCCAAAGCAATCTCCATGATGCAAGAACTCTATCAGCCTTTGGTAACCAGGGATTTTGCCGAAGATAAGACTCTACCGAAGGTACCTGTAGTAGTCACGGATCTTAGTTCCGCAGAGATGATTAAATATGCAGCGAACTCTTTCCTCGCCACCAAGATTAGCTTTATTAATGAAGTGGCTAATATTTGCGATCGCGTTGGTGCCGACGTAACTCAGGTAGCAAAAGGCATTGGCTTAGATTCTCGGATTGGCGGAAAGTTTTTGAGTGCTGGCATTGGCTGGGGTGGTTCTTGTTTTCCCAAGGATGTTTCGGCGTTGGTACACACCGCTGATGACTACAACTATGATTCCGAGCTGTTAAAGGCGGCAATCAACGTTAATCAGCGGCAGCGTTTATTAGCTCTGGAGAAATTACAGAATGAGCTTAAGATCCTTAAGGGAAAAACCGTTGGTTTGTTGGGTTTAACCTTTAAGCCAGATACCGATGATATGAGAGATGCTCCCTCTCTAGACCTCATTGAACAACTCAATCGCCTGGGAGCTAGAGTTAAGGCTTATGATCCCATTGTTGCTCAATCAGGATTAAGCCATGGTCTTTCTAACGTGATTATTGAAAGCAACGCCGAAATGCTCGCCGATAGCTGCGATGCCTTAGTATTGGTTACCGACTGGAAAGAATTCCTCAAGTTAGACTTGGGCAAAATGGCTAAATTGATGAGCAATCCCCTCATAATTGATGGACGCAACTTCCTAAACCGTGAAGCGGTAGAGGCAGCTGGCATTCGTTATCTTGGCATGGGTCGTTAAATAATTAGCATTTGCTCGGTCAACTTATTCAATTAAATTATTAAATCAAATAATATCTTCATCAGGCAAAGTAAACAGATTTACTTTGCCTTTTTTGATCAATTATGAGTATGCCTAAACATGCGCTATCAGGATATGCATTATGCGCAAAGCACATCAAACGATTTTTTTATATCAAATTCAGTATCCAAATATACGATAAAAGCCAGTTTGAAATGTAATTATTACCTCTAAGATAAATCCATCGAGCAAGCTAAGGGTAACTAATGTAGTTTGCTCGTTTTGATGGGCGAAAGATGACGTATAGGATAGCTATTATCAACATATTCAGCAATTTTAACAACAAATTCATCGATGTTAGTGCTGCTTCCATAATTTGGTATTTAGTTTGTCCGTTACAAGTATTGTAGTTTTAGATTCTGAAGGAAGACTTATAAAGTGTTTTTAACTGAATTAATTAGTAAAGCAACCCAGGGGAGGTATCGAGTCCTCCATATGACCTGGTTTGCTTTTTTTCTATCGTTTGTGGTTTGGTTTAATTTTCCTCCCTTTGCCACCACTATTGGGGCAGACTTTGGCTTAACAAAGCCCCAGTTAGGAACCATCGGTTTGTGTAACGTGGCTTTGACGGTGCCTGCCAGGGTAATCATTGGCATGCTGTTAGACAAGTACGGACCTCGCATAACCTATTCTGCACTCTTAGTCTATGCGGCAATTCCCTGCTTAATTTTTGCGACAGCACAAAGCTTTAATCAGCTGGTGATTGGTCGACTACTAATGGGACTTGTGGGTGCAGGTTTTGTGATCGGAATCCGCATGGTAGCAGAATGGTTTCCTCCCAAAGATGTGGGAACAGCCGAGGGGATCTACGGCGGCTGGGGTAACTTTGGTTCTGCTTTCTCTGCTTTTACCATGGTAATTTTTGCCCTTGGCTTAACTGCTTTACCTGGTACTTTAAACTTGGATGCTCCTAAGGAATTTACAATTCTCTGGTTTCCTTCCTTCCAGACCGATATCTTGAACTGGAGAGCTGCGATCGCTGGAACAGGAATTATTGCCGCAATCTATGGTGTAATTTATTTCTTTAGCGTTTCGGATACTCCTCCAGGGAAAGTTTATCGTCGTCCTAGAAGTGCCAGAGGGATGGAGGTTACCACCGTTAAAGATTTTTGGTTCTTGCTGGCAATGAACCTGCCTCTAACTTTGATTTTGGGTGTCTTGGCATGGCGTTTAACTAAGGTCAACTTCATAACCACTGGCGGTATGTATTTGGCTTTTGCAGTTTTGGCTGGTCTTTATGCTTTCCAAAGCTACAACTGTTGGGCAGTAAATAAAGATTTGCTTAATGGTAGTAAACGCTACCCCCCCGAAGATCGCTATGAGTTCAGCCAAGTGGCACTTTTAGAGTTAACCTACATTGTTAATTTTGGTTCGGAGTTAGCCGTAGTAACTATGCTGCCTGCTTTCTTTGAAGGGACTTTTTCTCTGGATCCAGCAACAGCGGGGGTGATTGCCTCTAGCTATGCCTTTATGAATCTCATGTCTCGTCCTGGGGGCGGCATTATTTCCGATACCTTGGGCAGTCGTAAATGGACTATGGTTTTCCTCACCGCAGGGATGGGTATTGGCTATATGATGATGAGTCAGGTTAGAGGAAATTGGGTCTTACCAGTAGCAATATTGCTAACCATGACTTGCTCTTTCTTTGTGCAGGCTTCTGAGGGTTCCACTTTTGCGATCGTACCCTTGGTTAAGCGTCGCATTACTGGTCAGATTGCGGGTAACGTCGGGGCATACGGTAACGTCGGGGCAGTCGCCTACCTATCAACTCGCTTGCTGCTTACTGAATCCTCTGCGGCAGCCAATGGTGGTGAGGCAGTTATGTCCACAGTGAACTCTCAGTTCTTCCAAGTTTTGGGTATTGCTGGCTTAATTGTGGCTTTCTTATGTATTTTCTTCCTTAAAGAACCAAAGGGTTCATTTGCTGAATTCCACGAAGGTGAAGAAGAGACTGAACCCGCAGCTACCCCAACCTTAGAGCCAGAAAATATCTAATATTTTCTAATGGTTTGGTTTGGCTAAAAATATGGTGCTGGAGACTTATGCTCCCAGCACCTTTTAGTTACAAATTATTAAGTCTGAGGATAAAGTTTTGATTATTGTCTTTTTCGAGCGAATCTATTGATATTAAAGATAGGTTAAAGACAGTTAGAATATTGATGAATCAGAGAAGATTATAAAATAAATCTTAAATAAGTATGATTGGTCACAGCAATCAGGGGAAATTAAAAGTTAGAACCAAATAAAAAGTGTTTTTAAACTGAGTATAAATTACTGATTATTTACGAGGAGATAATAAACGTGAGCGGATCAACTAAAACCATGTGTCCATATTGTGGAGTCGGCTGTGGTTTAGAAGTTTTGCCTCCTGCACAGTCGGGTCAAGCTACCCATCGCGATAACGAAGGCAATCCCCTGTGGCAGGTTAAAGGCGATCGCTCACATCCTTCCAGTAAGGGCAAACTCTGTATTAAGGGTGGTACCGTCACCGAAGCGTTGGATAAAGGTCGTCTCAAGTATCCGATGATGCGGGACTCTTTAGCTGATGAACTGCGACGAGTAAGCTGGGAAGAGGCTCTGACCCGCATTAGCGATCGCATTCGGGAAGTGAGAGACACCCAGGGGGCAGATGCTATATGTATGTATGGTTCGGGGCAGTTTCAAACCGAAGATTATTACATAGCTCAAAAGCTGTTAAAAGGCTGTCTGGGCACCAACAATTTTGACGCGAATTCCCGTCTCTGCATGTCCTCGGCGGTGGCAGGATATATTCAAAGCCTGGGTTCTGATGGACCACCACCCTGTTATGACGATTTGGAATTGACCGACTGCGCCTTCTTAATCGGGACAAATACTGCTGAATGTCATCCTATTGTCTACAATCGCCTGCGGCAATACCATCGCAAAAACCGTCAGGTCAAAATGATTGTGGTTGATCCTCGTCGCACCAAGACGGCACAGGATGCCGACCTCCATCTGGCAATTCAACCAGGCACCGATATGGATCTGCTAAACGGCATGGCTTATCTGCTGCTAAGTTGGGGGGAAATTGATACTCTGTTTATTGATGAATGTACTCAGGGGTTTACCCAGTTTGCCCAGGTAATTCAAGACTACACTCCCGAAAAAGTTGCCCTACGCTGTGGCATTCCCCAAGAACAGCTAGAGTTAGCGGCGCGCTACTGGGCAGACTCGGAGAAAGTTCTTTCCCTCTGGTCGATGGGAGTCAATCAGTCCGCTGAAGGGACGGCTAAGGTACGCACGATCATTAATCTGCACTTAATGACGGGCAACATTGGGAAGCCAGGGGCTGGTCCTTTTTCCCTCACGGGACAGCCTAACGCTATGGGGGGTAGGGAAGCTGGCGGGCTATCTCACATTCTTCCTGGATATCGGGTAGTTAAAAACCCCAGCCATCGTGCCGAGGTTGAGGCAGCCTGGAAACTCTCTCCTGGAAGCATTAACCCCGTTCCAGGAAAGGATGCCTGGAGTATGATTACTGGTTTGGAAAGGGGAGAGGTAGGAGTATTATGGGTTGCCGCTACTAACCCTGCGGTGAGTATGCCAGACCTGGTGCGGACTAAACGAGCACTACTGCGATCGCCTTTTACTATTGTCCAGGATGCCTACTATCCCATGGAAACCGCCAGCTTTGCCCATGTGGTGTTACCCGCAGCCCAGTGGGGCGAAAAAACTGGTACCATGACAAATTCAGAACGGGTAGTTACTCTCTGTCCCCAGTTCAGACCTGCCCCAGGGGAAGCGAGACCAGACTGGGAAATCTTCGCTGAAGTGGGTCGCCGTCTCGGTTTTACCCAAGAATTTAATTTTGCTAATTCTGCGGCAGTTTATCGGGAATTTGTGCAGCTGACCCAAGATCGTCCCTGTGATCTTAGTGGCTTGAGTCACGGGAGGTTACGTCAACAAGGACCAATTCAATGGCCTTGCCCCATAGATAAAGGTTTTGAGTTAGTAACCGAAGGTGCAGATGCTTTAACTTGCAGTACTGCTAACAATGGCAATCCTGAAACACCAGGGAAGAAAAAATTACTCTCCAATTTATTTTCCGATCCCAAGGAATCAGCCGCCGCAAAAAGACTTTACACAGATGGCAGATTCAACACCACCGATGGTCGCGCTAAGTTTTCAGCTTTCCACTCACGGGGGCTAGCTGAGCCAGCCGATGCGGACTATCCCTTAGTTTTGACGGTGGGTCGTCTCTACGAACATTGGCACACCATGACCCGCACTGGCAGAATCAGTAAAATTATGCGTAAGCAGCCCCATCCTTTTGTGGAGATTCACCCCAAGGACGCTGGCAAATTAGGAATTGAAGAGCAAACAATGGTAGAAGTGCGATCACGTCGTGGTGCGGCTCGATTCCGCGCCAAGGTCACCAAGGCGATTAATCCAGGAACAGTATTTGTCCCAATGCACTGGGGGGCTTTATGGACAGACGATGGGGAAGCTAATTCCCTGACTCACCCTGAGTCCTGTCCCATTTCTCTAGAGCCTGAGTTAAAAGCTTGCGCCGTGAACTTAACTCCTGTCCCATCTGAGGTTATTGACAGCAATATTGGGGAAAGCGAAATTAGCGAGAGCCTGCCAGAGAAATCTTTATCGGTTCGGAGTTAATTAAGATTAATCTTCCCTATTTCTTAATCTTGCTTTACTGACTGCCAATCTTGTGGCGTATTGCAGTTAAAAAGGCAGGTGCGATCGCCGATTAATAATTCTCTGACGGCACTATTATTTAGCCAGGCTTGAAAAGATTTGCCGCCGTTATTGAGGTATGGTGTCAGCGATTCCAGACAACTACGACGATAAAATCCACACAAAGGCTCCCATATTGCAGCGCTTCGAGGCAAAAGAGCTATTTCTGTGGGTAATACTGTTGCCAAAGCAAGAGACCACTGCTTTACTTGAGACGAAGATAAGTAAGGCAAATCGCAAGCTAGCAACAAGATCCATTCTGTCTTAACAGACTGCAATCCTTGGAAAAAGCCAATTAAAGGCGTATTTGAGGGGGCATTTAACACTAGCTGTTCTGAGAGTAGCTGACAACCTGTGGGCACAATATCTTGATATTGATCGCTCCAGGGGGTAACTACGTAAGTTTGAGCAGCGCATTCGGTTGCGATCGCACAAACATGAGTCAGTAAAGGCTTCCCTTCTAGCTCTAAAAGGGCTTTATCTTCCCCCATGCGTGAACTTTCTCCCCCAGCCAGAATTATGGCGGTAATTTGATTTTTGAACACCATGGTCATTGAGTAACTAACAAAATAATGAATAATCAATCTGATTTCTCGAACCGCATCGAGCAATATCTCAAGCTCTGGATTTATTTTGTGCCTGTGGCAGGGGTAATTCCTGCTATTTGGACTCTATCTAAAGCTAAGGGGAAAAGCACCCTCAAAATTAGCGCTCAAGATAGACAGCCTCTTGATTCTCCTGCACTTCGTCAACAGTATAAAGCTAGTCGATTAGCAATTAATTTAATGATTCTGTGGCTAAGTTCTTATATTTTATTTTCTTGGGGAGCGGCTAATGTTTCAGATTTAATGTCTTTTCGGCTGATGTATGCCAATGCCATTACTACCACAGGATATTTTTTAGTTTGCATTTTTCTGCTGTTACAGTTGGGTAAAAAAAACTATTCTCTCTCAGATGATTAAAACCAGTTTTTTGAGTTGCAAAGCCTCGGCTAAAATCTGCCATCAGCTAATCTTCATGAGAACTCTGGCAATTAAAATCCCCCAGTAAAATTTAGGACACAGCTATCATAAATAGAAAGTTATAATTACTCAATCAAATTTTTGATCATCTAAATTTTGCCCTGGGTATTTATTCTGATGAATAACTGTTACTATTGACTGAATTATGTTTATGATTATCGGGATCAAATAAATCTACTTTATAAAAATCGTTTATCTTAACTTAGGGTGAGGGTATCCAGTGCCAGTTAAAAAAGCTTATCAATCAACTCCTTCAGGCAGAAATAGTACTGCAAAGTTTAGTTCTATTAACTACCCTCTAGAACGTCAACCAAAGAGATTCAATAAGGGCAGGGCAATCTTAGTAGGATTAGGCTTAGCTAGTGCTTCGATAATTTCAGCCGCAGTAGGAGCATTTTTAGCTATTGCTATGTCTAGTTCCTCCCCGCTACAGCAGGCAGAGCTTAGTACTGAAGAGCAAAAAGTTTTTAGCCAAGGCGAAACCGTAACCGCTAGAAACCTAAATCTACCCGAGTTAAAACGCCCGATCAATATTTTAGTTTTGGGGATTAAAGTAATTAGCTCTGATCTAGAAGATAGAGGGATTGAATTTGAAAAGCAAGATGTAGGCTATCACCACTTGGTTAATTCTTTTGATGGACTTAGTGATAGCTTGCTGTTGCTCAGATTTGATCCCCAAGAAGAGCAAGTAGCAGTACTGTCAATTCCTCGGGATACCCGCGTTCCTATTGATGGCTATGGCGTGAGCAAAATTAATCATGCTAATGACTACGGAGGACCTGCGTTAACTGCTAGCGTTACTAGTGAACTCTTGGGGGGCATTAATATTGATCGCTACGTCAGAGTTAATGTTCAGGGTGTCGAAAAGTTGATTGATGCTTTGGGTGGCGTAACTCTCAACGTGCCCAAAAACATGAAATACAATGACTTTAGCCAGCATCTTTACATCGATCTCAAAAAGGGGGTTCAGCATCTCGATGGGGATAAAGCGATGCAGTTTTTGCGCTATCGCTACGACAGCTATGGTGATATCTCCCGAGTACAGCGCCAGCAGATGCTAATGCGCGCGGCAATGGAACAAACCCTCAGACCTGCCACGGTAGTTAAAATTCCCAAAATATTATCTGTAATTCAGTCTCATTTGGATACAAATCTAACGGTCAGAGAATTGATGGCGTTATCCAACTTTGCAGCTAAAACTGAGGGTACGGATTTCAAAATGATGATGTTGCCAGGAGACTTCAATAGCGCAGATGCCAGGGTTAGCTACTGGTTACCTAACAGCGAAAAAATTAATCGGCTCATGAGGAAGCACTTCAACTTACCAGGAACGCTAGCAGAAGCTTCGCTGCGCGACAATCAATTCGCTAGCTTAGAAGGTGTTCCAGATATTAGCAATCCGCGAATTAGAATTTCTGTTCAAGACACCACTAAAAATCAAGAAGTCTTACAGTCTGCCTTAGATACTCTCAGAGACGCTGGTTACAAAAGAGTCTTTGCCAGCAAAAATTGGCAAACTCCTCTTGCTAAGACTAGAATAATTGCCCAGTCAGGAGATGATGATGCTGCTTTAGAAGTCCGCTCTACTTTGGGAGTTGGCAAAGTGGTAGTAGAGAGTACTGGAGTTCTTTATTCTGACGTTACGGTACAGCTTGGTCGAGATTGGCAAGGACAGCTTCAAAGGCTGTTGGAGTCTGAGGGAACATTGAACATTGAGCATTAAACATTCACAGCAGATCTCATGGTAATGAGGTACAAATTACAAATCTTAGTTAAAGGCATGTTAGCTAGAATTTAAAGCTAATGGTGAGTCAGTACGGTCTTTGCGTGAGGAAATGCTGGGGGAACCCCCATGAGCAACTGACGGACCCGAAGGGCTAAAGGTTACGAACTAGCCAAATGAAAACGGCTATCAATGTTCAATGTCACTGATCGTCTTGGGAACATCGGCAGTTAAAATATCATGTCCTTCTGGCGTCACTAGTAAATCATCTTCAATGCGAATCCCAATGCCTTTCCATTTATCAGGAATTTCGGGCTGTCCTTCAGCAGGTTTTATATGAGGAGATATATAAATTCCAGGTTCAATGGTTACTATATGCCCTGGAGCAAAATTTTGCCAAGTTTCTTTATTATGCTTATAAACTCCTGCGTCGTGAACGTCTAAGCCTAGCCAATGTCCGGTGCGGTGCATATAAAAGGGCTTATATTTTTCTTCTTTAATTATTTCTTCGAGATCTCCCTGAAGTAGTCCTAGATCTAACAACCCCTGGGCAATGACGCAGACAGCCATATCATGGAATTCATTATAGGGCTTGCCTGGTTGCACTTCGGCGATCGCTTTTAATTGAGCCTCTAAAACAATTTCATAAATCGCTTTTTGTTCTGGGGTAAACTTGCCCCCGACGGGAAAGGTGCGGGTAATATCGCCGTTATAGTAACCGTAGGAACAGCCCGCATCAATCAGCAACAGATCCTTATCCTGCATCTGGCGATCGTTTTCAATGTAGTGGAGGATGCAGGCGTTAGCCCCTGATGCCACGATAGAGGGGTAGCCAATTCCCAAAGCTCCCTGAAGCCGAAACACATGCTCAATTTCCGCCTGTACCTGATACTCATAAACCCCAGGATGGGCAAATTCGCGGGCGCGGTTGTGTGCCATTGCCGAAATTTGCGCCGCCTTACGCATCATTTCGATTTCCCCAGGACTTTTAACCAGACGCATGGGAAATATTAGAGGGCGAGTATCCTCAATTGCCATCGGGGCGCTGCCTCTTTTTTGGTAACCCCTCATCAATTTTTGCCAATGAGCAATTATCAGGTTATTAAAATTATTATCCTGCCCCATATGGTAGTAGATGCGATCAGCATCAACTAAGTATTGAGGGAGCTTTTCATCCAGTTCGGCGATCGCATAAGCTTCATCAGCACCATAAAATTCTTTAGCTGATTCCACACCACAGCGATAGCCTGTCCAAGTTTCTTTCTCGGGATCTTTCGGCTGTACAAATAACACATATTTATGTTTATCATGATGAGGTGCAAACACCGCTACCGCCTCAGGTTCATTAAATCCAGTTAGATAGTAGAAGCTACTATCTTGACGATAGGTATACTCAACGTCGTTGTGCATCGTTGCGGTCGGCGCACTACGGAAAATCGCCGTACCTCCACCAATTTTAGACATTAATTCCTGTTGACGACGGCGGTATTCTGGCTGCTCAATTCCCATGCTGTTTTACTTAGCTAGCATTTGTCAATTTCTTATAGAGTTTATTATGCGCTAAAAATGGTATTTGTTGCAGGAATTATGAGACTTTTGGCATAGAATCATGATTAATTGTGCCAGGGCTTGGAATATTATTGCTTTGGTCTAAAGGTTAATATCTGGAGGCGACTAAATATAATGATTATTAGCAAATTAATGTGATGTTGCGATCGCAGTTATCAAAGAATCAATAAAGTAAATCACTTACCCTTTCAATAAAAGTGACTGCTGAATTATTTCTCTGATTTCTTTCCAAGCTATTTCCCCAGTAAACATATCTTTCCAATCTAGTGGCTTCTCATAGAAATATAATTCCTGATTATTTAATTCATAAATGATTGGTATTTCATACCAAAGTGCATCAAGCTTATCTCTCAAAGGATTAATTTTCTGTACATTTTTTCTGGTTTGATCATCAATTTCATCTACTATTGCCACAGCAAAACAAAGATTATTAGGTATTTTAAAATTATAAAAGGCATTTCCAACTGTAGAATAATTAGCTTGTGTCTTAGCATAATTGAGACATTGATTAGAATATGCTTTTAAAGCAGCAAAATTCATCTCTGCAAATTCAGAAAAAATTAAAAATGCCTCGCCTCTCATAGGAATAAGCCCTACTGACATATCAAAATTAGCTTTTCTTGCCAGAAATCTAATTGTATTATTTCCATCAATGATATTTTGCGTAAATTCGATAAATCCAAATTTTTGCTTAAGCTTATTAGTGATGTTTTCTAAATATTCAGTTAAACCCTCTTGATTTTTACATACTGTAGGAAAGACTGCTTCTTTTCTAGAGCTATTATAATAGGCATTAATATGAACATAATCTCGACCAATTGACTCAGCATAGTTACCATCATTTATATTAATCTGACGATTATCAGTATCTTTCTTCTTTGTCATGATAGATTTTTTTTATGATAAGTAGATAAGCTTTTATCGTTTATGTTTCTTCATCTATTATTCTAATAAATTAGAGTACCGCTGAAATCATTGTCTATAACTACAAAGATAATTAGCTAAAGCAGTCTCACTGTTATCAATAAGCTGTTGCCAAATTCCTGTTGGCTGCCAAATCTGATTCATCGGATATCTTGCCTGTTCCTCCCCTAAGAGCAGAACATGCTTCTGCCAAAGATAAATAAAGCAGGATACCCGCATATTCTTGGCGCAGTGTACCCAGATTTTTTGTCCCTCAAAAGCTTGCATCATCTTAAAAAACATTACAACATCTTCAATTTGTGGAGCATCCCAGAGGACGGGAATGTGGACGTAAATCAGACCTAAATCCGTAACTATTGCCCCCTCGTTTGCTACTGCATTACTAGAGCTAGAGATCGCTAAATTAATCACAGCTTGATATCCAGCTTGGGCTATCAGACCAAACTGTTGGGGTGTTGGCTGTCCCGATGTTGCCAGGGCATCATTAATTAAGTAGTAATCTGGGATCATCTCCATGACTTTTAAATCCTCAAATTAAAATATGATAAGACTTGCCAATGTCAACATTAACTGGGGCAAAGCCCGTTACTCCAGCTCAATAATTTTGCCAGTTCTCGCAGATTCCTCTGCGGCGATCGCCACTCGTAGAGCATGAAGACTTGCCTGGGGTTGAATGTAAAGAGGCTGCTGCTCAAATAAGTAATCAAGAACCATCTTTGTGTCCTGGGCAAATAAACCCCGCCTTGGAGTAATGGGAATTGCTTCCTCAGTATCCTTTAAAATTACAGTTCCCTGCTGACCCTGGAAACTAATTTTTCCCTGTTCCCCATAGACTTCAAATATACGATGACTTTCCCAGAAAATATCTCCTTTCCCATAGGAAATTTGGGCAGTTACGCCGCTATTAAACTTAAGCTGTGCATTACATAAACAGGCGTTAAAATAGTCTGGATTAATACCGTCCCAGTAGCGATTGTCACAGATGACGCTGGTTACCTTGCCAAACAAATCCGTTAGGCGATGAACTCTGGATAGTGCAGCCGCCAGAGGAAAGCCAAACTGAGCGCGGTGATATTTCCAGCTTGGGACTACAGGATGCTGCGCTGCAATGGTGCTGTAGGTAGCGTGAAAAATATGCCCTAGTTCTGGTAAGAGTTGCTTTACCGCCTGATGCAAACCGCCAATAATTTCAATATGCTCTACATGGAGTAGCTTATTGTTGCTTGCTGCTAACTCAATTACTTCTGCGGCGACAGTGGCTGACAAAGCCAAGGGATACTCAATAACGACATGTTTATCAGCCAGAATTGCCGCTCTGGCGATCGCACCACAGCCTTGATTAATGGAACAAATAAAGATTAAGTCAAGGTGAGGTAAATTGACTAAACTGCTCCAGGAGTCTACGGCATCGATCCCCTGAGCAACACAAAATTCCTGCAACCTTGCGGGATTATTGCCCGTCGCCACCAGCAATTCGGCTCTAGAGTCAGACTTAATCGCTTCGGCTCTTTTCCTGGCGGCGTATCCCGTACCAACTATGCCAACCTTAAGGGGAGATGCGGGATTGCTCATCTTTAGCACTAAAAATTTCTGACACTACCTGAGAGAACTAGTCATTAATTTTATAATATATTTAATAATTAATTTTGACGAAAATTCTCAAGTTTTGTCTATTATGTAGCTATGTAGCTTTCTTATTATTTGGTTATTTTGCAAAAAAAGTAATACCTAACATGCGTAGATTAAGCAAAACTTATTTTAAGAAAGATCAGAAACTTCACTACTGAAGACCCATTGTTGAATTATTAATTAGTTCTTTTCTCTATCATCAAGAAAAGGTATTTTAACAATTACAGTTTAAAGCCAACTCAAAATTTCCTCATTATTAACTTGGCATCTTAACCCGATAATCCTCCAGCAACAGTCATGGCTAATTACAACGTTACTCTCAAAACTCCTGATGGAGAACAAATAATTGAAGTAGCTGAAGATGAGTATATTTTGGACGTTGCGGAAGAACAGGGGCTCGATTTACCCTTTTCTTGTCGTGCTGGAGTGTGCACTAGCTGCGCGGGAAAAATTGAAACAGGGATGATAGATCAATCAGAGCAATCCTTTCTAGATAGTCATCAGACGAATGCTGGATATATTCTGACTTGCTTGGCACATCCTGCTTCTGACTGTACAATCACCACCCACCGAGAAGAAGAGCTTTATTAAAGTAAAACTGGAAAAAACTGGTTATTTTTGATGCCTTTCTCTAGCAAGTTCCCTAACTTCTCGCTCCAAAAAGAAATTGAGGAAGGTTCTAACAGCGGAAATGGCGGCTAATTTCCCCACTGCATTCCAACTGGGAGATACTGCCGTTGCTACGATATCTGCGGCTAACAAAAACTCTAGGGATAAGCCCAAGGCTACCCCCAAATCTAGCCTAACCTGATTAAGTTTGGTTTCGCGATCCATTCTTAAGTTACGAAAAATGAGCTCTTGTATCGCTTTAATAATTGCCAAAACTAAGATAAGAATCGCAATAGCTTCAATAACTATTTTGAACAGAATCGCTGTTTCTAGCAGAATTCCTTCTGCCATGCGGTTAAACTTAGCAATTAAGCTATTACCCTCGTGTTGAGTCGCCTGATTGGCGATCGCCAAGTAAAGCCAGAACATAGATTTAAATTCGGTTACCATAAATTTCTATCAGGTTAAGGCAATTAATCTTATACTCTCTTGATTAAATCTTGCTGGATTGGCGAGGAATATTCAACTTGTAACAGCACATCTGAGGAAAATCTTGTTGAATAACCTCAATTGCCTGAGATTGGGCTATTGAATCACGGACAATTAATTGAGCAGTACCGTCTCCCTGAGAACCAACTCCTTTTCCGCCGTAGATATAAGGCTGTAGGGATTGATGACTGAGTAGTTGGTGTAGCTTTGGTGCAGTTAACTGTTGAGGACAAGCGGGAATTAGATAATGATCAAAGTTAGCCTGAGCCTGATTCATCAACTCGCCAATTGTTACCGCATCCCCTTGGCGAATAGCCGCCACAGCCTGTTGAATCAAGCTAGCATTGATTTTACCTAAATACTGCTGCACCTGGAGGGCAATTTGATTTTGAGCCGTAGGATAACATTGATTGAGCTGCGCCAGGATTTGCTGAGTATCTTTAGCACCTGCCAAATCCACAATGATTAAAAACAAATCTTGACCAACCCCCAGAGGTTTAATGGTAGAGTGATCGCCATCAAAATTCATTAAAATAGGCTGTTTACCGTAAGCACAGCCTTGATCTAACCTGCCACACTGGCTAGGAGTTGTCCGTTCTCCCCAGTAGGCTAATTCCATCTCCTCCCTGAGGCTCAAGCCTAACTGGTAAACCTGGTTAAAGGCACGAGCCACCAAAACACAAACTGCCGCACTGGAGGATAGTCCCTTTTTTAGCGGCAGATTCATCCCATAGTTATCGATTGATAATCCACCAACTTGATAACGGGTTAAGGCTTGATATGCTACCCCTGCGACGTAGCTGTAAAAATTAGGGTTTTGTGCCATCTCTAATAATAGAGCCTGATCCATTGCCAAATCGAGGATTTGCTGACAATTAATCGACCTTACTACTAAGCGTGGGTGAGACTCAGCACGAGCATAAATTCCCTGATCTGTCCCCACAACAATGGCATAGCCTGGCTCAATCTGCTCATTAAGCTGTCGATATGTTCCTGCCCAATCACTATGTTCTCCAAATAAACAAAGTCGTCCTGAAACAAAAAAATCCATCATCTTGAGATTGAAATAAGTCGAGCTAATCGAGAAAATTCCCCAAATTAATGCCCCAAAGCTTATTTGTTAAAAGCTTATTTTCCTTTATTGTGGTGATAGCCAGCAATTATGCAATTAATACATAGCGTTATATGGATCGCGATCACCTGTCAGAAATTAAGCTTAAGCTACGGCAAGAAAATATTTATCAACGTAAGCTAGCCCTAGACGAATTAGCCTCTATCCCTTCAGATCAGGCGGTGCCAATCCTCAGGGAATTACTTAAGGAACGAGACTTTGCCCTCCGCAAAATTGCCGTGATGGGCTTCGGTAATCATCTTTCTGAACAGTCTTTTGAGGTGCTTAGGGAAATTCTTACTACTGAAGAGGATGTTAATGTCTTAGCTGAAGCTGCTAACTCTATCTTTGAATTTGGCGATCGCTCTTGGCAGCCTTTAAAGCAACTATTTATCAACTCTAGTAATTGGCTGGTACGTCAGACGGTAGTTTCAATTTTAGTGGACAGCCAAGATCCTGAGCTTTTACTAGAAATCGCTAATTTAGCCATAGCTGATGACGATCAAACCACCAAAGAAACAGGAATTTTAGCTCTCAGTCGTCTGCTCAATACTCCTTTAAAGCAGCAGGCGCTAGATATATTTGCTGTCTTGTCTGAAGACAATTACTGGCGCACTCGATGGCGTACGGCGATCGCCCTAAGTAAGTGTCAAGCACCCCAGGCGAGGCAAATCTTGAGTAAATTAAGCCAGGATGATCATTATCGGGTGGTTGCCGCTGCTTTGGAACCGAACGATTGAACCAGCAGGCTAGTTGACTACCTTAAGATTTTATTCAACAAATCTTGGCTAATTTTCAGTTTTCCATTGGTTGTCTTTCAGGGAAGTGAAAGATATTAGTAATTAAAGCAACTAGATAACTTATCTAGATTTCATTTCAATCAGGAGCAAATCAATGAAAACTTTTACAATTGCTACTTTGTCCGCTTTGACTTTTTCTAGTATGAGTGTAGTAGTTCCTAGCAATCAATCAGCTGTAGCTAGTACTATTACCCAGAATATTGTCGAAATCAGTCCGAGGAACTTAGTTAAAGCTGCCTATCAAGGTCGATTTATTAACCAGGGCATTCCCAGTAATAGTGCCTTTCTGTTTGCAATCCGTGGCGATCGCATTAAAGCCGAAGATTTAGTTAAAGTTGGAATAGCTTCGGGACGACTAACGGAAGAAACGCTCCAAGATAGCAGCTATCTTAGGTCTGTGGATAGCTCAATTGATCGATTTAAACGTCGCCGACTTTGATCAATCAGAAATTAAGCAGAGTAAACTTCTGAAATCAACTCCGTTAATTTTCCAGTGGAATCATATTGAGTTTTGATCTGTTTATATATACTAGGCGTAATTTGTTGACCGACAATCATTTGAAAATCAGTGCTTTCTTTAATTATTGATGGTAAGTTAAGATAAACTTTTTCAGGAAGAAAATAGCTTTGGTTGTCGGCTAAATCTAAATTAAAATTAATCTGTTGATGAGATATTTCTTCAACAGCGGCTTGTAAATTAGGCTTCATCTTTATTTGTTTTAATGACCAGTCTGCTGCCAAAGATTTGATTTTGTCGGCGTTTATTTTAGCGGGAAATTCTGTTTGATTCTCCTTGATTATAACCATCCGAGCCAACTTACCCTTTTCATAAACTGGAATAATACTCTGTCTCTTGTCCTGCTGCTGAAAAAAAACCTCTGCACCAAAGTTATGATCAGGTATAAATTGTTTAGAGACCCAAATACTAGTTTCATTGCCAAAGCTAATTGCCCTCATCTGCTCCGCTTCAGGATGAAAAACTCCATCTTTTTGACTACATTTTTGCTGCTCTAATTCCCAACTTTGCTCCTTAGTCTGACCATCGGGTAAGTAATAAGTATTCTGATGATAAACAATAGTTTTATCGTTATTAGTACTAAATTTTCGCGTGAATTGATAGTCACGAATTATTTCTAACTCTAAAGAATATACTGTAGTTAAAGCGTGCCAGGTAGTTCCTTCTGGAGTATATTCGCCAAATAGATTATGCCAGTTTGCTTCTTGAGGAGTCATGTCCCTATTATTTTAACTAGATTAATTGTCTTTTTAAGATATCAGAAATTATATTAAATCCTGTTTAAATAGAACATTGATTGATTATGCAAGGGTAAAGGATAAGTATGATCAACCTAAAATTTCAGACAAATCCACAATTAAATTAGGCATAATATTTTCTCCTGAAAGTGATTGTGAATTCTCTAATATTTCTGCATCTTGTCCCTGACGATAAATTTCTACTTGTCTATCATTGGGATTAATCAACCAACCCAATTTAACCCCACAATCTATATATTCTTTCATTTTGTTGTGTAACTCATCGAGATCGTCAGTGGGAGACATTAACTCAATGACAAAATCAGGGTCAATGGGAAGATACTTTCTTCTTTGTTCGGCTGACAGTGCATTCCATTTGAAACCAGGAATCCAACTAACATCGGGAGAACGAACCGCATCATTTGACAACTTAAAACCAGTGGAGGAATCAAAAACTTTTCCCAAATTATTTTGACTGTTCCAAAGTTCAACTTGAAAAGCAAGTTTAAGATTACGGTTTCCCGTTGCACCGCCAGTAGGAGGCATAAAAATCAGTTGTCCTTGGGAATTAGTTTCCAATCGGGCATCAGGATTATCGCGAGCAAGAGCTTCTAGTTCGCGATCGCTAATTCTATCTATTAAAGAAGAAAGATTCAATGTGAGTGCAGTCATAGAATCATTTTGGTTGTTGAGATATTACTATCTTAGCGTGAACACTTGAGAGCGCTATTACCTTTGATTTTGGTTAATTGTGATCGTCAAATTCAATACTATAATCTTAATGAGCTATCAAAAATAAACTACATTATGGCATCAATAAACTTTGGCGAAATTTTAGAAGCAGCAGAACAACTCTCACTAGAAGATCGAGAAGATTTGATTCGTATTTTACAGCATCGTCTTCGAGAACAAAAAAGAACTGATTTAGTTAAAGATGTTGCTGAAGCTCAACAAGAATTTGCTCAGGATAAATGTACCCCCATTACACCAGAGGAGCTTATGAACGAAATCCTTTCATGAAGTTTATTTTATTAAGATCAAGTGCTTTTGTTAGAAACGCTCGCAAAATTATTAAACGAAATCCTCAATTAGCTCAGAATATCCAAGAGACTCTAGAATTATTAGCCCTAGATCCCTTTCAATCACGATTAAAAACTCATAAATTAAAAGGAGAACTAAAAGATTCCTATGCCTGTAGTGCAGGTTATGATTTAAGAATTGTTTTTAAATTTGTCGAATATGAACAAACATCAGCAATACTTTTAGAATCAATAGGAACTCATGATGAGGTGTATTAATAAAGTGCGACCGCTTTTATTGTAATTAAAATAAGGGCGATCGCCATAAAAATCCTGTTTAAAGTTTTGCTGTATCAGGAGATTGAGCTAGTTCTTCTAACTGTTCCTGTTGATCTTGGGAAATACAAGATTGGATCATCACGTCAATCTCTCCTTCCAAAGAATTAGCTAGGGGAAAGTTTTGTCCCAATCGATGATCCGTAATCCGATTATCCTTATAGTTGTAGGTACGAATCTTTTCTGATCTGGCTCCCGTTCCCACCTGGGAACGCCTCAACCCCCTTACTTCCTGCTGTTGTTCCGCTAGCTTAATTTCATAAAGCTTTGCCCTAAGGATTTGCATTGCTCGCTCACGGTTTTGCAGTTGCGATCGCTCTTCGGTACAAAAAATCCTAATTCCCGTGGGTTTATGCATTAAATCCACTGCTGTTTCTACCTTATTGACGTTTTGTCCCCCCGCTCCCCCAGAACGAGCGGTTTTAAGTTCAATATCTCCTGGATCAATCTTCACCTCCACATCATCTACCTCTGGCATAATTGCCACCGTAGCCGTAGAAGTATGAACTCTCCCACCTGCTTCAGTTTGAGGAACCCGCTGCACCCGATGCACCCCCGCTTCAAACTTAAGCTTACTGTACACAGAGTCTCCCGTAATTTCCAGAATCGCCTCCTTAAAGCCTCCCATATCAGCAACGGACTCACTCACCAGAAACACCTTCCAATTTTGGCTTTCAGCATAGCGAGAGTACATCCGAACCAAATCACCAGCCCAAATACTGGCTTCGTCGCCCCCCGTACCTGCCCTAACTTCTAACATGATATTTTTATCATCATTGGGATCTCTAGGAAGGAGCAAGACTTTGAGCTTATTTTCGAGCTGCTTAATCTGTTCTTCTAGCTCAGTCGCCTCCAGACCAGCCATCTCCTTCATTTCAGGATCGTCCGTCTCTTTTAAAATTTCCTTGGCTTCTGCTAATTCGGTGGTTGCATCTTGCCATTGCTGATAGGTATTGACCGTCTCTTCCAGGGAAGAACGGGCTCTCGCTATTTTTTGTAATTCATCAGGATTGGTCGCGATATCAGGATCAGCTAAGCGATGAGTAAGTTCCTGAAATGTTTGTTTGACCGATTTTAATTTATCCAATAAATATGCTTCTGCCATGGCTTTTTTCCAATAACAACAAAATAAAGGGCTTCGCCCAGCCATTAGCTTTTAGCTCTTAGCCATTAGCTTCAATTAAGTATGGTCTTAAACATACCTGATTGTGGACATTGCATTGAAACCCTGGGATCTTATACCCAATTGCGATACGTGTGCCTTCAAACCAAAAGCTAAAGGCTTTTAGATAAAACAAACCCAGCAGTCAACTACAATCAACTACTGGGCATATTTTCCTGCTTATGGGGCTATTTTTCTGCTTCAGATTCTGCTTCATTACTGGTATCGAGCATGCCGTACTTACGTAAAAAGCGGTCAACTCGTCCTTCCGTATCGATAATCTTTTGGGTACCAGTATAAAAAGGATGATTTCCCGACCAGACATCCACGTTAATTTCTGGCTGGGTTGAACCCACGGTCATTACTACTTCACCATTGCAAATGACTTTGGCATCTGGATACCATTTGGGGTGCATATCAGGTTTTGGCATAGTCAATAATTAAGATCAGGTTTACTATAATAATTTATCTAGCTTAAGCCTATCGTTTGGAGAATTGAGGAGCCTTACGGGCTTTCTTCAAACCATATTTCTTTCTTTCTTTACAGCGGGGATCGCGGGTGAGATAACCTTCTGTTTTCAGTGGCTGACGATTGTTGGGGTCTTGCTTACACAGTGCGCGAGCAACACCAAGTTTAACCGCATCCGCCTGACCAGTTAAACCGCCACCGTGAGCATTAACCAAAATATCATATTCATTCTCAAAGCCCAAAGTTTCTAAAGGACCTTTAATTGACATCAAATAGCTTGGTATACGATTAAAATACTCATCACCAGGTTTTCCATTTACCACCAGCTTACCCTCTCCAGGTACTAAGCGTACTCTGGCGATCGCTGATTTTCGACGCCCAGTAGCTCCATAAACTACTTTATCTTGAGTTCCTTCCATATTTTAGTGCCTCTTGGGTATAGTGTTGATAGTTAAGGTTTCTGGAGTTTGAGCCTCATGAGGATGATCCGCTCCAGAGTAAACTTTTAGCTTAGTAAACAGCCTACGTCCTAAAGCATTCTTGGGCAGCATTCCCTTAACTGCTTTTTCGACAATACGTTCGGGAATTCGCTGCTGTAATTGGTCAAAAGTTTCTACTTTCATGCCTCCTGGTCTGCCAGAGTGGCGTCGATAGAGCTTTTGCTCGTTTTTCCTGCCTGTTACAATAACTTTTTCAGCGTTAACTACGATTACAAAGTCTCCAGTATCCATGTTGGGGGTGTAGCTAGGCTTATTTTTACCGCGCAAAATCATCGCAATTTCCGTAGCCAGGCGTCCTAGCCTTTGTCCTTCAGCATCAACAACGTACCACTTTTGAGAGAGGGTTTCTGGAGTTGGGAGGGGAGTCTTGTTCATTTTTCGTAATAATATTTTCTGGATTATTTTATATACAAGAGATTTAGCGAGCTAAAAGGAAGTTAGGCTGGGCATCAAACCACAATGGTTGAGGAAAGGGCAATTCTGGGTAACCCACTCTCAGTAAACATAAACCCTTAGCAGGGGCAGAATATTTAACTTCCTCACGACGCTGATTTTGCCAAATTTCCGTAAAGCTTTTTGGGGTGCGCTTGCCACTCCCCACCTCTACTAGCATACCGACCAAAAAACGTACCATACCGTATAGAAAGCTGTTAGCCTGAACCTCTAAATACAGAAACGAATCTCGTCGATAGCAGTAAGCTGTCTGAACTTCTACTAAAGAATCATTCCGATCTGAGCCAGATCTTTTAAAAGCACTAAAGTCATGCTCTCCCAGGAGAGGATCAAGAGCTTCTTGAATCAGCAGTTCGTCCAACGCCGCGTAATAATAGTGCCAGGAGGTTTTGCTGACAAACAAATTTGGCTGCTGATCGTTATAAATAGTGTAACGATAGCGTCGCCAGAGAGCAGAAAATCGAGCATGCCAATGGTCATGAACCTGATTTGAAGCCCTTATTAGTATATCCTGGGGCAGTCTCCCGTTGATAATTTTGCTCCACTTATGAGGAGGAATTGGACCCTGGTATTCAAAATGTGCCACTTGAGCCGCCGCATGAACCCCTGCATCAGTTCTTCCCGCACCATAAACCCGCACCGTAGTCCCCGTAACATCAGCGATCGCCTGTTCAATATAACCTTGAATGCTTACCTGATTAGGCTGCTTTTGCCAACCATGAAAATTAGTCCCCAAATATTGAATTAGTAAGGCGATTCTCATGAATGATTTCGGCTATTAAGGGATTAACAACATTAGATAGCTAATTAAACTAGCTCAATGATTGCCATTTCAGCATTGTCACCACGACGACGCTTAGTTCTGACAATACGGGTATAGCCACCTTTGCGATTGCCGTAACGTTCATTAACCGCTTTAAACAATTCGCTGACGAGATCCTTATCATAAATGTAGCCTAAAGCCTGCCTCCGAGCAGCTAGAGAACCGTCCTTCGCCAGAGTGATCATCCGTTCTACTTCACTCCGAACTGCTTTAGCGCGAATTAAAGTAGTTTTGATCTGACCATGGCGGATAATTTCCGTTGCTAGCGATCGCATGAGGGCTTTTCTTTGATCCGCTGGCAATCCCAGCATCCTTACTTTACATCGATGTCGCATGATTAATCTTGAATGCTAACTTAAGCTTTTGTTATTTACCTGATTTTTCTTGTGCTAGGGTAATTCCTAGGCGCTGCTGTAACGCCTCGATTACCTCATCAGCCGATTTTTGACCAAAATTCTTAATTTCCAACAAATCTTCTTGGGTATAGTCAAGAAGGTCGGAAACTGAATTGATCTGCGCTCTCTTCAGGCAGTTGTAAGCCCTTACCGATAGCTGCAACTCCTCGATCGGAATTTGACTGGTAGGGTCTTCATCTTCCTGGTAGTCTGGCTCTATCTCTTCTAAGGTAAGGTCTTTGAGGGGATTAAATAAATCCACAACTATGCCCGCAGCTTGAGACAGCGCCTCCTCTGGCTTAACGCTACCGTTAGTCCAGATCTCCATCAGCAGACGCTCTTTAATGCCTGAACCGTCTACTCTGGCATCTTCAACGCTGTAATTAACCTTGGTCACGGGCATAAATACCGCATCGATTTGCAAAAAATCTAGGGAACTCCCCTCTTCTTTGCCCCTCTCCACTGCACGATAACCCTTGCCCTTCTCGACCCGAAACTCCATCTCTAAACTAGTGCCCTCAGCAATGGTCGCCACGTACTGATTAGAGTCCACAGTTTCCACTTCTGAAGGTAGTTCAAATTGAGCCGCAGTAACTGTCCCTGGTCCAGTCGCTACTAAACGACCGATTTGGGGCTGGCTAGAATAACTTTTTAGCACTATCTCCTTCATATTGAGGATAATTTCTAAAACGTCTTCTCTGACTCCCTCAATAGTGGCAAATTCATGAGTAGCAAAGCCAAACTTATGTTCCTGTCTGCCTTCATCTTTTGCCATGCCTCCGCCAATACGAATCGCAGTAACCGCTGCTCCTTCTAAGTTAGACAGCAAGACTCTACGTAAGGCATTACCTAGAGTAATTCCTTGACCTCTATCTAAAGGCTCTAAAACAAATTTACTGTATTGGTGCTGATTTTTTAGGGTTTTAGACTCTACACACTCAATTTGAAATTGCGCCACAGGCTGCTCTCCCTCCTATTTCGACAAGCAAAATGAATATTTCAACATCAATAATATAGGTGAAAACTTATGTACAACTAATATTTTGATGCTTGTTGGAACGTTATACTCTGCGTCGCTTTGGCGGACGGCAGCCATTGTGAGGGATCGGCGTTACATCACGAATTAGTGTAATTTCTAAACCTACGCCCTGTAAAGCCCTGATGGCTGTTTCCCGACCTGCACCAGGACCACTTACCATTACTTCTATCTGCCGCATTCCCTGATCCATTGCCCGCCGTCCAGCACTATCGGCAGCGGTTTGTGCCGCAAAGGGAGTACCTTTTTTAGCTCCTTTAAAGCCGCTAGCTCCTGCGGATGACCAAGAAATTACGTCTCCCCTAATGTCGGAAATGGTAATAATGGTATTGTTAAAAGTGGACTGGATATGAGCCACCCCATTGGGTACGTTTTTCTTATTTTTCTTAGACCCGCTTCTTCGTTTTGGTTGCGCCATACTACTATAATTTCGCTATATTCTGTGTCTTAATTGGCTATCGTTGCTTACTTCTTACCAGGAGCTTTTTTCTTACCAGCAACCGTCAACCTTCTTCCCCTTCTGGTTCGAGCATTAGTGCGAGTTCTTTGACCCCGAAGCGGCAACCCTGTGCGATGGCGTCTTCCTCTATAGGTGCCAATGTCCGCCAAGCGTTTGATGTTCATTGCTTCCCATCTTCTTAAGTCCCCTTCAACTTGGTAGTTATCCTCAATGTACCCTCTTAGCTTGGTTACATCTTCATCGGACAGGTCTCGTACTCTGGTATCTGGATTAACTCCTGTTTCTGCGATCGCTTTTTGAGCTCGCGATAAGCCCACACCAAAGATGTAGGTCAGCGCAATTTCCACTCGCTTATCACGAGGAAGATCGACGCCTGAAATCCTTGCCACGTTATTAACTCCCTAATATATGCTATATTCCTAGGTCAAAACTAAATTAAACTCCCCATATGGAGTTTGCATTTGCTTCAACTCAATTAACCTTGATGTTGTTTATGCTTAGAGCTAGTGCTACATATCACCATAACCCTGTCGTACCTTTCAATTAAACGACACTTTTCGCACATTGTTTTTGCTGATGGTCTAACTTTCATGCCTTACTTTGGCCACACTGCAAGCTCATTATTATATAAATAAATTTGGTTTGATGTCAAATATGCTTGGACATATCGATGCTAATTACTTATTTGACCTGCCGTCTACTTATTTTTAAGTCGATAGGTAATTCTGCCTTTGGTTAGATCATAAGGAGTCAGCTCTACTTTGACTCGATCCCCAGGAAGTATCTTGATGTAATTACGTCGAATCTTGCCTGAAATATGAGCTAGAACATTGAAGCCGTTATCCAGATCCACTCGAAACATTGCATTGGGAAGAGACTCTGTCACAGTTCCCTCCATCTCAATTAAGTCTTGTTTAGCCAATATTGCTCTCCACTACTTGTTGCTCAATAGTTATCGTATTTACTATTCCTTAATCCACTAAATCAGAACATAAGCCCAGAATATACGTTTGGCACCCATAATATTGAATCATCATTGATGATCCACAACCTGGGCAGTGTTATGCTACTCTCGACTAAGATATTGCTTCTTGAAGTTGCTCAGTAACCTGACTCATTGCTCGATTTCCATCAATAGTTTTCAGAGTTTGGCGCTGCTGATAAAAATCTATTACTGGAACCGTATCTCGGTGGTAAACTTCAAGACGACGGCGAACGGTCTCTTCGTTATCGTCTTTGCGCTTCCGTTCCAGAAGCCGCGAGACTAAAACATCATCAGGCACTTCTAAATTCAAGATACAGTCTGGATTCTGCGCTAGCTGACCAAGTAATTTCTCAAGAAACACGGCTTGATTAACATTACGGGGAAAGCCATCAAGAATCCAGCCATCAGCCGTATCTCCGTATGAGAGACGATCCTTAATCAAATCGAGAATTAGGTCATCTGGAACCAGTTCTCCCCGATTCATATATTCCTGAGCCTTAACCCCCAGAGCAGTTTTTTGTGCCACGGCTGCACGCAAAATATCCCCTGTCGATACGTGAGGTATTTGATAAGTCTCAGACAAGATTTGGGCTTGAGTCCCTTTCCCCGCGCCAGGAGGACCTAGAAATATTAATCGCTTTGCCATATCTAATTAATTAAGAGCGTAATTTTGCTTTTAAGTCAAAAATTCTGACTTACTTGCTCAGCGTATCTACTGTTTAACCATTCCCTCATAACGTTGGGAAATAACATAAGTTTGAATTTGCTTGGCTGTATCAATAGCCACACCCACTAAAATCAGCAGAGATGTTGCCCCGAATCCGCTGAATACAGTAGTTCCCGCAGGAATTGCGCTTTCAACCCAGGTCGGTATTGTCGCCACTAAACCGAGGAAAATTGCCCCCAGTAGAGTCAAGCGATTGAGAACCTTTTCTAAGTAGGCGCTGGTAGCCTTGCCTGGTCTAATCCCTGGGATGGAAGCCCCCATCTTTTTGAGGTTCTGAGACATATCCACAGGATTAACAATTAATGAAGCGTAGAAGTAGCTGAAGAACAGGATTAAAACCAAATAAACGACAACGTATACTCTTCCCCCTGGTATGACCGCTGATTCAACTTGCGTCAAAACGTTTTGAATCCAGCCATCACTAGGAAGTATTTCCCGCAATTGCCCAGGTAAAAATAATAATAAAGACAGCACTGAGGAAGCAAAAATAATTGGCATTACCCCCCCTTGGTTTAGTCTGAGGGGAAGATAGTTACTTCTTTCTCGGTAAACTCTTCTTCCTACCTGACGACGGGCAGAAATAATCGGAATTCTCCTAGTACCCTCTTGGATGAAGACGATGCCTACAATCATGGTTAAGAATACTAGCAGCAGAATTATCACCTGAGCGATCGCTTCCCTTCCACCAGTCTGAGCATATTCGATCGTATTTCCTAGGGTTCGAGGCAACACTGCCACAATATTGACAAAGATCAAGAGAGATGCGCCATTACCAATACCTTTTTCTGTAATCAGCTCAGAAATCCACATCACAAACATTGATCCCGCAGTTAGAGCTAATACTGTTTCCCCAATGGAAACAATATTGTTGGCAATAATGCCGTTGCTTACTAATAAGCCCAGGGTAATCCCAAAGCTCTGAATAATAGCGCCAGCCAGGGCAACATAGCGAGTGATTTGCGATATTTTGCGGCGTCCTGCTTCTCCTTCGTTTTTTTGTAAGTTTTCTAAACTAGGTATGGCAGTAGTCAGCAACTGCATGATAATTGAGGCATTAATAAAGGGCAAGATACCCAAAGCAAATACACCTAGGGCGGATAAACCACCACCAGTGAAAATATCTAAAAATCCTACTATGGAGGCATTACCTGAGCTGCTGAGAATGTTGCCTAGGATCTGGCGATCAACCCCAGGAACAGGAATAAATACCCCCAGTCTTACTAGGACTAAAAGTCCAATGGTAACCAGCAGCCGCCCCCTTAGACCTGCCGCTTGAGCCATTTGTAAAAAAGTCTCCTGGGCTGAAGGAGTTTTTTCTCTAACCATAAAGGCTTTCCTCTTATATGATTGGTATTAAATAGGTTATTTGTGGAGAAATATTATTAAAAGTCATTCTGCCTCTGTTCCTTATGATATACCAAATAGGATTGGCTCTTACTAGGTAACAGCTTCACAACTACCGCCAGCAGCTTCAATTTTGGCAACGGCACTCTTAGTAAATGCCGCTGCTTTAATTTTTAGTGCTACGTTAATTTCCCCATTGCCCAAAATTTTGAGTGGACCATCATTACTAGTAACGATGCCCTCTTCTAGCAGCGACTCTAAGGTAACCTCGGTATCAGCAGACAAAGAGGCTAGAGCCTCCACATTAATTACTGTATAGTGCTTTCGGTTAATTACCGTAAAGTACTTGAGTTTGGGCACGCGACGGTAGAGAGGCATCTGCCCCCCCTCAAAGCCAGCCTTCGTTCCCGTGCCAGAACGAGATTTTTGACCCCGCATGCCAAAACCACAGCTAGCACCTTGACCAGCGGCGATGCCTCGACCAACACGACGTTTACGTCTTTTCGCTCCCTTTTTGGGGCTAAGATTTTCTAGTTTCATGATTGTTCAATGTTTGCTGCTCAGTAACTTAAGCGTATAGCTGCTCAATAGGAATATCTCTTTCCCTCGCTATTTCTCCGAACGTGCGTAGCCTAGCCAGGGCGTCTACCGCTGCTCTGGCGTTATTTAAAGGGCTATTGGAACCTAACTGTTTAGCCAAAATATTTTTGACTCCAGCCAGTTCTAAGACGGTACGCACCGCCCCCCCTGCAATTACCCCAGTACCAGGTGCCGCAGGTCGCATAAATACTTTCGCCCCTCCAGCTACCCCATTGGTAACATGCACAATTGAGTTAGCCTTGGTTAAGGAAACGTCAACCAATTGCTTTTTGGCATCAGCCACCCCTTTTCGTACGGCACCGATCACGTCTGCTGCTTTACCAACGCCAACGCCGACTTGTCCTTTTTCATTTCCTACAACAACGATTGCCCGAAAGCTAAGTTTTTTACCTCCTTTGACAACTTTGCTGACTCGACGAATTTGGACAACCCGCTCCTGCCAAGCTGAATCTTTATCTTTAGCGCGACCCTTCTTTCGGGATTTATTAGATTTAGCCATAGTGATTATTCTTGATAATTTAATTTAAAAATCCAAGCCAGCTTCACGAGCGGCTTCAGCTAAGGCTTTTACTCGACCATGATAAAGGTTGCCACCGCGGTCAAATACTACTTTGGCAACCCCCTTGGCTAAAGCTCTTTGAGCAACTAACTTACCCACCTCTGCTGAGGTCTCGCAGTTAGCTCCTTTCTGTTCTAGATTAAAGTCTGATGCGGCTGCTACAGTATGTTTGGCTACATCATCTATAACCTGAGCATAGATATGATTATTAGAGCGGAACACACACAAACGAGGGCGTTCGGCGGTACCGCTGACTTTTTTGCGTACCCGTTGATGACGGCGTTTTACTAATTCTTTGCGTGAAAGCTTCATAATCCTTACTTACCTGTCTTACCAGCTTTGCGTCTTACCTGCTCATCGGCATAGCGAATCCCTTTACCTTTATAAGGTTCAGGGGGTCTAACTGCTCTGATTTTTGCCGCAACGTTACCGACAACTTCTTTACTAATGCCGCTGACAACGACTTCGACGTTTCTATTTTCTACAGCAACCTCAATTCCTTCGGGCATTTCCATCTCCACTGGCTTGCTGTAGCCTACGTTGAGAGTTAATTTTTTACCCTGAGCCTGAGCTCGATAACCAACACCTTGAATCAAAAGACGTTTTTGAAATCCTTGGGATACTCCGTCTACCATGTTTGCCACTAGGGTACGGCAAAGACCGTGACGCTGACGACCAAGGCGAGATTCATCAGTGGGAGTCACGAGTAGCGTGTTTCCCTCCTGCTTGACCACAATTGGCGGGGGAATTTCTCGAGCTAGAGTGCCCTTGGGTCCTTTAATGGTTACCGTTTGTCCCGATATTTCAGCACTGACTTTATCGGGGATGGGAATTGGTAGTTTACCAATACGAGACATATATTTACTCCTGTTAAATTACCAGATATAACAAAGTATCTCACCGCCAACTCCCTGACTGCGAGCTTGTCGATCCGTCATTACTCCTCGGGAAGTGGAGACGATCGCAATGCCAATGCCTCCTAAAACTCTGGGGATATCTTTTTTGCGAGAGTACACCCTCAGACCTGGCTTGCTCACTCGCTTAAGAGTGCTAATGATTGGTTGACGATTTCTACCTTTGTACTTTAAAGAAATTTCTATAAACTTTTTGGGAACTGACCCAGTTTCTTCAAACCCCTCGATAAAGCCCTCACTCTTAAGTACTTCGGCGATCGCACGGGTCATACGAGTCGAGGGAACTTGGGTAGTTTGATGCTTGACCATGCAGGCATTGCGGATGCGGGTCAGCATATCTGAAATAGTATCGGTTGCTGCCATTATTTCCTATGGTTATGTTTTAGATATGCAGATAACTAGTTGTCTCGGAAAGGCATGCCCATTTCCTTGAGTAAAGCTCGTCCTTCTTCATCATTGGCGGCGGAAGTGACGATGGAAATGTCTAGCCCCCGAATTTGGTCGATGCTGTCGTAGTCAATCTCGGGAAACATTAGCTGTTCGCGAACCCCAAGGCTATAGTTACCACGACCATCAAAACTCTTAGGGCTAACGCCGCGAAAGTCACGAATACGGGGTAAAGCCAAAGCAATTAATCGCTCTAGAAAGGCGTACATTTTTGCTCCACGCAAGGTCACCATCACCCCTACGGGCATTCCCTGGCGAATTTTAAAGCCAGCGATCGCCTTTTTGGCTCTGGTGACGACGGGTTTTTGTCCTGTAATTACCGCCAATTCATTCAGCGATGATTCAAGGGCTTTGGCGTTTTGCGACGCTTCTCCTAAACCGCGATTAATGACAATTTTGACTACTTTAGGAACCTGGTGAACGTTGCTAAAGTTGAATTGTTCGGTTAGTTTAGGAACAATATCTTCTAAATATCTGGTTTTTAATGGTTTGGGCATAATGATTAATTTATTCCTGGGCTTGGTCAGGAAAAGCTACATTTAACGGTTACCATTCAACATTGATCAAATCTTCTTCAAACAAAAATTATTTAACTCGAAATAACTAACTGTTTAATGTTCAATGATTAATGTTCAATGAAAAGGTTAGTCTATGATTTCGCCAGTTTTTTTAAGCATTCTCACTTTACGACCGTCTTCGGTGAAGGTATAGCCAACACGACTAACGGTTTTTTCTTTGGTAGAGTACAGCATGACGTTGGAGCTATGAATGGGAGCTTCAAAAGTGACAATCTGCCCTGATTCTCCCTCTTGCTGTGGCTTCTGGTGCTTGGTACGGACGTTAACGCCCTCAACAATCACCTGGCTTTTTTTGGGAAGTACTTGGGTGATTTCGCCCACCTTCCCCTTATCACGTCCTGAGATGACCTGGATCGTATCTCCCTTTTTGACGTGCATCTTATAGCGAGCTGGTGCTTTTTTGGTTTTCGCCATTGTTTATATTACCTCTGGAGCTAAAGAGACAATCTTAGTGAAGTTTCTCTCTCTTAATTCTCTAGCAACAGGACCAAAGACACGAGTCCCTCTGGGATTTCCCTGTTCGTTAATGATCACCGCCGCATTGTCGTCAAAGCGAATGCTCATGCCGCTCGGGCGATTTACCGCTTGCTTAGTACGGACAATCACCGCCTTGACGACTTCGGATTTCTTGACCGCCATGTTGGGTAAAGCATCTTTAACTACTGCTACCACCACATCGCCAATAAAGGCATAGGGACTGTTCCCTTTACCGATGACACGCAAACACATCAGCTTGCGTGCGCCGCTATTGTCAGCGACATTTAAATAGGTCTGTTGTTGAATCATGGTTGACTTCGACCAGGAAAGTTAGGTTAACGGTGCTCAGAATAACTTCTGAGTCTTGGATTTAAGACTGTCTGGATTCTAGAATTTCAGCTACCGTCCAGCGTTTAGTCTTGCTTAGGGGACGGGTTTCTCTAATTCTGATGCGATCGCCAATTTTGCATTGGTTTTCTGCGTCATGTACTTTATACTTTTTGGTTCGGACGACGATTTTGCCGTACTTGGGATGGGGAGAGCGGTTTTCAATCTCTACCACGACGGTTTTGTCCATCTTATCGCTGACCACTTCACCAACTCTTTCTTTAACTGCCATAGTCTATTCTCCTTTGCTAGCAGCGATTTCCCGCTCGCGTTCTACGGTTAATAGTTGTGCCAAACGGTGTTTAGCATGCTTAAATAGATGGGGTTTCTCTGAGCGGCGAGTCGCTTGTTCCAGCCTTAGTTGAAATAGCTCCCGCTTAACTGCCAGAATTTCTGCCGCTAGCTCATCTTCCCCCAACTTCCGTGCATCCTCTATTTTTGGTAAAGCCATTATTGGTAATCCTCATTACGAGTAATGAATTTAGTTTTAATCGGTAGCTTTTGAGCCGCTAGGCGCATGGCTTCTTTTGCCACGGGTTCGGGAACCCCAGCCATTTCAAACATGATTCGCCCTGGCTTAACTACCGCCACCCAAAACTCTGGAGAACCTTTACCTGAACCCATCCGCGTTTCCGCAGGGCGCATGGTAACAGGCTTATCAGGAAAAATCCGAATCCAAATTTTTCCGCCTCGTTTCACGTAGCGAGTCATAGCTCGTCGAGCCGCCTCGATTTGACGGGAGGTGATCCAGGAAGGTTCTGTCGCTTGCAGTGCATAATCACCAAAGTTGAGGGTGCTGCCACGATATGCCATGCCTCTCATGCGACCGCGATGCTGCTTACGATATTTGGTTCTTCTGGGACTAAGCATAATAGTATTAGTTTGCTAAATAAGTCTCGTTTAATAGTTATCGTGGGATCAGCTAGATTTTCCTTATTTCAGAGAGAATCAGCTTACTCCGAGCGGTCATCAAATTTTTGACGGCGACGCTGACGACGAGGAGCTTGAGCTGGTACGGGAGCTTCTTCCTGTCCAGGAATAATTTCGCCTTTGAATACCCAAACTTTGACCCCCAGAATTCCATAGATGGTTAGTGCCGTGCGGTAGGAGTAATCAATGTCAGCCCTCAGGGTATGGAGTGGGACTCGACCTTCCCTCACCCATTCCGTCCGAGCAATCTCCGCACCGTTCAAACGACCGCTGACCTGGATCTTAATCCCCAAGACCTCAGCTCGCTGTGCCCGCTGAATTGCCTGTCTAACGACCCTCCTGAAGGAGACACGCCGCTCTAGCTGCTGGCAGATGTATTCTGCAATTAGTGCTGCATCGGCATCGACTCGGGGCACTTCGATGACGTTAATGCGTATCTGACGATTATTGCCTACTTTATTTTGCAATTCAGTCCGCAGCTTTTCGATACCTGAACCACCACGACCTACAACTACCCCAGGTCGAGCGGTATGAATCGCTAAATCGATTTGATCTGCTTTGCGTTCAATTCTGACCTGAGAGATCCCAGCGTTGTTCAACTCTTTGTTGACATAATCTCTAATCAGGCGGTCTTCTTGTAGTAGTTCTGGGTAGCGTTTGCTATCTGCATACCAACAAGATTGATGTTCTTTGGTAATCCCTAAACGAAAGCCCGTTGGGTGTATCTTCTGTCCCACAAATGTTTCCTCTATCTGGTACTTAAACTTCTAATCGGTTACTTCTGGCGCGACTGCCACGGTAATGTGACAGGTAGGCTTACGGATTTGATAAGCTCGACCTTGGGCTCTGGGACGAAAACGTTTGAGGACGGGTCCGCCGTCGGCAAAAGCCTTGCTGACAACCAATGTTGCAGGGTCTAGACCGTTATTATGCTCTGCATTTGCCACAGCCGATCTCAAGGCTTTAAGAATTGGCTCACAGGCTTTGTAGGGCATAAATTCGAGAATAATTAAGGCTTCTCGATATTGACGACCGCGAATTTGATCCAGGACTCGTCTGACCTTAAAGGGAGACATCCGAATGTATCTTGCGATCGCTTTTACTTCATTGCTAGTATCTATAGCCATAGTGATATTTAATATTTAGCGTCTTCCTTTCTTATCACTCTTCGAATGACCCCTAAAGGTACGGGTGGGAGCAAACTCTCCTAATTTATGTCCCACCATCTGATCGCTGATGAACACAGGTATGTGCTGACGACCGTTGTGTACCGCAATCGTGTGTCCTACCATTAGGGGCAGGATAGTTGAAGACCTTGACCAAGTTTTGATTACTTCTTTCTTGTTGGTAGCATTCAATTTCTCAATTTTTTTGAGCAAACTGTCAGCGATAAACGGTCCTTTTTTTAAAGAACGACTCATATTTCTTAATTAATCAACGACGACGACGAACAATTAGCCTGTCACTGGGCTTATTCTTTTTGCGAGTTTTCTTACCTAAGGCTGGCTTACCCCAAGGGGTCACAGGACCAGTTCTACCGATAGGAGCCCGTCCTTCTCCACCACCGTGGGGGTGATCACAGGGGTTCATGGCGCTACCGCGAACTTGGGGTCTGCGACCGAGGTGACGAGTTCTCCCTGCCTTACCGAGCTTGAGGTTACGGTGTTCAACGTTACCGACCTGTCCAATAGTGGCATAGCATTCTTTACGAATCATCCGCACTTCTTTTGAGGGCAACCCAATAGTTACGTAGTCCCCTTCCTTAGCCATCACCTTGGCAGCGGCACCAGCAGCACGCACGATTTGTCCGCCTTTACCAGCTACTAGCTCAACGTTATGAATTGTTTCTCCTAAAGGCATTTTGCTTAAGGGCAGAGCATTACCTACCTCAATCGGCGCATCGGGGCTAGCAATAATTTGTGTACCAACCTTCATGCCCACAGCCGCAAGAACATAACGTTTTTCCCCATCTTCATACTGCACTAGGGCAATACGAGCGTTACGGTTGGGGTCGTATTCGATGGCAATAACTTCCGCAGGAATATTCCGTTTGTCGCGACGGAAATCAATAATCCGATAAAGGCGCTTATGTCCACCGCCTCGACGGCGACTAGTGATTACACCGCGATTATTACGACCTTTTTTGCGATGTTTGTATTTGGTGAGAGACTTTTCTGGCTTGCTTTTGGTAATTTCCGAAAAATCGGCAACTACCGCTTGGCGCGTCCCTGGTGTGTATGGTTTGAATGAACGAGTACCCATAATTGGCTGTTATTTAGCTTTTTCGAGTTTCTATACGTCAGGGAACAAAGTAATTGTGTCCCCTTCTTTTAAAGTTACAATTGCTCTTTTGTATTGAGCTTTGTAACCGATAAATCGACCAACGCGACGTTTACGACGCGGTAAGGTCAAGGTGTTTACCTTAATGACGGTGACATCAAATAAACTTTCAATTGCCGCTTTGATATCGGGTTTAGTAGCCTTGGGCAGAACATCAAATACGTATTTATTAAGCTCTATTTGGATGGTGCCTTTTTCCGTAATAATGGGCTTCAGGATTAAGTCTGGTAAATCCCGTTCTTGATATTTAGTCTTCACCGTAAACCTCCTGAATATTGGCTAAAGCTTCTTGGGACACCACAATTTTGTCTGCGTTGAGCAAATCCGCAACGTTCAGGTTAGTGGACTTGATTAGCTTAACTTTGGCGATGTTACGGGTAGACAGGTTAACGTTGTCCGATACTTCCTTAAGGATCAGCAACACTTTATCTTTGGCACCAATACCCCAGCGTTCTAAAGCCGCTAACACCTCTTTGGTTTTGGGACGTTCTAATTCCGCACCAAAATTTTCTACCACAATTAAATCTTCAGTTCGAGCAATGAAAGCGGTTCTCAAAGCCAGCCTTCTTTCCTTACGATTCATTTTCGTGGTGTAGTCTCTGGGCTTGGGACCAAAGATTACACCACCACCACGCCAGAGAGGAGAACGATTTGACCCCGCACGAGCACGCCCAGTACCTTTTTGTCTCCAGGGCTTGCGTCCACCACCACGAACTTCAGAACGGGTTTTCGTAGAAGCAGTCCCTTGACGAGCATTGTTTAATTGGCGAACTAAAGCACGATGCACGATGTGCTCTGCATTTTCTGCCTTAGCTACTTTTAGCTCCAGGTTCGCCTCACCAGCATCTTCTCCCTGCCAATTTTTGACTACACAATTAACCATAGTTACTTTTTATCTATCTATAACTGGGTTTAAATAACCAGCCGTTACCTGCCAACAATATTGCTAGGAGAAATACTGAGTAGAGCCCCTGGCTTTCCTGGAACTGCACCTTTAATTAGCAAAAGGTTTTGTTCAGCATCAACTTTGACTACCTTGAGCTTGCGAGTGGTTACCCGCTTACCGCCATAGCGTCCTGCCATTTTCTTTCCAGGATAAGTACGCCCAGGGGTAGTACCTGCTCCAGTAGATCCAGGCAATCGGTGGCTCTTAGAGCCGTGGGTCATCAAGCCTCTTTTGAAGTTATGACGCTTTTGATATCCAGCAAAACCACGACCAATTGTTTTGCCGCTAACGTCTACCGTAGTATCTGTGTTGAACATCTCAGCAATGTTTAGGGTCGAACCTAACTCATAACTTGCTGTATCTTCAATACGATATTCTTTTAAGTGACGCAGAGGACTTGCTCCTGCCTTGCTCAGATGACCTAATTCGGGCTTAGACAGAGCTTTCTCTTTGACTTCTCCATAGCCAATTTGGATTGAACTATAGCCGTCTGTTTCTTTAGTTTTGATTTGAGTTACGACACAAGGTCCAGCTTGAACTACGGTTACAGGAATTGCATTTCCTGTTTCCTGGTCAAAAACCTGAGTCATACCTAATTTAGTGCCAAGAATGCCGACCGACACGAGTTTTAGCTCCTCTATGATTGCAACACAATATGCCTTGCAGCAGCTTTAAGCTTTAAGCCTGGGCTTATGACTTATCGCGACCGCAGAGTGATTGATCTGCTAACTGACAAAAATGTTTATCCCGTGGGAGAGTTCTTGCTTAGTTGCGATCGCAGTCATACTGCCATCGAAAACCAGCCAAAACGTTCCTCTACAAGATGTAAAGCAGCAAATTATATTTTTATCTAAGATTTCCGACTAGAATCAGCTATTAAGTGTTTCTATCGACTGTTACCTTGATCCTCAAAGACTTAAAGAAATAAATTCCTCAGTATCCTACAAGGAGGCAGCAAATCCTATATTAATATTCTCACTTACCCCATAACAAGTTTGTTTTTCGCTTGTGCAAAACTCTCTTGTCTAGTCTTCATAGTTAAACTTTCTGACTAAGGGGGATGATTAGATAGTTTTACCTATAGGGTGAGATTTGCCAGTTTTAACCACAATCATTAATGATACATGAAGATTTAGATATCTGGCAAGGAGATTTTTCTTGATGGGGAGGAATCGTCGTTACACAGCAAACTTTATTAGATTGACTTTGATTTTATGAATATTTATTATCGAATCAAGTAGTTCCTCAATCGCTTACTAGCCAAAGGATTAAGCTTATCCAAAACTCACGTTAAATTAAGTTTGCGATTTCGAAGACGATGACTTGAACCACTTTCAATCAATTGCTTTTTCCAGTTTGGTTCAAAACTTAAACAAAAATCATCAATCGGACAAAATAATTCTTCTAAACTCAACATAGGGCAGGGTTACTGAATTTGTTGTTATTTTCAGCTTACTGCCTGTCCTTTTTCTTATCCCGAATTCACGTTATTCTAGAGATAATACCTTGTTTTTCCGTCAGCCACAGGTAGCAAACATTTGCATATTTCCATAAGTATCTTTTTATAGTTTTATCAATAAAAATTGAGTCCTCTATCCCACCTTCAACACATAGAGAAATTACTGATGTCCTCAAAAATTAATTAAAAATACTATAATTTTGCCTTGGTTTGACCTGCTTTTCTGATGATTTGAGTCAAATCACCCTCGCGATCGCCTTGATGCTTCATTCCTAAATTTTCAGAGCATCGCTCAACGTGAGTTCGACGAAAATAACTAAACGTGGTTTTTGTTTTGGGGAAGGGGGAACGGGAAAAGGTCGAGTTTTCGTTCCTTTAACCTTTACCCATGAACCCTTTCCCTGTCATAACTCTCTCATTTTTGACTCCATCGAACTCACGTCGCTCAGGCTAAAAATATTTTACAAAAATTAACATCAGCGTCGCAATTCCACAAAAGCATCATGAATATTGGGTCGCAACGATTGTAATGACTCAGTTACTTTAATAATAATTAAGTCATACTAAATCCGATTACCAAAATACACTTATTAAATCCAAAACTGAAAAACCTGAAACCCCGTTACCTGTTACCCGTTACCCCTGCATAGTCAATAAGTGTTCTATCTAAACAGGATTTAGTATCAAAAGGAGCTTGATCAGACAATGCTTAACCAGATCAAGCTCACTGTGTTATTTCGTCGCTTCTTTTGGGAAAAATAACGGCATGAGAGTATCTTTATTTAATCAATTTAATAAATCTTAAACTGATTACGTTTTTTTTGGACAATTGTTGAACCTTAGCCAGGAAATATTTCCCCGAAGAAATGATATCAAACAAGTACGATTCAAATCAGCTTACTTCTATTATTGAAGAGTTATTTGACAGTAATAACACGGGAATTATTAATTTAAAAGCTAATCTGCCTTCCAGTTCTCAACAGCGCAGCGGAATCCTAATTTTGCATCAAGGGGCATTAGTTTATGGAGACTATCAGGTGCCAGAAATTCAAGAGCTGTGTAAGAATTTAGGACGAGAACTAGAGGCAAAATTAGTTAATACAGCTCTTCCTGTTGCTATTCAAAAAGCTAAAAATCCAGATTCAATTAGAGAAATCTTAGAAAACTTAATTAAGCTCAAAGTTTTTAATTGGGAAAATCTAGAGAGCTTGATCGAAGTCAAAGTTTTACGAGTTTTAGATAAATTTATGGCTTATCCAGGAGAATTAACCTGGGAGCCTCAAGGGGATTTTGACCTCTGCTATGGAGCAGATAGACACGGCTTAGACTGGCAAAAGATCAAGCAGAAATTAAAGCAACGGCAGCAGCAATGGCAGAAATATGCCCCCCAGATTCCCAGCATGGATGCTATTCCCTTGGTCAGCCCCAAGCAGCTAGGAATGATTGATAGTCCCAGAGTTAAAGAGCATTTAATCAAATCTATCAATGGCACTAGCAGCCTGGTGGAGATTGCGGAAAAGATGGGACGAGATCCCTTATCGGTAGCCAAAAGCTACTATGAGTGGTCAAATCAGGGCTGGGTCAGCTTTAGTAATGTGGAAACCTTCGCTTCAGGCATCCGAGACATCAAGGAAAAGATCTCCAGTAATTTGGCAAATATTCAGTCTCAAGGCACTTCGGGGGTATCTGGTGCGGCGGCTCAAACAAAAACAGTCCCCAATAATTTACCCACGGTTTTATCCGTAGACGATAGCCCGATTATTCAAGTTTCCATTAAACGAGCCTTGCAAGACCACTATCAAGTTCTGTTAGCCAACAAGGCAGCTCAAGCTTTAGAAATTCTCCAGGAGGCGACAGTAGAATTAATGCTCCTGGATCTAACGATGCCTGATATTGATGGTTTGGAGTTTTGTCGCCATGTCCGCACAATGGCTCAATTCCAGGATCTTCCCATCATCATGGTCACAGCTCGCGATGGCTTAGTCAACAAAATGAAAGGTCGGATTGCTGGCAGCAGTAGATATCTCACCAAACCCTTTGAAGCCGAAGAGCTGAGAAAGTTAGTAGCTCAGTGCATCAACCAATAATCTTACACTCACCGCCAAAAAAATAACTATGGATATTAAATCCTATCTCATCTTAAACTTACATCAAACCCGATATGCGATCGCTGCTGAATCTATCAGCGAAATCTTTTTGTTACCCGAAATTACCCTGGTGCCAGAGGCTCCCCCAGATATTGTAGGGATGATTAACCTCCATGGTCAGTTTGTGCCCGTGATGCACCTAGATCTGCGTTTTGGACGGCAGGGGGCGCAGTGCCAGCCCAGCGACAGCGTAATTATCGTCGAAGCTCAGGATCTCAAGGTGGGAATTATTGTTCATCAGGTGGAGACTGTTAATGATATCGATCCTCGCTATATTCAGCACGAATTGACCTACGGTAGAGAGCTAGAGATTAACCGTGCTTTCGTCCAGGGGGTAATTAACCTCGATGACGAAATGATTTTGCTCCTCAACGTAGACAATTTAATTCGTCATCCTGAAGCCTTTGCCAGCCTCGTAGCATCAACGGAGCAAGACACTGAAACTAACCTAGACACCATAGCTCCCGATAGCTTTTACGAGAAATTTTTAGCCAATGCTACCCCAGATACCCAGGAAATTCTGCGTCTGCGGGCGCGTAATCTCCGCCAGGAAAGCCATGCTGAAGCTAACACTGATTTGATTTCCTTGGCGGTGGTTAGCATTGCGGGGAGATATTTTGGCTTAGATCTAGCCATCGTCCAAGAATTCACCAAAATTGGTCGTATTACCTCCATACCCTGCTGTCCCCACCACATTGTGGGCAACATGAACCTGCGGGGGGAAATTCTGACCCTGGTGGATATTTGCCAGCCCTTAAACTTGGAGCGTAGCCAGCAGGAATCTCCGAAGAAAGCGGTGGTAGTTAAGGTCGATGAGGTGGTTGCGGGAATTGTGGTGGAAGAAGTCTTTGACATTGTTGATTTGATGCCTGGAGCCCTCAAGCCCATTCCCGTAGCGATGAATCAGGATACTGCCAGCTACTTTAAGGGGATGACAGAGTATCAAGATGAAACTTTAAATGTGATTGATTTACCGTTACTCATGGCTCAGGGAGTAATGACGGTTAACCTTACAGCTTAAAGAAATATATCGAACAACTAAATTAAATCTATAGGGATAAAACTTATGAAAATTGGAACTCAGTTAATTGCAGGTGCGGTAACTATTGGAGCGATTCTGGCTACCAACCTAGGAATTGTTTTTATCAAGTCAGATGAGAACGATATTAGAGGGATTAACTACGCAGGGGTGGTACGGGGGGGCACCCAAAGGATCGTTAAGCTGGAGTTAATCGGTGAAACTGATCAAGCGTTAGTCAGCAGAATTGAGCTGATGATGGACTCTTTGATTAATGGCAATGAAGAGCTTAAGTTAAAAGTATCTACCCACGATGACTTTACCCAGCACATGGAGGTAATTCAGCAAAAGTGGAATAGTTCGCTGAAGCCATCCATTTTAAGATATCGTCAAGATCCTTCAGCCAGCAATCAAGAAATTCTCATCACTCATAGTGAAGAGATGTTTGAATTGACTAACGAGGCGGTAGAAGAAATCGAGCTTTACGCCGAAGCCAACCTCCAGCAGCTCAAGCTGATTGATACCTTTGTGGCTCTTGTGAGCTTAATTGCCCTAGGGGTTATTGTCGCTGGTTCCTTGAGAATTAGCAAAACCCTCAACCTGTTTACCAGCGGCATTAACGAGTCCTCCGACGATATTGCCTCTAAAGTAGAAACTCAGGAGGCAGTGGCAAATGAACAGGCAAACTCCGTTAGCCAAACCACGACTACGGTGGATTTATTGGGGGAAACCTCCAGACGTTCTGCCGCTAAGGCGGAGGAATCAGCAAAAAGCGCCAGTACAGCTTTATCACTGGCGGAAACAGGAGCCCAAACTGTAGAAGAAACTAGGGTGGGGATGGAAAGTCTGAAGGAAAGGGTAAGAGAAATCGCGGAACAGATTATCAACCTCAGTGAACAGACAGAGCAAATTGCGGGGGTATCAGAACTGGTGGGGGACTTGGCAAACCAAACCAACATGCTGGCACTAAACGCGGCGGTTGAGGCGGCTCGTGCGGGGGAATATGGAAAAGGATTCGGGGTTGTTGCAGGGGAGATTCGGAAACTAGCGGATCAAAGCCGTAAATCAGCGGATCAAATCAATAGCCTGGTAACTGATATTCAGGCGGCGATGAACACGGCGGTGATGGTAACCGACGAAGGAAAGAAAACCGCAGAATCTAGTATTGAGCTGGCGTTAAATACCGCTGAGTCGTTTATTGGGGTGAAGGATGCGGTCAATAATGTATTTACCAACACCTCGGACATTTCTGAAGCAGCGAAGCAGCAGGCAGTAGGAATTCAGGAGATTCTAGCAGCGGTTAACGCCCTGAACCTGGGAGCCATGGATACCGCCGCAGACATGGCTGAGGTAAAGACATCAACCGTTAGTTTGAAACAATCGGCGGAAGAATTGAAGGCAATTGTATAGTGCTGTCTGTCGCCTGATGTCCCCAAAACCTAGGCAGGGCGATTGGCTTTAGTAGAAAACTTTGAATAAAGGCATATGTATATTGAAGACGATGAGCTGAGAGAGCTTTATAAAGCTTCCAGTAGTGAGCACGTCCAAAAACTGGAGACGGACTTGATGATTTTGGAGAAAAATCCTCAAGATACCGCCGCCATTGAAGAATTCCTGCGGGAGGCACATACCCTCAAGGGTGATTCTCGGATGCTCGGACTAGATGATATTGAAATGTTGGTGCATCATCTAGAAAGCTCCATGGAGGAGATTAAGGCGGGGGATACTAGCATTACTCCTGAATTGTGCGATCGCCTGTACCTAGGAATTGATGCCATCAATCAACTGGCACATCAGGCAATCACAGGGGAAACGGTGGCGATCAACACCGTGGAGGTTTTAGCATCCCTCATGGGTTCCTCAGAGGCAGCGGACTCAGGAGATTTATTTGCTGATGATGCGGAGTCTGAACTATTTGAGGATGATTTATTCGGCGATGAGCCGAGCTTTAGCCCCTCTGACTCAGAAGAGACATTCTCAGAAGCAGGATTATTTGATGATGAGCCATTAATCGAGCAGCCAGCGGTAGCATCCATCGCCCCGCCCGAACCAGAAGTCCTCCCCACCGCTAAGGCTAGTCAGGACTATCAAATTGATACCATCCGCGTCCAGCCTGAAAAGTTAGATTTGCTGATGACTCAGGCAAGCGAACTGGCGGTAACCAAGCTGCGTATTTCTCAACAGATGAGTGAGATTGAACGGCTGATTACCTTGTGGTCTGGCTGGCAAAAGCAAGATCAGAATCTGCTTCAGGATCTCCAACAGAGCCTAAACCCAGCCTTAGCAACACCCCTCAAGCAAATTTTTGACCAGAGCGAACAAAAAATGAGTGATTTAGGAGGTTTAATTAACCAGCTCAAAACCAGAGCCGCTGAAGATAACGCCAGTTTAGGGATTATCAGCGATCGCCTGGAGTCAGGAATCCAGGAACTGAGGCAGTTACCCCTCTCGACGGTGTTTAATCTCTACCCTCGTATGGTTAGGGATTTAGCCCGCCAGCAGGGTAAAGATATCGAGCTGATTATTGAAGGGGGGGATACTAAAGCTGATAAAAGAATCTTAGAAGAAATTAAAGACCCCCTGCTACATCTGATGCGTAATGCGATCGACCACGGCATTGAAACCCCAGAGGAACGGGTTAGTCAGGGAAAACCAGCAGTAGCCACCATTACCTTAAAAGGTTATCAACATGCCAACAGCATCGAAATTGCCATTAGTGATGATGGTCGAGGCTTAGACCTCAGCAGTATTAGTGCCACTGCCCTCAGACGGAAGGTTCGTACTGAGGCAGAATTAGCTACCATGGGGCAAGCAGAAATCCAGTCTTTAATTTTTGCCTCTGGCTTTTCCACCCGCACGGAAATTACCGAACTTTCTGGCAGAGGAGTCGGTTTAGACGTGGTGAGAGCTAATGTAGAGCGCCTCAAAGGCTCAATTCAGGTAGACTCAACCCCTGGCGAAGGGTGCAAATTTCAAGTCCGTCTCAACACCAGCCTAGCCACCACTAAAGTCCTAATTATCGAGGTTAATCGAACTTTGTACGCCCTACCCCTAGAGTTTATTCAAACTATGATTACCCTCACGCCCCAAGACATCTATCAAATCGAAGGGAAGCAAACAATTAATTTTGCCGAGCAGCCTCTATCCGTTGCCCCCTTATCGCAACTGCTGCAATTGCCAGCTACAGATAGTGCTTTTGCCAGAAAAAACTATTTTTCCTGCATTGTCTTGCAGGTTACAGGGACTCAAAGTAAACAGAACAGCGATGCTTCAGATGCCTCCAGCCAAAGGTTTGGCATTCTGGTAGATGATCTGGTAGACCAGCAAGACATCGTACAAAAACCCCAAAGTAAACTACTCCAGCGAATTCCTAATATTGCAGGAGCTACTATTTTGGGTAGCGGAGAAGTCTGCATGATCCTTAACCCCGCTGATCTACTCCACTCCCTGAGAAGCGGGAAATGGCGCAGTGGCTCTGAATCGACCACTCCAAGGCAGACTAGCAACCGAATCCTTTTGGTAGAAGACTCGATCATCATTCGTACTCAGATGCAGCGGCTTCTACAGGGAGCTGGCTACAGCGTTGCGATCGCCGAAAATGGTTTAGCAGGGCTGGAGCTGGTGCAAAGTCAGGATTTTGATCTGGTTCTATCTGATGTAGAAATGCCTCAGATGAGCGGTTTGGAAATGACTGCTAAGATTCGCCAAAATAGTCAGTATGATGCTTTACCCATCGTGTTAATTACCACCTTGGCATCTTCAGAAGATAAGCGTCGCGGAACTGAGGCGGGAGCTGATGCTTATTTAACTAAAGGTGATTTTGATCAGCGACTTTTGTTTCAAACTTTGGCAGAATTAATGAATAGTAAAATCCGATGAGATTTAATCATCAGTTCTTAAGCTAATACTCGACTATCTATTATTGTCAACTGCCTAGGGGAAGACCTAAAATGACTAGCTTAATTAGCTTAAAATCTCGATCAAACTAAAGTAAAATATTGCAAAATATTATGGCTAAAACTAAAGTTTTACTAGTTGAAGATTCTGATATAGCTATCAATATCTATGAAAAAATGATTAATTCTTCCCGCCATTTAGAGGTGGTTGGTAAGGCAAAAGATGGCAAAGAAGGTCTTAACTTGGTCTCGCAACTTAATCCTGATGTGATTTGCACGGATTTACAGATGCCCCATATGTCTGGTTTGGAGTTTACCAAACAAGTCATGGCTCATTACCCTACTCCAATTTTGGTTTTGAGTAACAGTGTTCAAAAAACCGACGTTGACAACATTTATGAAGTGATGAAGGCGGGAGCGGTAGATGTAATGGCTAAACCTCAAACAGCTCTTGGAGGAAGTAGCGAATCAATGCAAAATGAACTGATTGTCAAAATCAGGGTGCTGGCTACTAAAAAAGTCTCAGCAATTCCTTTAAGTTAAAGCCTGATTTAATCAAAAACATCAATCTAATTTAAAATCAATCATCTAGAGTAAATATCATGGCACCAATTAGAGTTTTATTAGTTGAAGATTCCGATGTTGCAATCAACATTTATGAAAAAATGCTTAGTTCTTCTCGACATGTAGAAGTTGTGGGCAAAGCCAGTAATGGTAAGCAAGGATTGGAACTAGTCAGACAATTAGACCCTGACGTAATTTGTACCGATCTGCAAATGCCCCAAATGGACGGGTTGGAGTTTACCAAGCAGGTAATGGCGCACCATCCTACACCTATTTTGGTCTTGAGTAACGCAGTTCAAAAGTCAGATGTAGATAATATCTATGAAGTAATGAAGGCAGGGGCTGTAGATGTTATGGCAAAGCCCCAGACAGCCCTGGGGGGTAATACTGAATCCATGCAAAATGAGCTGGTGGTCAAAATTAGAGTTTTAGCATCTAAAAAAGTCTCAGCAATTCCCCTGGGTTAGATTGGGCTGGAATTTTGTCTTGCAAAGGCAGAAGATCTTCTGCCTTTGCTAAATCCCTCAGATAATTACATTGCTGCCGCCCTTGCTTCAGCCGCCTCATCAGGATGAATGCCCAGTCTAGTTAGATTGAGGCGATTTTTTTGATCAAAACCACGGATCTTAACCACAATTTCATCCCCCACTGCCACTTCATCGTCTACTTTACCGACTCTCCCCTCTGCAAGCTGGGAAATATGAATCATGCCTTCTTTACCTGGCAAAATTTCGACAAAAGCGCCAATATCAATAATTCTGGTCACCTTACCCAGGTAGACATCCCCCTCATTTAGTTTGCGGGTAATGTTGTAGACCATCTTCTTCGCCAATTCTGCCTTATCCGCTTCCACCGCAGAAATAACCACCTTGCCGTCATCTTCAATATCAATTTTTGCCCCAGTCTGTTCGGTGATTGCCTTGATGGTTTTACCAGAAGGTCCAATTACCATGCCAATTAACTCAGGATCGATCTTCATGGTCAACAGTCGCGGCGCATAGGGGGAGAGAGTTTCTCTTGGTTTGTCGATCGCCTTGAGCATTTCCTGAAGAATATGGATACGGGCGGGTAATGCCTGCTGAATGGCTTTAGCAATGACCTCTATGGGCAGACCCGTAATTTTCATGTCCATCTGGAGGGCGGTAATTCCCGTATCAGTACCCGCCACCTTGAAGTCCATATCCCCCAGGAAGTCTTCAATGCCCTGAATATCGGTGAGGATTCTCACTTCATCTCCTTCCTTAATTAAGCCCATCGCTGCCCCGCTAACGGGTTTGAGGAGGGGAATTCCTGCATCCATTAGCGCCAGGGTGGAACCACATACCGAACCCATGGAAGTCGAACCATTAGAAGACAGCACTTCTGAGACAATCCGCAGCACATAGGGGAATTCTTCCGTGCTGGGTAAGACGGGAATCAACGCCCGTTCAGCTAAAGCCCCGTGACCAATCTCTCTTCTTCCAGGCGATCGCATGGGGCGAGTTTCCCCCACGGAATAGGGAGGGAAATTATAGTGATGGAGGTAGCGCTTTTCTTCTTGGTTGGTTAAATCATCACGGGTATCTTGAGCATCCCCAGGAGTACCCAGGGTAGCAACGGAAAGTACCTGGGTTAACCCCCTTCTAAATAAGCCACTACCGTGAACCCGCTGGGGCAACACTCCCACTCTAGAAGTAATTGGTCTGACCTGATCTAGCTTTCTGCCATCAACCCTAACCCCCTCATCAAGAATTTGACCACGCATCAGCTTTTTGGTCAGGCTTTTGAACTCATTATCAATTGCTTTGGGGTTTTCCGTAGTGACCACCACAATCGGGTCTGATTCTGATAATTCGGCGATCGCTTCGACAATCTTGGTTTGCTTAATCTCATCTAAAGCTTTATCTCTGCTAGCTTTATCTAGATCATACTGGGAGAGAATCTGCTTAATATCATCAGCAGTACGCTCCTTGATATAACTTGCTAGAGTCTGATCAACCTCTGGTGGCTCTAGGGTCACCATTTCAATTCCCAATTCTTTGATTAATTCCTGCTGAAACTGAATTATTTCCTGAATTGCTTCATAGGCAAAATCGATCGCCTCAATCATATCTTGTTCAGGTAGCTGGTTAGCTCCAGCTTCCACCATCACAATCCCATCAGGAGTTCCCGCAACCACGATATCGAGATCCCCTTTGGTAATTTCCTTATAGGTAGGATTGAGAATAAAATCATCCCCCACTAAACCCACTCTCACCGCCGCCATGGGTCCAGAGAAGGGAATTTCTGCCAACAATACGGCGATGGAAGCTCCCGTAACCGCTAGTACATCAGGGGGTACGTCTTCATCAAGGGACATAGTTGTCGCTACTATTTGAATATCGTCCCTTAACCAGTTAGGAAAGAGAGGACGAATTGGTCGGTCAATCAGGCGACTGGTTAAGATTGCCTTTTCTCCTGGTCTACCTTCTCGCTTAAAAAAACCTCCAGGAATACGCCCTGCTGCATACTGTCGCTCTTCATAATCTACGGTCAAGGGTAAAAAATCAATCCCCTCTCTTCCCTTTGCCCTGGTAGCAGTTACCAAAACTGCTGTATCACCTGACTCCATCAATACTGACCCACCTGCCTGTGGTGCGAGCAAGCCCACTTTAAGCCGAATATCACGACCATCAAAGGATATCGACTTGTCAAATTCCTGCATTAAGTTTACGTTCCTTATTTTTTCGCTTCTTTTTCTCGTGGTCTAATCCTAACACTATCTGAATTGTTAAATCCTATATCCTGAAAGGGCAGCAAGCTATAGTTTTGTGTTAGTTAATTAAGTTATTTAAATTCTCCCCAAAAATATAATTAATTCAAGCTAGCGTCGTTGTGCGGAATGTCAGATACTAAATCCGATTACCAAAATACACTTACTAAGTGCAAACCTGAAAAACCCCGTTGCCCTTCTTGCCGAGCGTTCCCTTGCGCCTGGCGGCGTCCTAAAGGATATATTATGCCCTTGTGGTACCGCTTCGCATATGGTACCGCTCTGGTACCGCTCCGCACGCCCCGAAGGTAGTCCTTTAGGATAACGCGGGGTCTCGGCGCTACCCGTTATCCTTGCATAATCAATAAGTGTTCTATCTAAACAGGATTTATTATCAGTTATGGGTTATTCCCCTTGGTTCCAACCTTTAGACTCTGGAAGGTCAATAAACACAGACTGATTCGCCTCTACCCCTTCTAAGATTTGAGTCTGTTCTCCCAGATATAGCCCCACCTTCACAGGCTGAAATTCTGGTCTATTATTTTTCCCTGGAATCATCACCCCTGGGGTTCCATTTTCGGTGAAGATTGCTACCGTAGGCACGACAAAAGCATTCTCTAACTCTTGACCAATAAAGGTTACATCCACATTCATCTTGGAGCGCAATAAATCCTGTCCCGTCACCAGCTTGACCCTGACTTCAAAGGAAGTCACGTTTTCCTCAATTACCGCCTCGGGAGCGATTCGCTTCACTTCTCCGATAAACTCTCGATCAGGATAGGCATCAGCCACAATTCTCACCTCTTGTCCTGATTCTAGCTGACCAATATCTAACTCAGGAACTTTCGCAATGATTTCTAAACCTTGTGCCAAAGCCAGAATGGAGTTTGCCGAAGCAGAAGCCGTACTGGAACCAGAGGTACTGGGAGCGACAAAAGCCCCCTCTACCGCATATCTTTGAGTAACAATTCCTCCAAAGGGAGCCTTGACAATACTGTCAGCATATTGAATTTCTGCTCTTTTAAAAGACATTTGAGACTGCTCTAAGCTTGCCTCTAGCATAGCAACTTCATCGGGGGCAGTAGCCTGACGTTGTTCTAGAGCAATTCTGGCTTCCCTAATTTCCGCCTTTATTTGGTTGATTTCTGAGACACCAGTACTTTCAATCTGTTCCAATCTCTGCTGTAACTCTCTAATATTTGCCTGGGCATTTGCTGCATTATCCTGCACTTCATCAAAGACATCTTGGGCGATCGCTCCTTGCTGTAGCAGATATTGATTCCGCTCTACTCTTGCTTCTACAAGCTTCAGGCGGGACTGAGCAGCGTTAATCTGTGCCCTGGTTTGCTCAACGTCACGGGGAATTCTCTTCTCTGTTTGGCTTAATCTAGCCTCTAGCTGCCTTAATCTAGCCTCTGCCTGTTCTATTTCCGCCGTAATTTTGGCTCTGCCTTCGGCTAAACTAGCTCTATTTAAAGTCAATTCCGCCGCAGCTTGACTAGTCTGAGTTTCTAATTCTGCATTTTCCATGATTGCCAGGGTTTGTCCTGCGGTGACGCGATCGCCCTGTTCAACCAAAAGCTTAGTAAGTCTGCCAGGATCTTTAGGACTGACATTAACGCTTTTAATTGGCTCAACTCTACCGCTGGCTGCAATTTCCAGATTTACGTCGCCTTGTTCTACGGGAACGGTCAAGGTTTCCAGATCAATACCTCTCCGTGAGGCTCTAGTTACGGTAAAGGTGGTCAGACCAACTAAAGCGACACATATTACCGCTAAACCTGGAATTAAAGCGGTTTTACCCTTAGAACGGCTATTTATAACTGACTTCATGTCTATTGATTAAGTATAAATTCTGATTAATCTACCTATGGTGATTAACTGAGAATGAATATAAATTTTGTTACTTAACTTAATGGTAGCCGTTTTATTCAGTAAAAAGAGAACAGTAATCAGTAATCACTATTTTTTTCCGCTATCTGAACCAAAGAAAGATACTGAAGCTCTAGTTGCTCCCCATAGTTGAGCTTTAGTAATTGTTCCATTGACTTAAACAGTTGCGATCGCACTTCTGGTTCTAGTCCGATGTAGGGAGAGAGGGTGCTTAACAGGGTTAGGTAGTCATCAACGCTGTAGCTAACTCGGCTAATTATTTTATCTGTGATTAAATTTTCAAAACAACCAGACTCGATAATCTCCTCTCCAAAATAGGCTAAATTTTGTTCATGATGCTGATGACCCTCATACCTCGCTAATTCTGGGGCTAGTTCTTGATAGATATGAGCCAAGCTTTGATAGACTTCATAGCTAGGTTGTGGGGGAGTATTCCACATCAGAATTAATTTCCCGTGTTTTTTTAGTGCTGCTGCGGCTTTCTGAGTTCTAATTTCGGGAGATACCCAATGAAAAGAAGTTGTCGCTACAACAGCATCAAACTTCTGCTCGGCTAATTCCCAAGCCTCAAAGGTAGTATTGATTACCTTAACCTGGGGATAAGCACTGCATTTGCGTCGAGCTATCTTACAAGCAGCCTGGCTCGGTTCCAAGCAAACCAGATTTACCCCCAGTTTTGCCAATTCCACGCTGGCGATCGCTGGACCTGAACCAATCTCTAGCACTGACTTTCCTGGCTTTAGCTGGGCGTTCGCCTGTATCTGAGCTAATATTTGTTGGGGATATCTTGGTCGAGTGCGCTCATAAGCCTCACTAACGGAATCGTACCATTTGCTTTTATCGGCACAATGATAAATATTCTTTAAGAGGTTTGATACTCCAGCATTCCAGCTATTTGAATTACTCATCCGTTAACGCTGGTAAAAAATAATAGTTAATCAAGTTAAATAATGGCAATCATTAACTTCCAGAATTAAGAGAAAATCCATTGTATCGATTCATGGATTGTTCTAGTCCTTCCTTTAAACCAAGTTCAATTGCCTTAACTGAAATATACAAAATTTCTTCAATAGCCTGAGACTCTTCTGGGGCAAATTTACCCAAAACATGACCAATAGTATTTTTCTTACCATCAGATTTACCAATGCCAATTCTTAGTCGCGGAAAGTCTTGACCTCCTAAGTGAGCGATAATCGATTTCATGCCGTTATGTCCCCCCGCAGAACCCGATAGGCGTAGCCTTAATCTGCCCAAAGGTAAATCCATATCATCATAGATTACTAACACAGATTTACTCGGTACTTTGTACCAGTCAGTTACCGCCCTAACAGATTGACCAGAACGATTCATGTAGGTGAGGGGCTTTAGTAGCCGAACTTTTTGTCCCCCTATTGCTACTCCCTCAGCAAACAAGCCTTGAAACCGCTTATTTTCTCTCAACGGCAGTTGCCAAATCCGAGCCAGTTCATCAACTGCGGCAAAACCGATATTGTGTCTTGTTTTATTATATTTAGGCTCAGGGTTACCCAAGCCAACAATTAATTCAGGGATAATTAAAGTGGTTGAATCAGAGGTCACGAGATAAATTCAGCAAGAAGCAGTTGAGAGTGGGTTCCGTTTCCAGCTTTGCTTACTTAAAGCTAGTTGGATTGGAACAGTGCCTCCAAGTATACCTTGGCGCAGGCACGATGACTCTGATCTGCGGCTATGGTTTGCTGACTGTTATTTTGCAGTAAAAACAAAGATAATGCCGCAGCGAACACTCGATCTTGATCCCAATGGGGATGGGTTTCTAAATAATTTTTCAAAGAAAAATGTAGCTCTTCGGGTATATCGGCAAGAATGCTTACGGTTGAGTTCATGGTTGGTTAAATACTCCTGTAATAGGCAGTTTATATTTTTTATGTTGTGTATAACACAATGGCTTCTTTCAAATATGCGATCGCTTTAGCACTTTTGATGATTAAGAAAATCTTTTAATTGATCTAAATCAAGCCCTAAAGGATCTGTTTGGGAATTGAGGGTCATTTTCTGAATGGTACTTATCAAAAGGAAAACCGAAAAATTGCCTTGGGTGATTTTGCCTTGACAATAGCTTATTTTCGTCTTAGACAGGGGGCGTTTGTCAATATTGCTAAATGTTAACAGCCACTGGGCGCTGCAAGATTATTAACGGATTCAATATACTTTAAGCCTTCTTTTTGTTACATAAATTCATAAAACCTGATTATAAAATGGTTAACAGCAGGTAAATATCTAAAATCCACCACTAGATACTCAAGCCTTTATAACGTCGTTGGCAGCTGTGGAAAAACCTGGGAAAAATGTGGAAAACTATAAAAACCCTTGTGGAAACGATGGGGATTCTATGGGGTTAATTAAGTGATTAAAATAAGAATTAATAATTTTTGCTTGACTTAGATAAAATAGAGCCAATGTACTATCTTGTCGGTCGTTAGCTGTTTCCGCCATCAACCTAAACAACAAAATTTATCTCTCATGAACTCCTTAGATAGCCTTAAAATGGCATGTGCTACCCTGATTGCGAATAAAATGCGTAGCAGTCTGACGATGTTAGGCATCATTATCGGGAATGCTTCCGTTATTGCCATGGTCGGCATTGGGGAAGGAGCAAAGAATCTGGCGGAAGAACAGTTTGAATCCCTCGGTCCCAACGTAATTTTTGTGGTTCCTGGTTCAGATGAAGAGCGACGCACCACCTTTAATCCTCCTCAAACCCTGGTTTGGTCTGATGCGATCGCGATCGCCGAACAGGTTCCCAGCGTGAAGGAAGTTGCCCCCCAAATTACCGCCAATCAGCTGATTACCTATCGTAATCGCAATACCAACGACCAAGTAATTGGAACTACCCCCGAATATCTAACGGTGAGAAGTTTTGCCGTAGCAAGAGGCAGATTTTTACGGGATGCTGATCTTAAGCGTAATCAGCGGGTGGCGGTGCTGGGATCAGAAATGGCAGAGAAGCTGTTTCCCAGGGAAAATCCTATTGGCAAAAAGATCAAGGTTAGAAATATCAACTTAGAGGTGATAGGGGTTCTGGAGGCAAAGGGCGCATTTTTAGGTAGTAATCAGGATCTAGCTGTTTACCTACCGTTAACTACTATGGCAAGTCAAATTAGGGGAAATACCTCTCTCTTCGGTACGGGACTGACCTTTATTTCCATTGCGGCGCAGGATCAAAACAGCGTGCGTGCGGCGAAACTACAAATCGAAAATCTGCTGCGGCTACGACATCAAATTAAGGGTAAAGATGACTTTAGCGTCCAAACCCAGAAAGATCTGCTGCAAATTGTGGGGACAATCACTGGTGGCTTAACTTTCTTGCTGGCTGCGATCGCAGGCATCTCGCTTATTGTCGGCGGTATTGGGGTGATGAATATTATGTTGGTATCAGTAACCGAGAGAACCAGAGAAATTGGCTTACGCAAAGCAGTTGGGGCAAAGTCCCAAGACATTCTCTGGCAATTCTTGATTGAAGCCACAATCTTGTCTGTGGCAGGTGGAGCGATCGGTACCGCCGTGGGTATTTCAGGAATTATCTTAGTGGGAGCCTTTTCTCCTCTGGCTCCTACGGTTTCCCCCGTGGCGATTATTTTAGCAGTGGGGGTTTCTGGGGCGATTGGTCTCGGTTTTGGCGTTTTTCCTGCCCAGGCAGCCGCCAAGCTAGATCCCATTGTCGCCTTGAGAAGTGTCTGAATTTTAGCTGAAAATTTAGTAGTAAATTATTATTATTTACTATTAAATAATAACTATAAATAATTAAATGTTACCTTGACCAGATATGTTTTTGGATTAAAATAACTATAATGTTATCTAAATTACAAAAAAAACTGAAATTGCTATACTTTTCCAGTGATCGCAGGTAAATTATAGACATGTACAATTGAATAGCTTTTTAATCATATGTATTTACCAATGAAAAATAACAATAGAGTTATACGCTAAATTGCCTAAAAAAGAGAAAGCACTGTACTTTTTATCTGATAAGCGCTAGCCTAATTTAGGATAATTTCCAAGTCAAAATATTGCATTTTGTTTTAGCTTTACATGCATAAGAATATTTAAGCAATCAATGGATCATGCAAATCCGAATTTAGCGAAGACAGAAATAATTAAGCAGTTGGGATTTTTTCCGGCATTTCTAATTCCCGCCGTTAATTCATCTCTTATTTATCGCAGCCTAGTCCAGCAGACATTATTTGCTTATGTTAATAATCCTCTGCCTGCAAGAGTCAAAGAAAAACTGTTTATCATACTCTCTCGTTATCTTGGCATTAAATACTTTACTATCTGTCACAGCTGTACCCTAAAGTCTCTTGGGTATAGTGCAGCTGAAATTCTAGAGCTTGAGAAACTGCGCCTTCCTCAATCAGAGGCGGAGATTGCCGTAGATTTGAGAGTCTTAAATAATCGCTGGCATACCAAGCCCAACTGGCAGCATGATCAGGAAGTCGAGTGGAGTCTACTGCGTTGTGCGACGCTAATTTTTTTACACTCAGAACAGACGGTCAGCTTGTCAAAGGAGCTTGAGGAACTATTGGGGACAGTTCCATATCACTACTTGATAGTTTTGCTCGGCTATATCAAACTGTGTCATCAGTGGGTATTGAGTAATCCTGGTATTGAGCATCAGCAAGACCGACGTTCTCAGCTATATTTGGGAACGCTATTATTAGAAGAGACTAAACTAGCTCAATTTTTTACGGGGTCTACAACCACACCTAACGGCAGTATTCAGCCCAAAGCTTCATCTTCAGATCAGCCTCGGGAGCAAATCATCGAGGAAGAACTATCAAATAGGCAATCACTGGAACAGCTTAGATATCAAGCCCTCAATAGCTGTCTAGCAAATGCGCCGTTCCCCGTAATGATTCATACTCAAGATGGGGAAGTTATCTACCTTAATCGTAACTGGCTGGAGGCAACGGGCTACAGTCGAACCGAGATTGCCACCCTGAGTCAGTGGAATCAGAAAGCTCAGGTAAAACAGCGTGAAATAGTTAAGCTGCCTATCGCCAAGCCGCAACACCTATTTTCTAAATACGTTGCCCCTGCTCATCATACACCAATTGAAACCACTGCTACCCTGAAGCAGATTGTCGATTCTTTGATCGATATTGCCCCCGAACAGATCAAGTCCCAGGTCAGGGCAGAAAATCAAATTGCTGATGCTATTCGCAGTGAAGTGACTATTTCTACTCGCACTGGAGAAAAGTTATTTTGGGAATTATATTCTGCGGCATTGAGTTTTGACTGGGGACAAGAGGAGTTAACGATTGCCATTGCCAAAGATATTACTGATATAGTTAAGAATGAAATAAAATTGGCGGAAGTAGAGAGCAAGCTAAGGATAGTGCTGGCAGCCACTCAATCAGGCAACTGGAGTTGGAATCTGATCACCAATCAGGTTGAAGTTTGTCATTCTGCACGCCATATTTTGGGCTTAGATGATTTTGATGGGAGCTATAGCGGCTTTTTGCAGTCTATTAATCCTGATGAAAGAGAGTCTATAGATTTGGCAGCAGCCAGAGCTATCCAAGCTGGTACTGATTTGGATTTGAAGTATTCAATTGTCAAAGCTGAGCAGGAAATTTCCCTGATTCATGCTCAAGGAAGACTCGACTATGACGAGCTGGGTCGACCAGTTGCGCTAACTGGGGTTGTTACTAACATCACTCCCGAAAATATAAGTCCCCTGGAGCAAAAGCAGCAAGTTCAGCCCCAGAGTATCTCACCATACCTAGATCAAGACTTAGCTACTAATGATATTCTTGATCTAGCCGCTACTCAAGAAGAGCTAACCCAGCGTACTCTTCAGCTAGAGGCTGCAAATCGAGAGTTAGAATCTTTTTCCTACTCTGTCTCCCATGATTTACAGGCTCCGTTGCGGATTATCAATGGTTTTAGTCAAGTACTGTGGGATAATTATCTGCCTAATCTGGATGATCGGGGAAAGCACTATCTTCAAAGAATCCAGGCTAATAGTCAACAGATGAGCAGCTTGATTGATGCCCTACTGCAACTATCTAGAGTGACTCGTAGTCAGATGAAGTTAGAGCAGGTTGACTTAAGTGCGATCGCCCTGGAGATTATGGAAGAACTACGAACACAGTATGCAGAGCGTCAGGTTGAGTTAACCATCGCGCCAGATTTGCAGGCTAAGGGCGATCCCCAGCTACTAAGGATTGTTTTGAATAACTTACTTCATAATGCCTGGAAGTATACTTCTAATCGTCAGTTAGCCAAGATTGAGTTTGGACAGCATACCCAGGGTGGTGGTGCGCCAACTTTCTTTATTAGGGATAACGGGGCTGGTTTTGATGCGGAGTATGCTGATAAGCTATTTACTGCTTTTCAGCGACTCCACAGCCAGGCTGAATTCCCGGGGACAGGTATTGGACTGGCAACGGTGCAGCGCATTATTTTTCGCCACGGGGGCAAAGTCTGGGCAGAAGGAGAGTATGAGTGTGGCGCAACGGTTTATTTTACTTTGTAACAGGATAGCACCAGTTAAATCAGCGACGAAAAACAAATAAATTGCCCGTCGCCCCTCGTCCGATCCTCGTATCTTGATCCAGGTAAGAAGTTATCCATAAAGCTTCCTGGCGCATAAAGTCCAGTACAGGTATTTTCAGTTCAGGTAGAGTCCAGTTTGATTGACCAAAAAACTGAGTAGCCTTGAGCTTAAAAGCATCAAATGAAACCATCGCTGATCGCTGATCCGACTGCGATCGCCAAACGCCTTCGGCGCTTAATTGATATTCTCCCAGTATGGGAAGCTTAATCAATGCCTGATTATGAGCCTTAACTTTGCCATCTTCCACAGCTAATGATTGCCAGATCTTCTCAACCTTAATTCCTGAACCCAAAAAGCTGGTAACTTCCGCAATAGGACGAGTAATAACTGTTCCGTTAGAAGCATAGATTAGCTGCCAGTCACCGACTAAACTAGATAAATTCTCTAGCAATAATGGTTGGACAATAGGAGCAACATTTTCTAACTGCTGCACCACTTCATCAATTGATGTCTCGGCAAAAGGCAGTAGGGACTTTTCTGTCCCCAATATTTCAACTTGACTCATGAGTCGAGTCTTTAAATCTTGCTCTGTTGATGTCATGGTTAAATCTGACCAAAATACAAGAATTAAAATAGTCAGAGAAAATTGATATCTGCTCTGATAACTAAATATTATTTGTCTAGACGACGTAATAGTTCCTGCAAATTATTTAGTCCCTGTTCATAATCTTTGCCAATCATTGAATCTAGAGTAAAACCGAGGTAGGTACTCAATGGTTTTAGGTAGATAGGTACCCCTGCCCTAACATCAGTATCAAAAGCCCAGGTGACCTCAGTAGCATCATCTGAAGGAGTTAGATCAAAGCTAACATTAGCAGTTCCCTGTGCGCCCAAATCTAAATAAGTTTCAATATGTTTTGGTCTATCTAGGGACACAAATGCTTGAGAACCTTGCCCGACGCGAGGATCGTCGCTAGACCAGTATATAGTTTGTTTTCTACCCCAACCGACGACCGAAAACTCCGCATTAGGATCGATATCAGCCCATGGTGACCATCTCTCCCACTGTTTAAAGTTAGATATTAATGGATAGATTTGCTGAGGTTGAGCATTGATCCTAATCTTACGTTCTACATGAACTTGACCAGGTAAAATAAAGCCCATAACAAAGACAACTGACAACAAAATAGCCGAAACTTTGAGAATTCTTTTGAGCCTAGACATGATTACTCAATTGCGTGCTAAGTTAATTGCTTGATAATAATATCAAAAAGTTTCCCTTCCAGTTTTGTCAATGAAAAAATAATTAACGCGATCGCTTCAACAGATTTATCCTATGAAGATGCCATAGTAAAAGTAAATCACAATAAAAAACCCAGTCACCGTATGGGTAACTGGGACTTGATATTAATCAATCAAGATGACTACTGATTCGTTACCCTCAGAGAACTATGCTGTGGCTTCAGCATCAGATAGGCTGACTTTTACCACTTTATTCTTCTCAGATTCAGCTTTTGGTAGAGTCAAGCTCAGGATACCGTCCTTGTAGCCTGCGGTAACTTCAGTATTTTGAATTCGTGCGGGTAGGGGAATTACTCTCTGGAATTTACCGTAACTGAATTCTGAAAGAGTTTTAGTATTTGCTTTAGATTGCGTTGCGGATTTTCTTTCTCCAGAAATGGCTACCCGATCCGCCATTGCTTGAATGTCGATATCTTGAGGTTGGATGCCAGGGACTTCTAGCTTAAGGTGTAAAGCATTATCAGTTTCGATTAGTTCCGCAGCAGGGGTTTTTGATAAGTTGTTAAATTCAACCCAGTTTTCAGGAGTTAAAGCATCATCCAACATGCGGTTTAATTGACGTTGTAAAGCATTCATATCTTGCCAAGGACTGTAACTTACTAATGTCATGATTTCCTTTCCTTTGATTACTTGATTAACAGTTTTTAGTTGATTAGTTTTAGCTTTTGCTCTGGTTTCGTTTGCTTATTTTTATATTAATCAGTCGGTCAAAGATGGAGAAGTGTGGCTTATCTCCTATGTTTGGTATGGTTTTCTGCCCGAACCAAAAACTGTAGTGAATCCCCAATAGCTTAATTTAAACGTGAAGCCAGCTTAAGACAGCTTAATCTTAAATTCAATTGGTGCTAGGCTATCTATTTTATAGTTCATTTTAAGCGATCGCCGTGTCTAAGCAATTTAAATTATTTGAAGCCAAGGCTGCCTACCGAGTTGAGCAACCGCAAAAGTTAATGAGCAAAGAGGCTTTACTAAAATGGAAGTCAAAGATCTTTGACTATCAACAGCGTACTCTAAACACTAAAACTCCCCAGCAAACTAGTCTATTTGCCGCACCCCAAAGCCATTGCGGTATTGAGCAGATTAATCCTTTTCAGCTCAAAATGCATAGCTCAACCTTCTATCGCTCTCAACACCAGGGGGAGAAGATTTGTGTCTACTTTATTATTGATCGCACTATGCCCTTACTGCTTTATGTTGGCGAAACGCTACAAACTGCCAAGCAAAGATGGAATGGCGTACATGACTGTCGCGACTACATCATGAATTACATTGAGATTCATCGCAAGTATGATCTTGAAGTACAGGTTTGTAGTGCTTTTTGGTACGATACGCCAGAAAATCGTACAGGAAGGCTTAAATTAGAACGAGAGCTAATTTTACGCTGGCAATCTCCATTTAATAAAGAAAACTGGCACCATTACGGTAAGCCTTTTGATAAGATTTAATTTTAATATTTTCTTTATCTTCCTTGTCTGAGATGGTAATAGAACAACGCAACATCCCATAATAGTGATCATATGTAGTAAACCAAAAATAAAAGTAATAAAATTATTAAGATGCAAAGTCACCAATGAATAGTCAGGAATTAGCACAGTATATTGAAAACACAGGGGGAATATCAAAACCTTGGCTTTTAATTCAACTAAGATTAAAAAAATTAGAAGAACGCAAAAGCCAAATGCCTTCTGAAGCATACATTCAGGAATTACAGGATATTCAAGCTGATCTATTAAAACTTGGGGAATGGTGGAAAGGAATTGAAGATGAGGTTTTTAACCCGTAACTGCTTCAGCTACGGAAAAACACACAAACCCAACACAGCTAAGTGTCTATCCCAAATATTTTTAAACTCAATTTAATAAAGCAGATATCAAGAATATCAAGATAGAGATGGAAGATTTTTTACAGCGTGGCATTGCCCAGGCAGAACAAAATAATTACGAGTTGGCAATCGATTTCTTTAATCAGGCGATCGCCTCAGACTTGGAATTTCCTAAACCCTATTATTATCGTGGGTTAGCTTATTTTGAGCTAGGAGAAGCGCAAAAGGCTATTGTTGATTATGATCACAGTCTTAGTTTAGACAGCCGACAAAAAGATGTTTATCTAAGTCGTGCCCAAGCTTTTTTAGCCCTCAATCAGCTACAGGCAGTAATAATTGACCTCCAGGCTGTTCTTAGTTTTGATGCCAACTGTGACCGAGCTTACAAGTTATCCTCCAATATTTGCCTGAGATTAAGAGAATATGACCAGGCGATTGAATATCTTAAACAGGCAGGAGAAGTATATCTCAAGCGCCATGATCGTGAGAGCTGTAGTTACTGTGTTGCCCGAATTCGCCAAATAGAACACCAGCGAGTTTCCGCTAAGGGTGGTCTGACTAATGAACTCTTCCTCAAACAAGTTAGATATAAAATTAGTAAGGGGCTTTTTGGAGAAGCTTATGTCGATTGTAACTGGCTACTGCAACTTGATCCTTACGATGCAAGGGCACATTACCTCCGAGGAGAGGTTTGCTGGGAAATAGAGGAATACGAACATGCACGGCTCAACTTTCGACAAGCGGTCAAATGGTATCGTACTCAGGGAAATATCTCTGAGGCAGAAAGATTAGAAAGACGCTGTACCGTCATGCAGCTTGATAGTGTCTACAAAAGAACAAAATATAGATCTCGTGGCTTAGTACGTGTCCCTGAACCAGAAACCAAGGAACAGCATCGACTCAATGAGTTAGTTGGCAATTGGGATATTGCTCAGGGTTTGGTTGCAACTCTGATGAAGCTACACCCCGATCAGCCTGAGTACTGGTACTGGACAAGAGCGATTCACGATCTAGAGCATGAGTAAACTATAACTTATAACCTATAACCTATAACCTATAGCCTACAGGGCATCATTCCTAGAAGTTCCACATGACAGGGTTGTCGTCTAGGTGGTCGGTTACCTGTCTGCCTATGGTGTCAATTTTTTGTATTTCTTCAGGTGATAGCTTGACCTTAACCGCCTGGGCATTATCAATGGCTTGATCTCCATTGCGTGCGCCAGCGATCGCACAGGTTTGGGGTTGGGCGATTAACCAGGCTAATGCTAGCTGTGCCAGGGTACAGTTATGCTGTTCAGCAAAGGGACGGAGTTGCTTAACTGCCTGTTGTGCTCGCTGGTAGTTTACGCCTTTAAATAGCCTATTTTTGGAACGAACGTCCTGATCATCAAATTGATGCTCTGGGTCAAATTTACCCGTTAAAAGTCCTTGAGCTAGGGGAGAGTAAGCCAAGATTGTAATGTTATGCTCTACGCAATACGGCATGGTATCCTGTTCTACGCCGCGCCACAAGAGGGAATAGGGGGGCTGTAAGCTATCGATTCTGCCGTACTGACTCACTTCCGCTAGCTGCTCACGATTAAAATTAGAAACTCCAATGGCGCGAATTTTGCCCTGTTCCTGAAGCTTATTTAATGCCCTCATTGTTTCAGAAATCGGCACTTGATCGCTGCCAAAAGCCCCCGCAGGCCAGTGAATTTGGTACAGATCCAGATAGTCCGTGTTGAGATTTTTCAGTGAGCGATCGCAAGCTTCGAGCACCAAATCGTATTGCAGATGATTGGCAAATACTTTAGAGGCAATAACCACCTGATCTCGGATATCGCTGACCGCTTTGCCGACGATTCGTTCCGAATATCCCTCACCGTAAACTTCAGCAGTATCGATGGTGGTCATTCCTGCCTCACAAGCTTGACGAATCGCGCTAATCGTCTCTTGATCATCAATGCCTACCCATCCCCGTTTACCTGCTTGCCAGGTCCCCATCAGAATCGGGGTGATTTTAACGTCCGATGTTCCTAGCGATCGCGTTTCCATAATTAATTTTTTGGCTTAACTATTAAAAATATTATGAGGGATTTTAACCACAGTATTCGCCACAATCTGGAAATACCAGGCAAAATTAAATGAAACTGAAGTAGCAAGATTTACTGAAGCGATCGCAGGTCTGAATAATTTTTCTAGCGTCAGGGAAGCATACAACATCTAGGGTTCACTGTGAGGTACCGCAGACTGAATAATATCTCTCGCTAGATTAGGGCGTGTCATCAATTAAAAAAAAGAGCTTTTTTCGGCATTTTAACGACCTACTGCGTCGAAAAATGACCTCCGTAGCTCTGCTATGCAGAACATTTTTCTTCTTGTATCTCGCTAAAATGGCTCTCAAAAGCATTCTTCCCCTCAATTGATGACACGCCCTAGGGTGCTCAGACTTTGTAACGTTATTTAATAGAGGGATTTACCAGTAAAGTTAAAAGCGGAAAATTCTATATAATGAAGAGCCTATAGTAATAAGCCGACCTTAAATTCAAGGTTTGCGATCGCACTTTTTCTAATCATCATGCTTAATCCAAATTTGGAAGCAATAGAACTCAATAAAGAGGAATATCAGCGATATTCACGCCATATAATTTTGCCCGAGGTCGGATTGGATGGGCAAAAGCGTCTTAAGGCAGCTAGCGTGCTCTGTATTGGTAGCGGCGGTCTAGGATCACCGCTGTTACTATATTTGGCAGCGGCAGGGATTGGCAGAATTGGCTTGGTGGACTTCGATATCGTTGATAGTTCTAATCTACAACGACAGATCATTCACAGTGAAGCCTGGGTCGGTAAGCCCAAAATCCAGTCAGCAAAAGAGCGCATCTTGAGTATTAATCCTTTCTGTCAGGTGGATCTTTATGAAACGGCACTAAGTTCAGCTAATGCCTTAGAGATTCTAGCGCCCTATGACGTGGTAATCGATGGTACAGATAACTTCCCCACTCGCTATCTCACTAATGATGCCTGTGTGCTTTTAAATAAGCCTAACGTCTATGGCTCTATTTTCCGCTTTGAAGGGCAGGCGACAGTATTTAATTATGAGGGGGGTCCTAATTATCGAGATTTATACCCCGAACCACCACCACCAGGAATGGTGCCTTCCTGTGCTGAAGGAGGAGTTTTAGGGGTGCTCTGCGGTATTATCGGTACGATTCAGGCGACAGAGGCAATTAAAATCATTTTAGGGGCAGAGAATACCCTGAGCGGCAGACTACTACTTTATAATGCCTGGGATATGAAGTTCCGTGAACTCAAATTACGTCCCAACCCTGAGCGTCCCGTGATTGAAAAATTAATCGACTATCAGGAGTTTTGCGGTATTCCCCAAGCGGCAGCAGCAGCGGAAGCAGAAAGTAATGCGATCGCCGAAATGTCTGTCCAGGATTTAAAACAGTTAATGGAAAGCGGTCAAGATAATTTTGTTCTCCTTGATGTTCGTAATCCTAATGAATATGAGATTGCCAAAATTGACGGCTCAGTCTTGATTCCGCTGTCTGAATTAGAGGACGGTAGCGGTATCAAGAAAGTCAAAGAGCTAGTAAATGGTCATCGTCTGATTGCTCACTGTAAGCTGGGGGGGCGTTCAGCAAAAGCTCTCAATATTCTTAAGCAAGCAGGGATCGAAGGCACTAACGTTAAGGGAGGGATTGAGGCTTGGAGTCAGGAAATAGACTCTAGCGTCCCACAGTACTAAGTTGCTTACTAATTCCCTTTGATGTGAATTTTAAAATTTAGCGGTCTCTTTGGTAACCATTAGCCCTAAGCTTTTGAGGTATTACCAAAGAGATTGTTTTTATCAATGCTCAAACTATTGAGTTCCCTCGATGATTAGAGAAAATAACCAGATCGCTCGTTAATGGTCAAACTCGCGCGTTCCCTTGCGCCTTTCGGCGGCGCGGGGTCGCTCGTCAATGCTAAATGCTCAATGCTCAATGAATGTCACTTCTAATTTTAATGAGCTACCTTTAGTATGGTTGTGAGTCAAAATTTATGCTTATTATGAAAATTTTTCTAAAAGTAGCTCGCTGGACTGGTCTTGTATCTTTACCCGTATTTTTATTGACAACTCCTAAATCCCCCGCTTGGGCAGGTAGTATTGGTAGCTGTACCAGCAGTCTGATCTCCGCTGGTGTTGCTCAATCATCGGCGACAGCAGCCTGTTCTGATGCCCTTAAGCCCAAGGACTTGGCAGCCTGTGTTACTGAAATTAATGCTGAAACCGACATTAAAGGCATTGATGCCTTACAATCTTGTTATCGTGTGCGCCGACCTGACGACTTAGCAAGCTGTGTTGTTGACATTAGCAGTGAATTGGAACCAGACAATTCAGCCATGGTATTAGAAAGCTGTCAGCTTAGTCTGTTGCCGCTGCGTTATGCGGAATGCACTATAGACTTAGCAAGCGTAGCAGATATCACTGGAGAAGAAGCGATCGCCAGCTGTATTGCGGCGGAGATAACTCCAGGACAAGTAAGACCAGAAACTGAAGAATAATACACGCTTTATGTGAATTAGCTTCGTTTCAAGGTTATTGGCTCGTAGCCCTACGGGTTCGACATCGGAAAGCATTCCCTTGCGCCTGTCGGCGATGTTATGCCCTTGTGGTACGCGGGGTCTTTCCTCAGTTTGCTCAAGTCGGCGGCAGTCGCTACAACGGAGGGAACCTCCGCAACGCGCTGCCTTGGGAACCCGCCCAATATGCGGAGCGGTCCCGTCAAGCGGGATAATATATCCTTTAGGACGCAACTGTCTCACTATTAGCCATTAGCCATTAGCCATTAGCTCTTTGGGTTTGCCAGTTGTTTATGAGAGAATACTCAAGATCAAACTGGCAAATAATTAGTTTTTCCATTGTCTTTTATCTTGAGTAAACACAATCAGAAATTACCATATCTTACTCAAGAATTGCTAGGATTGAGTTCTCCAATCTCATGGGCAGTTATTTCTAATGTTGCGTCGGGGTTATTCGATTCATGAACTATTTTCTTTTGCGCTTTTGCTTTTGCCTTTAGGCTTAATTCTAGGATTGAAAGAGGAATAACTATCATCCATAAAGCTGAAGCGAGAAACACTACTAACCATGATGTTGAATCAGTTTTAGAGCACTCTTGATCTCTAAACATACAGCATAAGAGAAAAAGAGAATATGCAGCAACGCCAGATAGATATAACGTCATTTAAATAAAAAAATGCTTAAACATAATATCCACTATTATTCATTATCTATCTTAAAATTTAAATAAAGAAATCATATTTATTTCTGAAAATCTCATGAAACTTTAATGAATTATACTCAGTTTTTAAGATTGTAATCATTTAGGATTTAGGATGAAGGCAAATTATGAATTTCCGCAATGCCAAGAATTAGGTGATCTTGCCATCACTAGCGATAGGGACTTTGATAATATTAAGCATCATTTAGCTTTAGTATTTCTGGCTTTGGAGGCGATCGCCGATATTAGTTCAGAGGTCATGATTCAGGAAGCAAAGAACTTAAATTTAGAGTCTTTAATCAGTGATCAGATTATTTTAGGGCGATCAAGCTCTTGGAGTTCTCAGGATAAGGATTCTGGAGAATACCCGAAATTCAATATTGAGCACGTAAAAGCCTTAGTAACCCTAATTTGTCATTTAGCTGCCCAGCATCAAGAACTACTGCGTAGAGCCGTTAGTTTGCTGGAACAGGCGTCAGCTCAAAATCAATCACCATTGAAAACTGCTTTGTTGGGTAATTATTGCGATCGCTTTATTGAGCTTCATCACCAAAGAATAGCGGCTACTCACCCAGAACCTGAGATATTATCAGCTTTAGCCTGGAAACTATTAATTAGCCTCTTATTTTACAGCGGTAATAATGGTCGCTGTTTACTCTGGGCTGCTATTTTTGAATAAGATTCCGTGGCTATTGATCTACAACATATAAAAAAGTTATTGAATTATTAAAACAAAACAAATCTCTCTACCCTATGCCTTCTATCCGTCGCCGTTTTACTCCCCCTACCTGCACCCTAGAAATAATCAGTCCCAGATCTTTGCTCCTTCCCAGGAGAAAGCATAATTGGGGGAAAAAATGGCAATTTAAACTAAGATTTGACGATCCGAGAGAAGCGACTACAAATCAAGTAACCATTAAAGGCGCATCCCAGGAACTCTCAAAGCTTCAGGAGGCAATTAATCTTTATCTCAAGAAACAGTTACAGGCTTCTTTTCAGTCATTAAATCAGCCCCAAGCGATCGCTAAATCAAGAAATAATGAGCCTCATTTAAAGTCTCAAGGAGAAGTTAACCACAAACTATATCTTGGTACCCTACCTCACGATAGCGATAGCGATTTTATCCAACTTAGCACCGTACAGCTATTCGACCTCGTAACTGCATTAGCCGCTTTTCAAGCCGAGTTAGCATCTTCATCCGCAACACAGCAGGATGTTTTACCAGTTCAAAAAACGTTGCCCTATGGGAGAATAATTGCCGCAGTGGCGATCGCAGGATTAGGAATTACAACTTTAGTACTGCCAAGAATTCGCCCTTCCAGCATTGCTAATTCTCCCGCAACTACTGCGCCATCCGCCGCCCCAATTCCTGAATTAGCAGAAATTATTCCGCCGTCAATTCCAGACAGCAGCAGTCAAACGCTTCCTCCCCTCAAGCTGCCAGAAAACCTGTCCTCTGCCACGAGGCTTCTTCCTCCTGCTGCTGTCAATCTTCCCCAGCCTCAACCAAACATACGTAACTCTGTGGATCTTTCACCCCTTGAAGTAACTCCGCCAGCAGAAACTAATGCTGATGCTCAACCACCCCAGATAATCACCAACCTAGTACCATCAGTTAGCCCAGAAGAGAGTGAGTCAGAAAAGAGTGAAATAGTCCTCCAGGATAATCTTCAATCAGGAAATCCCACTACATTATTAATCCCTGAAGAGCCTATTCAGCCTGAAGCTCAAATCGATTCCACATCAAACATATCTGAGAATTTACCGCTTCCAGTAGCTAGAACAGCCAACAAATTAAGCCAACTGCAAGAAATTACAGCTTATTTTGAGAATCAATGGCAACCCTCAGCAGATCTCAAACAAAGCCTTGAATATCGCCTGCGACTCAATACAGATGGCTCCATCAAAAAAGTAATTCCTTTAGGAAAAGCTTCTCGACTATATCTAAGTCAAACTAAGATTCCTGTAAATGGAGAACCGTTTATCTCTGCCCTTTCTGCATCCCAGTCATCTAATATTCGCTTACTGCTCAATCCTGACGGAGGTATACAGGCATTTATCGAATGATAATAATAATTTCCTAATCCTCCAGTATGCTTCATAAACTATGTCTGGCAAGCATTTAAGTGTCTCCCATAAAATGCGCTTGAGCAAAACTTTGGTGAGAATATGTAAGATGATTTATTAAGTAGCAAAGTTTATCTTTAAATAGCATTTGCTGCCCTAGCTACTTTGATCACCCTTAAGGTTGCCTTCATGAATTTATCTAAACAAACTTTAATCGGTCTGAGTGCAGATCGCTTTCGTCATCCCCTTGATCAAGAAGCTACCAATACTTTGAAGCAGCTACCAGGAATAGATATTGCCATCCGCAGTGTCTTAGGCTCCGTAGCAGAACAATTTTTTTATCTCAATAATATTGCCTCTAGTGTCTTGGTTAGCGAGCGACAGCTACCCCATCTGCATAAGCTGCTGTTAGAAGCCAGCAAAATCCTCGATTTAGAGCCACCGCAGCTCTACGTTCAGCAGCATCCTGCCCCCAATGCCTATACTTTTGCCATGCGTGGCAAGCAGCCATTTATAGTAATGCACACCTCTTTGATTGAGATGCTGACTCCCGAAGAAGTTCAGGCAGTAATTGCCCATGAACTGGGTCATCTGAAGTGTGAACATGGAGTTTACCTAACCATGGCTAATATCTTGGTGTTGGCGGCAAATCTATTACCCACCTGGGGAACTGTATTAGCCCAATCGATGCAGGAGCAAATGCTGCGTTGGGTGCGCTGTGCTGAATTCAGCTGCGATCGCGCGGCACTATTGGCAGTTCAAGACCCGAAGGTAGTAATGTCAGTGTTAATGAAGTTGGCAGGGGGTTCCCCAACTCTGGCACCACAGCTCAACCTTGATGCCTTTATTGAACAAGCTAAAGCCTACGACTCCATCAGCACCGATGCTATGGGAGAAGCTCTCCAGGCGGCGCAAACTGCCCAGCTAACCCATCCTGTCCCCGTAATTCGCGCGCGGGAAATTGATCGCTGGGCTAGTTCTCCTGAATATCAGGCAATCTTAGACCAGCGTCAGCCATCAAATAAGACTAAGATCGGCTGGAGTAACTGGTAATCTTAATGATGGCAACTAAACATTAAACATATTGTCTAACTAAAATTCTATGGCTAAAGCAATTTGGAACGGTCAAGTACTTGCAGAAAGCGATCGCACGGAAGTGGTGGAGGGCAACCAGTATTTTCCGTCAGAATCCATCAAGGAGGAGTTTTTTCAGCCTAGCTCAACTCACACTAACTGCCCTTGGAAGGGTCAGGCTAACTACTATACTATCGTGGTAGATGGAAAAGAAAATCCCGATGCTGCTTGGTATTATCCTCAAACCAAACCAAAAGCAAAGAACATTGAAGGCTACATCGCTTTTTGGAAAGGGGTAACCGTCGAATCGTAAAACATTAAATGAGCTTTATCTACCTTCATGGTTTTGCCTCTAGTCCTCAATCAAGTAAAGCTAGATATTTGAGCGATCGCTTTGCTGAACTTCAGCTTCAGTTGAAAGTACTAGATCTTAATCAGTCAGGGTTTTCTAATCTGACTCTCACCAGGCAAATCCAGCAGACAATTGCCGCTATTGCCGATGATGATCCTTCTGTTACACTGATTGGCTCTAGCTTTGGCGGCTTAACCGCTGCCTGGGTGGCGCAACAGCAGAAGCGAGTCCAGAACCTAGTTTTGCTCGCGCCCGCTTTTGGCTTTCCTGGCAGTTGGTATCAGCGACTTAACCCAAACCAAATGCAGCAATGGCAAGACACAGGGGTTTTAAATGTCTATCATTACGGTAAGCAGCAGGAAATCCCCCTAAACTATCGATTTTTGACCGATGCCGCTAATTATCCATTATCTGGTTTAAAGCGATCGCTCAATACTCTAATTATTCATGGTCTTGATGATGATGTGGTGCCAATTCAGGTCAGCCGAGACTATGCCCAGCAACACGACCAGGTAAAGCTAGTTGAGCTAAACAGCGATCATGGCTTAAATGACCAGCAGGGAGAAATCTGGCGTTTGGTAAGGGAATTTTTAGGGCTCTAGCAGCCTGTTAATAAAGAAACAACTAAAATCAGGAGATTGCTTAACAAAACTACAAAATATTGATGACCCTTGCTAAACTCATATATAGCCTTACAAACTTGTATCAAGACAGACGAGGTTTTAAGCTTTGTTAGTTATAGGTTATAGGTTATGGGCTCAGAATCAAATAATGTTCTAATAGAGCCTTACATTGCCAGATAAGCCCTCAGTCAACTCGAATTTCATGCAGCTAAGTTCTCGTTCCACCTCCCTGCCCAAAGCCATGCTGCTCATTGCCCCTTTCTTCTTGTGGGGAACAGCGATGGTAGCGATGAAAGGGATTATACCCAACACTACTCCCTGGTTTTTGGCTGGGTTTCGTCTTGTTCCAGCAGGGATTTTAGTATTGCTGGTAGCTGCCTGGTTAAAATTACCTCAGCCCAAAACTTGGCAGGGATGGTCATGGATTGTGGCTTTTGCCCTGATTGATGGGGCGATGTTTCAGGGCTTTTTAACTCAAGGACTGGTTAAGACGGGGGCTGGTTTGGGTTCGGTAATGATTGATTCTCAGCCTTTGGCGGTGGCGCTGCTATCTAGTCTGCTATTTGGCGAAATTATTGGCTTGTGGGGCTGGATCGGCTTAAGTATCGGGGTAGCTGGCATTAGCCTGATTGGATTACCTGATCGCTGGATTTATAGCTTATTGGCGGGGGATATTGCCGCAGTAGACGTGAACTGGCTGGGCTTGTTTGACAATGGAGAGTGGTTAATGTTGTTAGCTTCCTTGTCAATGGCGGTGGGCACCGTAATGATTCCCTATGTCAGCCGCTATGCTGATCCTGTCGTTGCTACGGGCTGGCACATGATTCTCGGGGGGCTTCCCTTATTTGGTTTGTCGGCACTTCAGGAAACCCAACAGTGGGAACGTTTAACCATAGAAGGCTGGCTGGCGCTGGGTTACGCTACGGTTTTCGGTAGTGCGATCGCCTATGGCATCTTTTTCTACCTAGCTTCTAAGGGAAATTTAACTAGCTTAAGCGCTCTAACTTTCCTGACTCCTATCTTTGCCCTCTTATTTGGCACTATTGTACTATCGGAGGTTTTGAGTAGGCTGCAATCCTTCGGTGTCTGCCTAACTATAGTTAGTATTTATTTAATCAATCAGCGAGATCTGATTGCTGCTAAGTTTAAGTCCACCGCAGCCGACACAATCACTACCATTGGCGAGGATACTAGCAGTAAAGTCCCTGTCGGTTTGTCTAATGTCAGCCAGGTTGCCGAGGAAATCCCCCTAGAAGAAGAAAGATCATGAATTAATCAATATACTTACCTCGATATTTACGACGAGGCTTATTCTCTTGATTGTTTTGCTGTAGGGCAGCATAATCAACTACTGTTTCTTCATACACCTGACCCCGATATCTTCTGGTAACTGTTTTGGTGGAAAAGGACTGGGATGCAGAAATATCTGTTGCTGCTTGAGTAACAGGGCGTTGAGCCTTATCTTCAATCCAGACAGTTAGCTCCTTTTCTCCCCTAATAATTAAGGTATGGGTATCAAAGTTCTGGTATTTGTTGCAGATATCCAACACCTGCTTGATTTCATGATGTCCCATGGTATTGCCTTTTCTAAAAACTAAACTATTAATTCTGCATTCAGAACCGTGGTGGTTAAATTCTCCCTGGTGGTTAAATTCTTCTACTTTTAAATATGTTATTTTTTCTACCATGATCTCGAATAAGTATTATTCTTATGTAGTTTTTTTATACAGCTATCATTCCCATTCACCGAACAAAAATATCATTCTCAGCTTGATGATCTAAATAGACTAATTGATTACTTATGCTAGAAATTTAATGAATACTAGCTGGCGTTATATTCCGCCCCTAGAAGCATCAGGGGCAGTGCAGATGGCGATTGATCGCTATTTGCTGGAGCAACATTATCAGGGGCGACATCCCCCGACATTGCGCTTCTACACCTGGCAACCTGCTGCCCTCTCCCTGGGCTATCATCAGCATGAGTATCCAGAATCCTGGCAAAACTTAACTTGGCAAGGGCAACCCCTAGAGTTGGTGCGTCGTCCCACGGGAGGGAGAGCAGTCTTACATCAGGGAGATTTGACCTATGCCGTAGTAACTTCCATGACTCCTGGTAAGCGCCTAGAAGTATATCGACAAATATCTCAGTTCCTAATTGAGGGCTGGCGATCGCTTGGGGTAGAGTTAAACTACGGCATCGCTAGTAAAGAATATATTCAGCAGCAGAATTGTTTCGCCACCGCCACAGGGGCAGATTTAGTTACGGTGGAGGGGGCAAAGCTAATTGGGAGTGCCCAGCTACGGCGGAGAAAAACCGTCTTGCAACATGGTTCGATGATGCTGACGACAGATCGACAGCTCTATCAGCAGGTGTTTAAAACCGAACTTCCTCGAACTTTTCTGAGCCTCTTAAATGCCCCTAATCATTACCCTCAAGCCGAGCTGATTAACACCATCATTGAAAGCTTAATCCAGGCGGCGATCGCAATCTTTAAGATTGATTTAGTAGAACAACCTTTGTCCACCAGGGAATGGCAAGATATTGCCAATGATTTCTCTTTGTTGAGATACTAAAATTATTAAAGTTAATTAAACTGATTCAAATATTATGAGCATAGTTAGTCAAGTCATTCTCAAAGCAGATGACGAACTGCGCTACCCCAGTAGCGGTGAACTTGAAGGCATTAAAAACTTTTTAAACACAGGGGCAAAGCGTTTCCGTATTGCTGAAACCCTTGCCAACAACGAAAAGAAGATCGTCGATTTGGCAGGTAAGGCACTATTTAGAATGCATCCTGAATACCGTTCCGCTGGCGGTAACGCTTCAGGTCAAAAACAATACAATCAATGTCTAAGAGATTTTGGCTGGTATTTAAGGCTGGTTACCTATGGTGTTATGGCAGGGGATAAAGACCCCATTGAAAAGTCTGGGCTGATTGGCGTTAGAGAGATGTATAACTCTCTAGAAGTTCCTGTTCCTGGCATGGCTGATGCGATTCGCTGTTTAAAAGATGCTGCTTCAGATCTTCTTGACCCAGAAGATGCTCAGGAAGCGGCGCTTTATTTCGACTATATTATCCAGAGTATGTCCTAGGTTGAGTCAGTTCAATCATTACTTTTACTCTTGGTTACTAATAGGTAATTAATTATTGGTTTGTAGGGGTTAAGACTGTGCTGGTAGTCTGTTATAAGGCTTGTCTAGCAGAGTTTTAGCACGCTCCTTATCAATAGTTGGTTACCTATAGTCGTTACATTGAGCATTTATCATTGAGCATTGAGCATTTATCATTGATCAAATAGGCAAAACATTTGATTAATTATGGCTCGGCAAAAAAAATCATGGCTTTCAGCGTCGTTTTCTTTTTTATTGCTGCTTTTAACCTATGGTGCTGGAGGATTGCTCTACGGTTCTTGGATTAAAGATTTTCCCTTCAGTTTTCTCAATGCCATTACCGAAACTTCTCGCTTTATCCTGCTCTATGGTCTAGCAGTGGCGGGGATTATTATGTTTGTCTTTCTGTTTGCTTCCCCGATATCTCTGGCAACGATATGTTTGAATAGTTGGTTTAAATCAGACACCAGAGCTTTTCTCTCTATTTTTTTTGCTGCTTTTGTCTTTGCGATCGCAGTGCAGCGTGTGGATTACTTTGTCAGATTTTTGGTTTTAGCTGCCGCAGCTTTTTTATTTAAACTAGACTTACAGCTACTAGGCTTTAATAGTTGGCTTTGCACACTGTCCCTCAACATATTCTGTTGGTTAGGATTTTCTGGTGGTATACTGGCTTCTTATCGCTGGAGCTTCTAAAGTAGTTAAAAATTAATATTTTAGATAGGAAAAATTTCGTGGCTAAAAAGAAGAAAGAGAAGAAAAGTAAAACCCTCACCCGAATTGTCACTTTGCTAATTGGGTTAGGTTTTGTTGGTTCTACCGTGGCGATCGCCGTGGGCAGCTTTTTTAGCCAAAATAACCGTAGTGCTGCCGATGCTGATAATTTAGAAACGGCTCCTTCGATTGAAGAGCAGATTCAACTTCAGGCGAGGGGTTATGAAAAGGTGTTAGAGCGGGAACCAAAAAATCTTACGGCTCTTAATGGACTAGCTCAAATTTATCTGCAAACGGGTCAACCAGAAAAAGCAATTCCTACTTTGGAAAAACTAGTCGAATTTTATCCTGAACAGCCACAGTATGCAGCAATTCTTCAGGCGATTAAGGAGAGGCAAAACAGCCAAGAGTCTACACCCCCTTCTCAAGCTAAAGAAATTGAATAGACTTAATTAGACAAATCATCAAACACTTCCCCATTTACCCAATTACTTCTGAAGCCGACAATAAAACGCTTTAGGTGTTATGCAGTCAAAAATGTTGCTTAGAGCTGATTCATAAAGAGAATCTAAAGAGAGCAAAGGATGAGATATCAGTAGACGGTAAGCTGACGGATGTTGAATAAACCGATAACAATGAGTCGCCTTCCTCAAATTGCTACACTGACAAGAAAACACTATCAGAGTGACTTAAGCGATTTAGAATAGGAGGTATTAAAACCCTTACTACCTCAACCACAGGGTTTTGGTCATTCTAGAACAGTTGATTGGCGAGAAATTCTTAACGGCATTTTGTACGTTCAAAGAACAAGTTGTCAGTAGGAAATGTTACCGCATGATTTACCTCCTCACACTACTGTATACGGTTAATTTAAGGAATGGCAGGGACGAGGACTTTGGCAACAAATACATGACTAGCTATGGTCGAAAATCAGACAAGCTCAAGGCAGAGAAATAGATTCAACCGTCGCGCTCGCTGACTCTCAATCCGTTAAAACAACGGAAAAAAGGGGGCAGTATGCGGTTTTGATGGTGGAAAAAAAGTCAAAGGGCGTAAACGCCATGTAGTGGTAGATTTGCCAGGATTAGTAACTGATGTTACGCATTCACTAATCTGTTGAGATTGGTAAAAGGTAAAAGGTAACAGGTAGCGGGTTACAGAGAATTACAGAATAAGATACAGCGGCTTGCATAACTAATCAGTACACCTTGACTTCACGAACCTGATGTTTATTAGCTTGAAATTTTTGAACGCGGGCTATGTTATGCCCTTGTGGTACGCTCTGGTCTCCCGAGCTTGTAGAACCGAGTTGTTGATGTCTCAAGTCGATGTGCAAATCGCTGTATTCCAATTTAAATTGGCTTGATGATTGATAATTATAGTATTTCTATACCCGTTACTCGTTACTCGTTACTCGTTACCTCAAAATTATCTATTTTTCGTTCTACTGCGTAACGTCAGTTAGTAATCAGGTTTATAGTGACTGAAGCTAATGCTTCTGAAAGGCTCGGAGCAGTAGTAGTTCTTCACGAAGAATTCGTATTCGTGCAAGAGGTCTATTAGGTGTAGTTTATGCCGTCTTGGGGATACTCTTACCTTTGGTGACGATCGCCAGTAAGTTCTTAAATTAAACTTTAATGAGATGATTAATCTTGATACGTCTGACGTAAATTATTGTTGACTGAAATCAGCCAGATGAGAATTTATGGAAATCGGCAATTAAGAACAATACCTGGTCAAAAAACCCGTCCTACATCTGCTAGGGTAAGAGAAGCTTTGTTTAATATCTGGCACCAAGGTATCGCTGACAGTAGCTGGCTTGACCTATGTGCAGGAAATGGCTCTATGGGGGCGGAAGCTCTTTGTCGAGGTGCCCAAAGAGTAGTCGGCATCGAGCAATATGGCAAGGCTTGTAAAGTCATTGAGCAAAACTGGCAGCAAGTTTCCCAACCCCACCAAGATTATCAAGTTATTCAGGGAGATGTCCTAATCAAAATTAAAAGCCTCGCTGAACAACAGTTTGACTGGATTTATTTTGATCCACCCTACGACAGTAATCTATACTTACCAGTCTTAAAAGCGATCGCCGCACTGGAATTAGTAACCCCTGAAGGAGCGATCGCCGTTGAACATAATCCACGACTTTGGCAGGCTCAAGCTGTATCTGGATTAACCATCTATCGCACTAAATCCTACGGCAAGACCACAGTTAGTTTTTATGCCGTAACTCAATAACTGAAGATATGCCAGGCGATCGGTAAAATTATAAAAGAGGAATCAGAACAGGGTGGCGTAAATCCCGTATTGCCGATCTTTATGTGGTGGAAAAGATTCAGTAGTTAATTCCTTGGATGAATCAGGAGTAATTAGCGATTCACCGCTGTTAGTAGTAGAGGTAGTCAGTCCAGAATCAATCAAACGCGACTATCGTTATAAAAGGTCAGAATACGCTGCTTTAGGCATTCCTGAATACTGGATCATCGATCCGATACAGCAGCAGGTAACAGTCTTAACTTTAGATGAAGGTTTATATGAAGAGCAGACTTCTAGGGGCGATCAAGAATTAGTTTCTGCGATATTTACTGAAATTAAGCTAACTCCTGAACAAATTCTCTCATCATTTTGATGGATTTTGAGGATGTAATTGATCAATTTGCCAGGACAAAGAATTGTTAATGACATATTGTCGAATCTTATCAATTGCATCTTTATTCGGATTAACCTCTCTCTTCTTGTGGGGGATATGCTGTAACTCTTCCATCTTCAGTAATTTCCAACCTACCTCCAAGCCTTTCGATCTTGCGTTGAGCTAAATTACGTGTTTCTGTGTCTGGCGCACCCACCCAAACGGAAAACCAAGCTCCAACTTGAACTGTTTTACTATCAGGATCTTGCTGTAAAAATTTAGCCGTGCGCCGAGCAGATTTTTCTCTAGGAGTATCTTTAATAATGCTTGACCATTCCGCAGCAGTCTCAAAAGATTTTATGGCGCCTTCTGTATCTCCTAAAAATAATAATTCGTCTACGGCTTTGTAAACCCATAAATAGTTTGCTCGATATCTTGCAGGAGATATTTGTGACAATCCTTTTTCTAGAATGCGAATTGTTTCTTCTGGATGACCAGCTTTTAACGTTACCGCAGGAGCAATTCTAAAATAGGCTCTAGTAAAATTTGGATCTCTATCAACTAAAATACTAAAATATTTAGAGCTAAGAGAGTAATCTGTAATTTTTCTCGCTTCACTGTCACCAAAATATTGTAGAAACTTAAACATAGTCCAATTAGCAACTAAGTTATCAAAACCAAAAGCTGGGATTTTTTCCAACAATTCAAGATTAGCTTTTTCAATTTGATATTTCTTTGTATAGTCTTCAATATCGGAGGTGTTACTTGATATTTGATTTAAGCTTCTTTTTTGTAGGTTGATGATTGTTAAAACATTAATAATGGCAAAGAGCAATAAAAATACATGAGCTTTATTAATAATTTTATTGGGCATTTTCATCAATCAATCGATTATATATGGTAAAACTTCCAAATCAGATAATTAGCTGCTATCTTACCTCTGCACCGTTTACACAAGCATTAGTAACACTGGGGTTAGCATCAGCCAGAGGAGTAACTGAGGGATTATCTGCTCGACAAGTAACAGAATATAAAGCTCCATTGCCATCCATAAAAATAGCCGTTTCATAATCTAGGATTTCATCCGTAAATCCTAGATTTGAAGTTGCTATGGCAGTAGCAATGTTAGCTGGAGAACTAGTATCAGGAGTCGCACTAAATTGATAAAAATCTCCTGTAGCGGTTACTGAAATATTCCCAGTTGTTGCAAGTTGATTTAAGGTTCCAAATTGAGAATTTTCTAGTCTATATACCTGTTGAGCACGATTAATTGCTCCTAAAGTTATTTCTGCTTCTGTTTGTCTAGCTCTGCTAGTTTGAGCAAGGAACTGAGGTAAAGAAATCGCAGATAAAATACCGACAAGAATTACTACCATTAACAGTTCGATTAGTGTAAATCCTGTCTCAGATTGATTAGCTCGGAATTTATTTAATACTATAAATTTAATATTATTCATTGGTCTATTTGACTATAAGATATGTTTTACAATTAATTTGAATATTTTCTATTTAAAGATATTAAAAGTCAATAAACAAGGGTGGTTAATCTAGCTTGTACAAGTTAGAGAACCACCCTCTTTTAAAGTAATTATGGAAGGCTTTAAGTCCTATAATAAATTATTGAAAATAAAGCTAGACATTAACCTTCTAAATTCAGTTAGCAGAACTTAAAATTATTAGTTAACTTCATCCCCACCTGTACAGAAGTTAGGAGCGACCGCAGGATCGGCATCAGCAGTAGGTGTGGTACCTGGATTGGTGCCACGACAAATTACTGAGTTAAAAGCGCCAGTTGTGGTATCTTGAAAGACAGCGGCTTCATATGGGCGAATATCATCTACATAATCTGTACCCTGTGTAGCTGTGGCAACACCGTCATTTGCAGTACCGGCAGCTGCCGCAAATGTATAGTAATCTCCAGTGGGATCGATGGAAATTGCGCCATTATTAGTTAAATCAGCTAAAGCTCCGAAAGTAGGATTTTCTAGGCGAAAGATTTGCTGAGCACGGTTAACAGCACCAAGAGTTACTTCTGCTTCAGACTGTCTAGCACGAGCAGCTTGGTTTAAGAACTGGGGTAGTGCTACAGCAGATAAGATACCAATGATGATTACAACAACTAATAGTTCAATTAAAGTGAAACCGCCTTCTTTTTTCTTAGCTTGTAATTGAGCAAGTAATTTAGCAGCAAATAAGTTATTCATGTCTATATCCTTCGATTAAATAAATGTTTGTGTGTTTTGTTTGTTTAGGGTTTTGTTTTCCTATTTAGAAATTACCCAACGGATCAACAAAACATATCACCCCGAAAAAAGTTTTTTAAACTATTTTAACTATATAGATAATTATTTTATGGCTGCGATTTGGATCACATTTTAATATTGATGAACAGTGAGCTAAATAAACTGTTTTAATTGCATTGCAAAGTTATCTTTCGGCAGATGCTTAGGAATTAAAAATAAACATAAGTATTGAAAGCAAAAAACCTCCTGGAGGGATTCTTTAATAAAAATTAAATTTAGGTGATCGTTTCCTGAAAGATCACTTGAGCCAATACTACAGACCTGACCGAAAGTATCAATGATTATTTTCACTTTTATCTCCAGCAAAGACCACAGATAGATCTCTTGCGAATGATATATTGTCTGAATTTTCCTGCAACGACCCTGCTTGAAAAACTTATCCCATAGTCTGTCTCAGGCTAAATCGACTCAATAAGCGATCGCTCAATCAAAAAAACTAAATCCATAATCTAGAGTTTCGCTAAAATATTTATGTGATATTCATAGGTAATTGACAGACAATAATCTTGCCCAGCTTGCTTCCAGTAGTCAAACAAATTAGATATCTGTAACAAAGTCAATATGAGTCAGTCCATCTCCAACAGCAACATTAGAGCAGCACTAGCACCTAATCCTGGGGTCACCCAGCAGAATCAAGCCTCGAATAATTCCCTAGGAGATTTTATTCAGGAAACCTCTGCTCTAACTCAGCGTCTCTTTATTCAGCTACAGCGTCGCCCTTCAACCTTAATCGCAGGAGTAATTCAACCCTTTATGTGGCTGCTTTTGTTCGGCGCACTGTTTACCCATGCCCCAGGGGGCTTATTTGGCAATGACCTGAGCTATGCGACATTTTTAGCCCCTGGAGTGATTGTCTTTACCGCCTTCTCTGGGGCACTCAATGCGGGACTACCTGTAATGTTCGACCGTGAGTTCGGGTTTCTTAATCGCTTACTGGTAGCGCCCCTATCCACACGGTATTCTATTGTTGCTGCTTCAACTGTCTATATTATTGCACTGAGCCTAGTACAAACGGCGGTAATTGTCGCTGCTAGCGCTCTTTTAGGAGCAGGATTACCAGGAATCGCTGGATTAAGCGCGATCGCCTTTATTGTCTTTTTAATTGTTCTGGGGGTTACGGCTCTCAGTCTAGCTCTAGCTTTTGCCCTCCCTGGTCATATCGAATTAATTGCCGTAATTTTTGTCACTAATCTACCGTTGCTCTTTGCCAGTACTGCTTTGGCTCCTCTAAAATTTATGGCAGGATGGCTTCAGGTTGTTGCCAGCCTTAATCCTTTAACCTACGCTATTGAACCTATTCGCTATATATATAGTCATGGTGATTGGGCTGCTAGTAGTATCGTGATGGATACATCATGGTTTGGATTTAGCTTTAGTGCTGTTATCTTAGTACTGTTGGCGTTCGATACTTTGATTTTGCTGTCGATTCAGCCTTTGTTGCGTCGTCGTTTTGCTTAAAAGATTTCTGAATAAAAACTAGACATTTTAATATTTTCTGTCGTGAGGTGTGTTTATGTTTAAGCCTGAATCCTTAATTAAAATTAGTTTAGGTATGTTGTTAGCTGTAGCAACATTCAATTCTACTGCTCAAGCCCAGTCTGGCGTAGACGACCAAGGTTTTCAGACCAACGAAAGAAGTGGTCTTGAAGGAACTGGAGGTTTAAACCCTCTCGACCTCATCCACCGCTCTCAGCAGTTAGGTAAGCGCAGCCCAGCAGAATTTGAGGAGGAATCCAGCGGTCAGCTGGATAACTCAGCGACAGATTTTAAACGTCTTCAGCAACAGAGAATCTTAGAACAGCTTCAACAGCCTGATGTTTCAGTAGAAGAATCGATAGATGCTGGTGGAGACAATTAAATGCTCATTGATCAGCTACATCATGCCTGAAGCGGGATCGTCTGAATCGTCAAAGATATTTTCCTGTTCAGCTTCGATCGCCGTACGATAGGTATCAACTACGTGGTTCAGCAGCACATCGCCAAATTGAGTCGTAAAAGACCATTTTTGACCGACATGGGAATAGCGAGCGGTGGTGAACAGGTTTTTAATTTTAATTGGTGGCACCAGGGGCACGAAATCGCTCACGTTCACAATACGATAGCTGTTGGGAATTAGCTGACTATGAGCTTGAGCAAACATGCGATCGCCTACTCTAGGAGCAGCATAGGTGTAAAGCTGAATTTGCTGGCGAATTTTAGGAATTTCCAGAGCAATTTCCATCGCCGCAACCGTTGCCAAAGCTCCTCCCAGGCTGTGTCCCGTAATATAGCAAGGGATTGTTGGATCTAGCTGTTTGACTGCGGTAATTAAGTCGGAGCCAATTTTCTCCCGCACAATTTTCCAGTATCCCTCGTGTATCCAGCCATAATGTTCTCCTGTCTGAGGGGCAAAATATTTTTTCTGGGTCGCCTGTAGATTACGCCACCATTCTATTTGAGTTTGAGTCCCCCGAAAAGCGATAATGTTGGCTTGGGGAGAAGCAATAATAAAGCCAATAAAGAGGGGTAGTCGATGCCGACGCTGGGCAATACGGCGGATTATATCCCTAATCTTACTTTCCGCATCATATAAGGTCTGGGGCATCATCTTGCTATCAGGTGGCAGTAGAGAATCTCTCAGCCGCCAATAGTTTTCGACAATTTCTTCTTCAATTTGAAAAGACGTTACCTGAGAATAATTCTTAAAGTTTTCATTATAGTCAGGTAATAAGGTCAGATCGCCATCATATTTGGGATTGCTCCTGCCTGTTTTATATTGCTGTACGGCTAATTTACACGACTGGATCATCCATTTAGACATTTCCCTCTGATAATCAAGCTGGGGGTATCTGAGGCTAGTTGCCATTAAAATCTCGTGGCGCTGGGCAATTTCGGTTTCCCAATCTGCCTCTAGGCTATATGCCGTGTCAATAATATTGCCAGGATCTTCAGGGAATGCCCTAACCGCAGCTTCCCGTTGCTGAAGAAAACGGCGATCGCGATGGTATTCATCGGTAGTTCGGGCAACAGCACCCGCTCCTAATCCCATTAATAATAACTTGCGGCGGGTTAGATTCATGGCTTACTCAATAATGTGGCGTGGGGATTGCGATCGCAAAAAGATTAAAGCTCTTTGCAATGCTTGAGGGTCAAGATGCTGGGGACTGTAATAGTAGCGGGAAATGCTGTGACCAATACTCCAGGTAAAAATACCATAGGCACAGGCTCTGGCTAAACTATCGATTAAGGGAATTACTAAACCAACAGCAAATATGAATAGCCAAGTTAAGAAGCCTAGAGCAAAAGACGCTAGTAATCCGAGAAGACAGCCCACAATTACCAAGATATCTTGATTTTTGTGATATCCCCAAAAACTTCCGATGTTGAGCACCATTTTAAGGTTCAAGATTATTAATAAACTTATTCTAATCTCTGGTATCCAGCGACCATAAATCGGAATCAGACCGAGGATTGCCGCGCCGAGGGCATAGTCTAGGATTGAGTTTCTAACCCTTTTGCCAATGGCAATTATCAACTCAATTCCTGGAGTCATCTTGTTTTCGGAAAAACTTTCTTCCGCCAAGAAGCCATTATAATCCGCCATGGTTTTTTCAAGAGATGGGGTTTAAAGAGACGGAGTTTAATAGGAGCGCAAAACATAGCCAACGCTTCTAACGGTATGAATTAAGCGCTTTTCCTGGTCTGCCTCCGATTTAATTCTAAGATAGCGGATATAAACCTCAATAATATTAGAATCCCCTGCAAAATCATGACCCCAGATCTGCTCCAGGATCTGCATTCGCGTTAGAACCTGACGGGGATGCAGCATTAAATATTCCAACAGGCTAAATTCTTTTGCCGTTAAAATGATCAGACGATTCTGCCGATGAACTTCTCTAGTGAGAGTGTTTAATTTTAGATCTTCAAATACTAAAATTGGCAGCTTTTCCTGTTTTTTGGAGCGAAAGCGCGCCGCAACGATCGCCAGAAACTCCTCCATATGAAAGGGTTGAGATAAACAATCGTCCGCTCCCGCATTGAGAATCGCCACCCGTTCCTTAACCGCGAGGGACTCGGTGAGAGCTATGATCGGAATATATTTACCGCTGGAACGTAGATAGTGGCAGATATCAAACCCTGAGATGAAAGAGATTGACCAATCGAGGACAATTAAGTTAGGCGAGTTTAGTTCTGCTTGACGAATGGCGATCGCTGCTGCCATGCTGTCATGGAAAACCTCTACCTCATACCCTTGATGAACTAGTTCAACTTTAATTAATTCAGCTAGGAGATGCCTTCTGGCAATTAAAAAAATCCGCGCTATTTTTGTAGGGGCACTAACCGTTTCACCGCTCTTTCCTTGATATAAAGGTTTAGATATATTTTGCATTACATTTTACTTTGGCTAATGAGTAAAAAGCTGATGATAAATAAGTCGTAATTAAGTTAACTCAATTGTTGCTGTTACTATTCGGAAGACTCAAAATAAGAGATTAAACGTTATGGATAATATTATGATAAGAAGAGTGATTATTTTTGCTAAAAATGGGAGTTTATACTTGTATTCATAGCTGCCGTTAAACCTAAATTTTAAATCAAAAACTATGTTTTAAACGTTTAAAATTTCTTCCAAGCTCTGATCTCAAATCTTATAATCATAATTATTTCTTAAAGTATTATCCTGAATTGCTCAAGCTTCTACCGATTATTAGTAGGGACGTCATCTAATTACATCATCAGTTCCATAGCAGCTCTCATAGTCATAAGGTACAACATTTTTTTCCTAGAACCCTATCTTGGTGCGCGCGACCGTAGGAAGTCCTTTAGGGTTCCCTTGCGCCTGTCCTAAAGGATACCGCTTCGCATAACGGCGGCGCGGTGAAGCAGTGTGGTCTTGGGGGTCTCCCCCATGAGCAACTGCTGAACCCGAAGGGGGTCGTTTACCCTTATTATCCCGCCCCGACGGGACGAATGGGGGCACCGCTTCCCCCTTAACGAACACAACCAGGATGTACCTCTCAAGTTAGAGAAACGCCATAGGCTGCTCTATCAAAACTCATTTTATATTACTTTTTAGTTATTGTTAATTATGAATCAGCCTGATTTTTGTCACTTACAGCCGTTAATTGAGGGTTAAACTATAGCAAGAGCTATTCATTCAAAATGCTGAAGACCCAAGTCAGCATTAGATTTCGACTTAAGCCAAATCCTGGAATTGGTTAATTAGTTTAATTTTTCTATTATTTTAATTAAGTATGTTGAAAAAATATTAAATAAAATTATTAAAACTAAGTCAAGGATTTGAATTGATTTGGATCAATGAAATTTGGTTCAAAATTGTTACCTAGGAAACTTTTTTTTAAAAAAAGTCTGAAATACTCTGGTTCACAATTAAAATTAAAATTAAATTTTGAACATATATAAAAATTAGCGTTTCAGTTAAAACTACAGTTATTTAATCTAGGTAGCTAGTTAACTATTTCACCTAAAATCAAATAAGAATAAATACTTATTTAGCTATTCTAGGTTGGTAGGGATACGCCTCATTTAGGTTGAGAAAAAGGATAGAGGATTTGAATCCCTTGAAAAAAATAGTGAGGGTATCCGATTAATTTAGAAATCCCTATAGGAGAAAGTTTAAAGGCTTTAATGGGGATTTTCAGAGAAAATCAGGGTTTTTTTAGGAAAAACTCAGAATGGATCATCATAATAAACTCATATATTCAATTGTGTTACTTGATTTAGAGCGATATTATTTATGAAATTTTCTGATCCCGATAGTTTGCCTCCTGGGTTGAGACAAAAAATTACTTATCGGAACTTGAATGCAGGAGAGAGACTTTATCGAACAGGAGATATAGCCCAAAATTGTTTTATCGTTGATTTAGGAAAAATATCTTTATCCCGACCAACCATCGAAAACAAAATAGCTACGCTCCAGTTGGCTAAAATAGGCGACATAATCGGCGAAACCGCTATCTTCGAGCAGCTATATACCGATAGTGCGATCGCCATTAACTCGTCGCGGGTGATTGTCTACCCAAAAAGTTTTTTCTCGGAAATTCTGCCACTTTATCCAGAACTGGTATCCGACCTATTTAAGATGCTGTCGGACAAGATTGGCTATTTTAAAAATAACTTAGAACTCCGAGAAGTCCGCGCTGCACATCAGCGGGTCTTACAGTACCTAATTTACGCAGCAGACCACGATAAAAGTGTAAAAATTGATCTACCCCTACACAACATTGCCCGACAGCTAGGCTTTGCTCCAGCAACTCTATCAAGGGCACTATCAAGGCTGGAAACAGAAGGTGCTATTACTCGTGAATCGAACGTGATTCACTTAAACTGTCTGACTGCTGCTTCAGCCTAACGTCAGATATTAAGATAGTTATCTTATAACCAGCACAGAAATGAATTCTGGTTTCTTCCTCTTTGGCAATTGCCCATAATTGAAGGACAATCAACTATTGTTAACAATTGTAAATTCTAACTCTAGCCTCAGATATCAACTCTAGATTTAAATTTATTAACAAATATGAATTCTAGATCATGGAGCTTCAGTTTGGGCGGGAGATCGCTGGTGATTTTAATATTGCCGAGTCAAGAGAATGGTTGGTTACTAACGGTATTGGCGGTTATGCTTCAGGCACAGTCGCAGGGGTTTTGACCAGACGCTATCATGGTCTACTTGTTGCCTCCCTCAAACCCCCTGTAGCCAGAACCTTACTCTTGAGCAAAGTAGACGAGGTTGTTGAGTATAATGGGCAAACATACTCACTTTACGCTAACCGCTGGGCGTTTGGAGCAGCGGAAACCTCTGGGTGTGTCCATCTGGAAAGCTTTCGTTTATCAGGTACAACTCCCGTTTGGAACTATGCTTTTGCTGATGGGCTATTGGAAAAGCAAATTTGGATGCAGCAGGGAGAAAACACGACCTACATTCGCTACGGTTATTTGAGAGGAAGTCAGCCCCTCACCCTCTCTTTCAAAACCTTGGTTAACTATCGTGGGTATCATAGCAGTACCCATAGTGATGTATCAGTAAAGGCAAATATTACCCAGCTCGCAGCCCAAGCTTTAGAAATTAAGGTTTTGCCCGAGGCGGAGAGTCTTTATTTGAGGGTCATGATGCTTAAGGATACTAATAATTTCTCTTGGGAAATTGTTAACACTTGGAATCAAAATTTTGCCTTAGCAGTGGAGCAATATCGTGGCTTAGATGATATTGAGGATCATCTTCATGTAGTGACTGGTAAAGTCACCTTGCAACCAGGGGATGTGATCGATCTAGTTGCCAGCACTGAAAGCAAACCACAGTTTGACAGTCAAACCAGTCTGGAACAGAAACAAGCGAGAGAAAGTAAGTTAGTTAACCTCTGGTATGACTCAAACAACCTTGATTCTCAAAACACAATTAGTCAGAGCAAACCTTGGATTGAACATTTAGTTCTAGCTGCGGATCAATTTGTTGTCGCTCGTCCACTGGAAGATAATCCCGCAGGCAAAACTGTGATTGCGGGCTATCCTTGGTTTACTGACTGGGGAAGAGACACTATGATTGCCCTACCAGGGTTAACTATTGCGACTGGGCGCTATGATATTGCCCAAACTATCCTACGGACATTTGCCAAGTATCTAGATCGTGGTATGTTGCCGAATGTCTTTCCTGATGCAGGAGAAATCCCTGAATATAATACCGTTGATGCCACCCTCTGGTATTTTGAAGCGATTCGTTCTTATTACGCTGCTACTTCAGATCGAAAATTAATTGCCGAACTATATCCTTTACTAATTGAGATTATTGAATGGCACATCAAAGGCACTCGCTATAACATCAAGGTGGCAGATGATGGACTACTTTATGCGGGTAATGAGGGGGTACAGTTAACCTGGATGGATGCCAAGGTAGGAGATTGGGTGGTTACCCCGCGCATTGGTAAACCTGTAGAAATCAATGCTCTGTGGTATAACGCTCTGGTGTCCATGATATCTTTCGCTCAAATTCTAGAAAAACCTGCCGCTGAATATCAACAGCTAGCAGCCACCACCAAAGCCAATTTTGCAAAATTCTGGTACGAAGAAGGCGGCTATTGTTATGACGTAATCGATACCCCCGATGGCAATGACGCTAGTTTTCGTCCCAATCAAATCTTTGCCGTTTCCCTCCCTAGCACCCTCGATGCCCTGGCAGAAAGTAAGCCTGCTACTTTGTTACAGCCAGAACAGCAAAAAATGGTGGTCAATCAGGTTGGTCAGAAACTCCTGACTTCCTATGGATTGCGATCGCTTGCCCCTGATAATTCTAGCTATGTGGGAGTATATGGTGGCAACCAACTGCAACGAGATGGCTCATATCATCAGGGTGCAACCTGGAGCTGGTTAATTGGTCACTTTGTTCAGGCACATCAACAGGTATATCAAGATCCTCAACTTGCTGCTAGCTTTATTGAACCCATGGTTAATCATCTGCATAATGGTTGTGTTGGGAGCATTAGCGAGATTTTCGATGGTAACGCTCCCTTTACTCCCAGAGGTTGCTTTGCTCAAGCCTGGAGTGTGGCAGAAGTTTTGCGCAGTTGGCTGATGGTCAATAAATAGTTCTTCTTGAGACATCACTGGGTAGTAAAGTTTTAGCACAACCTATCGCTTAAGCTGACAATCATTTGTTACAATTACGTTCGTTACAAGATCACATAAGGGAATAGATATTTATTCATTGAGTCAACAATCATTAGACACGATCAACGCCAACGATATAAGCCTCAATACATTAACTCAAGAGCTAGCGGCAATTCAGCAAACTGGTTCTAAGCGCATCGCCTTACTGGGTACTCGTCATGTACCGCTGATACATCAACAGCTGATTGAAATGATGAGTTATGCTCTGGTTTTAGGCGGCAACCGTATGGTTACTTCTGGAGCTATTGGCACTAATTCTGCTGCGATTAAGGGTGCTATGCGTGCCGACTCTAACTTACTGACGGTAATTTTGCCTCAGAGCCTCTCCCGTCAGCCTCGGGAATCTAAACAGCAACTGGAGCAAGTGGTTCATTTAATTGAAAATTCCAAAAACGATCATTTGTCTTTGGGGGAGGCTAGCGCAATTTGTAATAGTGAAATTATTTCTCGTTGTCAACAGCTTATTTGTTTCGCTTTTCATGACAGCAATACCCTCCTAAAAACTTGTCAGCAAGCCGAAGAGCAGCGAAAAATAGTAACGCTATTTTATTTTGACTGATGATTTAATTTTGGTCTCTGTGGCAAAGTTGATTAAAATTTAATCAAACAAGAGTGATTCCTCACTTATCTCATGACGGCAAAACCTGCTAAACATCGTGAAGAACATATTTTAATTGTTTCCGATGGCAAAGGTCATCGAGAAATTAAGCTCCAAAATTCGACTTATTCTCTGGGGCGTGGTCAACAATGCAATATTGTTTTGCAATCTCAGTTTGTCTCTCGCCATCATGCAACTTTGATTAGGAGAGAAACTGCTGAGGGTAATTACTATCGGATCATTGACGGTAATAGTGAGGGGAAAACTAGCGTTAACGGTCTATTGGTTAGCGGTCGCAAAGTAAGGTTTCATGATCTTAAAGACGGAGATCGGGTGATCTTTGGACCTCAAGTCGCAGCAGTATACAAGTATCGGGAATATGATGTTTTTCCTACAATTCCCCCTGACGATCCCTACGATATTACTTTGATTGATCCTGCGATGGTTGATGATGAGGAATATTTAAATTAAACCTATCTGGGTTTAGTGAGTGATGCCTTGGTCAGAAATAGGAAATATGAATGCTTTTCAAGATTTACTGGGGCAAGAAAATGCTGTAAAACTACTGCTACAGGCAGTTAAACTCAATCGCATTGCTCCTGCTTATCTATTTGCGGGGACTCCTGGAATTGGTAGAACAATTGCTGCCAGAAGCTTTACCCAGCTTTTATTGACTGCCGATTTAGCCCCCGATAGGGCACACCAGGGAAGCAAAAAATTACAGACGGGCAATCATCCTGATTTACTCTGGGTAGAGCCTACTTACCTGAAGGCAGGGGAACTATACACTGCGACACAGGCTGCCGAAAAAGGATTAGAGCGTAAAACTCCGCCCAAAATTCGGATTGAGCAAATTCGCTACCTGACTGAATTTCTGACTCGTCCTGCTTTAGAAGCCAGGCGACAGGTTGTGGTAATTGACGATGCTCAAACTATGGCGGAAGCACCAGCTAATGCTTTGCTTAAAACTTTAGAGGAGCCTGGAAATGCTACCCTGATTCTGATCGCCCCTGATACGGACTCTCTACTAACTACTTTAGTATCCCGTTGTCAGCAGATAAATTTTTATCCTTTATCAATAGCTAATTTAACTACAATTTTAGAACACAGCGGTTACGCTGAAATTCTGCAACATCCAGAGCTATTGGCGATCGCCCAAGGAAGTCCAGGAAAAGCGATCGCCGCCTGGCAGCAGCTACAGCTGATTCCCCCAGAATTGCTGCCTCGTTTGAAGCGATCGCCAGCCACTGCTTTAGAAGCTTTAAAGTTAGCCCAGGTTATTACTAGCGAGTTGACGGGGGAAACTCAACTATGGCTGATTGATTATTTGCAGTACCAATACTGGCAAGAGAATCAGCAGGTAGGGTTAATGAGCACCTGGGAAAAGACTCGTAAATGTTTGCTGCGTTATGTCCAGCCTCGTTTAGCTTGGGAATGCGCTTTGCTGGAGGTTTTAAAAGAACAGGATGAATGACGATTGATACCGCATTTTAATCCTATAGATACTAGAGCGATCGCGATTACCAAAGCCCTCTTTTACAACAACGTCACTTTAATCTATCATTTTCAAGTTTCTCCCCTCCGCAACTTTCTCCGAAGCAGAAAATTAAGCTTAAAAATACAGGCGATCGCACATAGCTCAAATTGTCTAAATCGTTGTCAATTATATTTAAACTTGCTGTTAACCAGCGATCGCCTGCCACAGCCAGGTAACGGCAAAAAAGGTAATGGCGGCAAATCCTAAAACAATCAAAGCCAAGAGCAAAACTAACCCGAATAAAAATAACTTGTTACTTCCATTGGAGTCAGTAAATTCAAGATGCTCCTCCAGCAGTTCCATATTCTTGACGTTTGCCTTCCACGCTACGTCAAATAAATCGCCAACTACAGGCAGAGTTCCCGCTAAGGAATCAAGGACAATATTCCCTACCATTTGCCAGATAATAGAGCGATCAACCCCCATTCTTGCCGCTTCTACCACAAGATAAGCCGCAATCCCCCCACTTAGAGTATCTCCCCCACCAGGAAGTAAGCCTAAGACGGGATCGAGTCCGAAACTAATCCTCGTGCCAGGAATCGAAACTGCACTGTCTAGGAGACGACTGAGACGACGTAGCTGATTAAGTTTCTTAATCTGTTTGGGGGAAAACGACGGCTTCATTAGAGCATTGCAGGATTATGTTGAATGTCTAATGATTAATGATAAATGATTAAGCTCCTAAATCCTCCATTGCCAGGCGGATTTGCTCAATGCGACGACGATTAACCCCTAAATCTGACTCACCGACACGGGAAGCAGATCTAACGTGAATTATGTTTTCGTCTTCGGGAAAATAGAATTCAGCATCGTCAACAAACTTAAAAATACGACTTGTTGATTCAGTATGAATATAATCTTCAGTTTCTTCCACTACTTCCGTACGGGGAACCACAGACAATACTTTTAAGAGAGTTTCTTTTGCCGATTGGCGATCGCCTTGATAATCAATGGGAGCAATTTCATGTTCATCATCTCCATTTTGACTGACAACACAGTTAGGAGAGGTAGGACAAGGATCGAATTGTCCATTATCTAGCCCCACAGCCATTACCGAGGGGACGGCAATGATCAAGCAGGCGAACAGACCGATGATTAGGTTAAAACAAATTGTGATGGAACGAGACACGGTATTAATAATTCTCTTACAAAATATTTATTTACATTCAAAGTAATCTTAACTTTTATTGAGAAACCTTGACAAAGAAACTAGAAACCCAAAATTCCTGCTAGTTTAACTCGCTTCAAATTTTGGCGTTGTAGTGTGATCGCAATTTGCAAGCTTAACAGTAAAGGAATATCGGTAAAGGCGATCGCATTTACCAAGAAAATTTACTAAGGACTACTAACTGAATTAAATAAAATTTCAGCCAAAAGTATTATGGATCATAGAGCAAATTGCTCTACAAAATACGCTAACATGCTATGGAAATTATTACACTACGGGTATGCCCAGAGGCGAAATCATCGGACTAGGAAGATCGGGAATTGCTGCCGCTAGATTATTGGTTAAGACTGGTTGGCAGGTTAGCCTAGTGGACTCGGCAACGGAAGCGCAGATTGCATCAAGAGTAAACGGAACGGAATTACAGACAGCCCAGCTACAGCTAGCCCAAGAAGGAGTTGCTGTCAGGCTCAATAGCAATATTTTAGAAGCGGACACTCCAGACACCGTGATTGTTAGTCCTGGTGTTCCTTGGGATATTGCTCCTTTGAAAGCAGCGAGAGAACAGAGCATTGAGACTATTGGAGAAATTGAGCTAGCCTGGCGTTATCTCCAGCAGATACCCTGGGTAGGAATTACGGGAACCAACGGTAAAACTACCACTACGGCTTTAGTGGCGGCAATTTTTCAGAGTGCGGGGTTGAGTGCCCCTGCTTGCGGCAATATTGGCAATGCGGCTTGTGAATTAGCGATCGCCAATCTGGAAGGCAAGAGTTATGACTGGATTGTGGCGGAATTGAGCAGTTATCAAATTGAATCTTCCCAAGACTTGGCACCGCGCATCGGCATCTTTACTACCCTGACAGAAGATCACCTCAGTCGTCATCATACTTTAGAAAACTATTACCAGATTAAAGCCTCTTTAATTAGTCGCTGTCAGCAAAAAATCATCAACGGTGACGATCCCTTTTTGCAAACTGCTGGTCTGGAATTAGGGCAGGACGTGATTTGGACTAGCACCAGAGGTAAAAATGCTTTACCCGATCGTCGAGTTGAAGTCTACATCGATGATGCCTGGATCGTGGCATTTGGCGAGCTAATTGCCCCCATATCCCTATTCAAAATGCCTGGGGAACACAATCGGCAGAATCTACTACTGGCGATCTCCGCCGCTAAACTGGCGGGAATTGAGAAACAGGCGATCGCCAATGCTATTACTACCTTCCCTGGAGTAGAGCATCGCTTGGAATACGTTGCCACCTACCAAGGAATAAAACTAATCAACGATAGTAAAGCGACTAACTACGATGCCGCAACAGTAGGATTAAATTCAGTAGAGGCTCCAGTGATTCTAATTGCGGGGGGACAAGCTAAAACAGGTGATGACCGCCCCTGGCTGGATAGCATTAAAGCCAAAGCCGCGACGGTACTCTTAATTGGTGAAGCGGCAGCAGATTTTGCCCGCCGATTTGAGGAGTATGGATTTACTGACTATCAGATAGTGGACACGATGGAGAATGCCGTCTCTCAAAGTATCCCTCTGGCGCAGCAACACCAAGCAAAGGTTGTGTTGCTTTCCCCTGCCTGTGCCAGTTTTGATCAGTATCTTAGCTTTGAAGCACGAGGAGCCCATTTTAAGGAACTTTGCCGAGCCTGGTTATCTAACAAAGATTGACCAGAAATATTCTAGAAAAAGTCAATCAGAAGCTTCAAACTTGAGGCTAAAAGCTTTTGAAACGATATTAGCAGCGTTAAGAATGTAAGTATGGAGTTGTTAAGGATCTAATTTAACAATCCAAGCCTCAAGTTCACCTTGGGGATTTCCTCCCCAACCGACAATAGTCAGCCCATCATCAGAAATACTGGTTGCGTCTGCCAACAACCAGCCTGTTAAATCTAGTTTATATTTATTTTCCAAGACTAGTTTTAATCTCCGCATGCCATTCTGCTGCCCCCAAATGAAGGCATCATTGTATCCATAACTACTAGCCCTACCAACCACAATAGACCCATCGCCAGAAACACTATTTGCATAGCTGATGCGACTACCGCCTCTCAAACTTCCTAAGCCTCTAATGCCATTATCTCTATCCCAGATAAAAGCCTCATTGATATTTTCATCATTGAAACCTGCGCCTACTACAGTACTGCCATTGGCAGAAATACCCCGTGCCAAGCTAGAATCTTCCCCACCTGGTAAATCTCCTAAGTCTTGAACTCCATTAGCTTCATCCCAAATAAAAGCTTGGCTATGATTTTTATCAAACATAAATCCAGCAATAGTATTACCATCGCCTGAGACGCTCATTGCTTTACTTTGAAAACTTTCAGGGTCAAAATTACTATTTTTAGGTCTGCCTAGTGTTTTAATTCCAGCCCTTTCATTCCAGAAAGCTGCTGCTGTTGTTTCATCAGGAAAATATTGGTAGCCTACGATTACAGAACCATCGGCAGATAGATCAGTACACAAGAATTCAAATTCTTCATTAACTCTGTCATTTAGGATTCTAATACCCTTGTTTTCATCCCAAATAAAGCATTGATATTTTTGTTGATTTTTATCTCTAAAGGATACGTTGCCAACTACTTTTAGTCCATTTCTAGATATTTTAATATCGCGGCTAAAAAAACTATTGTTGCCAATTTGCCCCAAGGTTCTCATTCCAGACTCTTGACTCCAAATAAAAGCTTCCTGCCCAGCAAAACCCAGACTTCTCCCTACTACAGTTGAACCATCTCCAGATACGTCAAATGCTTCACTACTAAATCTTTGTCCTGGAAGATCTCCAAGTCCTTGAAAACTTGCGGCAAAGGAATATTGAATATTACCAAAACAAGAAATAGCTAATATTATTACAGCTATTAAATATTGCAATTTTCTCACTATGAAAAAATTTAAAATCTGTTGCAATATTATACTTTTTAAGAATTAGTAAACGTCCTGCGGGCGATCGCTCTAGTTTCTAGCTTATGGTACCTTTCTGCCTGGGTCATTTTGAACTGCAACAGCTTAGTGTCTCCCAGGTCAAGCTCTAGCTGGGGCTTAACGGGGGCAACCGCTAAAGCCTTAATAACTTCTTTGGCGATCGCCTGTGCTAAAAGAGGCGGAACAGAATTGCCAATCTGGCGAAAACCGTGCCATTTGGTTGCATGAAAGCGAAACCAGTCGGGATAGGAATGAAGTCGCGCTGCTTCTCTGACGGTAATACAGCGGGGGGTAACGGGATGTATCGGTCTGGGGGAAGTAAATGCCCCACGGTTACTAGCGGTTCCTGCCCTTAGGGTTGTACATAAACCGTCAAGATCCAGGCGATAAAAATGAGAAATGCGATCGCTCTTTCCTGGTGCTGTGGTAGCAAACCTAGCAATGGTCTGGGGCGTATGTTTAGTGCGTCGGCTACAGGTCAATAACTCCAAGTTATAATTCCTCCCGTAAGCATAATTATCCTGAACCTGATGGGGATAACGCAGCCCGTAAGCATAGTCACTGGGATGTCCATGTTGAGTAACCACCCAGTCTCGTAACTCCAGTTCAGGGAAAAGACTAACTTCGGGAAGATCTTTAATAGCGTCGGCTACGGTGGGGGTTGGAGGTAGCAGGGAAGATCCCTTAACTTTGGGATTAGTCTGGGGCTGGGGATACTCAGGCAAAGTTAAACCCTGACGCGCGCCCAGTAAAAAGAGTCGCTGTCGATTTTGCGGTACGCCATATTCAGCCGCATTTAGAACTCGAGGTGATTCTCTAACTTGATATCCTGCTTGCTGGAACTGTTCAATAATTCGGTCTAAAACCTTCCTTTGTCTGCCGATGGTGATGCCTCTGACATTTTCCATCACAAAATATTTGGGACGCAGTTCTCTAACCAGGCGATAAAAATGAAAGACCAATTCATTGCGCTCATCTGCTAAATCTCGTTTTCCCATCAGCGAAAATCCTTGACAGGGAGGTCCTCCAAAAACCACGTCAATATCGCGATCGCCAATTGCCGATTTAGCTCTAATTTCTGAGGCGCTAGTGGTGCTAACGCTACTACAGATAGTTGTCCAGAAGGGAAAATTATATTCATGAATGCTGGCATGAATTGGGTCTAGCTCCACTGCTGCCAAAACATCAAACCCTGCCTGCTCAAAACCCAGAGTCATCCCCCCTGCGCCAGCAAAAAGATCGACAGCAATGGGTCTTCGGTGGTCTTTAGTTCCTAGCGAGGAGAACCTTAGTTCATCTTGATGTTGGTAGCTAGTTAACATCACTGACCTCTAATGAAACTGCTCAATCCAGCCGCCCTAGGATTAGTATAGGCTTTTGAATTTTATACTGATTAGGGAAAATGTCAAGCTAATTTACTGAATAGTTAGAATGACCGTCATCTCGACTTAAAATTTAGGGCTGAATAGTTATTAATTGCCCAATTCCAGGGACACTTCTCAATCAGACATGCTCATATTCTAATCACAGGACAAAATCAGGAGCAATTAAACTCGTTGAGTGAATTCGGCGCAGATTTATCCTCTGACAGCATTAATTATGCGGTTCAGACCTAGATTTATGAGATGATTAACTGTTATTAATATAGAGTTATTAATATGATGTCTCATAATGGGAGTGGAATTGTGGCAGAAATTCAATTTGCAAGAGGGATAGCCGAAGAAGTAATCCCCCAAGTCAGGGTTACTCAGTCCAAGACAGGAAATACTGGTACTGCTACCTTTTATTTCCAAGACCCCAAAATTCTCAGCAAAGATAATACTAATGAAATTACTGGGATCTATTTAGTTGACGATGAAGGGGAGATTGTTAGCCGAGAAGTTAAAGGCAAATTTGTTAACGGCGAGGCGCGAGCGATCGAAGCAGTGATAGTAATGAAGTCAAAGGGTGAGTTTGAACGTTTTGTGCGCTTTATGAATAAATATGCTGAAGAGCACGGTTTAGGGAAAGACTAAGCAATTGTGACTTAATTTATTGATATTTCAAGATAAAACTCTCAAATTTAGAATCTTTGCTAATTTAAAGGGAGTTTCTGTTATTTTTCAGGAATTCCCACTATTTAAAAAACAGTACCCCTTCAGCTATCAGGAAACTGAATGTATTTTATTAATTTGAGCAACGCCATAGCTGATTTTTTATGATCTTTAATTTTAACAAGTATTAAAATGTTCTTATTTTTGTTAAATATAAAGATTTTAGATATTAAATAATCTTGTGTTTAAATGTGGTTAGAGAAATATCTCAACAAATTAAAATTCAACTTTGGCTACAGTTGTTTATCAGAATAGTTAATTATGGTTAATCAACTATTTACTACTCTTAAAAGCTCCTGTGCGATCGCTATAACTCTATTACTAAATCAGCAACTATACTGCTCTGCGACAGAATATGTTTTCACTGCGCCACCTGAAGTTGGGCAAGAAGTAGTGGAAATTCCCGTGAGGGAAACTGAGTATCCGCTATATGAATGTGACGTTGAGTCAAAAACCCCATCTGAAACCTCTATGGATGTCCATGAATGTAGCTGTATAGATTGTGAGGAATTAACCCAGGATCATGAATCTGATGCACAATTAACCTTAAAAAATAAACCTCAAGAGCGTTAAGTATGATAATTTTTCAGATTCATGAGGTACGTGAGCTTCTTAGGTTTTATTAATCAAAACCCAATTAAATGCACCTGATAGACACGACAAATTCCATAATTAGCCAATCAATTAGTTAGCTGAATCTTGCTAGGGAATTATTCAACCAAAGCACAAGCATGATGGTTTGGAATTTATTTTTAGCTTTTATACCATTAGTCTTGAGTCTATTTTTATTTCGTCCCATAGCTAACTATAGGGTTCTGTGGTGGATAGTATTGCTGATTTTTATCGCCTTTCTGCCCAATGCGCCCTACGTCCTAACTGATTCAATTCATCTTATTGAACTGAGCCAAAAAGATTATTCTATTGGAGCAATTATTTTTATTCTAATTCCGCAATATACTCTTTTCATCTTTGCAGGATTTGAAGCCTACGCAGTCTCCATAACGCGCTTAGAAAATTATTTACAAGATTTCATAGCAGCAAAATACCTTCCATTAATCAAAATAACCATTCACAGTTTATGTGTAATCGGTATCTATATTGGTCGGTTTGAACGATTCAATAGCTGGGATTTTATAGCTCAACCTATAAATCTCATACTTACTACCGCTGAGGATCTACTAGATGGCAGCAAGCTATTATCTATGTTCTTTAGCCTGATATTGCTTTGGCTATTAACAGAATTTATTAAATTAGTTAATCATCAGATTGCTTTAGCAATCAATCCTGATGTATGACGTTTTTCGTATTAATGAGATACATCTTGGTGAAGTTAGGGACTAGGGAATAGAGAAGTTCAAGGTTTTTGACTAAATTTATTTTCACACCTCACTTATTTGAGAAACGCTATATATAATTGAAGTTAATATACATTAGGCATATTATTAATTTTGACTAATTGATTCAGGAAAATCTTCAGACCAAAAAACAATAGAATCATTTAGAGGTTGTAGCTTAGTCTGGGGATAGTAAAAAGCGAGAATTTCTTTAGCTGACCACCCTAACTTAGCTAAATTATAGGAACCATACTGGCTCAAACCTACCCCATGACCAAAGCCACCACCAATAAAATCGTAGCCAGCTAACGTTTGCTGATCATCTAAGATGGGTTGTAAATAAAAGAAGGTGCTGCGGGGTGGTTCTAGGGCGCTGCGAATCTCATTTTTGTGTAGCTGTAGCTTTCCCTGATCGGTTGCAATATTGAGGGTTAAGATTCTGCCAGAGTGCGATCGCCTGTGTACCTGCATCGACTGAATGGTCTGAAAATCAGCCAGGGGATGACGAGTTTTTTGGAGATATTTACGCAAATCTTGGTTAAGATTGGAGATAGTACGGAATTTATGCCAGCGAAAGACTCCTTTTCTACCTGTTTCATTAAATCCCTCCGTTAGACTGATAAAATAGCGAAAGTTATTTTCGTTATTTAAGGGATACTTAACCAGATCCCAGAACGGACGGGGAGCATCAATAATCGGCTGAAGATAAGGACGTTCAGCACCATCCCAGGTATCCTGAAAGCCTGCGGTGATGCCACCAGTAGTTGAAGAATAGAGGGCATCAATTAGCTCATTTTCGTAAGTTAAAACCAAGCCTGAAGTATTGGCGATCGCGCGATCGCTGGTAGAGTTAGTACCAGTTAACCCCTTATAAACCTGACAGTGAACCGTGGCGCAAAGTTGGTAATCATCCACTGTAAACCGCCTTAGATTTCGCAGGGCGTAGGTACGAGCAATGATGGTTTGAGCGGCAACCGCCTGGGGAGGGGCACTAGCGCCAATTTCATGGGGCACCACCCCTCGCAGATAGGTTTCTAAGGGAACCTGATTAACTAGGGTAAATTCCCCGTGGGAGTTGGGCTGAAGCCTTAAGCTACCGCCATAGAGTTGGGCAGCTTGGGGTCGATCCGTAGTATTAACCTTAACTAGGTTATTACTGCTGGTAATTTCCACCTGGTCATAATTATATTCCTCCCCTTCTATTTCCAGAACAATATCAGGCTCCTGATAAAGCACTTCTGAATCAAGATAGGGACTTTCGTAACCATTGGCTTCCAAACTGTGGAGCAGCCAGCGCCGTAGTAAAGGGGTGGCATAAACATCCCGTTTTGCCCATACCTGCCAGCGTCCAGGCTGTGCCACCTCTACCTCAAGACCCAACTTCTGCCAAGACTTAGCACTGTTTTCCGCAGTTTCAAAGGTAGAGCGATCGCTTAAAATAAGTTTTTCAGACAGTTTAGGCTGAGTCAGTCGCTTCGCCTCAACCCGCAACACCACCTGCTGGGTAGTAATGGTTTTAGCGGGGGATGCCTCAGGAAAATTAACCTGGAGGGAATTGCCCCTAGTACTGCTAAGAGTCACCTCCTTGATTGCTGGCTGACGGGTTGGCGGGATAGCAGCCCCCAGCCTTTGAATAATGCCGACTTCTAATTTAATATCCTGCGATCGCTCTTCCGCTGCCAAAGCTGATTGCCAGCTACCCAAGCAACCCCACAACAAGACACTAAGATAAACTGTTGCTCTTAACATTGATTTTTCGCAATCTTGACTCTACAAATAGGATCTAGAAGCTGATACCCGATTAACCGTATCACTCTGAGGTTTCGATGAGATTTTCACCCTTGATCATTTTAGCGGCTGCTTTTAATAGATCCTCTTCCACATAAGGCTTAACAAAATAGCCGTTAGCGCCCCGAGAAGCTGCTATATTACGCATCTTTTGTGCGCCCCGTGAGGTTAACATGGCGATGGGTAGAGCAGATAATTTTTCATCCTTTTGCAGTTGAGATAGCAACTCTAAGCCATTCATGCGGGGCATTTCGATATCGCAAAATGCCAGATCACACTCCAAGCCATCACTGAGTTTTTCCCAGGCTTCTTGACCATCCCTAGCCTGTTCTACCCGATAACCAGCTTTCTTAAAGCTCATGGATAAAAGTTCCCGCACCGTGACCGAATCATCAATAATCAACACCAGGGGAGCATCTTGAAACTCGGTGTTGGACTGAACACGCTTGATATTGACGGTTGCCGACTCAGCCTCTTTATTAGCCCGATTAATTTCAATCAGATGTTGTGCCACATCCATCAGATCCTTTTCCGTGTAGGGTTTAGTGAGGTAGGCTTTAGAACCTAAATCACTAGCGAGCTGTCGGTGTTTGTCTGCACCACGGGAAGTTAACATCGCCACAGGTATTGACTTGAGCTTGGGGTCTTGATGGAGATGAGATAATAGCTCTAGACCGTTCATTCTGGGCATTTCAATATCACTAAAGATCATGTCACACACCAAGCCGCCTCGGAGTTTATCCCAAGCCTCTTGACCATCTCTAGCCTGTTCTACCCGATAGCCTAATTTATTGAAGCTCATCGACAGCAGCTCTCTAACGGTAATCGAGTCATCCACCACCAGTACCATGGGCTCTTGTTGAACACTTTCCGCCTGAGCCTGTTTCCGCTTGCCTTCATCTCCCAGAATATTGAAGCCAATTTCAATAGTTCTCTTACCTTGAGCAATTTCAATCAGCTCCAATACGTCACCGATGGGCATAATTGTGCCGTCTCCCAAAACCGTAGCCCCTGCAATACCTGGCGGTTTAGCGATGGGTCCATCAATTTGTTTAATAACAATTTCTTGCTCGGTTTTAATCTCATCAACCTCGATCGCCAGTAAATTGTCTAAACTACGGAGAATAATCACCGAAATTGTATCGTCGTTATTGTGACTTGCGTTATAAATTCCTGTACGGCGAATTTGACGATTATAGTTCAGCAGGTCTTTCAAAGGTCTGAGGGGCAAGAGAGTATTATTCCAGCTAATGCAGCGCACTCCGTTAACGTTGGTTTGCAGATCGCTGGGTAAATATTCCTTAGTATCTTCCACCCCATCAATGGGGAAGGCAATTTGGCTATTATCACTAACGCAGGTCAAAGCCTTACAGATACTTAAAACTAGAGGCAGACGAATGGTAAAGGTCGTACCCTTGCCAACTTCCGATTCCGTACTGATCGAGCCACGAATTTTTTTGAGGTCGGTATTGACCACGTCCATCCCTACTCCACGTCCAGCGAAATCATCCGCCTGTTCCTTGGTGCTAAATCCTGGATGAAACAGCAGTTCATAGACTTCTTGATTGGATAAATTTTGCGCCGTTGCCCAGGTAATTAAATTTTTATCGATTGCCTTTTTTTTCACTATTTCGGGATCAATCCCCGCACCGTCATCCCTAACTGTAATTACGGTTTGGTTACCCTGAATAAATGCCCGAATGTAGATATTACCTACTTCAGGCTTATCTTTTTCCAGTCTGCTTTCTGGTTTTTCAATACCGTGGGAAATGGCGTTGTTGACCAAATGGGTCATTGGATTGTAGAGATGTTCCACGATCATTTTATCGATCAGAACATCTTTCCCTTCCACATGAAGCTTAGTTTGTTTTTTCTGCTTCCGTGAAATATCGCGAATTGCCCTCGGTAGGCGGTCTGCGGTCTGCCCAAATGCTACCATCCGTGAGGAGTTCATGCCTTCCTGTAACTGGCTCGTTACCTGACGGAATGTTTGCGCCACTTTATCAGTTTCATCCACCACAAACTGAATATCAGAAGCCGCCTCTCTCACCCGCACAATCAGCTCAATAATCTCTTGGGAGAGGAGATGAAATCCCGTAAAGCGATCCATTTCCAGAGCATCTAGACCTTCTTCTTGGGGCTGCTCATTGACTGAGCCAGCAACTCCCGCAGCCACCGCGGCATTATTGCGAGATTGACGGCTCGCCATTAATGCCCCTTCCAAAAGCGATCGCTCGTACATATCGTGCATCTTTGCCCCTGCCTCTCCCAAGGTCTGGACATGACCAAGGAGGTTATCTAAAAAGCGTCGCAGTCGTTCTTGATCGTCTTCTAAACGATTGCGTTTAACTACCAGTTCCCCAATCAGGTTATTCAAGTTATCTAATTTTCTTACCGAAACCCTCATGGTTTGATCGAAGGCTTGGGCTTTGACAGGAGACGGTGCTGGGGGGGTAAGCCGCTGGGGAGTAGCTGGTTTAGGAGGGCTAACTTTGAGGGGAGTGGATACTTCCGCCTGGGGTTCTTCATCTAGGAGAGAATCTAGATCTGCTGAATCTAAAGAAGTAATTAATTGTGATTCATCAAGACTCGCAGTTGGCTCGGTGATTAAGGAGTCTAAAGAATTGCTTTCTGAGTCTAGATTTAGTAAATCTTCCAGATTATTATTTTCTAGTTCATCTAATTCCAAGGATTCGAGGGATAAATCCCCCGATGGCTCTAGTATCAGTTCATCTATGCCCTCAAGGTTTAACTCTGACTCGGTAGACTCACCAACTAACAGTTCATCTAGCTCAATTTCTTCTGATGCTAAATCCCCCGACTGCTCTAGTATCGGTTCATCTATGCCCTCAAGGTTTAACTCTGACTCGGCAGGTTCACCAACTACCAGTTCATCTAACTCCAAGGATTCGAGAGATAAATCCCCCGACGGTTCTAGTATCGGTTCATCTATGTCCTCAAGGTTTAACTCTGACTCGGCAGACTCACCAACTACCAGTTCATCTAGCGCGATCTCTTCTGATGCTATATCTTCTGACGCTTCCAGGATCGGCTCATCTATGTCCTCAAGGCTGACCTCTGACTCGGCAGATTCAGCAACTACCAATTCATCTAGCTCAATTTCTTCTGATGCAAAATCCTTTGATGACTTCAGTATCGGATCATCTATTTCATCAGGGCTAAACTCTGATGCTGGAGACTCTGAATCTGAAGATTCAAATGCTCTAAAATCATCAAGCTCATTAGACTCTCTGCCATCTGGTACGGGGTTGCGAAAATCCCAACTCTCCAAGTCTAAGCCATTATCTGATGAAGACTCTAGGGCGTTACTATCTGCTAAAGCTTCCACATCATTTTGAGCCGCTACTTCAGCCGAGATAATCTCGGTCACGATTTCAGAATCTTCATTTTCTTCTGACCATAAATCTCCCGAATTTTTCTCTTTCTGCTCTTTCGGGGCAATGTCCGCTAAAGCTTTGGCATCATTTTGGGCTGCGGTTTCAGCGGAGATAAACTCGGTTACGATTTCAGAATCTTCATTTTCTTCTGACCATAAATCTCCTGAATTTTCGTCTCTCTGTTCTATGGAATCAGAAGTTTCTAATGACAAATCCAAATTATCATTTCCTTCAATGGGCTTATCTTGACTGTTCATAGTAGTTGGTAGTTTTGACCGAATATTGCTTGATTGTTCAATCTGAGATAGATGGATTGAAGATCTAATCCTGGTTGACCATAAAATAAGGATGACAAAAACTAAGCAGACGTCTGGGATTCTGGATCAAGTTTAAAAATATTAATCTCCTGATAATAGATACTGAAAATAATAAGATTGAAGATATTTATTTGAATTATATAGTTGACTAACAGTTTTAGTTTGCCCAAAATCAGATTGTCAAACGAAGTTCTCTGCCAAAAAAATCTGACTGTTTACAATCATGGAGGTTGGAAGGTGATCAGCGATCATGGGAAGCTCCTTAGTTTTATAGTGGAACATCGGGTTAACTTGGGCTGGTAGAACTTAAATTAGGCATTATGCTTATAGCTGTAGAAAGGTTCGTGATTAAATTTTCAATCAATGACACAGTCCACAGCAACTTTATTAATTTCCTGTCCTGATAGTCCAGGTTTAGTCGCTAAAATTGCCAACTTTATCTATGCTAATGGAGGCAATATTATTCATGCAGACCAACACACCGATTGCGCTACAAGTTTATTCCTGATCCGTCTTGAATGGCAACTAGAAGGGTTTAATTTGCCCCGATCTGCGATCGCCACGGCATTTGCGGCGATCGCCAAACCTTTAAATGCTACCTGGCAACTCCATTTTTCTGATAGCGTACCCAGAATTGCTATTTGGGTCACTAAACAAGATCACTGTCTTTGGGATCTGCTGTGGCGACATCAGGCGCAGGAATTACCTGGGGAGATTGCCCTAATTATTAGTAATCATCCTGATTTGGAGGCGATCGCTAGTCAATTTAATCTGGATTTTTATCATCTTCCTATTACCAAAGCAACAAAAGCCGAACAAGAAGTTAAACAGCTAGAGCTGCTGCGGGAATATCAGATTGATTTGGTAGTTTTAGCTAAATATATGCAGATTCTTAGTCCTGATTTGATTGAGCAATTTCCTAATATTATTAATATTCATCATTCGTTTTTACCAGCTTTTCCTGGGGCTAAACCCTATCATCGGGCACACACTAGAGGAGTTAAAATTATTGGTGCAACGGCACACTACGTCACTCAAGATTTAGATGAAGGTCCAATCATTGAGCAGGAAGTAGTTCGAGTTAATCATCAAGATACGGTTAAGGATTTAATTCGCAAGGGTAAAGACTTAGAACGATTAGTACTATCCCGTGCGGTGCGACTACATCTCCAACATCGGGTTTTAATCTATGACAATAAAACGGTAGTTTTTAGCTAAATAAGCTTAATGTGAATTAGCGGTGCACCCATTCGGGTATAAAAGACCCCCTTCGGATTCAGAACTTCTTACGAAAGTGTTTCATCGCGTCGCCGATCTGCTGATCGGTACCACATGCGAAGCGGCTTGCCCTTTTATGCCCTTTAGGGTACGAATGGGGGTATCCTTTAGGACAGGCGCAAACAAAGGCGCGTAGTTTGCCGCATATAATGCTCATCAAGAAGCTTCGCTAAAAGGTTATTGGCTCGTCCCTAAAGGGATATATTATGCCCTTGTGGTACCGCTTTGCATATAGCTATTAGCTGTTAGGCATTGGTGACAGGTTAAGGCGGAAAGGTCTTTGTCAAGCAGGGAAGGGAGACAATTCAATAGTCGGTTTAGCTCGTTGTGGACGGGAAAATTTAACTATCCCCAAATCGCGATTTTGGAGTGCAGTCAGATCAGCAACTAGCTCGGTGACATTGCCTTGATAACCAGTAACCAGACGAACTAAGGTATCTCAATTAGTTGAAGACTTGTTATTCGCAGTTAATACGATCGTATTTTATAGCGCAACTTTTCGATTATAGTTAATTATCCAGTGTATGAGTTCTAACTCTTCCACAAAGCATTGACTAATGCTCCAGAGATGATTAAAGTACCGCCTGTTAGCGTCCACAGCGTAGGCACTTCAGCAAAAAATATAATCCCCAGGATAGCGGAGAAAATCACCTGTATGTAGGAGTACGATGTTACTTTACCTGCTGCTTCCGCAGCCATCGCTTTAGTCAGCCCAACCTGTCCTATCTGAGTAAACACCCCAACCAAGAGCAATAATAAAAGCGCATTAAATTCTGGAACAATAAAGTTATTGCCAAGTAAGAGTAGTGAAATGGGGAGTGCAATCAGAGGAAAATAAAAAACAATAACTGAGCTGTCTTCTGTCTGACTTAGCCGCCTCACGAGCACGTATGCTATGGCGCTGCCAAATGCACCTGCTAACGCCGCCATTAAACTTAGGGTTGGTAGCCCCAACATTGCTCTACTAGTTCCAGGGCGCACCATAACCACCAAGCCCACAAAACTTAGTAAAATGCAGGTCAAGGTCGAGCGCTTTACTGACTCACGCAGAAAAATTAGTGCCAGGATGGAGGTAAACGCAGGATGAGTATACTGGAGCACCGTCGCATCAGCTAACGGGAGGGTGCTAACTGCATAGTAAACACAAATTAATGCCATTGTCCCTACAGCACCCCTGGCTACCAACAGCGGACGATTACGCCCCCAGACAGAAATTCCCTTGCGTTTTACATCCCAATAACTTAGCAGCAATGATATCAATGCTCTGGCAGCAATGATCTCTAATACAGGAATGCCATAAGCTGCCACAGCTTTTACACAGCTTGACATCAGCGCAAAACCTAATGCCGAAAGTAATATGTAACGGATGGCAATAGGGATTGAACTAATAGCCATTGATTCGTTGCCTGAAGATAAAAGTAGACCCTATCTTATCAGATCAACTAATCACACAAGCTGCGCCTTTTATTTGTTTTGGTGATTCTAATCCACGTCAAACTTTAAACAGTAAGTTTCAAAATAGCTAGAAATTAACCAACTGTTCCTTCCAGCTTGAGACTCAATAGCTTATCAGCTTCAGCGGCAAACTCCATAGGTAATTCATTAAGTACGTCCTTACAAAAACCGCTCACCAGCATAGATACAGCATCCTCTTCTGAGATACCCCGCTGGGCAAAATAGAACAGCTGCTCTTCCCCAATCTTGGCGGTAGAAGCCTCATGCTCTAATTTAGCGGTATTATTATCTACCTGAATATAGGGAAAAGTGTTAGCCTCGGCATTATCTCCAAGCAACATCGAGTCGCACTGGGAGTAGTTACGAGCGCCTTTTGCCCTCTTCCCTATTTGAACTAAACCACGGTAGCTACCCTTAGAATCTCCAGCTGAGATACCTTTAGAAATGATGGTGCTGCGGGTATTTTTGCCGATGTGAATCATTTTGGTTCCTGTATCAGCCTGCTGCTTATGGTTAGTTAAGGCAATGGAATAGAACTCTCCTACGGAGTTGTCGCCCCGCAAAACACAGCTTGGATATTTCCAGGTAATTGCAGAACCAGTTTCTACCTGAGTCCAGGAAATTTTTGAATTAACTCCTTTACACAAGCCACGCTTAGTCACAAAGTTATAGATTCCGCCTTTTCCGTTCTCGTCTCCTGCGAACCAGTTTTGAACCGTAGAATATTTGATTTCTGCATTATCTAACGCTACCAACTCCACTACAGCAGCATGCAGTTGCCTGGTGTCAAACATGGGAGCAGTGCAGCCTTCAAGATAGCTAACAGAGGCTCCTTCTTCCGCCACAATCAGAGTACGCTCGAACTGCCCTGTATCACCATCATTGATCCTAAAATAAGTCGATAGATCCATCGGACAGGTTACTCCCTTGGGAATAAACACAAAAGAGCCATCGCTAAATACCGCCGAGTTAAGTGCCGTGAAGTAGTTGTCTGAAACGGGGACAACGCTACCCAAATATTTTTGCACTAGGTCTGGATACTCTTTCAACGCTTCAGAAATTGAGCAAAAGATTACGCCGTCCTCAGCCAGTTTTTCCCTAAATGTAGTACCAATAGAAACGCTGTCGAAGATAGCATCTACCGCCACATTACTCAACCTTTTTTGCTCAGATAGGGGAATTCCCAGCTTATCGAAAGTTTCTAGCAGTGCAGGATCAACCTCATCAAGGCTACCTTTCTTTTCCTGCTTTTTCTTGGGAGCAGAGTAGTAGACAATATCTTGGTAGTCAATGGCAGGATACTCAACATGAGGCCACTGTGGTTCAACCATTTTTAGCCACCTACGATAGGCTTTAAGACGAAACTCCAACATGAATTCAGGCTCATTCTTCTTAGCCGAAATCAGGCGAATGACATCTTCACTTAAACCACGGGGAATTTGATCGGCTTCAATGTCGGTAACAAAACCATATTTGTAAGGCTGATTAACCAGAGCTTTAACGTTAGCACTCATGATGAGAAATAAATAGACTATGTTTTATGAAAAGTCTTAAATGCTTGAGAGCATTAATCAGTGAATCTGATTACGGCTGCGGCAATATCAATCTAAGACCAACGTTGTATGCCGAGAAAACTTCGGCAGTTAGAGGGCGTAGCACCTGAGCTTATCTCAGACGAAACTGTTGAATATCTTTGGGAAGACCGCAATATAGATTAATTTCCTCACTTATGCTGCTCATTAAGTTTCGGTGCAGACGAACCCATATACATTAGAGTTTAACAATAATTTTGTTGTTAAAGTATATTATAGGTTAGATTAACAACGAAAATGTTGTTTAAGTCAAAGATTTTTTAAGCCTTGTCTATAAGTATCGGAACTATCAGCCCCTGAGACGATGACCACCACAAGTTTAACGTCTACCAAACAAAATATCTTGCAATCCTTGTTGAAGCGAAGAAACGCTGCTGCAAGAGAACTAGCCGAAGAGCTAGATCTAAGTCCCCAAGCAGTTCGCCGCCACTTGAACGATTTGGAGGCAGATGGCTTGATTGAATATCAGTCTGTACAGCAGGGCATGGGGAGACCACAGCATTTATATCAGTTGAGTACTGAAGGTCGCGATCGCCTGACTCCTCAGAAATATAGTGAATTTGCCGTCTCTTTTTTAGATACTTTAGCAGAGACCGCAGGACAAGAGCAGGTAGGGAAAGTTCTCGCCAAACAATATCAGCGCAAGGCTGCTCAATATCGAGCTTCTCTGGGTTCAGGAAATCTTCAGCAAAGAATTAGCAAATTAGTCCAGCTAAGACAGCAGGAAGGATATATGGCTGAATTACTTCAATCTCCCTGTTCTAAGCAGCATAATAAATTTATTCTAGTGGAGCACAATTGCGTGATCGCCCATGTTGCCGAGTCTTACCCCAGCATTTGTGGGCACGAGCTACAAATGTTTGCTGAAGTGCTGTCCGACTGTCATGTGCAGCGGACTCAATGGATTCAAGATGGTGAGCACCGTTGTGGCTATTCAATTGAGCCAAAATAATTAATTAGCTGATGTTAGGCATTCATTAATTTGTGAAGACTGAGAAAGGGTTAAAGGGAAAAGGTTAAAGAGCTTTATTGTTCTATCAAAAGGAAAAAGCGCAGAATAACTAATTAAATGATTAAGAAACTTTACGGAATCGTAAAGAAATTATAGTTACTGGCAGGCATTGCTGGTGCGATTGTGCCTAATCGAGATAGTCTGAATTTAGTAATTTTCAGACTTATTAATTGCAGAATTTTCCTCTATGACCGCCGTAAATACAAATCCTTCGCAAAAATCTCAGCCATCAAATCCCCCTGCTGACTCCAAAGAGCAGGTAAGCCAGTTTATGAAGCAGCTACAGGACGAAATTTGTGCTGGCTTAGAAGAAATTGATGGTGCTGGTCAATTTAGAGAAGATAGTTGGCAGCGGGAAGAAGGCGGCGGCGGACGCTCGCGAGTTATGTCTGAGGGCAACATTTTAGAACAGGGCGGGGTTAACTTTTCGGAGGTCTGGGGGAGCAATTTACCCCCCTCGATTCTGAAGCAACGTCCCGAAGCGGCAGGACACAGTTTTTATGCTACTGGAGCTTCAATGGTATTGCATCCCCGCAGTCCCTATATCCCTACCGTTCATCTTAACTACCGTTATTTTGAGGCTGGTCCCGTTTGGTGGTTTGGCGGTGGCGCAGATTTAACTCCCTACTATCCCTTTGCCCAAGATGCGGCTCATTTTCATCGTACTTATAAAGAGAGTTGCGATCGCCATCACCCTGAATATCACCATGTCTTTAAGTCCTGGTGCGACGAGTATTTTTACCTTAAGCATCGTCAGGAAACCAGAGGGGTTGGCGGATTATTTTTTGATTATCAAGATGGTACCGGTAAATTGTATAAAGGTCCCCACCCTGACAAAGCAGCAGCGCAATATAGTGAGCAGTTAGGGGAAATAAACCATCGTAGCTGGTCAGATATTTTTAACTTTATCCAAGATTCTGGACATAGTTTTTTACCCGCATACCTACCGATTATTGAGAGGCGTAGGGATATATCTTATGGAGAAAGAGAGCGCAACTTCCAGCTATACCGTCGCGGGCGCTATGTGGAATTTAACCTGGTGTATGATCGCGGCACAATTTTTGGACTTCAAACCAATGGACGTACCGAGTCTATCCTGATGTCTTTGCCACCCCTGGTACGCTGGGAATATAACTATCAGCCAGAGGCTAATACCCCTGAAGCAGAACTTTATGAGACTTTCCTCAAGCCTCAAGATTGGGTGAATTGGCAAGATAAGGAATAGATACCCCTGAGATAACTTTTCTTTGCCTGGCAAAAAGAGATTGCCAGTCAAATATGCCATTCCTTCTGGCATCAATTCAACCACAGTCCTTTTTGTGCGATAATTCATAAAAGAAAAATATTTTAATATTTGCTTAATATAAAGCAATGAATCAGCCAAGTAAAGAAGAACAATTAGGATCAGAAGAAATTCAAGCCGAAGAGTTAGCTCCATCAGGTGAGAAAACCTTAGCAGAAAAGGCTCCGCCGAGCTTTGAGTGCCGCTCTTGTGGCTACGTTTATCTGCCGACAAAAGGTGATAATCAGGGCAAAATCGCTGCGGGAACGTTATTTATCGATCTCTCAAATAATTGGCGATGTCCTGTATGTGGAGTTCGTAAAACCCAGTTTGTCAATATTGGCGCTCAGGGCGCTCCCTCGGGATTTGAAGAAAATTTAAATTATGGTTTTGGAGTTAATCGCTTAACTCCTGGTCAAAAAAACCTTTTGATTTTTGGGGCTTTGGGTTTAGGCTTCCTATTTTTCCTTAGTCTTTACGGATTACACTAATTTGGCTAATTGACTGTCTCTTATTAATGAGCAACGATTGCTGCTCACTGATAGTGATTGAAACAAATTACTTTGTCTGTCGATAGCCATATATTGCTCTTATTGCCCTGAAACTAGTCACAAAAACGTTTATGAGTTTATTGATTAAGAAACTAAAGCAGATAGCTATACTATTTGCTGTTGGTATATTTTGTATTAGCTGTAGTCGAGTTCCCTCGACCATCACCAATCCTTGGAAGATTCTCACCTTGCCATCGGAGGCGATTTTTTCTGATGTTGCTTTCATTAACAATGGAGATCGAGGTTGGTTAGTAGGCACTCAAGCGACTCTGTTTGAAACTATCGACGGCGGAGAAACCTGGAATCAAAAAGAGCTGGATGTAAGTGATGAGAAGTTAACCCTAGAGGCGGTTGATTTTGATGGCGAAGAAGGCTGGATTGTTGGTCAGCCTTCGATTCTGCTCCATACGGAAGATGGTGGAGATAGTTGGTCAAGAATTCCCTTGAGCGCAAAGCTTCCAGGGGCACCCCTTGATATTGTCGCCATGGGTGAATCTACAGCAGAAATGGTCACTAACCTAGGAGCTATCTACAAGACTATAGATGGTGGCAAAAACTGGAAAGCTCTAGTCGAAGATTCTGTAGGAGTGGCACGGAGTATTCATCGTTTTGACGATGGTCGCTATGTTGCGGTTTCTGCCAAAGGGAACTTTTTCTCGACTTGGGAACCTGGACAAACTGAGTGGACTCCCCATCAAAGAACTTCTTCTCGACGCCTACAAAACATGGGTTTTAACCTAGATGGAAGTCTGTGGTTATTAGCTCGTGGCGGACAGGTGCAGTTTAGTGACACGGAAGACTACGATGAGTGGGGCGAGCCTATTTATCCTGAATTTTCTACCAGTTGGGGGTTCTTGGATGTTGCTTACCGTACCCCCGAAGAAATCTGGCTAGCAGGGGGGAGTGCCAACCTAATGGTGAGTGCAGACGGTGGTCAAACGTGGTCTAAAGACCGTGATGTTGAGAGTGCGCCCTCTAACTTTTATAAAGTAGTATTTCTCTCCCCCCAGAAGGGCTTTATCTTGGGTGAACGGGGAACGCTACTGAAATATATTCCTGAAGCTGGTGCTGCTGTCTAGTGCTGTTTCTAGGCAAGTTTTTGAGGTCAAATCGCGGCTTCAGCCGTTCTTTTAGTCACTGCTAACTTTAATTTAGTTGTAGCGGGTTACCTCAGTTACGTATCATGTAAACGGAGCTTTAAAATTTTTAATAAGGAGAAACAATGGAAAGAAACACTAATCCCAATAGACAACCAGTGGAGCTTAATCGTACTGCTCTATATCTAGGGTTGCTACTGGTTGCTGTTCTCGGTATTCTATTTTCTAGTTATTTCTTTAACTAAATACTGGAGATTCTACAACCGATTTAAGTTTTAATAGCAAGAGGATTAATCATAATGTTTAAGGATGGAAAAATTCCTTTGTGGATTGTTGCCACAGTAGCTGGATTTGGCGTAATCGGAGTTGTTGGCATCTTTTTCTACGGTGCATATGCTGGCGTTGGCTCAGCTATGTAGATTTACTCCCCGTAAACCATGAGATGATCAACAAAGCCGCCTGGTGATTTTTTACTAGGCGGTTTTTTTAGGATTATTAATTCACAAATTGCAATTAAGTATTTTTATTAGTTGTTTAAACTGCTACCTTCATGGACTGTTTTAACCCACTTAAGCCTCTTGGGGCGAATTGACATTCTTGCCGTTACACTTAGCATAACTATCTGCCAATGAAGCATGTAAACTATTCCTCTTAAGGTCTGAATAGTAGCTTGAAATAGTAAAGGTATGGTAACGCTTTTACCTGAAGCAGCCTGAACCCTAATGATACCCCTGAACATGCCAATAAAACCCCAGGCAAATAATAGTGCAGTAATAGGACTAAGAATTGGTAGACGATGACGAGCGATCGCCATAATCCCATCGGGGACATTGGCTGCAGGTACTATATACTGCAAGAACATCCAGCACAGTAAATCGATTCGTTTGCCAAATCCCATCGGCGTCCGAAAAATATAGCGCCAGTAGTCCAGGTAGCGTTGATAGCCGCCTTCTGCCCAACGGTTACGCTGATGCCACAGGGAGCCAGCTTTTGTTACTCCCTCTTCCAACACTGGTGGGGTAAGTAAAAAGCCAATTTTCCAATTATCGAGGTGCAATCTAATGGTTAGGTCTAAATCATCGGTGATGGTTTCTTCATTCCAACCGCCGCAGCTGTGAAGCGCAGCGCGACTGACAAATTGACCGTTACCTCGCAACTCACCAATACCTCCCACCGCAATTCTCTGCTGCTGGACATAGCTATCTAACGCCATTTCTGCCGCCTGTCCTCTAGTCCAGAAATTTTCTTGGTAGTTAGCGATCGCTTTGCGTACCTGAACCGCTCCTATTTTAGTGTTTGCGAATAAAGGCACGACTTGAAGCAGTAAATTTGCCGTAACTGCGGCATCAGCATCAAATACACCGATAATGTCGCCAAAAGTTTGGGGAATCACCTGATTTAATGCGCCTGACTTACCGCCCCCTGCATTGGCTGCGCGATGTACAACCTTTAACTGAGGATATTCCTGGGCGAGGCGATCTAGAATAGCAGGGGTATTATCGGTGCTGCGATCATCTATAGCCCACACCTCATATTTATCTGCTGGATAGTCAAGATTACAAAGCATAGTCAGCAAATCAGTAATCACGGCTTCCTCATTCCTTGCTGCCACCAAAAGTGAAACTTGCGGAGCATCTGCCAACTCTGCCTCTGATAAACTTCTAGGTATTTGATCAGGCTGAGTAAGTAAGTAGCGAAATATTTGAATCCCAGCTAAACCCGTGAAGCTCCAGACTAGCCAAATTCCCCAGCTTATGGTGTGTAAACTCAAGGTAACTAGCCAAATGGTCATCAGGATCACAGCCGCTTTCTGCCTGCGTCCCGCTAAACCCTGAAAAAAATCGGCTCTAAACTCTTCCTCTGCCTCATCGGGAGCAGACAATTCTGATAAGAGAGAATTAATGGGCGTGAATTCTGTTTCGGATTCTTCTTTTGACCAATAATTCTCTGTCATAATTACGTTGGAAAACTGCGACTCTCTTATGCTAGCGATTAAACCATTATTCAACTAATAGCATTCTTTTGCTATTGTTAATCACGTTGGCTCAATTGTAGCTAAAATTGTAAACTTTTATGACTAGATTTTAATCCTTAATTCTATTTCAATGCCCTGCTGCTGGTTCAAACGACCATTTTTGGTTAAATTAATTAACGATAATAATTTGATTTTTTTTAATTTTAGTTAAAGTTATAGTCATGAGCAGCAGTTGGGGATTAGGGATTGCGATCGCATTAGCCTCGATACTATGGGTTGAGATCATTAGAGACTCCTATCATGCTCTAGCTCATGTTTGGAAGCCTTTATATCGCCTCCACGTTTGGCATCATAAGGTTTTTCGGCGTGACTGGTCGGTCGCCAGTGAGGAGATTTACCGCCAGGCTCATTGGTACAATGATGTGCCCGAGGCATTGGTAATGCTAGTGAGCAGCATTTTGTTTGGATTAATCGCTCAAAGGTGGGTTCCCTGGTGGGTAGCAGGGGTAGGTAGCGTCTACACTTTAATTTTCTTGGTGAGTGCGATCGCTCGTGGTTTTGGTGTTCCTCTGATAGAAGAACTAACCGACGTTACCCATCGCCCAGGAGAATTTACCAATTTACCCTCAAAGTGGATTGTTAATCGCCCCTATCACTGGCGACACCATTTTGATAATCAGGATGCTTATTTCTGCGGCACTCTAACCTTCGTCGATAAAATATTAGGTACGGCACTGTCACTCAAAAATAAAAAAATTGCCGTAACTGGTGCTTCAGGTACCCTAGGCAGAGCTTTACTAACTCAGCTACATTTAGCGGGTGCTAGAGTAATTGCCCTCACCTCTTCCGATACTCAGATTGAGCTTGATATTGGAGGCGCTAAACTACCAATTCGCACCATAACTTGGTCAATAGGTCAGGAAGCAGAGCTTCAGCAAGATTTAAACAAGGTTGATATTCTGATACTCAATCACGGAGTTAATGTTCATCAACAGCGCAGCGAAATGGCGATCGCTAGTTCCTTTGAGATTAATACTTTTTCTAATCTCCGCCTGATGGAAGTATTTTTTAAGACTATCAAGAGCGATCGCGATATGATCCGTAAAGAGGTTTGGGTCAACACCTCAGAAGCAGAGGTAAATCCAGCATTTAGCCCCCTCTATGAACTGAGTAAAAGAGCTATGGGCGATATAGTAACTCTCCGCCGTTTAGACTCTCCCTGTATGATTCGTAAGCTGATTTTAGGTCCTTTTAAAAGTAATTTAAACCCCGTTGGAGTGATGTCCCCAGACTGGGTAGCAAAGCAGATTGTTAATTTGGCAAAAAGAGATTTTCGTAACATCATTGTTACCATCAATCCCCTCACCATAATTTTATTTCCGATCAAAGAGTTTATTGTCAGTATCTACCTGCGGTTATTTAGTTCTGGAAAGTAATTGAGCAATGAACAATGATCATTTAGTTAATTTGATTGAATCACTAACGACGATTTAGCCACCGCCAAAGAGGATGTTTTTTGCCCTGCGCTTCAATTTTCTTGACTTGCCTCGCTAGCTGACGCTGTTCTTGAGGAGGTAAACCCCAGATAATATTGCGGCTTTGCCAGATTAAGACTGAAATCGTTATCCCTACACAAAACGCCAAGCAAAGAGTCGGAATAAAATTAAAGTGAAATCCATAGTAAACCGCCGCCCAGGTAAAGTAATCGAACCAGAGAGCAATTTCATCTCTAAGCTGCCACAGTGCATAGGAACCAAGGGTTAACCAGCTTAATAATACCGTTAACCACCGTCCATAAATAGTCAGACGATGTAATTTTGCTACCTTATGCTCAAAATCAGAATTTAAAGCTTTGCTTCCCATGTCGATAGCCCTTTTTTGGTTTTGCTTAGTTGTTAGTCGTTAGTCGTTAGTGGGTAATTTTCTGGGTGTATATCACTAATTTGAGAAAGGCTATATTCTAAGTCAGTCAGTAAATCAATTAACCTAAGTAATTGTCTAAACTGCCTCAATTTGTAAGATTTGGTTGGCGGTTAATGCTAGTTGAGGAAAGGTCACAGAAATTATGCAGTCCTGATCTCGAAAAATTGCTTCTTCATACAAGCCGTCAATCAAAGTTAACACTATCACCTGTTTTTGTTGAGGATCGATCAGCCAATATTCACTGATTCCTCGTGCCGCATATTCAGATCTCTTATAGCGATAATCTCTGTTTTGATTTTCTGTACCTGGAGACACGACTTCTACCACTAAAGCTGGTGGGGGCATATCGGACGTAATCAGGCTACGAGTAGCATCTGTTAAAGCTGTAGCCGATTCTTCCGTCAACACTAATAAATCTGGAATACGTACCGTCGCGCGGGAACCACTAACGACAATTTCTGTACCGCGACGTAGCAATCGAGTTGAGATAAACTTCAAAAATGCGCCAATTAAATACATGGCTATTTGATTATTTAAATCACTTTCCGAAGACATTAATCTTAATTCTCCGTTTTCCAGTTCGTACCAGCGATCAGTGCCGTCGTCGTAGGCTAAGTATTCTGCTAGGGTAAACAGTCTGGTAGTTGTGCTCATAGCGCTGCCATTGAAAAGCTATTAAAAATGAGTTCTACAAGTCTCGAAACTTGATTTGCGGAGGCTGACTAGACAATTCAACTATTCTGATGCAGGAGTATCAGAAATCATCACTGACTTATTATTTTTGCTATTTCTCCACCATGCTAAGAGCGTGCTGGCAATAAAAATACTGGAATATGCCCCCAGAATAAAACCGACAATCAAAGCTAGGGCAAAGAATTTTAAGGTTTGTCCACCAAACAGAAAGATTCCCAGTAAGGGTAGCAGAGTAGTCAAAGTGGTATTAATCGAGCGTCCTAAAGTTTGATTAACAGCATTATCAACTACGGTGTTAATCGACTTATCGGGATTAGCCGCCAAATTTTCGCGAATGCGATCGTAAATGACCACAGTATCGTTAACGGAGAAGCCAATAATGGTCAGCAGCGCCACTAGGAATAAGCTATCTGCCTCTAGACCTATAGTGAGTCCTAGAATCGCAAAAATGCCTGCGGTGATAAGCACATCATGAAATAAAGCGGCGATCGCAAATAGGGCATAATCGAACTGGAAGCGAATACTTAGGTAAGCGATAATGCCAAAAAATGCCACCAGGAGAGCTAAAATTCCCGAAACAAATAGCTCTTCACCGATGGTTGGACCTACAGAGTCGATTTGCACAGTTTTGCTGTCGAACTGACCGATCGCTTCTGAGATTGAACTAAGCAAATCGCTACGGCGATCGCCATCGATATTTTCAGTACGTACTGAAAGAACTTGCTTGCCATCCCCAAGTAGCTGGATTGTGCTGTTTCCTAGACCTTGGTTTTCCAATACCTGCCGTACCTCCGCCGTATCAATCGGTTGCTCACAATTATTAGGGATAGAACAATCCCGCGCAATTTGAACCCGAGTCCCTCCCACAAAATCAATTCCTGGGCGGATTGGCGCTTTAAGGGTGGTAAAGGAAAATACCATTGCCGCGATACTAGCCAGAATTGCTGTTGCCGAAATGCCCCACCACAATCCTCGTTTTTTGGTAATACTAAATTTCATTCTCTTAATAATTGCTAATTGCTAATTACTGATTCGCTGAGTTTCCCTTGCTTCTTGAGGAGTCTAACCATGAATCATTGTTTACTAAGATTAAGGTTGGGACAAAATAACTCTGGCTTCTGTCGGACTTTGGGATTGGTTAACACGACCAACAGCATTAAAGTTCGACTACAGGTGACGGCAGTAAACATACTAACTACTACGCCAATTAACAGAGTGAGAGCAAAGCCTTTAACCAAACCCGAACCAAGCCATAAAAGAGCTAAACAGGCGATCGCAGTGGTGACGTTACTGTCTAAAATACTGGAGAAAGCACGGAAGAAACCTGATTCTACGGAGCGATAGAGGGTTTTTCCTGCCCTCAATTCTTCCCTAGTGCGTTCAAAAATCAGTACATTAGCATCTACCGCCATCCCAATACTGAGAATAAAGCCAGCAATGCCTGGCAAAGTTAGGGTAACACCGACAAGGGCATAGCAGCCTAAAGTTAACAAGGCGTATACAATTAGTGCCACATCAGCAATTACTCCTGGCAGACGATAGTAAACCACCATAAAAATTAATACTAAGACCAAGCCCACACAGGCAGCAATAATACTGCGGCGAATACTATCCTGCCCCAAAGTAGCCCCTACAGTGCGATTTTCCACTATCTCCACTGGGAATGGTAGCGAACCACCCTTGATTTGAATCGCCAGATCTCTAGCCCCTTCAATGTCAAAATTACCTGTAATTACCGCTCTTCCGCCAGCAATACCCGTATCGGCAAATTCAGGACCGACTATGGGAGCACTGATTAATTCATTATCAAGAAAAATACCGATACTACGACCTGTTCCAGCAAGATTCTTAGTCAGTTCAGCAAATCGCTTTCCACCAGCATCGTCAAAGTTAATCGCCACCTCCCAACGATTGCCCGTCGTGCCACTAGGTTGAGGGCGCGCATCCGTCAGGTTTGTTCCCGTTAAATCCACCGAATCAAACAAATTGGCGATCGCCAGATTTGATTTTTGCAACGATTCCTGAGCCGCAGCAATTTGCTCTTGGTTTTCTGCCTGAAGCTCTCCCTGAGAAAGAATAGCTAATTCTACAGCTTTCTGCTGCCTAACCTGATTTTCGGCAAGAAACTCCCCTTCGCTTCCTTGTCTTTGCTCTTTAAATTCTAATTTAGCCGTGCCTTTTAAACGTCTTTCCGCCGACTCTGGCTGACTTTCCCCTGGTAGCTGAATCAGGATTTTATCTTCCCCGATAGTTTGCACAGTAGTTTCGGACACCCCAAACTCGTTGATCCGATTTTCCAATACTCGCTGCACTGCCTCGATATCATCAGGAGTCGGTTTCACATCAGGCTGTTCCTTAGTAGGATTAACCTGAATCGTCAATTGAGCCCCTCCCCTCAAATCCAGACCCAACTGCGGGGGAATGGTTATTAGAGTGGCGATCGCCGCCGCGACTAGTGCCAAAATTAAAGCTATGTAGACCTGTTGTTTCTGCATTTACTATCACCTGCCGTAGTAAGTGCTATGATATATCGTTTTGCAAAACTTGCGAGGGTTACTCATCAGAAGATGGGGAAGATTTTACAGTTCCTTAGTACTCCTGACTTCAAAGCTCTGCAAATGCCAAAAGAGCAGAATTGTCCTGTCTGGCGATCGCTATTTCTGGAAATCATTAATAATACTTCGATTAAAAAGTTTGCTTGAAAGGAGGACAAAAAGAAGAAATGAGTACTAATTTGACACCAGCGAGGGTAATAACGCCAGGGCGCATTTTACAAAGAGAATTGGATAGTCGTGGCTGGACGCCAAAAGATTTAGCCAAGATTATAAATTGCTCACCACAAGCAATTAACGAAATAATTAAGGGAACTCAACAAATCACCCCTGAAACGGCAAAAGATTTAGCATCAGCGTTGGATACATCTGCAAAATTTTGGACAAATTTAGAAGCTAATCATCGTTGGCACATAGCAACCAAGTGTTAATTAAAACAAAAAGAAGATACTTTTCTTTGATTGATATTTCCTTTAATAAGTATTTTCATCAAAATTCAAGCTACATATCTCAGTAATCTCTAATCTTTCATAAATCCAACTAAAAAATGGAGATATTCAGTAGGTAGGCAAAATAATTTATAAGACTAAGTACTATAACTTTATTCTTCGTTCCCAATCACTAATCCCTGATTCAAACATTTTATATTTAATTGCACCCACCTACTTACTATTGCCTAACCATTAGCTTTTGATGGAAAAATTTTAAAGTAAGCTTTTTAAAAAAATTAAATTTATATAAATAACAATTAAGGAGAAGAGCCATCATAGCCCTACTCCTTAATTATAAATTCTATACTGTGCAGTATTCTTAACCAAACATAAACTCTTTATCTATTGTTAAGTCAACTGGATTAACTGTCAAAGCTATTTAACCAAAATAATCTGGTTCGTTTCCAGATTTCCACTTAATATTGCAGCCAATACTCGGCTTTTGTTCAAAGTCTATCGGTCGGTCTTGCAGCACAGCATCGATCGCCCGACGTAAATCTTTGCCCGTTACAGGAAGATCATTACCAGGACGACTATCATCTAGCTGACCCCGATAAACTAGCTTTTGAGCCCCATCAAATAAAAAGAAATCAGGAGTACAAGCGGCAGTATAGGATTTACTGACTTCCTGGGTTTCATCGTAGCAGAAGGGAAAGTTAAAGCTTAATTTCTCCGCCATTTGCTGCATCATTTCGGGGGAGTCTTGGGGATAATTACCCACATCGTTAGCACTGATTGCCACAATTCCCAGAGGCTGTGCTTGATAGTCTTGACCAATTTTTGCTAGCTCCTCTTGAACATGTTTTACGAAGGGACAGTGCTGACAAATGAACATAAAGAGTAAGGCTTTACTGTCAGCAAAAGTTCCTAGAGAAATAGTTTCGTTAGACGATACATCAGGTAGCTGAAATTTAGGGGCAGCCGTTCCCAACGGGAGCATTGTAGAGGCAGTTTTTACCATAATTATATTCTCTTGAAAGTAGCTTCAAAGTTTATCTTAGAACAATCCAGAGTCCAAATTAGAGAAAGCGCGAGAACAAGATTGTCTTACAGAGAAAAATATTCAACAAAAGATTGCCAAAAAAAGACGATGAGCTAAGATTGCGTATATGCTCTCATGATTTAATAAGTTGCCCTAATTGTGACTACTAAATTAATCCATATCTTTTATATAGTTCTACTGTTTTCTGACACCTAGCTTCTAAATTTCCAACCGAAATCAGTTCGGAAATATTACATCATACATAGCAGTTTAATGTAGGCAGACACAATAAACTTAAAGGAAGAAAAATACAGTATGCTTATATGCCCTCAGTGTGAATTTGAAAATCCTCAACACAACAAATTTTGTCAAAGCTGTGGCGTCTCACTGACTCATAAAGCTTGTTGTCAGTGTGGTCAAGAAATTCCTATAGAGGCAAAAAAATGTGATTACTGCGGTGCTATTAACCATAATATATTATGGGCAATAATCAGTCAGAAAAAAGCTCCCAGTGAGCTACAGATACAATCACCATCCCCTAGTAATATCCCCAGCACGAATAATTCCCAGCAAGAGGTGTCTCAATTAGAAATTGAGAGCTTATCAGATCTGTTTGCCAATAATCAGGTTAAAATTGGGTCTTCACTTCAGATTAAGTCAGACACGACCTTTAATCGCTATGCTCTCCAGCAAGATGTGAGTTCCGTGGCGCTATTTGAATCTCATCAAAGTAGTCCCGACAATATTTTTCTCCAAGGTAACGTCATCGATCAATACCCCCTGCAAGAATCACATTTAGCTACTCTGCAAAAGCAACAAAGTGAACTTTTCACAGAACTCACTCAAGAGCGTTTGAATAGCTCATATCTTGCAGTATCTCAATATTGGAATTTAGTGGGGCTACCAACTCATGCCTTACCTTATCTTATTTTAGAGAAATATACCCCAATTGTTCCCCAAATTTATGATGCTTGGCAAGAGCAAAATCAAGGTGTTGTTTTACTACCAGACCGCTCACAATGGTTATTAATGATCGATCTTTGGTCACATGAGCAAATATTACTACCGCAGATAGTCTGGTTTCTCGATGAAATGGCAAAATTATGGGAGCCTTTGTCCCAAATTAGCTGTGCCCAAAGTTTATTAGTAGTTGAAAACCTCCGCATCGATGAGGATGATGTTTTTTGTCTGCAACAGATATATATGAATGGAGCCAACACTCCGACATTACAAAATTTGGGGGAAACTTGGCAATTATGCCTGGAAAAGTCGGCAATCGAATCATTAGAGCAGCTTGATTTACTGCTGGATAAAATGGTTACAGGTGAGATTAGCGAAATCGAGCAGTTGCGGCTAGAACTCCACAACCTTGATTTTTCTGAGTCTACCAGCCAATCTTTTAGTAATGAAATTATTGATCCTAAACCTGTGAACACATCACCATCCGATCCAGAAATCAAACAATTGCAGTCTAATTCGCCTATTTCTGATGCCGACAATTTCTTTGAGGAAGCTGACAGCGAGATGATGTATACCAGCGATCTTGAGGAAGAGGCTACAGCCTTGATTCCGATGCATTTAAGAGATATTAGTCATGCCTGCTGTACCGATATTGGGAGTCAACGAGATCATAATGAAGATTTTTATGGTGTTAAAACCGCAATTGAAAAATTTGAAAATAATACTGACGTTCAAATTAGCGTTAGAGGGCTGTATCTAGTTTGCGACGGAATGGGGGGACACGCGGCAGGAGAAGTAGCTAGTGCAATGGCGGTAGAAACACTACAAAAATACTTTCAAGCTCATTGGAAGTCTCAGCTGCCAGACCATGAGCTAATTAAAGAAGGGGTGCTGCTAGCTAATGAGGCTCTCTATCAAACCAATATCGATAATGCCCGCTCTGGCAGCGGCAGGATGGGCACTACGTTAGTTATGGCTTTATTACAAGATACCCAATTGACCATCGCTCATGTCGGGGATAGCCGCATCTATCGGATCAGCCGCAGTCAAGGACTGGAACAGTTAACTTTAGACCATGAAGTCGGTCAAAGAGAAATTAATCGCGGACTAGAGCCAGAAATAGCCTATGGTAGACCAGATGCCTATCAACTAACCCAGGCTTTGGGACCAAGAGCTGGCAACTACGTCAAACCAGAAATTCAATCTGTGGAAATTACAGAGGATTGTTTATTATTACTTTGTTCAGATGGACTGTCTGATAATGAATTGCTGGAACAATACTGGTCTGAGTATTTGGAGCCATTAATTAGTTCTCGAGTAAATCTTCAAGAGGGCTTATTACGGCTGATCGATTTAGCTAATGAACATAATGGTCATGACAACATTACCGCTGTGCTTCTCAGAATTAAATTACATCCAGAATTCTAAGGATCATTATTTTGTCTTTGACCACATCTTACGGTAACTGTTCAATATGGTCATTTTTACGCTTTTAGAACCCCAGACAAATCAACCACTGCAACAGTGGGAATTCCAAGAGCAGTCAGTAATTAGAATTGGTCGCGCGCAAAATAACGATATTGTTCTGCACGGCTACTTTCAAGTTTCACGACAGCATCTAGAAATAAATTTAATCGATTCCCAACAAGAAACGTGGCAGTTGATTAGCAGAGGTACTAATGGAACTCTGGTCAACAACAATTTTGTGACGGAAGCGATTATGCAGCATGATGATTTGATCCGTCTGGCAGAAAATGGACCAATATTTAAGTTTGAATTGGAATCTCAGCTGGCTCAAAATCAGCCTGAATTAGATCAAACCAATATTCTTGATCCCCAGCAATCTTGCGATCATCGGGATAATCCTGAAGGCAGTATTTTTTGCCGACATTGTGGTCAACCAATTGTTGCCGAAGAACGTTATGTGAAAAATTATCAAATCCTAAAAACCCTTGGTAGAGGAGGAATGGGGACAACTTACCTGGCATGGGATCGCCATCGCACGGTGAAAAATGCTCCCCTACTACTAGTTTTAAAAGAAATGAACGCAGATATGGTTCGTATCGCCAAAGCGATCGAGCTATTTGAAAGAGAAGCGCGAATTCTTAAGTCTCTTGAACATCCTGGGATTCCCAAATATTATGACTTTTTTGTGGAGAATAGTCGCAAGTATATTGTGATGGAATTAATACATGGTCATAATTTAGAACAGTTTGTCAATCAGAGAGGAGCCACAGATCCCAAAAGAACTATTAACTGGATGATTCAGATCTGCGATATTTTGTCATATCTACATAATCTGGAGCCGCCGCTAATCCATCGAGATATTAAGCCTGCTAATTTAATGCTGCGTAATTTAGATAGTCGCCTGATGTTGTTAGATTTTGGAGCCGTGAAAGAATTAGGCACCAATCTAGAAACTCGGATTGGAGTTGAAGGATATAGCGCCCCCGAACAATATCGGGGAAAGCCATGTCATCAGTCTGATATTTATGGAGTAGGAACTACAATTATTTTTTTGCTGACGGGTAAAGCACCCATGCAATTTTATCGCTATCAAAGTAATCAGTTCGAGTTTGATATCGATAGTATTCCTAACTTGCCGAGCAATTTAGCTAGGGTGCTTGATATTACCTGCCAGTCTAATCCTAGGAAACGCTTTCAAACAGTTGAAGCGCTTTCTGCGGCATTGTCGGACTGCCTCTAGCTAGCTCTTAGCTAATAGCTCCTTGCTATTAGCGTTTAGTTAAGCTTATTTCTAGTTAATTTTCATCCCAATCTTCAACCGAAAGTAGTTCTTGTATTTGATCCTGGGGGGAGAAGTCAAAATCTAGTAGCTCTCGCTTCCAATAAGTCCAGTCATTGCCCAACAAAAGGGCTATTTTATCAATGCGATCCTCTGGTTGGACGATTTTAGATTGTACCAAGGAAGATACCTTGCGTTGCAATTTCATCATGGGATGCGCAACTTGTTTTGTCATACGCTCAACTTTGCCTGTTATGATATGTTAGTTAAATGTTTGGGTTTGCTGGCTATCTGTTTGGCTAGAGATTTTTATCTTACTCAAGCCCGAAGTTTTCAGAGTAGCCTTTCACTCTTGTAGCTCACCTAAACCTATTTTGGCAAGTATCCCATGGCAATTAGTACGGAAATTACCACCAAAGGGTGAATTTTCCCACCATAGTCAAACAATAAAGTATGGCGAATCAAAAAGCAGTCTTGTTAGTTTCAGGTTGGATATTCTCTCTGCTGATAACTCCAGCGATCGCTCTCAAAGACTCGGTTGGGAAAGATGGGGTTAATGCCTTGCGTCTACATCAGGCTCCTTTGAATCTCCTGGGACGAAAAATTGGTATTGGTCAGGTAGAAGTCGGTCGTCCTGTTAAGTTGGGCAAGGATAAAGCCGCTAACATTCTGGGGACAATCAATCCCAAAGCAGTTTTCTATCGCGATCGCGCTTCGACTGCGGATCAGAATGTGGATGAACATGCCAGCATGGTGGCACAGGTAATGATTGCCCGAGATAAGCTGCTGAAGGGGGTGGCTCCTAAGGCTAATTTGTATGCTGCGGCAATTGGCTCTCTCCACGAGGGAGGACAGCCCCACGAATGTTTAACGAGTCAACATATTGCCCAGCAAAATAACGGCGATATTAGGGCAATTAATTTTAGCTTTGGTGAATCCCTGGCGCGAGATGAGCGGAAGGAGGCTCGATTAGATGGGAAAGCGCTGTTGACTTCCTGTATCGACTGGTCGGCTCGAAAACATAATGTTCTATATGTAGTAGCGGGTAATCAGGGCACGGGGGGAATTCCGATTCCCACCGATCATTTTAACGGGGTGACTACTGCCTATACAATTCAAAGGAATCAGAGATTTGCTAAAGTTGATTTTGCTAATTTGAGCGATTTCCCTGTGGGAATTGGGCGCAGTCTGCTCAAAAGAGAAATTAACCATGGGTCAAGACGAGCGGTCAGCCTGCTGGCTCCAGGGGGACAAATTTCTCTTTATAATCAAAAGGGTGAGGTGAAAAAGGTTAGCGGGACTAGCTTTGCCGCGCCCCACATTACGGGAATTGTGGCGCTCCTTCAAGAATTTGGCGATCGCCAATTACAGCAGAATTCTTCTCGCTGGACTCTTGATTCCCGTCGTCATGAGGTAATGAAGGCAGTCTTGCTTAATTCTGCCGATAAGATAGAGGATCAGGGTGATGGTTTATTGCTCAATATGGAGAAAACTATCCTGGGAGAGAAAAACCATACCTGGCTTGAATCTGATGCTTATACTACCCCGCGGATTCCTTTCGACATCCAGATGGGGACAGGACAAATTAATGCCTGGCGGGCATATCAGCAGTTTCAGGCTGGTCAGCCTCGGAAGCTTCAGTCTGTAGAGGAGATGGGCTGGAACTATGACCGAGTTGAAGCTTTATCCTATCAGGATTATTATCTCCAGTCACCGTTAATCGCAGGAAGCCATGTTGCGATTACCTTAACCTGGGATCGCTTGGTTACCCTAAATGACTTGAATCGTAATCAGCAATATGATGTCGGCGAGACGTTTCGCGATCGCGGCTTAAATAATTTGGATTTATATTTGCTGCCTGCTGACGAAGAGCACAACATGAGGAATACCTGCGCTTCCTTAAGTGCTGAAGACAGTACCGAGCACATTTTCTGTCCCATTCCTGCGACAGGGCGCTACAAAATTCGAGTTCACTATCGCCACCAGTTTAATAACCCAGTGCAAGGCTATGGTTTAGCCTGGTGGACAAAAGGAGAGAATGAAATAGATTAAAAGAGTAATTGGAGTAGAGTAGTAGTGGAGATAGAGGAGTTAAATACCCCACTACTTCTGGCACTTCAACAGTTTAGTCTTTTTAACCAGCTAATAGCTAACTGCAAAGCGGTGTCATACTAAATCCGATTTCCAAAATACACTTACTAAATGCAAACCTGAAAATCCTTAAACCCCTTTACCTGTTACCCGTTACCCGTTACCCGTTACCCTTGCATAACCAATAAGTGTTCTATCTAAACAGGATTTAGTATTAAAGGGGGATAACCTGAAAATCGACGGAGGCGCTCACTTCTGGATGAAGCTTAACTTCCGCCTGGTAGTCTCCAGTCGTCTTAACTTCAGGAACTTCGATGCCACGACGATCTACCTCAATTCCTGCCTGCTGTTTGATAATCTCGGCGATGTCTTGGGTAGTAACGGTACCAAAGATGGCATTTTCTTCCCCAACTTGCTTACGGATTGTTAATTTACCAATAGTTTTGAAAGCCACTTTTTTGTTTTCGGCGGCTTGTTTTTCCGCTAATTTAAGCTGTCTTTCTTTTTCTCTCCTGGCTTCTACCTGCTGAATAATTCCCTTAGTTGCAATACTGGCTAAACCTTGAGGAAGTAAATAATTACGGGCATAGCCAGGAGCAACATCGACTAGATCGCCATTATTGCCCAATTTGCTGACGCTTTGATTTAAAACTACGGATACACGTTTTACCATGGTTAAACTAATATTTCCCTATACTAACTATGTATTTGATGTGGCGATTTTGGACTGCACCTCAGAACTTCTCATTATATCAGTCAAACTAACCTAATAGTTTTTTCAGATTGAGAATCTGGGGGTGGACTGTTTATCTTGCAGGAGCCTCTTGGAAAGCTTTAGCCACAGCATACCAAGCGGGTTTGGGCTGATACTCGCTGTTTCTTAGGAGAGGACGTACTGCTGCCCCATCTTCCCGAGGAGTAAAGCTACTGAGCCAGGTATGGCGATCGCTAAGTCCCCAGTTGATGACAGTTTTAACTGCTGGCTCATCTAGCGCCACTGATAAATATTCATAATAAGATTCCGCCACCAGGCGATCGCGTTGCTTAATATTTCGGGGTAATTCGCGATCAATAACGTCTAGTTCGGAAATGATAATTTCCAAGCCCATGCTGGCAACATCCTTAAGAAATCGGCGAAATTTTTTGCCATTAAAATCTCGATTATGATGAGCTAATAAATGGCTTTGAATTCCCAAAGCGTGAATTGGTGTACCTTTAGCCTTTAATCTTTCTAATAGCTTTAAAACCGCCCTACGTCGTTTTTCCCAATAACTATTGCCGAAAATATTACTGTAGGTTAAATTATTATCGTTGTAAACTAAGGTTGCTTGGGGAGCTGCTTCCGCCGCAACTCTAAAAGCCAGCTCGACATATTCTGCCCCCAAAAAATTGAGCCAGGCGGGGTATTTTTCTCCTCTAACGCCACTGATAGTAGTATCTTTAAAATTATCATCTCTGCCATCTTCTACCAAAATTGCTTCATTAACTACATCCCAAGAATCAACCTTTCCCCCATATTGTTTACCGAGGGTGGTTACATGATTAATCAGAATTTGCTCAATTTCAGCTCTAGTAGTAGAGGTTGATTTAAATTTCTCTACTAGCCAAGGGGAGTTAAATTCATTCCAAATCATGGGATGGGCACGAAAAATCAGGTTATTTCGGGCTGCAAAATTGATAAAAGTATCGAGTTCGCTAAAATCGTAGCTATTATTCTCAAAGGGACCGACGGTAACTCCATAAAACCCACCTACTATCAAACTATAATCTTCGAGGAAAATCCTTTGAAATTTTAGGTCTTGTTCAAAATCACTAGCAGATCTTTGATGAAAGCCACCGTAGACAATTCCTTTTGAGGCGGCAAGTTGACGTAGGCGTAGATCGTTTTTGTTTAAAGGTGTGGCTGTATTTAGGACTGGTGTAGCCGATAATACTTTGGGTTTTAGTGCATTAGCAAGACTAACTCCGCTTAACCCAATTAGAAATGAGCGTCTTCCATGTTTAAATCCCTTGCTATTCATAAAATCTAACCCTAACTAACCCAGACAAAAGTATAAAATTAAAAATCTAGTAAGAGAAAGCCTTTAACAGGAATTTACGGCTCTCTTTACTAGATAAATTTACTTTAAAATGTACTTAAAGTCTGCTTCGAGTTAGTTATTATTTCAGTATGCTAGGGTTTCTAAAGTTTCTTGGAGATAGTGCTTAACCTGTGAGTCTAAGTCTTCTAAATTTTGGAGACCTCTCTCCTGCTGCCAGCTTTGAAAACCTGAGCTTTTAGAAATTGCCTGTCTAAGGCTTATCCAGATCGCCTGATTTTGCTCTTTCTCTACTTGAGAAGCAATAGTTGAATCTGCCATTGATGCTAATAATATTTTTACTACGTATTAATTATTCTAGCTCAACTTTCGAGGGTGTCTGTAATAGCAAATACAATATTTAAGATGGCTAGCAATGAGAAGACTTGCTCTTGGGGTTCTTTCCGTGTTTCGATCCCAAAAGCAAGTCTTACAGAAGTTCACTCCTCACACATTTAGAATTTTTACTTACTTACCAAGTAAACATTACCAATGATGTAACAGTTTAGTGATTGTCACCTTTAAGCATTGAGCATTTAACATTGAACATTAAGCATTGATGAGCGACCCCGCGGATTTCTACGAGCGCGATTGCACAAGCCGACGCAGGTTCGGCGTGCCTCGCGCTCAATCCGCCAGGGAACGCGTGAGTTTGAACCAATACTAGAGGTGTGAATCTTGGTAATTTAGGCAACTTTGGCGATCGCATTTTCTAGCATGGTCATGCCCTCTTCAACTTCTGATTGAGAAATAATTAGGGGAGGAACAAAGCGGAGTACCTTAGCTCCTGCGGGAGCCAGCAGTAAACCTTCCGCCATAGCGGCTTTAACCACCTCGATGGAGGTTAAGTCAATATCAGAGCGTAGCTCCATCCCGTTAATCAAGCCCCAGCCGCGAACTTCACTAACTAGGTTAGGGTACTTTTGAGCGATCGCCCTTAACCCCGCTCTAAGCTGTTCTCCCCGCTGTTGAACATTCTGGAGGATGTTTTCCTGCTCTAAGGTATTTAGCACCGCTAAAGCCGCACCACAAGCAAAAGGATTCCCGCCAAAGGTGCTGGCGTGATTACCAGGCTCAAATGCGGCACAGGATTCTTTACAGAGCATTGCCCCAATGGGAATGCCTCCTGCTAAACCTTTGGCGCTGGTGAGAATATCTGGTTCAACTCCCAGGTTTTCGTAGCCCCAGAGTTTACCACTCCTGCCAACACCTACCTGTACTTCATCAAACACCAGTAAAATCTGATTATCGTCACAAATTTGACGAAGTTTTTTAAAGTACTCTACGTCTCCTGGGCGTACTCCTCCTTCCCCCTGGAGGGGTTCAATCATAATTCCGACTACCCTACTTAAAGTACCTTCGTCTAGGTCGGTGATGGCATTTTCAACGGCAGTGATGTCGTTGTAGGGGACGTAGCTAAACCCAGTAGGTAGGGGAGCAAACCCCTTATGATATTTTTCTTGTCCTGTAGCGGTAACGGTGGCGAGAGTCCGTCCATGAAAGCTGGATTTAGCAGTTAAAATAATTGGATTTTCTACCTTATCTAGGTATTTGAAGGCATATTTACGCACCAGCTTGATGGCTGCTTCATTGGCTTCTGCGCCAGAGTTACAGAAAAATACTCGATCCAAACAGGAACGATTCGTCAGCCACTCCGCTAGCTCTCCCTGTTCAGGAACATAGTAAAGATTAGACACATGGTGCAGCTTTTGAATTTGCTCGGTTGCTGCCTTAATTAGAGCAGGGTGGGCATGACCTAGAGTACAGGTAGCAATACCCGCGACAAAATCAAGATACTTTTTGCCCTCAGTGTCCCAAAGAAAGCAGCCTGCACCACGGTCAATGGCAATGGGGAAGCGACCATAGGTTGACATCACGTGGCTATCAAAGCGATCGCGGTCAAACTCTGCGGTATTAGATAGATCTTTATTAGAGGAATTATCTAGAATTGTGGATTGAATCACAGGCTACTCCTGAGTAAATTAGATATTTTATGAAAAATGCAATTAAAATGACGGCTGTATCTTTAGATTAAGGTGACTATGTGGGTTTAAATTAGACTTAATCTTAATGTAATTAATTTTAGACACATTAGACATATAATTTAGAGTCTGTTTATAAATTAAATCCTACATATGAGCAAGATAGTTAATATAGTGAGGTAAAACTACCTGAGAAAATCCCTGATTACTTTACTATTCAATTATCAGTACAGATTTACTTGGGTTTATAAATCACCTAATCAGCCCAGATTGTTCTAGTCAGCAGCAAATTTTCCATGTATGGTTACTCTTTTGAGGAAAAATATGGTCGTTTACGTCGGGGGTTAATTGGCGGTGGTGTAATATTAGCTAGCATAGTGCTAGTCGGTATTCTGTGGTATTGGTTAGTTGAAAAGTGGTCATTTGCGGAATCAGCATACATGACCGTGATCACCCTATCTACGGTGGGGTTTTCTGAGGTCAGACCCTTGGGAGAAAGGGGTCGTATATTCACCGTTATCCTGATTTTAACGGGTTTGTTAAACCTGGCTTATATTGTTAATCGGTTTACCGAAGCTCTAATTCAGGGGTATTTTCAAGAAGGACTCAAGCTAAGACAGGAGAAGGGTTTGATTGAATCTCTAGATCAGCACTACGTAGTTTGTGGTTTTGGGCGGACTGGTCGTCATGTGGCTCAAGAATTTTTTGCCGAGGGCATTCCCTTCATTATTATTGACGATGATTTGGAAGAGGTAGAAGAGATCAAGCAGCTTGGCTATACGGTAATTCTGGGAGATGCTACTCTGGACGAGTCTCTGGTCAGGGCGAAGATTGATCGCGCAATTTGCCTGGTGACGGCACTACCTTCCGATGCTCAAAATCTCTATACAGTACTCTCGGCTAAAACTTTAAATCCCCGCATTAGGGCGATCGCCCGTGCCAGTAGTGAAGAGGCGGTACAGAAGCTCCAGCGGGCTGGGGCGGATGCGGTGGTATCCCCCTACATTACAGGGGGTAAAAGACTGGCGGCAGCAGCACTGCGTCCCCAGGTAATGGATTTTGTGGATGGTATCATTACAGGGTCGAATCGTTCTTATTATTTAGAAGAGTTCCTGATTGATTCTGGAGCCTGTCCCTACGTGGGGAAAAGCTTGAGGGAAGCTAGACTGAGATCGCAGTCAGGGGCATTGGTCTTGGCAATTCGCCGTTTTGATGGCAACTTAATTGCAGGACCCACGGGAGACAGCCTAATTTTAGAGCGGGATGCCCTGATCTGCATGGGGACAGCAGAGCAGTTGCGCGACCTCAATAAAATTCTCGGTCCGATTAATTCTGATAATTCTCTCAGGCTACCGAAAAATAAGTAAACTAGCTACTGATTATAAATAGGTTATGAAATCGCATATTCTGGTGGTGGAAGATGAAGCTAAGTTAGCTCAATTTATCAAGCTAGAGCTAGAGTTTGAGCAGTACCAAGTAACCCATGCCGCAGACGGGTTTGCTGGGTTATCTGCTGCTAGGGAGGTGGAGCCTGATTTAATTCTCCTGGACTGGATGCTTCCAGGGATTTCAGGTCCAGAAATTTGTCGTCGTCTCCGCCAAACGGGGGATAAGGTGCCCATTATTTTGCTTACTGCTAAGGATCAAGTGAGCGATCGCGTTGCGGGATTGGATGCTGGGGCGGATGATTATGTGATTAAACCCTTCAGTATTGAGGAGTTATTAGCTAGGGTTAGGGCTAATTTGCGACGGGATTCTGAGGAAGAAATAGAGCTTCTCAAGTTTAATGATCTGACTCTCAACCGTACTACTCGTGAAATATTTCGCGGCGATCGCCTAATTGAACTAACGGCAAAGGAATTCGACCTTTTAGATTATTTACTATCTCATCCCCGTCAGGTGTTGACTCGCGATCAAATTTTGGAACGGGTTTGGGGCTACGACTTTATGGGAGACTCCAATATTATTGAAGTTTACGTGCGTTATCTGCGACTTAAGCTAGAGCAGGACAAGGAATCTCGCTTGATCCAAACCGTTCGCGGAGTAGGTTATGTTTTGCGCGAGTGATATTCTACTATTACTCATCGTTACAGATATTAATGATTTTTGATTCTGAATCCTATTGGTTGCTTAATGCTCATGTTCCAAGCTGTTTGCTAGATCTTCCTGGCTTGGATTTTTCCCCTACAACAACAAGAGAAGGGCTATCCTTAGTCAATCTAAAGCTGGCATCAGGCAAGATTGAGCAAATAACAGTTCCAGGAAAGCTTGACTCCTCACTCCCCAGTCTCGATTTACAGCGCCAGATTGTGATGCCGTGCTTTGTCGATGTCCATACCCACCTAGATAAAGGGCATATCTGGGAGCGATCGCCGAACGTGGAAGGGACGTTTGAGATGGCTTTAGATCGGGCGATCGCCGATAGCGTAGATTTTTGGCAGTATGAGGATGTTTATCGGCGGATGGAGTTTGGGCTGCAATGTAGCTACGTCCATGGCACTCAAGCAATTCGTACCCATCTTGATTCTTATGGGAAGCAGGCGGACATCAGTTTAGCGGCGTTTCGGGATATACGTTCTCAGTGGCGCGATAAGATTACCCTCCAGGCGGTGAGTTTGGTTAGCCTAGATTATTATCAAAATCCTGAAGGCGTAGCACTTGCGGATAAAATTGCTGAGGTAGAGGGCATTCTAGGTGGTGTTGCCTGGCAAAACCCCAATCTAGAGAGTCAGCTAGACACTGTTTTTACCCTGGCGCAGGAGAGAAATCTCGACCTGGATTTTCATGCCGATGAAAACGGTGATCCAAATTCGACCTGCTTACTCAAAATAGCCCAGGCAGCCCTACGGCATAAATTTAGCAACCAAATTACCTGCGGACACTGCTGTAGCCTGACTGTACAGCCTGAGAATTTAGTACAGCAAACCGTTGAGGTTGTGCAACAGGCTAAGATTGCCGTCGTTAGTCTGCCCATGTGTAATTTATATCTCCAGGATCGTCAAGCAAATAGTACTCCTTCTTGGCGTGGGATTACTAGAGTTCATGAACTACACCAGCAAGGGATACCCGTAGCGTTTGCCAGCGATAATTGCCGCGATCCTTTCTTTGGTTTTGGTGATCATGATGTGTTGGAAGTATTTGAGCAGGCTGTCAGAATTGCCCATCTAGATGCTCCCTATAGCGACTGGATTACAACCGTTACTAGCATTCCCGCCCAGATTATGGGGTTAAATCTTGGTCGTATCTTACCTGGCAATGCGGCGGATCTGATCATCTTTCCTGCCCGCTACTTTAGTGAGTTATTAGCGCGATCGCAACATCAGCGGACTGTAATTCGCCAGGGGCGCAAAATCGAGGCTCAACTTCCTCCCTATCAACAGTTAGATGATTTGGTAATCTCTAGAAATTAAAAAGTACGCTTGGTGTGGGTTAGCTTCGTTTAAAGACTATTAGCTCGTAGCTATTAGCCGTTAGCCCTTCGGGTTCGTCAGTTGCTCATGGGGGGAACCCCCAAGACCGCACTGACTCACTATTAGCTATTAGCTTTTTTTTAATGAATTTTTGTGGTCTACTCATTAGAAAAGCGCAGTAAGTTAAGAGAAAGATGCTTGCACAATATTACAATCAATAATGAAAGTGACTGGCGATCGCACTATTGATATGACAGAAGTTAGCAACTATGAACAACAGGGTAATTATGGCGTGGGGCATATGGATGGTGGAGAAATCAAGGATAATGCCAAAGTCGCTGGTCACCTAGAGGAAAAGAATCATGATCAATCAAATAAGACTGATATTAACCTCACTGTCAATATTGATTCGCAGGATAAGTCACAGGCTAAGAAAACATTAGCAAATAATAGTTCTGCATCAAACACCAGCAAATTTGAAATAACTCTATCTGGTGAACTAACGAAGGATCAAAGAGCAAGTTATAAAGGCGTTGAAATAGAAATTGAAGATCTTGTCGAAAAATTAGGCAAATTAGGCATTAAACATAAACTAACAATCAATTATGTCAAGCAGGGTAGCATCAAAATTGGTTTAGAAGGACATCCCGAAGATTTTCAGAAGCTACAAGCATTATTTAAGTTAGAACCAGAACAAATCAAGGAAATACTAGGTATTCCCGTTGAAGGTATTAGCCTAATTGTTGATGAGGATTTTGATCAAGAAGAGACGAAGAAACAGGAAAAAGCCCGTTTAATTAAAGAAATCAGAACTAAAGGCGCTCAAGAAAGATACCTATTTAAAGCCAACCTGATAAGAGCTAACCTGATAAGAGCCAACCTGATAAGAGCCAACCTGATAAGAGCCAACTTGATAAGAGCCAACCTGAGAAAAGCCAACCTGTTTCTAGCCAAGCTAAGTGAAGCAAAGCTTATTGGAGCTTACCTGAGTGGAGCTTACCTGAGTAACGCTGACCTGAGTAACGCTGACCTGAGTAACGCTGACCTGAGTAACGCTGACCTGATTGGAGCCAAACTAACAAGAGCCAACCTAAGTGGAGCCAACCTAATAAGAGCTGATCTGAGTCGAGCCAACCTAAGTGGAGCCAACCTAAGTGGAGCCGACCTGAGAAGAGCTGATCTGAGTGAAACCGATCTGAGCGGAACCGATCTGAGTGGAGTCTACCTGATAAGAGCCGACCTGAGTGGAACCGACCTGAGTGGAGCCGACCTGAGTGGAACCGACTTGAGTGGAGCCGATCTGAGAAAAGCCAACCTAAGTGGAGCCGACCTGAGAAGAGCTGACCTGAGTGGAGCCAACCTGAGTGGAGCCAACCTGAGTAACGCTGACTTAAGAGAAGCCGACCTGATAAGAGCCGATCTGAGTAACGCTGATTTGAGTGACGCTAAGGTAGAAAATACTCGTTTCATTCAGAGTAGAGGGATTGATAGATCGCTAAAGCTAGATTTAATTCGACGAGGAGCAATCTTTGAAGATAGTCCAGGCGATCGCTCTAGAAACTTATCCAGAGTCTAAAAAATTAGCGCAAACAGCAGAAACAATAGCTAAACTTCTTTTATGGTGGGAGTGTGAGGAGTTCGTAACGTCTTCAAATCATGTTTTACTTGTCATGTTGCGGGAGCGAGAAAGTTTGGGCGGGGTTTCAAACTTGCTGATGAACAAATGCTAAATGCTAAATGCTTTGACAGTGTTTTTAAACCCCGTCCACTCACGGGGTGATAAGGAACTCAAAAGGGTGATGAACAGAAGGATGTGAGAGTTAAATAGTAAGAAAAACCCCTTTACCCGTTAACCGTTACCCTTGCATAGTCAATAAGTGTTCTATCTAAACAAGATTTAGTATGACTAGATTTCGGGCGTGATTTTATTTAAGATTTAGATTGTGCAAATCAACTTATCTTAGCTCTTGCTAAAGCAGAGAAATTAAACAAAGTCTTAAAGGCGATTAAAAGCTAATGGTGAGCCAGTGCGGACTCGGAAGGCGGCTTTTGAGACAGAAGATTCTTTCTCAAAACGCGCCGGCGGTTTCCGTCGATAAGCAACTGAGGAAAGACCCCGCGTCGGCGTAAGACGTTTATGCCCTTTAGGGTGCAAGGGAATGCTTTCCGATGGCGAACCCGAAGGGCTAATGGCTAATACACAAAGCTAATTCACATTAAGCGAAAAAATCCCCCTCAATAAATATATGGCTAGTAAATATCAAGCGCGAGTTTACGTTACCCTCCGTTCTTCAGTATTAGATCCAGCAGGAACCGCCATAGAATCGGGCTTAAAACAGATGGGTTACGATGGGGTGGAGTCCGTCAGAATCGGCAAGTATATCGAGATGCACTTAATTGCGGCTGATGAGGAACAAGCCAAGCAGCAGCTAGACGAAATGTGCGATCGCCTGTTGGCGAATACGGTGATTGAGAATTATTGTTTTGAACTCACTGAAATGGCAACGGTATAAAGGGGCTTCGCCCTAGCTGTAAGCCACATTGTCCCGCTTGACGGGATAAGCCATAAGCTTTAAGCCAAATCAACAGGAGTTTTAAACCTCTTCTAGCTTAGAGCCTAGAGCTTGAAGCTTAAAGCTTTTAGATAAAATTTAGCTTGAAGGAGAGTAGGGTAATGAAGTTTGGAGTGATTGTTTTTCCTGGCTCAAATTGCGATCGCGATATTTTGACCGTGACTCAGGGATTGTTATCTGTCCCCACCCGCATGGTTTGGCATCAGGAGACGGATATTCAGGATCTAGACGTAATAATTATTCCAGGGGGCTTTAGCTACGGTGACTATCTCCGCTGTGGGGCGATCGCCCAGTTTTCTCCAGTGATGCGGAGTATTAAGGAGCATGCTCGCCAAGGAAAGTATATTTTGGGGATTTGCAACGGTTTTCAAATCTTAACGGAGGTGGGGCTACTTCCTGGGGCACTAGTTCGCAACCGTAATCTCCATTTTATCTGCGATCGCGTCCCTGTTAGAGTAGAACGCAATGATTTACCCTGGACTAAGGGCTATCAACCACAGCAGGTAATTACCTTACCCGTTGCTCATGGTGAGGGCTGCTATTTTGCTGACGACGCTACTTTAAAATCTTTGGAAGATAATCAGCAAATTCTCTTTCGTTACTGCAACACCGAGGGAGAAATCACCCCTGAATATAATCTCAATGGATCATTAAACAATATCGCAGGCATCATTAATCAGCAGGGAAACGTCCTGGGAATGATGCCCCATCCTGAACGGGCTTCCGATGGGGCGATCGGTGGTACTGATGGACTACCTGTGTTTCGGGAATTACTGACTGCAATGGCGGTTGCCTAGTAAGATATTTCTGTATCTGGCAACGGTGATTTAAATCATGAATATTGAACAGTTAAATGCTGACTATGGCATTGTTAACCAGGTTAAATTTTCTGAGGGTGGAGGCGGCTTTCCTCTGGTAGAGGTGAGTAATAAATTTGCCCAGGCTACTATTTCCCTCTATGCAGGACATATCTTATCCTTTAAGCCTGTAGGACAGGCAGAGGATGCTATTTTCGTCAGCAGCAAGGTTAATTACCAAGCAGGGAAGGCAATTAGAGGCGGCGCACCAATTTGCTGGCCCTGGTTTGGACCCGATCCTGAGGGAAAGGGACGACCTAATCATGGTTTTGCCCGCAATAGTTTCTGGCAAATGCGTGAGGTGGTTACTACTGCGGAGGGGGCGATTCAGATTGTTTTGGGATTAGTAGACACCCCCGAAACTAGGGCAATTTGGGACTATAGTTTTGATTTGGCGATCGCCATTACCGTAGGTCAAGTGTTAACGGTAGATTTGATTACTCACAATACAGGAAGCCAAAAATTTAGCATCACCCAAGCACTTCATACCTATTTTAAAATTGGCGATATCGATCAAGTTACGGTTTTAGGACTTAAAGATTGCGACTACCTAGATAAGGTTGATGGTGGTCAACAAAAAACCCAAACTGAGGAAGTTACTTTTTCTGGAGAATGCGATCGCATTTATTTAGAAGTACCACCTGAATTGGTTATTGATGATCCAGCTTTAAACCGTAAAATTAAGGTTACGGCAAAAAATAGCACCACTGCAATAGTCTGGAATCCTGCGGCAAAGATTGCTGAAGCTATGGCTGACATGGGAGACTTAGATTATCAGCACTTTGTGTGCGTAGAAACTGCCAATGCGGCACAAGAAATAATTGAAATTGCCCCTGGTGATAGATATATCATGTCGGCTCAATATGCTGTATCAGCGGCATAAATTGAATAACATAATTTTTCTTACTACTGCATTCATTTTGGATGCGGTATTTTTATGATCTCTTCTATAAAATTTTAGAATTATTTCAGAAATTTAATTATTTCAAGATTATCTAAACAGTGACTTACTACACTTTTCTAATGAGTAGACCACGAGAAAAAAATCATCAAACACTTTAAAGTCAAGCGTTCCCATCTTCACAGATTAATGAGTGCGTAACGCCAGTAGTTCATTTTGGTTAATCGAAATAACTCATAAGTATTTACACGGAGAAAGAACTAAGTTATAAAATTATAAGTAACGCTTAATTGAAATTAACTTGGCGGAAAGGTTACTGGCTCGTATTCCATTGGTGCGGGTATATTTTTAGGCATCTATTAAATATATTTCACCCTCAGTAATGTGGGACTATTTATAGTCTGCGAATTCCACATTATCACTAAGATTTTATCTGTAACTCTTCTCAAGTATTGATTAATAATTATGCAAATTAGTAGAAAGAACAATTTCGACCTAATTAGGCTGTTAGCAGCTTTAGTAGTACTGATTGCTCATACAGGATATGTCTCACAAAATCAAGTTTTCCTAGATTTTTCTGGTATTTTTAGTTCAAAAGTTGCCGTTGATGCTTTCTTTATTATCAGCGGCTTTCTAATATTTCGTAGCTTTGAAAATAGCTCTTCCTTAGGCAGCTACATCAAAAAAAGAATCAAGCGAATCGTACCAGCATACGTGACGGTAATTCTAGTTTCTGCTTTCGGACTTTACTTCGTCTCAACTGCTAATTTTAAAGAATACTTTAATTTAGAATTTGTCAAGTATGTCTTCTTTAATTTACTCACCCTCAATTTTCTTCACCCTTACTTACCAGGAGTATTTGAAACTCATCCTGTAACTAAGGTAAATACCTCTTTGTGGACAATTAAGGTAGAGGTAATGTTTTATATTGCTGTACCTCTAATTGCCTATATCCTCCATAAAACTAGAAAAGTTTGGGCGATCGCAGCCATTTATCTAGCATCGATTTTATATTCCATGGCGATCGTTCAGTTAGTAATACAGCTAGAAAAACCATCCTTAATGGTTCTAGAAAACCAGCTACCAGCACAGCTAGCATTTTTTATGTCTGGAGCTTTACTGTTTTATTTTTATGAGCAATTTCACCGTCAAGCACATCTATATTTGGCGATCGCCACAGCGGTTATTTTAGTGCATAATTTTGCCATGGAGATTTATTTTCTCTATCCCCTGGCTTTAGGGGTGGTGGTAATTTACTTTTGTCTAATCTTTCAATATCTAGGAAACTTTAGTAAACACGGTGACTTTTCCTACGGAATCTATATTTGGCATCTGCCAATTATGCAGGTAATTTACCATTACAATCTGTTTCAGACACCCTGGATTGGGGCGCTGCTTTCCTATGTCTGCGTCTTTGGCGTATCATACCTCTCGTGGAATTATATCGAAAAGCCGTTTCTTGCCAAACGTAATCATTATGTTGTGGCACAGGCTCAACCTTCCATCGGGGAGAAAATCCCAGAAAGAGTAGAATCCTAACTACAGCTAATAGCTGTTTAAAAATTAATCACCCCTGCCTACTTATGGATGACTTTAGCAGCTTCTATTTTCCTGAAAATGATGACTTACAACGGTTAGTTTATAAAAAAGGCAGTGGTAGTGCAGTAATTTTGATGCACGAACTACCAGGAATGATTCCTGAATGTGTTGACTTGGCGCGGAGGTTATCTGAAAATTTTACTGTTTATCTGCCGTTATTATTTGGCAAAGCAGATCAGGCTCTTTCTCTGCCCAAAATGCTGCAATATACGGCGCAACTCTGTATCAGTCAGGAATTCTATTTACTGGCAAAAAACCAGTCAAGTCCTATTACTGAATGGCTGAAACAACTTTGTCAACAAGCTAAAGTAGAATGCGGCGGTAACGGCGTGGGAGTAATTGGCATGTGTCTTACTGGAGGATTTGTCCTATCTTTGATGGCGGATGATTCAGTAATTGCTCCTGTCGCCAGTCAGCCATCTTTACCGTTGGGAATTACATCAAGCCATAAATCAGCCCTAGGAGTATCGCCAGAAGATTTATCAATTGCCAAGGAGAGGGCTAAAAATGGGGTTCCTGTTTTAGCCTTGCGTTTTTCAGAAGATCAAACAAGTCCCCCCGAAAAGTTTGTCACCTTACGTCAGGAGTTGGGTACCGAAACTGAAGTGCTAGAAGATAGTGAGGAACTGTGCTGGAAACGGGGGACAGCTCTAGAAACTATGGAGATTAAGTCTCAACCTGGTAATCCCTATCAGATTTCTCCGAATTCTCATGCGGTTTTGACACTGGGATATCGGGAAGGAGATCACCCTGCCAATAAGGTTTATCAGCGGGTGGCGGAGTTTTTGCAGGAGCAATTGGAGAAATCTTAGTTATTTGAACTAAAATCACTCACGCTGTTTTATCTGCTTTAACTAAAAACGCCCGTTGAACACCAGCAACATCACGAGGAGGTAGCTTGTCGGTATATCGACCAAAATACGCCTCCTCATCTCCAGGCTGAAAAACTTCTGCTCTCCAGCCACATTCTGCCAACAATTCTTCAGGATAATCAAACCCAGACCGAAAATATCCCTTGTATGGTTCATATTCCATGCTGCTGACGTTGACCAAATCTAAGCCCAGATAGCTACTAACCACAGTTAGCCCAGAAATTGTCTGTAGTAATTGTCGTACCTCCGATTCAGTCAGATACATTAAAAGACCCTCGATTAACCAAACGGAAGGCAGGTTAGGCTGATATCCTGACTCCAATAAAAGGTGCGACCAAGGCTGAGTTAAATCCGCTGCAATGCTAAAGTGTTCACAGGTCGGGATAGCATCTTGCAGGATAGCCGTTTTAGTTTCTAAAACCTCTGCCTGCTCTAGTTCGTAGATTTTCGTTCCAGACGACCAAGGAATACGGTAAGCTCTCGTGTCCATACCAGAGGCTAAGATAACTATTTGATGGGCATTTTGAGCACCATCAAGCAGAAAATCATCGAAAAATCGAGTACGAACCGCCACATAAGCGCGGTCTTGTCCCTTCAAGCTCTCTTCTATATAAGCAAATGCCTCTTCTCCTGCTAGCTGAACCGCAAAAGGGTCATTAAACAGACGATCTGGTCTCGCGGTTTCTTTCGCCCTCATCGCCGCCATCAAGCGAGCAGAAAAGGGGACAAATTGAGCTAGATCGGGCTTTTCTGGTGTGGGCTGTGTCATTGGTATCTCAAGGGGATATTGATTGCTTGAGATGATAATACCTTCTTTGAATAACTGCTGGTTTTATAGCAATTCTCGATTTAGTGAGATACATTTCGGTCTTCTAAAAGCCATTCGCCATTAGCCGTTAGCCATTGGTGACAAGTTAAGAAAAGATATTGTTGGTCAAGTACTACACATGATGTTTTTTATTTTGAACAACACTAGATGCAGATTTTAACTCGATTAGTCTGATAAGCTCTTAACTTAAATAGAAGTAACCAAAGAAGCTCTTGAAAGTTATAGGTTATAGCCCTTCGGGTTCGGGCGCGTTCCCTTGCCCCCATTCGAGGATAAACGTCTTGCGCCGATATTATGCCCTTGTCCTAAAGGATATATTATGCCCTTGTGGTACGCGGGGTCGCCCTCAGTTATAGGTTATAGGTTATAGGTTAAATGCCATTTGACATACATCGCAGTCCCTTAACTTGTCACGATTCGCCGTTAGCCATTAGCTTTAAACTTAAGCTATGGCTATTTGATTACAGCCAGTTGCCAACCATAATAAAAGGTGACCAATAGTAAGGATGTTTAAAGTGGGGAGAATTAATCAAGTTTAACTGAGCTTGGCGTAAAGCTTCGGCTTTGGTGGATTGGTCTGGAGACTGAGTAATATTTTGATAAAAATAATTCATGGTTAATGCTGTAGACTCGTCAGATACTGTCCACAAAGTAGCTAGTGTCGTTCTCGCCCCTGCCTTAAGAGCCATTCCCGCCAGCCCCAAAGCAGCTCTCTTATCTCCTCTGGCGGTTTCACAAGCACTTAGGATTAAAAGTTCGATCGCCTGTTGTAATTCTTGGTTATTCTGACTCAAGATTTCTTCTAGCTCTTTAATATAAATCTCACTATCCCAAGCCAAGAGAAAAGTATTCTCTAAATTGGAGCTAAATTGACCGTGAGTGGCAATATGAACAATAGGATATTGTGCCGCCGCAACTTTTTCTCTGAAATGAGGTTCGGTAAATTGAGCGTCTCGTAAGACAACGCTATCAGTATAGTTTTGAATATCCAGTAATTCTTGATTAACGTACTGTAGGGAGGAAAAACCCCTCCTCCGTTGAGTAATCCCTGCGGCTAGGGTTTTAAGGGTTACTTGCTCTATAGGTAAAGGCGCTAAAAGCTGTAATCCAGGAGTTAGAGCAATATTATAATGTTCAATCAGATACTGCTCACCGTCATGGAGAGTAGCGAAGGGAATATTGCGAAAACTGCCATCAGGAACGAATACTAAGGTTTCAATCTGCTGCTTAGTTAGCTCTGTTAAGGCAGGACGAATCAGCCAATGATAAAGTTTTTGTGCTGGCTGGTAAAAGCCACGACGACTGCGAATTTGTAAGTTTTGTCGTAGTTCCTCAATTACTCTGGCTAATTTTGCTTGGGGAATAGATGTTCCATAATGCCTAAAGGACTTATCGGGTAAGCTCAGGATTACCTCTAGGCGATCGCCTAAAATAATCGGATAAATTACTGCCGCCTGGTGGTCTATCTGCTCAATCGAGGTGGGAGTAGCATTAAGACAAGCTTCTCGAAAAAAGTTATTTAATTCGGCAAGCTGCAAAGCTTCGATGGTATCTCTACTGCGCCGTAAATTATCCTGACTGACTGGTTTATTATTAATCGGGGTTAGTAATAGGTTAACTAGCTCTCGATAGACAGGTTCAATGCTTTCGCGAAAGGAAAACTGTGAATCAGCATTGGTCACCACTAAATCACCACGGAGGGATTCCAGAGCATGTACTGCTTCCGTATAGGCGGCGATCGCTCCTGAATAATTCTCATCAGCTTTAAATAATCTACCTGACTGCCACTGCCACTGATAGATTAGTTCAAAGTTATTAATTTGCTGCGCTAGCTGTGCAGCGGCTTGAGTATATTGCAGACCTAGAGATACTTGGTTTTGGGTTTCAGCTAGATATCCCTGCATTCCTAAAGCATAAGATTTTGCCTGGGGATCTTCTAGTTCCGTTGCTTCCTGTAAGGCAGTCTGTAATTGGTTGTGGGTGATGACAGAATACCGCTGCTGGTTAGATGCATTCGTTAATTGAACTAGGCGTTTAGCTAAGTTTACCCGCGCATATACAATTCTTCTGCTGGGCATCTGCCTTAGGCTATCCAAGTTTGCTTGAATTTGGCTCACCATTGCCTCTGCCGATGACGATTGTTTGGTGGCAACTAGTAAGCCTAACTGATTTAACTGCGCTTCTGTCCTCAGTAGCGGTTGTTGAGTTGTTGCCGCCGCCTGCTGATAATAATCAATTGCTTGCTCATATCGCCCTGAACCCAGGGCGTTATTGCCTAAGCTAAACAAAGAGCTGCTACTCTCTTCGATGAGGTTTAATTCTTGGGCAAGGGATAAACTCTGCTGAAGTAGTTTCTCGGCAGTTGCCAAATCTCCTGTAACTTTTAGTGCTGTTGCCAAGCTACGGAAGCCAACAATCTTGACGCTGGAGTCGGCTTGTTGTTCTAGCTGAGGAATGATTGCCTCTAATACTTTTTGTGCCCGACGATATAAACCCAAACTTTGCCACGCCTGAGCCTGATTGATTTTTGCCCCCAACACCCCCACCAGATCTGAACCTCGTCGATAGGCTTGCTCTGCTGCTTGCCAACTAGCTACGGCAGACTCAGCCTGCCCTCTAGCTAATTGAAGATTGCCCTTCGTATTTAAAGTTTGAGCCTTGATTTGCCACTGGCGATCGCTAGTAGGCTCAGAAATTAATTCTAAACTAGTGGTGAGATAAGCTGCTGCGGCGTTGCTATTTCCCAGTTTTTCCTCACATAGAGCCAGATAATTGAGAACTTGGGCTTGAGATTCAATATTATGCTTTAATTGTGCTCCTTGATAAGCATCTAGCCAAATAGCTTTAGCTGCCGTGTATCTTCCTGACTGATAAGCCAGCTTACCACGGTGGAGAATTTCCCACTGAAAATTTTGACCAGTACTGGCGATCGCCTCTGTTATTTCCAGTGTTTCCAGAGCAACCGCAACATCTGAAGCCATAACCAAACTGCTTAAAGCGATTAGAATGCCCCATAAAGGATTGAATAAAGTCACTTCATTTATCATTTAATATTTAACTGACCTAACTTCATATCTCATACTGATTCTCACAAGAAGTAACCAGTAACTAGTAATCAATAGCCGCACTGATTAAATAGTGTCCCATTCGAGTATTTATCCTGCGGAGGAAGATGACTTACTAATTCCAGTTTGCCGCGAGAGTTAATGATCCAGGCTTTCGCCTCCACAATTCCTGGCATGGCAGCAGATGGCTCGTCTGAAGTAACTTTGATAAAATCTCGCAAATCCTCCCAGGCAAAGTCACTCCGAAGATTTTGACTTGGGTTCTCCGCTAATCCTCCCCTTCCAGTGACCAAAAAGCTACTCTCATCGTCCTCAGGACAAAGGGAAGCAATGAGGGAAGAAGGATCTTTCAATCTACTAGGGGGCAAAAAGTTAAGCTGCTGACCAGTTTCCAGGGTATAAATATCTACTTTCCCATCAATGCCAAATTGAGAACTGGCATCAATGACCGTATCAAAAGTGCTCAAGAAAACCTGTGTCTTAATAGTAATATTGCCGCCATTGCCCTCAATTGCCTGGGCAATAATTCGACTATGATCCTGGGTAATCAAATAATCACCAGTGATGTCTAAGTTACCGCCATTGTCATCACCTCCAAAAACGCCAGTACTAACTTCGCCCTGATTCAAGAAAATAAAGTCGGCAGCTAAGTTAATATCCCCTCCACCAGAAGCTTCAGCCGTTGCTGTGATTTGAGCATCATTAACGGCGATGTTGTTTGCCTGAATGTTAATATTTCCAGCATTACCCAAGCCGATACTATCGACGGAAATTTGACCTTGATTGTTGAGACTTAAATTTTTGGTGCTCAGGCTAATATTGCCCCCAATACTGTCACCTCTGGTAGCGGCATCGATTTGGCTGGAGTTGCTAATAGTTATATCTTCTGCAATTAATAAATTGATATTTCCTCCGCCATTATTGTTAGTGGCAGCAGTGATGCTGCTGGGAACATCTCGATCATGGGTATCTAGCCTCAGAGTATTGGCATTAATCGAGATACTTCCCGCTTTTCCTCCTCCAGGATCAATACTGTTGCTTCCACTGCGAAAATTGCTAGCGCTGATAGTTGCTCCATCGAGAATAATTAAGCTGTTGGCATTCACCTTTAGGTTTCCACCATCTCCAGTACCAATAATGGCATTCCCAAAAATGCCGCTTGCTCCTGCTTCTGCTCTACCCTCTAACTTAATAACCTTCCCAGCATTAACCTCTAGTGTTCCTCCCTTACCGAATCCCGCAGTACTTACGGCAATCTGCCCACCATCAATCACCTTAAGGGTTTTTGTCTTAATAACGATACTTCCTCCATCTCCTGCCGCTAAAGGGGCGACGCTAGACTGAATACCACTGGGAAAATCAGGACTGCCTCCAGAAATTTCTATCTCATCAGCGTTAACTAAAATTGCCCCGCCATTTCCTACGTCAAAAGTGTTGGCGGCAATTTGCCCTCCATTGAAAATGTCTAATTTATCGCTCTCAATCTTAATCTGCCCTCCTTGCCCTGTGGCTTGTCCTGTCTCTGGTATATCTACATTAGAAAATATGCCGCTAGGATTTCCCCCTGGAGATGTCCCAATGACTCTAATTTCTTGAGCTTTTATATCCAAAACATCGGCATTACCTTGACCAAAAGTAGTAACGGCTATCTGCGCTCCATTTTCAATAGATAAGGATGCTGTATTAATATTCAAGCTGTTACTATTTCCTGTTGCGTTATCAAATACATTAGAAAATATGCCGCTGGCGCCCGTTCGTGCTCCTCCAGTTAATTGAATTTCTTGAGCATTAACAGATACTATCCCCACATTGCCTTCCCCAAAAGTGATAACCTCTGCTCTGGCACCATCTTGAATCAATAAAGATTCTGCCTCGATAAACAAATTTCCTCCTTTGCCCGTAGCTCCAGCTTCGACGCTAGCCAGAAGCACACTAGGAATAACCCCAGTTGGTGAAGTGCCAGATAGTTCAATTCGATTGGCTTGAGCTGATAAATCCCCGCCATTGCCCCCCGCAAAAGTAATAGTTGCTGCCCGTCCTCCATCAGCCACCAGAATGTTATTGGCATTGATATCTATGTCCCCACCATCACCTCCGCCAAATGCTAGAGTAAACAACCCACTAGAGCCATTAAAACCAAGTATAGGGGAACCGCTAAATAATTCTAGATAATCTGCATTAACTTTGATATCCCCTGTATTGCCCGTTCCAGCAGAAGTACTGACTACCTGCGCCCCATCGGCAATGATAATGTTCGCGGAGTTTAGTTCAATGTCTCCTCCATTTCCCGTGGCATCGGCAGCAACATCCGCAGACAAGCGACTGATAAATGATTCTCCATCAGTTCCAGCTACAACTAATAATTCCGCAGCATTAACTAGTAAATTTCCCCCCTCAACATTCCCCAGAGTATCAGCGAAAATTGCGGAACCGTCGGTAATAATAACTTCTTTACCGTGTAAACTCACTGCTTCCCCGCCACCACTTGCGTCCAGGGATGAGCCATTAACTAGATTGATATCTTGAAAATTACTGACGTTCGCAAAATCAAAGTTTAGTTTCGATGCTGTTAAATCGAACTTGACCTGTTGGTTATCAGCAACGCTACCGAGGACAATACTTCCTAATGATGCTGTTAAATTCCCTCCATCTAAGGTGACATTTCCGCCAATTAACCCTAAAGTTTTTCCAGGATTTACTTCTAATCCTCTTGGTCGCGCAGCTCGATTGACTGAAAAATTAGGATTGAACTGGAGCTGATTCCCACTGCCTGTAACTAAAATATCTCCGCCACCAGTGCCATACTGCAACCCCACGGGGATGCTAATTGTCAGTAACGGTGATTCTTGAGGAGCCGTGGCGCTAAATTCACTATCGTCAGCAAACTTTAGACTATCCGCAGTAGTGGCAATAAAGGAACCGCCAAGATCTAAAGCTGCGTTTTCCCCAAAGACAATTCCGTTAGGATTAATTAAAAAAAGATTGGCTGTCCCGTTGGCTCTAATTAAACCCTCAATATTAGAAATTGAGCTTCCTGTAACCCGACTGATAATATTCTCAATAGCGCTAGCGTTATTAAACCAGGCTGTATTTCCCTCAAGCACGGCAAAGTCGGCAAAACTATGAAATAAATTACTTCCAGCAGTAGTTCCACCTATTATTTCGGTAATATTTCCCTCTAAAGTGATTGCAGAATTATTGGAGAGAGTATTGTCAGGAACTATTTGCGCCGATACTTCTGTTCTCCAGTTAATTGCTAGACAATAAACTAAAAACGCTAGTATAAAACTGATGTGTTTTTTTGAATTATGCTGTAGCTGAAAATGATTTATCAAGAAAAACAATTGCCGCATCATCATAAATTTCAATATAAATCAAATAATTAAGTAGTATATTTTGCGTTGATTACTGAGAATTTCATCATTGCCAAGGGAAATATCTTTAATTATTAGAATTTAGCTATAGTTTTCTCCAAAAGTAGTTGATTACAGATAGAGGATAACAATCTTAACAGCTTATTTTTATTTGTCTTGCTTTCAGAAACGCTATAAATTAAAAAAGACGGATCAAACAATTAGCTTCATATTGGACAGCTTCTTGATTTTATCCGTCTAAAGAATAAATTATCGATTTTTTTAAGTATGCTTTGTAACTTGCGATCGCCTTAGCTAATGATTCTTGATCAAGATCAATAGTTGTAATTGGTCAATAGTTGACAAATTGAACCAGAAATTCAATCATGATCTTTATCTTTTATCGATTAATTACTTCTATGAAAATTATCCCACCAGGTTATTTTCAGGAGCATTATTCCACCAATTACTTTCAGGGGAATTATTCCATGAGTTATCTTGAGGAGAATCAACCACAGTTTCTAATACTTCCAAGAAATTTTTCGTGTCAGATTCGTAAAGTTCGGATTCTTGCTCCGTAATATCAGTAGATTCTGGCTCATCATCTTCGGGTTCTTGCATCATAATATCAATAGATTCTGGCTGATGATGAACGCCACTTGCCATCATACGGTAAATAAATTCATAACCATTATCAGCATCTTCCGCTACTTCAGCAGTAGATTCATAATCAGGATCGGTATTTTCCGTCACTTCAACAGTAGATTCAAGTTCCATGAAGTAGGCTTCTTGCCACCAACCACCACCAGTAGAATCACGTCCCCATCTTCCCCAGTAATAGGCTGAACTGTTCAAAATTGTCTCTTCAACTTCGCTTTCGCGGTCTATAATTTGAGCTGATGCTAGCTTTCCCTGAGCATCACTATACATAGTAGCCATGTCGATCTCTCCTGGGTCAACCACATCCCAACCAATAGCATCCAAGACTGATAAATCATCTTCTGTTATTGACAGCCGTTCTGCTAAAGCAATTGTAGGAGTCATTAAAGCGCGATTAGGATCATGAGACTCTACAAAATGACTAATTTGATGGTCTACACCTGTAGCCAGCCCAAGAGTAGTTTCTTGACCATTAATCGAAAAGAACGCCTCCTCACCATAGCCCAAATTGTTGATTCCTAACGCCGCACTTTCAGTAGAATAGCGGAATAAATCCATGGTGCTCATGTTGTAAATTCTATTCCCAATGCTGTTATCAACGGTATCTTCTGTATGGTTCGCACCACTGATAAATCCTAAAGCATGAAAAATTTCATGCTGTGCCATACTGAGAAAATCTAATGTGCCCTCCTGAGGATCACCCAAATAGTCATAACTCCAAAGTTCTCCATCAAAGTTATTGATCATGATATAGCCATCTAGTTCTGAGCTATCTCCGTCCACCATGCCTAATGCTTTCAAATTTGCTCTGGTAACTTGAGTCCTGAAGTTATGGTGAATTACCTCATTACCAACCAATATATCGATCGCCCTTCGGTCGAGAAGGTTATCCGCTGCGATTTGATCGGCTTCGGTAGTAATGTCATCTTGAATCGCATCGTAAAGCTTACTGTAGCGATTCCGAATGCTAGTTTCAATCGCAGGAAATGAAGCACCAACTATATTATCAGGTAAATATTCATCGCTTACGTCAACATGAATATTGATTTCTACGTTTCGTCCTTGATAAGAGTCTGCTAAATGTTGCGATACGATATCTCCAGCAATCATAAACCCTAGCATTTGGTCGTCCGATACTCCAGGAGCAAAGCTGAAATTGAAATCTACACCTGCATTAGTTTGGTTCATTTTGATCAAATTCCTCTAATTGTTGAGCAATAAAAATAAAGTCAAATTCAATATTATATTGAGCATGACGAACTCAATACTAAGCTTTTTGATGTCATAACTTAGTAAAAGCACGATGTTTTTTTGCTTAATATTTTCGAAGAGATTTATATTATTTTCATATAGAAAATCTATTGATCGATAATTCTACGTATCGTGAGAACTGTGCAAATAGGTATTTGTCTTTTGATGATTTATAGCAGCTTTATTTGTTCTTAATATACTTAGTATTAAATAGATCTCAAATTTTATCTTTGGCTTGAATACATAATTAAAAGCCTGTATTTCATAGCTTATAGACAACAGCTTTTAATCACCAAAACTTTAATTAATCATGCTGATGAATTCAACTAGGATAATTTCACAAAAAAACTCAGCCAATATCGCTATATTGGCTGAATTCAGCAAACTTATTACTTATTCCTTCCCAATGCACTTATGGGGTGACTTTGAGGGCGAAATGGTTAAAAGTTGAGGGAGAAAAGCTCATTCTATATAGCTTTCCTCTTTGACCAACCCAATCAAGTCTCTAATAAATACGCGAGAATCGATATTAACTACCCTGTAACGCCGCTTGAGTTTTCTTACGATCAATCTTAAACATCAAAACACCCAAAGGAGGTAAGCATAAATCTAGGGAGTATGCCTGGTTGTGGAATGACCAATCATCAGTCCATTTGCCACCATAATTACCCATGTTGCTACCGCCGTACTTACCAGCATCGCTATTAAACACTTCCGTGTAAAATCCTTTTTCAGGAACTCCAATGCGATAGTGGCTGTGGGGTTGAGGGGTAAAGTTACATACTGCCACGATAAACTCACTGGGGTCTTGACCACGGCGAATAAATGCCACCACGCTGTGACGATTATCGCTACAATCAATCCAGTAAAAACCCTCCTCTTCAAAGTCGCGACTGTAAAGTGCAGGTTCGTTTTTATAAAGCTGATTCAGATCGCAAAAATACTGTTTTAAGCTTTTATGGAAATGATACTGATGTAAATCCCATTCCAAGTCTGCCCAAACATTCCACTCACTCCACTGACCAAATTCCATACTCATGAACATAGTCTTTTTCCCTGGATGGGCAAACATGTAGCCAAATAGACAGCGAACGTTGGCAAATTTTTGCCATTCATCCCCTGGCATTTTACCGATGATGTTACTCTTACCATGAACAATTTCATCATGGGACAGCGCCAGCATATAGTTTTCGCTGTGGTGATACCACATACTGAAGGTGAGGTTGTTTTGATGGAATTGACGGAACCAAGGATCCATGTGGAAGTAATCCAGCATGTCGTGCATCCAGCCCATGTTCCACTTCATGTTAAAGCCTAACCCCCCTGTATAGGTAGGCCAAGAGACCATGGCCCAAGCAGTTGATTCTTCGGCAATGGAGAGTACTCCAGGGAAATAGCTAAATAAAATGCTGTTAACCTGACGCAAAAAATCAGCCGCCTCAATATTCTCGCTACCGCCATACTCGTTGGCAATCCATTCCCCGTCTTTACGGCAGTAATTGAGATAAAGCATGGATGCCACGGCATCAACGCGAATCCCGTCAATGTGATACTTATCAAACCAAAACAGGGCATTAGCTACCAGGAAGTTGCGGACTTCGTTGCGACTATAGTTAAAAACTAGAGTTCCCCATTCTTTATGTTCTCCCTTGCGGGGATCAGCATGTTCATAGAGATGAGTGCCGTCAAAAAATGCCAAACCATGCCCATCTTTGGGAAAGTGACCAGGTACCCAATCCACAATAACGCCAATGTCATTTTGATGACACTGATCGATAAAGTACATTAAGTCCTCTGGATTGCCATAGCGAGAGGTGGGAGCATAGTAACCTGTAACCTGATATCCCCAAGAACCATCAAAAGGATGTTCTGCTAGGGGAAGAACTTCAATGTGGGTATAGCCTAACTCCTTAACGTAGGGAATTAAGCGATCAACCAGCTCATAGTAACTCAGGAAACGGGCTTCTTGGTTCCACTCCGAGACAGATACAGGTTCAGATTCTCCAGATAATAACTTCGTTGGCTGTTCTGCAGAACCATGCATCCAGGAACCTAAATGAAGTTCATAGACGGAAATCGGCTGATCAAGAGGTTCGCTACGCCGCCGTCTGTTCATCCAGTCTCCATCTTGCCATTGATAGCTATCAAGATCGGCTACTATAGAAGCCGTTTTGGGTCTAACTTCCTGCTGAAAACCATAGGGATCAGATTTTTCGTAAATATGACCTTCCCAGTTTTTAACTTCATACTTATATGCTGCGCCAAAGGTTAATTCGGGAACGAACAGCTCCCAAATGCCGCTTGCCCCTTTACGCATTTGATGACTTCTACCGCCCCAGCTATTAAAATCTCCTAAAATAGAAACATTACGAGCATTAGGAGCCCACAGGGCAAAATACACTCCAGCAACTCCATCGATTTCGGTAACGTGAGCTCCTAACTTTTCATAGATGCGATGGTGGTTTCCTTCGGCAAATAAATGAATATCCAAATCAGTCAGCTTGGGAGAAGGAAAAGCGTAGGGATCGTAAATTACCCTTTCGCGATCGCCTTCTCTGATTCTCAGCTGATAGTTGGCTAGCTGAGGATTTTGCACCACACATACAAAGAAGTGAGGATTATGCATGGACTGCATCGGGTACTCAGTTCTTTCTTCGGGACAGACTACCCAGGCTGCGGAGGCATCTGGCAAATAAGCCCGAATTACCCAGCTTTGAACTTTGCCATTTTGTTCATAGGGGTGACGTCCTAAGACTTCAAAAGGGTTGTGATGAAGATTGTTAACGATCTGGTTAACTTGTTCTGGAGCAATGGTTGAAGACATCAAAGTATTAATATCTGAGTATGTATTAGCGGTGAAATTATTGGTGAAATTATTAAAGGGAGGCAAGATGCTGAATGGCAACAGCAGAAAGCTAACCAAAACAGCAAAATTGATGTAACTGTTTTTATTAAAGTATTTGTATAAATACTCTAACTATTTTTCAGCACAATATAAAGAAATTATTGATTTTTAGCTAAAACTGATTATATGAAAGGAATTATAGTTTTGATAAATTTTCTAATCTGTAGCAAAAAGATGATTTGCCTGATGTCTGAGTCTACTTGGGGACTGAAGCGGCTTTGAGCTAAGTCTGCCCTAAGTTCTTCGTATTCTGAGGCGGACAGGGGTTGCCCATCTATTGGCGATCGCCCTTCGAGAATAATTTCGGTACGTAAGATTTCCTCGGGGGTATCTGTAGCTGGCGGCAGAGCCCAAGCATAACTGATATGCCAGCAGCTAGCTAAAATAGTAATGCCAGCGATTTTACCGATGGTAGCCATATTTTAAACGCTTGATGTGAATTAGCGGTGAGACCCCGCGTCCTAAAGGATACACCTTCGGATATCGCCTTCAGGCGCAAGGGAACGCGCACCGAGGAGAAACCCCAGCATTTCCTCTCGCAAAGACCGCACTGACTCACCATTAGCCATTAGCTTTTTGACTGAAAACTGATGATTAATGATCAGTAATATACTAATATCACTATTCTTCCCTTTCGATATCTAATTCTTAAAATCTTGATTTAACTACAATGTCATCTATGGAAAAACGGCTAGCGGTCTTTAGTCAACTTCCCCTAAGAGCCCAACTAGCAACTATTACCGCTTCAAAAGCCAATCCTGTCCTCAGTCAGAATGCTGAGTATCTTGCCAGTTTAGAGAAGATTCATGAGGAATCCCTGGCAGCAGCAACCCAATCCGAGAAGATCGCCTACGACAAAGCAAAAGAACTTCTCGGCGGGTAAACTAGACTGAAACATTAATCGACTTCAGTTAGCTGATTACTGTTCATTGCTCATTGTTCAAGCCAATTAATAACGTCGATAGATAGACTCTGACCAAGTTTAAGCAGAGATTTCAGTTCATTACTTCCCCAGGGACAGTTATGAATAGCAGATCCTTCTACATCCAACATACAGTTGGGCAAAACGTATTGATGCAGGCTGCTAAAGTAAATTTCCTGCGCGCGATCCAAAGCTAACCCCAGGCTTAATTGCTCTCCGAGGGCGATCGCTTTTTGAATACGGCTCACCTCAGCAACCAAGGTATTAGCATCCCCTTCATAGAGTAGCTGTCGCAGCAGGCGGAGAATTGTCTGCTCTAAAATTGTCTTGACTTCAGGGATGTTGAGCCAGCATTCTAAATATTTGGCTTCAGTAGCAGTGGCGGTTAATTCTGCCAAGCATTTATCCATCACGGCGGGTTCTTCAATGGCTTTTTCTAGATTACGCACTGTTTCGATACAGCGGTAAGATAGCGCTACCTCCGCAGCTACTTTTAATTCCTGGGGTACGGGTAGTTCTTCCCGCTGGAATGCCGCCAGCATACTGTAGTTTTCTCGATAGACCTGGGTATAAAGCTGATCGAGGTGCTTTTTCGTCTGAGCCGTTAATAGCTTAACAATGCGCTGCCTTTCTTCAGCAAATAAATGGTGGAGGCTAAAGGAATTATTGCCCATCAGCTGATTCATGGTCAAAATCACCTGAGCCGCACTTGCCTGCTTGATATCATCGAACAGCCGCTGCTTCAATTCTCCATAGGCTAAACGTCCGTCAAATCCTGTAATGCAGCAGTGGAAGTCCCAGCCTCCTAGATGCAGCACAGCAAAGACAAAATGCTTGGTTTCCCAAGTAATTTCCGAAGTTAGATTAATCTGCCCCACAGACAGGGTTAAAGTCCCTAATTTCTGCTTCTGATAATCTAGCTGCTCAACCTCATAACAGTAAACCTGCTCCCGATAGTGATAGTCGGTGAACAGGGAGCTAATGGCATAGTGCGCCGCCACCTGCTGTAAACTCACCACTGAGGGGGCAACTAGATCCTGAAAAACCTTTCTGCCGTTACCAAAGACTTCTACGTTGCTGGGTGCCAGTGCCAACAGGGTCAAAAACTTCTCTTTTAGGTGAATCCCTGCCACTGCCCCCGCTAGTTCTATGGCTCTAGTAGCGTAGCGTAGAAGTTGCACTCCTTCGGGGCGGGAAATCTCCTCAAAAAACCAGCCGCAGCTTGTGTACATCAACAGTGTGTGGCGCTGCATTTCTAGCAGGCGGAGAGCATCTACCTGTTCCTCGGGAGAAAGCTCATAAGCCTGATGCTGGGTTAAAAATCTGCTGACGTTGGCTCGCGAGCGATCGCTAATTACCTGGACATATTCATTACGGGCTAACCAGGGATCGCGGAAAAACTTGCCGCCGAGGTCTTCATACACTGTAATTAGGCGATTACGCAACCAGTCGAGGGCATTGCGGAGGGGTCGTCGCCACCGCTGATGCCAAACGCCACCGCCACCACAACAGCCACAGTCATCCTGCCAGCGATCAACTCCTTGGGAACAGCTCCAGGCAGTAACGGGCTTGAGCTGCACTTCCCAGGTTGAGGGGGCAATACTTAAATAGTGTCCATAGTTGGTGACATTCCAGCCACGAGAGGCAAACTCGGCACTCAAGGCATACGCTACGCACTTTTCTGTACCTCCCTTGTGATGTCCGAAGGTTTCACCATCGGTAGCCACGTTGATTAACTGGGAGGGGCGACCATCTCCTTTAACCGCCTGTCCTAAGCGATCAGCAAAATTATGGGCGGTGGCAAGAACATCATTAAAGCCTAGATCGCGGGAGATGGGACCATCATAAAAGAAAATATCAATATAGCGATCGCCATCCACAAAACAACGATAGGGGCGGGTGGGATCGATTTGCTGCCCTCCTACCTGATCCCACTCTGGTTCTGGCTCCTCCCCTGTGGGTAGGGGACGGCACCGCTCCGCTTGGGAAGGAGCGAGAATAATAAACTTGATCCCCTCTTCAATTAAAGCTTCCAGGGTCGGGTAATCAACGGCGGTTTCTGCCAGCCACATCCCCTCAGGCTCCCGCTGAAAACGAGCGCGAAAATCTGCTTTACCCCAGCGAATTTGAGTAATCTTATCCCGATGATTAGCCAGGGGAAGAATAATATGATTGTATACCTGAGCGATCGCATTACCATGACCGTTGAGCCGCAGGCTACTTTGCCTGTCTGCTTCTAAAATTCGCTGATAAACTTCAGGGTCAAATCGCTCCAGCCACGACATCAAAGTTGCACCAATATTAAAGCTGAGATACTCAAAATTATTAACGATCCCTACCAACTCTTGGCGATGATTCAGAATCCTGGCAAAGGCATTAGGTCGATAACATTCATGGAGGATGCGTTCATTCCAATCATGACATGGATGAGCGCTGGGCTGCCTTTCAATGGTGTTAAGGTCAGGATTCTCCCGTGGGGGCTGATAGAAATGACCGTGAACAGTAACATATACCCCCTCAGCAGTTTTGAGGGGGGACGATTGAACTTTCTGCTGTGGACTCTCTGGAGAATGGGATTGAACTGACGTGGTTAAAACCATAAAAGAAGATTTCCTGAAGACTAGATTGTTTTAATACTGATGAATCAAATGCCCCACCTAGAGGTTGGAAGAGAAAAGCCAAACAAAATTACTGAGCTGCCTAGCACTATAGCTCTGATGTTGCGATCGCCTGTAAATAATTAAAGCTTAGTTTATCTTTCTGCAAAGAATTAGAGTTCAGCTTATCTTTGGCTCATTAATTTGCAAGAAAAAGTAATAAACCGAAACTTAGAAAAATATCAGCAGTTAGTCTTTTAACATCGAATTAATTAGTTAAAGGAAAAAGGCTACAATATAGCAGACAAAAGCAATCGATGTAATCGATTCTTCAGTATCTTAACCACAGGTTAACTTTTCCGCCGCTACCCTTCACCAAAACCTCGTTATGTTTGATTCGATCAATTCCGCTTTGGCTGACATTAAAGCAGGTCGCTCCGTGGTGGTTGTCGATGATGAAAACCGAGAAAATGAAGGGGATTTAATTTGTGCGGCACAGTTTGCTACCCCAAACATGATCAATTTTATGGCGGTAGAAGCAAGGGGGTTAATCTGCCTCGCAATGACGGGGGAACGCCTCGATGCCCTCGACTTGCCGTTAATGGTGAGCAAAAATACGGATAGAAACCAGACGGCTTTTACCGTCAGTATCGATGCCTCCCCCAAGCTAGGAGTCACCACGGGAATTTCTGCTGATGATCGTGCCCGTACGATTCAAGTAGCGATTAATCCCGCCAGCGTTGCGGAAGACCTAGTTCGACCAGGGCATATTTTTCCCCTCAGGGCAAGGACGGGGGGGGTACTCAAGCGTGCGGGGCATACCGAAGCAGGGGTGGATTTGCCAAGACTAGCAGGGCTCTACCCCGCAGGAGTAATTTGTGAAATTCAAAACCCAGATGGGTCTATGGCAAGGTTACCCCAACTAATTGAATACGCCAAGGAACATAACCTCAAGTTAATCAGCATTGCCGATCTAATTAGCTATCGCCTCCAGCATGATCGCTTTGTCTATCGCGAGACTGTCTGTAGACTTCCCAGCCAGTTTGGAGACTTTGAGGTTTATGCTTACCGTAATATCCTTGATAACACCGAACATCTGGCAATTGTCAAAGGTGATCCCGCCGAATTAGCCAATCAGCCAGCAATAGTGAGAATGCACTCTGAATGCCTTACGGGGGATGCTCTGGGCTCGATGCGCTGTGACTGTCAGATGCAACTTCAAGCGGCATTAAAGATGATTGAAGCCCACGGTTTGGGAGTAGTAGTGTACCTCCGCCAAGAGGGTCGGGGGATTGGACTGGTCAATAAGCTTAAAGCCTATACTCTCCAGGATATGGGGTTGGATACGGTGGAGGCTAACGAACGGTTGGGTTTTCCCGCCGATTTACGTGATTATGGTGTAGGAGCACAAATCCTTAACGATCTGAGCATTAAGCAAATTAGGCTGATTACTAATAATCCCCGTAAGATTGCTGGCTTAAAGGGCTATGGTTTAGAAATTGTGGGTCGACTACCCTTGCTGATTGAGGCGACAGACTATAACTCCCTTTATCTCGCTACCAAAGCGAAAAAGCTCGGTCACCTGCTGCTTCAGACCTATCTGATGACGGTGGCAGTATCCTGGTCAGAGCCTCCAATCTCGGTTGAAGCACGGTACGAAAAACTAGATAAAATCCGCTACCTAGCGCAGCTACAAAACTTACTGGTGCAGGAAGAAGCCCGCCCCATTGCGATCGCCTTATTTAGTAATGCTGATCTAATCTTTCATCTAGGATTCGATCGGGCTAGCTTAGTCAACCCTGATTGGTATCGCGACGCCGATCATGACTATTTAAACAAGGTGATGCTGCTGCTGGATAATTTAGCTGATAACCCTGGAGTTAGTCGTTTAGAGTTTCTGATTGCTTCTGGGGAAGACCCTATGGGTAGCCTGCAAATTAAGCTAGACCGCCAAAATTACACTATGGAATCGTCTCCATCAAAAGTTAGTGCCCTAATTGAACAGCAGCTGATCTATAGTTTTTCACGACCTGAGAATTGATTTCCTGACAGATATTGACTATGATGCTGAACAACCTCCACGATACTGAATACATCGCTTTATTTACCTTCATGATTATCAATACTTTGATGCCAAAAACCTTACCATATGATTTGCAACTGCAAACTTTTGCTTCGGGGGATTTAATGACCCTGAAGCCCGATCATTATTGGCTATTGCAACAAGGTATTGTGAAAACCTGCACCTGGACAGAGGAAGGGGCACCGATTACCCTCGGATACTGGGGAGAAGCAGATCTAATTGGACAACCGTTATCTTTGGTCTATCCTTATCAAGTAAAATGTGTCACTGTCGTTAATGCTTTGTTGATTCCTCTGGACTGTACCCCCAAAATTACCGACTTAATTCAAAGCCATATTCAACAAACTGAAGAAGTGCTGTGGATTCAGCGCTCTAATAAGGTTTATCAACGTCTACGGAGAATTCTGCTCTGGCTTAGTCATAAGTTTGGTCAAAAACTGGAAATAGGTCAATTAATCGATTTTCGCCTGACCCATCAAGAACTTGCAGAACTCGTTGGCGCGACCAGAGTCACAGTTACTAAACTGATTAATCAACTAGAGAAAGAGGGATTTCTCAGTCGTCCTGAACGCAATGCAATTATTATTCACGATATTTAGCGTAATTTTTTTTAACCTTTTCCCTTTCCCTTTTCCTTTCTTGGTGCGCGTTCCCAAGCCAGTCCGTTGGGCGGGTTCCCCGACTTGAAGGAACTGGCGTTTGCGCCTGTCCTAAAGGATACCGCTTCACATAACGGCGGCGCGGGGTCGTTTATCCTCGAATGGGGGCACCGCTTTCCCTTTTCCCCCATCCTCACCAATCTACAAGTAAGCAATACTAGTCAACATCCCCATGTCTTCTCCTTTCGTCAGCCTGAACTCCGCAGAGTCAAATTCTCAACAGCTAACGATTAACCCTAATAATTTTAACCATGGCTTAACGGGTAAGATTGCAATTCCAGGAGATAAATCTATTTCCCACCGTGCTTTGATGCTAGGGGCGATCGCTGAAGGAGAAACAATTATTGAAGGTTTATTATTAGGAGAAGATCCCCGCAGTACCGCCGCCTGTTTTCGGGGGATGGGAGCAGAAATTTCAGAGCTAAATTCCCAACAGGTCATAGTTAAAGGAGTTGGTCTCGGTAACCTAAAGGAACCTGATGCTGTGCTGGACGCGGGCAATTCAGGAACCACCATGCGGCTGATGTTAGGACTGCTGGCATCCCACCCCAAGAGTTTATTTGTCGTTACGGGAGATCATTCTTTACGTTCCCGCCCCATGTCACGGGTGATTAAGCCGCTAACTGAGATGGGTGCTAGCATCTGGGGTCGCCAAGGTAATTCTCTCGCCCCCTTGGCGGTTCAAGGAAAGCAATTACAGCCAATTCACTATCATTCTCCCATCGCTTCAGCACAGGTCAAGTCCTGCATCTTATTGGCTGGCTTGATGGTGGACGGCAAAACTACCGTTACGGAACCAGCCTTATCTCGTGACCATAGCGAGAGAATGCTGCGGGCTTTTGGCGCAACCCTAGATATTGACTCCGCCACTAATAGCGTTACCTTGACTGGTCAGCCCACTTTAAAGGGGCAAAAGGTAGTGGTTCCAGGTGATATTAGTTCCGCTGCTTTTTGGCTAGTTGCAGGGGCAATTATTCCAGGGTCAGACGTGCTGATTACTAACGTAGGAGTTAATCCAACTCGGTGCGGCATCTTAGAAGCCCTGGAGATGATGGAGGCTGATATTTCTCGGGAAAATCAGCGTCTGGTGGCAGGTGAACCAGTAGCAGACCTGAGAGTTAGAACTAGCAAGCTTAAATCCTGCAAAATTGGCGGAGATTTAATCCCCCGCTTAATTGATGAAATCCCAATCTTGTCTGTGGCTGCCATGTTTGCTCAGGGAACAACCGTGATTAGAGATGCTGCTGAATTAAGGGTCAAAGAAAGCGATCGCCTGGCAGCGATGGCAACCCAGTTGAATAAAATGGGAGCGAAAATTACCGAGCTACCAGACGGTTTAGAAATTACTGGTGGCAACAGGCTTTCGGGCTCAGAAGTAGATAGCTTAACAGATCATCGGATTGCTATGAGCTTGGCTATTGCTGCTCTCAAGGCTCAGAGCACCACTATCATTAAGCGGGCAGAGGCGATCGCTATCTCTTATCCTGATTTTGTGCAGACCTTGAGCAATGCTGTTGCCTAAAATACGCTTAATGTGAGTTGGCTTCGCTGGAGGGTTATTAGCTATTAGCCCTTCGGGTTCGACATCGGAAAGCATTCCCTTGCACCCTAAAGATCATAATACATCCTCTAGGAAGGACTGTCTCGCAAGACCTCAATGCTTCACCAATGCAACTGTCTCACTATTAGCTTTTTCTATAGAGAACTAAATTACAAATACGTGTAAATACTGAAGTGATTTAGTTACTAATTAATCAGTTTCAACAATTTAATTAAACTCCAAAATTCAAGCTTGAGTTTTTAACGCACAATATCAAAAAACAATTATTAAAATAATATTAAATTTCAAGCAACGGTAACTTGTTTTGAAGACTTTGACGCAACAACCGCTGTTTTCAAGGGGGCTGAATTAAAGTTAAGCGCTTTATTTTTCTTAGCTTTAGCTGGAGAAGCCTGATGTGGCATCTCAAGGCGGCAATGGGGGCAAAGCCAGTAGCTACGGCGGCGGCTGAGATGCAGCAACATCGACGAAGCGCAACAGGGGCAGGTATTGAGACTCATAATTTTTATTTACCTTAACTAGATGCAACAAATCTTTTCTTCTAACTTAATTTGTTTGTATATCTCTAATATAAATAAAATTTTAGAGATGTGAGGAAATCGTCAAAGTATGCAACACTTATATCAAGAAACCTTAACTTCGTACTAGGGATCACTGATAACTATCGGCGATAAATGTTAAGAAAACCTAAATAATAAAGTAGATATTTTCACTTACTATTATCTTGCTGCAACCACCAAAAATGATCTGTATTGTGGATAACTTTATTTAGTTAAGCTGCGAAAAATAATTACTGTGCTGTTGGTATGGTAGGCGATCGCCTTGGGAATATTACCCTTAACCATAGTTTGCAGAAGCCCTTCGTTGCTGGCACCCAAAATAATTAAGCCATACTTTTTGTGTGTCGTTAATTCAATGATGCCCTGGGAGACAGAATTAGCAGTGAGCAGTAGAGGAATCACAGGGTAGTCAATTTCCTCTTTTAGTAGTGCAGCGGCGGCTCGGAAATCGCGCGAAAAAGTGGGGGTTGCTTCGGGGGAGGATACTTGACAAAGCTGAATTTTAGGGGGGATCTGGCTCAAAGAAGCTAAAGCAGGCAAGATAGGCAATAGCTTGTTAATGCGATCGCCTCCAGTAGTGGGAATTAGCCACTTGTGTCTGAGGCGCAGCTGTTGCGGGAAGGCATGGGGGGCATCCCCCAGCTTAATTAGCATCAGATTACAGGGGGCTTGTTGAATCAGAGAATCAACGGTATTACTAAAAATGGCTTCAATACCCTCATTTTTAAGCTGCCAACCCATCAACAGCAAATCAATATGTTCTCGGGCAATGGTTTCGAGGATTGCTTCACTAACGTCCGTTGCCACCCGAATTTGGGTGTGGAGGGGAATTCCCGCTGCCTGCCCCCAAGCTTCTACTTGGGACATTAATTCCCGTTCAGCTTGAGTCTTCACCTTAGCTTGAGCAGGATGTATATGATGGGGCACCTTAATGATCCGCACACACTCTAGCTCATACTGATGATGCTTGGCGATAGCCCCTGCGATTTCGAGGAGAGTCTGATTGTGGTCTGGATTGGCTAAAGGCAGCAAAATCCTGCCATTACCTACTGCTGGGGAACGGCTTTGATAAATTACGTAGGAAGGCTCAAATCGGGGGTGAACTTGAGAATCATAGTTTAACTGTTTTGCCTCAGCCTTAATGATGTCGCTGCGAGTAATAATCCCTAGAAGCTGACTGCCAAAGGTAACGGGGAGACGAGAAAGCTGATAACGATTGAGGAGATAGAGAACATCCGCCAGAGGAGTCTCGGGCACCACCGTAATCGGCTGGGGGGTCATAATATCTCTGAGGAATAAGCTAGTAGCGGGGTTAATGTCTTTGGGGATATCTGACTGGGTAATAATTCCCACCAGTTTACTGTCTTCTACCACAGGAAAGCCACGATGGTGGGAGCGAGACATAGCCCTAACTAGCTCTGATAAGGGTAAATTGCTGGGCAGAGTTTCCACCTTAGACTGCATCACATCATCAGCGGTCAATTCTGCCATAAAATCTTTTTGGGGGTTTTCTTCGGTGATCTCAATGCCCACTGCCTCTAGTAAATGTTCGTATAGCGACCCCGCGGAAACACTCTCGGCAACAATATAGGCTACGGCGCAGGCAATCATCAGAGGCAGAACTAAATTAAAGTCCGCAGTCATTTCAAAGACGATAATAATTGCCGTCACGGGAACCCGAACCACGGCAGTAAAAAAAGCGCCCATCCCTGCCAGAGCAAAAGTATAGGGGGATTCCGAGCTAATTAAAGCCACCTCCATCAGTCCTACTAAATAGCCCAAAGCCGAACCTAAGACCAATGCTGGGGCAAATAGCCCCCCAGGAGTACCCGAACTATATGCCAAGATGGTCAGACAAAACTGAACCACAAAAACTAATGCCGTAGTTTGCCAGTTAAACTGTCCTGCAATCAGTAACTCCCTTAATCCAGCATTGTCCTGAAAAAAAGGCGGTAGCCAGGCAACAACCGAGCCTGATATTAATCCTGCAAAGCCGATACGGAGGGGAATTGGGATTGGTAAACTACGACCCAAACTCATGCCGCGAACGATGGCACGATTAAAGATGCCCCCAAAGATACCCGCCAAAATACCGAGCAGGACGTAAAAGGGAATTTCCGTAACGGCAAAACTACTGCGCCGAACCGAATCAATCACTCCTAAAGGAACGCTCAGATCTGTAGAGCCAAAAATGCGGGATACTACCGCCCCCGTAAACGATGCTGCGATCGCCGTTTCCAGAGTTAAGCCAGAAATATCCCGCATCAGTTCTTCTACCACAAATAACACCCCAGCGATGGGAGTATTAAACCCTGCGGCTAAACCTGCTGCGGCACCTGCGGCAATCATCTGACGGCGATTAGTGGGGGAATTAGGAATCCAGCGGCTAACCTGCGCCCCCAAAGCAGCACCGATATGTACCGTAGGTCCCCGTCTTCCGAGGGTAAATCCCGCCCCGACAATCAAAATCGTCGCCAGAGTTTTAACTAAGGCGACCCGAAGATTCAATATTATGGGGTATTTAGCCAAAGCAGCCTTGACCTGGGGAATTCCTCCCCCCGATGCCGCAGGAGACAGCAGTTCAATAATGCCCCCAGCAAAAGTTCCTAGAATCAATCCCGTCAGGGGTAATACCAGTTTTGCCCCCGCTGTATTTGCCGCATGAACGCGCCAGCCTCCGAGCCAGCCTACTCCCTGCTTGAGCAACACTGCCACCAAAGCAGAAAACAAGCCAATTAAGCAGGCTTCAATCAGAGCATAGCGAGTATCTAATGAGCTACTTGCTAACCATGAAGATTTACGCCAGTTGGCAAGCAGCTTTTTCATGTTTCTAGAACGAGCCAGAATTTATAATTACATCACTGTCTCTATCCTAAACTGCTACGGTAGGGATTGGTCATTACAGTTATTAGTAATTAGTAGCTATTGTGATTTTTGCCAAAATTCATCAAACTGGCGCATTTTATCCTCGATTCTGGCAGCTTCTGGATCTAGGGGTTCCTCGGAGGCTTGGGGCTCAGTGGGCGCGCTATTATCTTGAGAGTTATTGCTGGGCTGATTTATCTGCCGTGGCTGAACTGGTTTGTTAGTCAATTTCAGCAGGGAATCAGCGGTTAAATCTGGGGGAGTCGGCAATAAATCAATGTCCTTGGTAAAGGTATTATGCATTTGATCGGCGATGGAATTGCTCTCTTTTGCAATATCTTTAACTCGCGTTCTGGTCTGATTAAAACGCAGTAGGGTTGAGACAAGCCCCGCCGCTAAACCAACAGGACTAACGTCATTACTGAGGGCACTACTAATTGCGGTTCCCGCGCCACCAATCAAAACTGCTCTACCGAGGGAGTTCTGGCTAGAACGTAAAGACTCAAGATCTTCGCCATTTTCTGCTAAAAACTCGTAATTTTGATTGTAATTATTCACATATTCAATGGCGTTGGCTTTAATTAGCTGGAGACGGGGCGGAGTAACGTCATAGCGATCCAGAATACTTGCTAGCTGTTCATAGTGCTGAAATGCTTGTTGGTAATCTTCTGCCTGGAGGGCAATAAACCCAAGGGTATTGAGGATATAGGGATCTTCAGGGTATGCCGCTAGAGCCTGTTCGCCAATTTGGCGCACCTGTTCGCGATTTTCTGCTCTGAGAGCGGCAAGACGCTCTAACTCTTCCTTCTCTGGTTTCTCATCCTCTGCTATCTCTGAGTTTGCTGGTTCAGGAGTTGCTTCACCGAAGGGGCAGGGCTTAGGACTTAAATCGGTCTCACGATCAAATATAAAGGGCTGGTTACAGTAACGGGCAATCAGAAAGTTATTGTAGGTAGCCGCCGATTTTTCTGGTTTGGCGATCGCCAAGATCTGTTCCCAATCCCCCTGTTGAGTTGCAATATAGCTGCGAAATTCTGACGTAAAAGAACTATCTGGGAGGTTTACGGCAGCCAAGACTTTTTCTCCCTTAGCCAGCTTTCCTTGCTGGATCAAGAGGGTTGCACGATATAGATCGTTGACGGCTGTAGTTTCAGGAAACTGCGATCGCGTTTCCTCTAGCCAATTTAGAGCCTGTTCCTCAATTTCATAGTCAATTAATACCTGGGCAAACCGATAATAGGTTTCAGGAGAGGGCTGCTGTCGGGCATTGCTATATGCCTGCAAATAATCTAAAGGTAGATCGCTTGCCGTAGCTTGGGGTGCTCCCTCATCCTCACGTTGCCAAAACTGCTTTGCCTCCTCTAAGTCTGGCTCTAGCTCTGCAACTTCTGGGGCAGTGCTAGACTCTTGCTGATTCTGGGCTGCCTGAGCTTCTTCCTGCTGACGACGGATTTCTGCGGCACGAACTTCCTCTAATTCTTGCTGGCGACGCGCTGCCTGGGCTGCCTCCTCCTGGCGACGAGCCTCCAGAATGCGAGCTTCTTCCTGTTCCCGCTGACGGCGAGCTTCCGCTGTCCTCGCTTCTTCTAGCTCCCTCTGCCGACGAGCTTTTTCTGCCTTAGCCGCCTCTAGCTGCTGTTGGCGACGCGCTTCCTCCGCTTGCTGTGCTGCAATTATTTTCGCTTCTTCCTCTCGGCGAGCAATGCCAGAATCTGTATCAAGGCTAATTCTAGCTCCTGGCTCAATCGGCACGGGAACCCCTGGAGCCTCCCGCACGCTAACTACAGCAAAGTTCTTCTCTACTTTAGTCACCACGATATTTGCTCCGACAAACCTTACGTTGGGATTGTCCAAACTAGTTAGCTCAATTTTCCCTCGGTCATATTTACCCACGCCATCCTGCTCTCCGAGGCTAATGGTAGCTTCTCTGGTTTGCGGATTATAGGTTTCAATAATCCCCAAGACGATTTCTGCCCTAACGGCAGCGCCAGGAGCTATGAGAGCTAGAGTCGAAATCAAGAATAATGCTGTTTTGAGGGGTAACGTATTCCAGTTACCCAAAACATTCTTAGATTGCTGAAGCCAAAGGCGCTTCTTTTCACGGAAAACTGGATTAATTATCATGGTTCTTAAAATTGATAATTTGCAAAATATTAGCAGTTCAAAATTTGATTTAGATCAACCAAAATTCACCTTTTGTCCCCAGGCATATTTGTAACTAGCTGATGGGAAAATAGATTTGAAGTTATATGCTTACTAGCCTGATTATGATGACCTTTGAGTACATCACTCTTCATTAAGTCGGCTAGCTTTCATAAATCGATAAAAACTTATCAGGATGTATATTTATATACATTTATCCCTAGCTTTTATAATTTTGTGCTGATTCAGATATAAAAAATTTTGCTATCGTGATTATTATAAATAATTGTGTGTAATAATACCCCGAAAAATTGTTACTGTATTTTAACAATTTTGCTAAAGTTTACTATTGATCAAGGTCAACAATAACAGACCTCAATCCCATATAATACATTCAAAAGAGGCAAATTTACTTTCAAGTATTTATCAAGTTTAAATCATGCCGAAGTTATCCAATAATCCAACTAAAATGTTATCTACATCTTAAATCTTAACTTCTTCTTCTTGCTCTTGATTTGGATCAAGGATCCTGACTGTAAACTGCGTCAATAGCCGAGAATCGCGACCAAATAAGAAACTTAATAATTAATAATTTTAATGTAGGTGGATGCAACTCTATGCCCAAAAAATGTAATATTTTAAAGACTGTGCGTATTATCTTTTGTTGATCTCGATCAAGATCAACAGTGTAATCAAAAACGGTATCAAAAGTGTTTATAAGAGCCAGATTAACGGTGAAATAATTAGTAATCTTAAATTAAGCGAATGCAATTAGTAAGATCTAATCTAATGCAGTCTCAAAAAGAAAAATAGAAAGATAGTGATTAACCATCAAAAAACAGCCTTAGCATAAGATTTCTCAACCAAGTTGGGAATTACGACTGATACAAATGTTGTTTCAGTAAGAGAAAGCAGGGTCTGGGACGCACTGTAACCATTTAAACCCAACCCGCAATATTAAGGAGCCGACATCAGGATTGCAGAGCTGACCTGATTCTCAGAGACTCCCCCTAGATCAATTACATTTGATTGATCTAGACATTTAAAAAATCTTCAAAATATTCATTTAAATTTTTGCTTCTAAAAATAAGACATGAATCAGAGGTCTCCATCAAAAAATATCGCTGGCTATCAAATTGAGCAAAAAATCGGACAGGGCAGTTTTGCCCTGGTGTATGCAGCAAAGAACACTCACGACATCCGTCAGCCCAAAAGAGCTTTGCTGGAGTTAATCCTAGAAGGGGATCGTGCAGAGCGCAAATTACGGCGACGTACTTTTATGCGAACTGCGGAAATCTTAGAAAAGCTCAATCATCCCAGCATTCCGCGAATTTACTCTCTGTTTGAGCAGGAAGACACGCTCTATCTGGAGCAGGAATTTATTGACGGCATTAACTATTCCAGTTATTTAGACGATACGAATGCTCCACTGACCATTACCGAGCTAGAAAAAGTATTTTGGGAAGTTCTTGAGGGACTGGCGCAACTGCATCAGGCAAAAATTGTCCACCGAGATATCAAGCCCAGCAACTTGATGCGTCGTCAGCCAGACGGTTCGACGGTAATTGTCGATTTTGGTTCTGCTTGTGACCTCAGTACTTTAAATGCTCTGGAGACGACCATTGGCGATCAGGGGGAAGCCTTGGGCTATACCCGAATCTATACTCCTGGCTATGCCCATCCTGAACAGCGAGACGGCATGGCAACGGCAACGGCTCAGTGGGATCTCTATGCCCTAGCCAAAACCATTGTTGCTTTACGTATTGGTCAAAATCCTCCTTGGAATCAGCCAGTGTCGATAGATTCTCTAGGTTTTTCAACCCAGGTCAGTAGCTTACTGCAAGAAATGCTGAAAACAGAAGGATGTCAGCTAATCGATGCCTGGGATGCGATTAAGTTTGAGGCGGCAGAAACTGAATCAAAAATTGCCGCAGCAGGATTAGCCCCAGTCAAAAAGAGGACACGCAAGTCGAAGGGGTGGGTCATTTGGGGCGTGTTAGCAACTGCTGCACTAGCAGCGGGGAGTTATTGGTTTTTGCCGCAATACACCAGACCTTTAGTTGAGAGAGTAACGGCTCGTTTTTTCCCCAAGTGTCCGAACTACGTTCAGAACGAGCTTGAGCCGCCCGTCCCCGATCGCGGTTTTGCGGCAAGATTTTATTATCCTGAAACGGCACAGCAAGGAGATGCGACTCTAGAAGTTTTGCAGGAGGGGAACTTAATTGCCCGAGGTCAGGATAGCTCTCTGAAAGGTTTTATTTGGCTTAAATCTCTAACGGGGGGTAATGATTTTCCCCCAGGAAACTATCAGCTACGGCTGCTGGTTCCCGAAAGCTTACCTTACGAACAAGAAGTAACCCTGGACGCAGATTTTCCTGTTTATTACTTGGGCAATGCGGCAGCGGTACAGGTTACCTGCGCCCTAAACAGCGGCTCATAAATCTCAATAAATATCTAATACATAAACATCTAGAGGTCTAACCATGGCTAAAGAGGAATTAAAAAAGGTCAATCGACAGCAGCAGCGTCTAGTTAATCAGTCGCCAGCACAGTTAAAGCGCTCTCGCCAGCAGCAGAACAGCCAAACAGTTGGGGAAAATCTAGATACCGTAGAACAGGGCGGTAAGAAATGGTCGCTGACAGGGATTGTAATGGCGGGGGTTTTAATTGCTACTGCCGCTGGTGTAGGCTCTCAGTTCAAGCTGCTGACCAAAGGCAAGTCAGCCCCCCCAAGTACCCCTAACGCTGCCGTCAATAATGCTACTCCTCAGGCTGGGGTAAATCAGCGGCAGGAACAACAGGGGCAGGTATTATTAGGACAGGCAAAGCTATTAGCAGCTCAGGGGCAGCCCCAGCAGCTATCTCAGGCGATCGCCATTCTGCAAAGAGTGCCCGCTGGAGTGGCAGTAACTCCTGAAGCCCAAAACCTATCTGCCACCTGGGCGCAACAAATCATGGAGCAGGCAACGGCTGAAGTTCAGGCAGGAAAAATTCCTGAGGCGATCGCCCTAGCGGAGTTGATTCCTGCTAATAGTCCCCAGTACCAGCAGGCACAACAGCAGGCACAGCAGTGGCAACAGCAATTAGCTGCCGCTCAGGAACAAGAGTTTGCCGCAACCCTAGCCGAGGCGGCACGACCCACCCCCCTACCGCCCCCAGTGGCGCTACCAGCTCCAGTAACCGCACCTGAACCAGTTACGACAGCAGCAGCAGTACCCAGCCCAGCGGTTACTCCTGAAGTTCAGGCATCACCGAGCGTCGCGCCCCAAACTCAGCCAGCGGCGGCAACAGTACAGCAGCCCCCCAGTAATAATCAACCAGCACAGTTTTCGGCTAACGACCCCTATCTCAACGTGGCGATTCCTCAGCTTAACCAGCCCCAGGTGCAGGGTAATGCTACAACCAACTCTACGGTGGCTCTAGGGAATTTTGCCAATCTGAATGGGAATAGTTTTGGCTTTAGAAACATGGCAACCAAAGCCTCTACGGTAGCTATCAGACTACGAGACAATGTGGATGAGGATGGAGACTTTGTAAGTCTGATCGTTAATGGGGAAGTGATTACCGAAAACGAAATGATCTTTAACCGCGGTCAAGTACTAATGGTTGATTTGTTACCTGGGGAAAATAAAATCGAAATTTATGGTGATAAAGATGGTGAGGGCGGAATTACCCTAGAAGTTAACGTGGCAGGGGTCGGAAATATCAACGAAACGCCGATTCCTGAAGGCTCAACCGCCTCTTTCATAATCAATCGCGAGCAGTAGGAGTAGAGATTAACGATGTTATTGGAAGAGCAAGAGTCAGGAAAAGCCTGGCGACTACACGAGGATCGCGTTTACAAATTAGGTCGCAACCCAGACCGTGATATTCGCTTCGATTTACCCCAGGTTTCCCGTCTTCACGCGGAACTGTTTTGGGATGGAAAAGTATGGCGACTTAGAGACTGCGACAGTATCCACGGTACCTATATCAAGGAAGAGCAAATTAAGGAAGAGGCGATTCATCCCCATCAGTGGTTTCGCCTGGGAAAGGAAGCAGGAGTAAAGCTCAGGCTGCTGCCCCAAATGCCTTCTCCAAATCAAGTTCCATCAGATGTTTATTATCCTGAGCCACCCCCAGAAAATCTTTTTGCCTGGTCGAACTTTCAGGGACATCCTGAGATGCGGAGTCAGCTTTGGGATTACGCTAATTTGATCTTAGACGCTAAGATTAGTCAGCCAATTCAGGGAATTTTACTCTTGGGAAGCCAGGGGCGTGGTATTCGCTTCCTAGCCCGCTGTTTAGCTGAACGTTTGAGTCAAGAGCGTGAGCAGGAGTTTAACTTCATTAGCCGTGATCTAGGGGGGGCAAATAATCTCTATCAGGCGCAGAAGCTAATCTACCAAGGATTAAAAAAAGCCAGTAAAAATACTCCTGCGGTGGTGGTGCTGCAAAATTTTGATGTTTTTTATCGCTATCTGCAACAGGCTCAGGACTTAAACCCAACCAAAACGGGGCAGACTACCTGGTGGAATCGGTTTTGGGGCAAGGTGGGTATTGCCGATATTGCCTCGGAGACGGAAAAAGCCAGAAAGCTCAAGGAGAAATTGGAGAGCGATCGCGATATTTACTGGCAGTGGAATTCCGAGCCCAAGCATCAAGAAAAAAAGATGATTATCCTGGCTACTGCTGGAAATTTAGGGCAGCTACCAGAGGAGGTTCAGCAGCCAGGGAAGGTGTTTAGCTTTGTGCTGCCAGTACCCCAAGCAACTCTGGATGGGAGAGTTGCGGTGCTTAATAAATATCTGCACCATACGAGTACGCCTTTAGATATCCAGCTCAATTTGCCTCTGCTGGCGGAGAAATTTGGTCGCATCAGCAGCCATGAACTCGAAGATGCGGTTAAGGGAGCAGAAGAACTACGTTATAAGGAAGGGGCAAGCTGTCTCTCCTGGAGGCATTTTGAGTCATTTTTACCGCCAGTTTCTAGCACTATCTGGCAGTCAATATTTTTAGACCCCCCAATCCTCCAGCCCTTCCAGCGGTGGGCAGAGAGTTTACGGGACTGGGAGCTGTCTAATCCTGAACTGCCCGACGTACCCACAGGAATTTTAATCACGGGAGCTTCAGGAACGGGTAAAACCACCGTAGCCCAGCTACTAGCTCAAGATGCTGGGTGTGAATTGATTACCGTTACTCCAGGGAAGATTAAAAGTCCTCTGGTGGGGCAGAGCGTGCAAAACATGCAGGAAATCTTTGTCGAGGCTAAGGCGCAGGCTCCTTCAATCATTTTATTTGACGAAATTGAGGCAATTTTACCTAGGCGGGAAGAGCAGTTGGGAGACCCTACTACGGTGGAGGTGGTTAATCAGTTTTTACAGGAATTTGACCGTCTCTCCCAATCTTCAGGAGTGGTGGTGGTAGGCACCAGCAATCGCGCGGAACAGCTAGACACAGCGGTGCTATCAAGGCTTACGGCACGGAGTGAACTGCCCCTGCCGTCGGTGGAACAGCGATCGCAAATGCTGGAGTATTTTTTAACCCAGGGACAGGCTAAGACTCTAGAATTAGCGGCTGATGTTGATTTAGATTACTATGCCCAGCTTCTGGTAGGGAAATCGGGGCGGGATATTGAGGCGATCGCCAGAAGGATTGTCACCCAGCTACCAGACTCTAGCCTGCGGGTACGTCGTCGAGATCTCGATGGGGTCTTGATTCCCAAAATTACGGGGCAGCTAACGGGGGTAATTCTTCCCCAGCGGTTAACGGATGAGCTTACTAGAACTCTGGCTCAGTTTCTTCAAGCGTTTGCCAACCCTCAGCTAACTCCTCCTGCGGGGCTGTTACTTTCAGGGCTTCCAGGAACGGGTAAGACGGAGATTGCCAGGGCAATGGCGCGCCTGGGGGGAATTCAGTTCCAGGCGGTGAGCGCGGGGGAAATTCGCGATAAATATGTTGGGGAGAGTAACCGCAGGCTATCCCGTATCTTTGCTCAAGCCCGCCGTCAGGCACCGACGATCCTATTTTTTGATGAGCTTGATGGTTTATTTCCCTCCCGTGGAGAGCAAAGCGTACAGCACGAGATTGAGCTAGTCAATCAGTTTCTCCAGGAAGTGGACGGGGTAGGCAATAATGGACGAGGCATTTTTATTGTTGGCGCTACTAATCGGGTGGAAGAGGTGGATGCGGCAGTACGCTCTCGTTTATCAAAAACCATTGCCATTCCCCTGCCTGCTCAGGCGGAGCGAATCGCCCTACTGAAGCTTTTTGTGGGCTCTCGTCCTGTCGCCCCTGATTTTGACTGGCAGGCAGTGGCACTGCTACTGACGGGTAAATCTGGTCGAGCAATTAAAGCCAAGGTGGAAGAAACCTATCACCTAGCTTGTCAGGACGCTCCTGACGGCAAAGGAACATTGACCCTGAAGCATTTCCAGCAGGCTATTTTCTGGACGGGAGACAACGCTGATATTCCCGATCTGGTATTGCCCCCAGCAATTATGGAGCGGGTAGAGCAAACTCTAGCAACTTTAAAAAATCTGCCCCAGGCTCTTAGTTTGGGACTCCCCCTACCCAAGGGCATGCTCTTAACGGGGGCACCTGGTACGGGAAAAACCCAGATTGCCCGCTATCTTTCAGCTAAAGCAGGCTGGTTCTTTCGGGCGATCTCTCCCAGTGAGGTTAAAAGTACCCTCCAGGCAGGTAGCTTAAAAAATTTACAGAACATCTTTAACGATGCTCGCGATCGCGCCCCCTGTATTCTCTTTTTTGATGAGATTGATTCCCTGTTTCCCCGTAGGCAGGGCACGGGCATTACCCCAGAGGTGGAGCTGGTTAACGAGTTTCTCCAGCAGGTGGATGGTGCGGCACAGTCGGCGGCGGGAATTTTTCTGCTGGGAGCCACGAACCGTTCAGAAACCGTCGATCCAGCGGTAATCTCTCGTCTACAGCAGACTTTAGAAGTACCACTACCTGGGGTTCGAGAACGGAAGTTGATGCTGGAACATGCCCTGAAGGATAAACAGTGGCAGCTAGAGCCAGACGTAGAGCTAGAGGCTATTAGCCGTCTGCTGGAAGGCAAGTCAGGACGAGATATTCAGGGACTGCTGTCAAAGGTGGGACAGGCGTATATTCAGAGGACAGACTGGTCGAGTAAGCAGGTAGTACTCCAGCGGGTAGACTTTGAAAAAGGTCTGTTGCCCCCAGTGGAGGTGGATCAGTCCGCCTGGTCACAGTTAGTACTTAGTTCTGGACTAAAGCAAACCCTGCAAAAAATTCTGGAACGCTTTCTCCGTTCCTACCGCGATCCAATTCCAGGGGTAACTCCCGCTAAGGGAATGCTGCTTTATGGAGCCCCAGGGACAGGGAAAACCCAGGTAGCGAGGGTATTGGCACAGGCTGCGGGCTGTAGCTTTATGGATCTTTCCATCGCCGAAATGCGATCGCAGTATATTGGGGAATCTAGCAAAAAGCTGTCTCAAACCTTTGAGCGAGCCAGAAGGGAAGCCCCGACAATCCTGTTTATTGATGAAATTGATGCTTTATTTCCCCAGCGGGAGAGCAATGTTTCCCAGTATGAAATTGAGCTGATTAACCAGCTATTGCAAGAGCTTGATGGCTTTCGTGGTAGTGCCCCTGGGGTGTTTGTTGTCGGTGCGACTAACTACGTCGAACGGGTGGATAATGCCGTCCGTTCTCGCCTCAATAAGGTGGTGGAAATTCCTTTACCTGCACAGCCTGAGCGAGTGGAGTTACTCCATCTGTTTACTAAGGGAATGCAGGTAGCTTCTGATCTTGACTGGTCAAGGGTTGCCCGTCTTCTGGAGGGCAAATCAGGGCGGGATATTCGCCAACTCGTCAGTGAGGTGGGACAGTATGCCAGCGATCGCCTCCTGCCAGACCAGACGTTAACCATTACCATGGAGCACTTCCAGGCGGTAATTCAATCTAAGGCTCCCCAAGGGGAACTGACCTGGAATGATATTGTCCTGCCGACTCGGATTACGGAAGAGCTTAAGCGGTTAGTGAAGCTGGTAGGAAACTATACTAATCTTCCTCCAGGGATTAATCCTCCTAAAGGGGCACTACTTTATGGTGAACCTGGCACGGGTAAAACCCAAATTGCACGGGTAATGGCTTCTGTAGGACAGCTCTACTTTAAAAGCTACTCCCCCGCCGATATTAGGAGTAAGTGGGTAGGGCAGAGTTCCCGCAATCTGGCTGATGTCTTTAACCAGGCGCGTCGTCAATCTCCTGCGATTCTCTTTTTCGATGAGATGGAGTCTCTGTTTCCCAATCGGGGCGGTATGGGTAGCGGCGATGCGGATTTGGAAAATCAAAACCTGGTGAATCAGTTTCTTCAGGAAGTGGATGGGGTACATAACCACGGCGGCTATGTTTTTGTCCTTGGTGCCACTAACTATCTGGAGAATATTGACCCCGCAGTGCGATCGCGTCTGCAAAAGAAAATTGCCATTCCTTTACCAGGCATTGCTGAGATTGAGCAGATGTTGAGTCGGAAAATTCATCCCGACTGGGTTTTAGCTGAAGACGTAGACCTTAATGTCTATGCTAGCTACTTAATTGGGCGTTCAGGGCGAGACGTTGCCGCAGGGGTGGAAACCGCTGCTCAGTTAGCCTTTGACGACTGGACAGAAGGAAAGTTGGTGTTATGCGATCGCCATTTTCAGCAGGGTTTTGAGTTAATTGCTGGTTAGGACATTATTTTAGTTAAGTAAATAAGTTGGTGAAGCAACGGAGTAGTGAGATAGTAGATTAATAAAATAGTCTTGCTTGATCATCTCTTTAGTCTTCACCATTTTTCATAATAAAAGTTTTCTAGAAACCAGAACTTACAAATAAATATACTGAAAGGCTCACCAATCCCAGAAGCAAAACACCTGGTTTGTAAATCCAATTGATTTTTCTAAAAATATCAGGAGTTACTTGTCTATTATTTTTCAAAGTTTTTACATAAACTTCAAGCTTGAAGTTTATCATCATAATTAGTGTATTTCCTGTAATTATTAGAAATAGTGCCATATTTTTATTCACCACTAGTTCTGGTGGATATTTTTCCCAAAAAGATTCTCCATTTAAGCCTTTTAACGCCAAATCAGCAAGAAATCCATAGGTAAATAAGTTCAAATCAGTTCCAATCGCCGTTAAAGGTGCATTTATATTGGCGATTTTCCTTATTATGTGTATTAAAGGAACTGTAAATACGACTATAATAATAGACAGGATTAGCTTATTAGTATTTACTGAAGTTAGCAGCTGTTCAAACATCTTTTTTGACTTGTTATAAACATATTTAGAGGAGTTATCACTCCATAGCGGAAACTAGAATCAAGAAAAATAGAAGACTACATCCAAAAATTAACCTTGTCTAAAGCAGACAAGGGTATTTTAAATAAATGTTTATTCAACCTTTATTTACTAAGTTTTTAGGATGTCTAAAATTTATTTATTAACTCTCTTCTTAGTTTTATTTTGTCTAAGTAAGGGTTGAGTTTTGGGGTGAGCAGATGGGTGACTTATAGTTGACTTGAGGTTGACTTTTAACTAGGGTTAAGATCAAGAACAGAACATATTTTGATCTGTACAATGTCGCGATCGCTTCAAGTTGCCCCTCAATATATTTCTCAAGTCAAGCAGGCTGTTCAACGCCAGGGGTTTCCCAGTCAAAAAGCTTTAGCTATGGAATTGGGATTGAGTCGTTCTACAGTCAAAAATTTTCTCAATGGCAGAGCTGTTGATTATCTAAATTTTGTAGAAATTAGCGAGAAATTGAGCTTAGATTGGCAATCCATCTTGCAAATCAACGAAAATCTCCTAGCGACTACTATCAAGAATGATTTGACTCTCGATGACACTTCTTCTGTAGAAATAACCCAACTATTAGAGGAGAAGTATGAGAAATATGTTGAAAACTATGTTGTGCGTCATGGCACGCTAAAAGTTCTAGGCATGTCGGAGCCTATTAGCCTTGATTCTGTCTACACTACGGTTCAGCTATTGAATCCTGAAGCTTTACGGACTTTTGAATCCATTGAGGCTCTAGAGTCAGTATTTCGTGATAATAAGGTACGGGGTTTTCAGTCTCAGGAATGTCCCAAGCAGCCAGGGATTAAAGTTGCTAATCAAAAACGGTATTTAATGGTGTTGGGTGCGCCAGGAATGGGTAAGACTACTTTCTTAAGGAAGGTGGGATTAGAGGCGTTAAAAGGACCCCAAGGAGAATATCAGCCTAACTGTATTCCCGTCTTGCTGGAGTTAAAAACCTTTCGTACAGGAGAAATAGACTTTGAACAGGCGATCGCCGCAGAGTTTGCTAACTGTGGTTTACCTGAATATCAAGAGCTAACTAACAAGTTTTTAGAACAGGGTAAATTATTAATTCTCTTAGATGGTTTAGATGAAGTACCCTCCGAGAGGATGAGTGACATGGTGACTCAGATTCAGAATTTTGTCGATCGCCATAGCAAAAACCGCTTTATTACTTCTTGTCGCATTGCTGCATATCGCCATAACTTCCGTCGCTTTACCGATGTGGCGATCGCCGATTTTGACGACGAGCAAATTAATAACTTTATTACTAACTGGTTTGCCTCTAACTCTGCCAGGGGAAAAGAATGTTTAGAGCGGTTAAATAGTGGCGATTATCAGGCGGCAAAAGAACTAACCCAAACCCCTTTACTATTAACTTTAGTCTGTATCCTCTACCAGCGATCAGGGCAATTTCCCACGAATCGCAGCACCCTTTATGAGCGAGCCTTAAGAGTCTTACTAGAAGAATGGAATGGTGCCAAAGAAATCCCCATTGAACAACTTTATAAAGGCTTGGATAGCAAGCGCAAAGAATTAATCCTGTCTCAGATAGCCTACGATACGTTTACCGAAGATCAACTGTTTTTCCCCAAGCGAACGGTGGTTAAACAAATTGAGTCTTTGTTACCAGAATTATTACCTGATGAAAAATTTGTTGATGGTAATCATGTGTTGCGAGATATTGAGGTACAGCATGGTTTATTAGTCGAACGAGCGGAGGGCATCTACTCCTTTTCCCACCTCACGATTCAGGAATTTTTAACCGCACAACAGATTGACTATAACAATATCCCCATTGAACCTTTAGTCAATCAACATCTCTGTGATAAACGCTGGCGGGAAGTATTTTTACTGCTGACTGGCTTAAGAAAGGCTGATAATCTGCTGTTAGCCATGGAGCAAAAGATTCATTCTTTAATGAATACTCCTAAATTACAGGGTTTACTTACCTGGGTTGAAAAAGTTACCGATACTTCATCAGGAGATATTCAGCCTGTCGGCAAAAGAGTACTTGCTCTTTTTAACGCCAACGCCATCGCCAACGCCAACGCCATCGCCATCGCCAACGCCATCGCCATCGCCAACGCCAACGCCATCGCCATCGCCAACGCCAACGCCAACGCCAACGCCATCGCCTACGCCATCGCCAACGCCATCGCCATCGCCTACGCCATCGCCAACGCCATCGCCAACGCCATCGCCAAAGCCAACGCCATCGCCATCGCCATCGAAAATTTTATTGATTATGCACGATGGTCAGAGGAAGCACAAATTTATCAGAACCTAAATTTGCCAGAGCTGATTGACACCTTAAACAAACTCCAACCACAAATACCAGATGATTCAGCAGCAGGAGAAGTTCATCAAGCCTTTGCTCAAAGCATGATTAATATTTGGCTAGAGGCTTTTGATCTCACTCCCGAAATGCTTAAGTTATCAAATCCAGAAATCACGGCACTAGAAAATTATCTTTATGCCAATAGGCTAATAATTGAATGCAAGGAAGTGGCAGTGCGGGTATCCGCTGCAACCTGGTCGGGTATTGAATCGCGGATGTTGTTGCCGTCTTGTCAGGAAGTTAGTGGTTAGTGGTTAGTGGTTAGTGGTTAGTGGTTAGTAGGTAGGTTGAGAAAATGATCTATTTCACGTTGGATATTTGAATTAGATTTACGACTCTTTGACAAAAAATGGTATATGCGTACTATTTTATTGTCTAATGGCGATTTGGTGATAATTTAGTACAAAAATATCATGCGATACCGTTTGATTAATCTAAAACTAGTACAAAAAAATCATACGATAGCGTTTTAGTATAGAAGAACTAATTTCAGAAACTCTGTTCTTTCGTGATTTTTAGATCTATTGATAATATCTTGAGACATGAAGCAGTCAAAACCAGCATTAGCCATTGAAATTCCTGAAGAATTAATTAAAGATTTTTGTCAGCGGTGGCGGATTAAAGAATTTTATTTATTCGGTTCAGTGTTGCGGGATGATTTTGGCGATCGCAGCGATATTGACGTAATGGTTCAGTCTTTCCCTAATCCTGGTTGGGGATGGAAAATTGTCACCATGAATGAAGAACTAGAACAAATATTTGGGCGCAAGGTCGATCTAGTCTTTAAAGATGGGATTGAAAGGAGTGAGAACTGGTTACGAAGAGAGGATATTTTAAGAACCGCCAGATTAATTTATGAGCAAGAATAGAGATCTAGCCTCGATAATTGATATTTATCAAGCAGGAACAAAAATCATTAATTTTGCTCAAAATCTTACCCAGGAAAGTTTGGTAAGTGATGAAATGCGCTTATCAGCTATTTTGTATCAAATTCTAATTATGGGAGAAGCAACAAAAAGATTATCCCTGGAATTTAGACAAGCTAATTCCCATTTACCTTGGAAAGAAATTGCTGGCATCAGAGATAAACTAATTCATGATTACGATAATATTAAGCCAGATGTGATTTGGGATGTAGTTAATCGAGAAATACCAGAGTTTCTCCCACAACTTGAAGAGTTATTACCAAAGTCTTCATCAGAATAGACATCGATTATAAAGCATCGTGGTTGTTAATTTCTTGGTCATCGGGCGATCGCCCGCCAAAATCAATTCAAAAAAATCATGCTGTGTCGTAAGGCACAATCGGCGATCGCAACTACGAATAATCAATAAATATAAATGAGATCCTCTTGATGAGAATTTAGTACAAAAATATCATGCGATATCGTTTTACTTTTTAGTTAAGACAGATAGTTCGAGCTAATGGCTAACGGCTAAAGGCTAATAGCTAAAACCGATAAATGATGTGTCTTATTCAAAAACTGAAATGATATTAGATAGAAGAACCAATGTCAGCAACTCTGTTCTTTCGTAATTTTTAGATCTACTGATTGAAGCAACTGCTGAACCCGAAGGGGGTCTCACCGCTAATTCACATTAAGCGTTTTTTAGATTGACGAATTGATTTAACGTTATTTTGCAGAAATGCCGAGGGTAAGACGTAATCGGGGTCGATCGCCGCAGTGTGAGGAAGCTGATCTAAATTAAGCTTTAGGGTAGTTTGCCCTTGCTCTAGCTGGTGCTTTTGACGATAAATTTCTTGACCCGAACTATCTTGCAGGGCAATGGTTACAGGTAGATCGAGGTTAGTTAAGTCTTGCTTGCCCAGTTCGGTAGTGTAAATTTTTTGTCCTTCTAAAGTTAGGGTTACCTGATATTTGCCGCTTGCTAGAGGTTCGTAAACCGCATCGGCAATACCTACCTGGTAGGTAACAACTTTATTTAATAGCTCTTTGATTATCGGGCGATCGCCTGCATCAGCTTGGGCTAGTATCTTCTCTTGAAGGTCAATTATAGTAGCGTAGGGAGGAGCTTGATAGCTATTTTTGGCTAAAAATTCATTAATTGCCGAAATTAAGGCTGGTTGTCCGATAATAGATTCAATTTGCTCTAGAACCATGCCTCCCTTATCCCGCGCGATAGGAAACTCGTTATAAACATCAGTTAGGGCAGGCTCTTTAAAGTCAAATTTTCCTAAACCGCGAAAATAGTACTGCATCTGCTGTTTTTTCGCCAGTCTTTGCTCTGCTGGGGAACGTCGCGATCGCTGATAGAGCATACTGGAGTAGCTGCTGAGAGCCTCGCGAATCGTCATCGCCCCCGCTACATCCGCCGCCATGATTTGCTCTTCCCACCAAGACTGCGCCAGCAGATAGGTCACCCAGTCAATCACATTTTCCTTACCCTGTCCTACCGCCTGATTCTTCCAAACCAGGAATTCGGGGATGCCGATAGTGCCAGCTTCCGAGAATAGCTGTTCGTCGTAGTAAGAGGTTTCGACGATGCGTATTTGCTCAAAGGGATACTTACCGAAGGTTTGCTCATAGAAGGCTAAAGCTTGTCCTGCGGTTTCGGCAATCAGTTCGATGTTGTAATCGTGTTGGGGATGATAATAAACTTCGATGGGTACACCGTAGCTATTATTGGTGTATACCTCATAGTTGGCGGAAAAGATGGTAAATTTGCCTTTATCTGGGGTAGTAGCTTGATATTGGGCATATTGGCGGTTATTTTCTCTCCAGCGTTTAACTAGCTTCCCTGTACTGACAGGAATTTGCTCTGAACTGGTACCAATAGTAATTTCAGTGTTGCCCCATCCTAAATGAGTTAATAGAAAACCTTGATTTAGTCCTTGAGGATCATTGTGTGCCAGCACTCTCTCCTCTAGGGGCGGTAAGCCCAGCTTATAGCGTAGCCAAGATTTTTTCTGTTCCACCATTTTGGTGTAGCCGACGAAGGGGAGGATAAACGGACTATACAGGTTGCTGCCGTTACCCACTACCTCGTTAGGATAAACCATGAAAATATCATCGCCATCTACCTGGTTGCGAAAACCTTGGGGTTGTTCAACCCTGGTAATAAACTTCAGGGATTGGCTTTTTCCTGGTAGCAAAGGAGTTGCTAAATCGTAAATGTAGTAACCCCACTCTGGATATGCTTGACGGAGATTAGCACCTGGGTAAGTTACGTCTTCAAGTTCTAAATTAACAAAGGTCAGGAGATGAATTTCTTTGATGGGGGATTGAGTACTATTTCGTAGCTGGTATTCCCCATCTGCTGTAAAGTAGCCCTGATCAGGATACAGCTCTACATTAACCTTCGTCTCTGTGACTACTGGCATCGGCAGACTTTCATACCGCTTAAACCGTCTTTCGATTTCCGCTGCGGTTTCCTGTTTACCAGGGGGCTGATAAACGTTAAGCATATTGGTGTTGTAAAAAATCCAGCTACCCACAGCAGCCAACGATAGTACTAAAAGCCCCAAGATAGCCCTTACTTTAGTGCTGGCTATTTCCAGAGATCGCCTGAAGGAATTTTGCTCACTACCCCGTAGCCAGAATACGTAAGCTAGCATCATTAAAATAGCCCCAAAGGTGCCCCAGTAAAGGACATACCACAAGTGCCCCATCAATAACCTGCCGTAACCATTCATCAGGGAGTACTCGATATCGTTAGTCTGGTTAATGCGGTATAGATTGTGATACCAGCCCAAAGCATCCAGGGGGATTTTCGACAGAGAAAGAGCGATCGCCAAACCCATCCCCGCATATTTCTGGCGGGTAATTACCTGAGTAAAAATTGCCAATACCGCCGTGAGATAAAAATAGGGAGCGTGCTCAACAAACAGCATTTTGAAATAGAGGGGAAATTCAAAATCGTAATAACCCTTGGCTACCTGAAAAGCTACCATCACCCCCATCGCCAACAAGAGGTTAATGGTAATTACGAGCCACAGCGCCGTTAATTTAGCAAACACCAACACACCATTAGCTACAGGGGTTGCGTCGATCACCTCCTGTAAGCGTAAATTGCGATCGCGCCAGATTAACTCCGCAGCATAGACAATAATGATGGCGAAAAGAATATATTCTAAATAAACGTTAGCCGCATGAACCAATAAATCAGTGCTGGGATAGGAATAGTGGTAGGTACGAGTCCCCACCGCCGTCATGATCAGACTGCCTAAGCCAAAAATAGTTAGCAGAATAAACGCCTTCCCTCTTAATACCGTTTGCGTCTCAAACAAACTGCGATAGAGCCATTGTTTAACAGGGTTATGTTGTCGAAAGGTACTAACAGTAAACTCTCTCTGCTGAATTTGTTCTTCCCGCTGACTTAGCTTTCTCTGCTTCCCTCCATCGACACCTGATAGCTTCATCCGATAGCTACCATAGCCCCAGGCGATCGCCATTACACTCAACCCCAGCCAAAATAAACGATTCCAAATTAAAGTACTAGTTAAAGCAGGCATCAGGGTATTATGCTGTTCTACCGTCCAAGTAGAGGTGGTTGCAGCAGAAGCGTGAAAGCCAAAAGGATCTAGCATCGCCCACCAGAAGTAACCATCAAAGTTAATTACTTCCGTACCCACCATCATTAAAGAAGCCAAATAGAGCATTACTAAAACTATTGCCCCTGCGTAGGTAATTACCATGCTGCGGGTTTTTGCCGCCACCACAAAAGCGATCGCGCTGACGATCAATAAATTGGGTATGGTAAACAGGAGATAGCTTACGCCATAGGCATCTGGACGAAATTCACCCAGGGCAAAGGGGTTTAACCCAGGCAGCAGCGTGCCGCCCCACATCCCTAACAGGTATGCTGAAAACGCCAGTAGAGTAAGAGCAAAAGCAGCAATAAATCTAATTCCTAAATAATTCCATTTCTTAATGGGGGTAGTGAGAATTAATGACTCCATTCGATAGTTACTATCCCGAACAAAAGTTTCGGCAACAAAAGCGGAAGCCGCCAAAATTCCAAAGATGGTATACCAAATAGTTGTCTGAAAAATTTGGGAAGGACTATTGATATAAAAAAAGGCATTGCCCTGGGAAGCATTGGAAACAACATCTGTTAGGGCGATGGTAAAAAATAATGCCGTAACTAGCCAAAAGGTAGGGCGACGTAGATGGTAATTTAATTCAAAGTTGAATATGGGGAAGAACATTTAACATTTAGCATTTAGCATTTAACATTGAGCATTAAGCATTAATCATTTAACATTTATCAGTAATTAATTTGCTTATAGCGGTTCTCATATTTAATGAAGTATAAATCTAGGTAACGGCATATAATTGAAAGCTAATAGCTAATAGCTAATGGCTAATGGCTTTAAGAAAAACGAGATGTATCTCACTAAACCGAGAATTGCTATATTACTTATTACTTATTTTTCATAGTAGTAAAGTAAACATCATTAAGATCGGGGAGAGCCGACGTAAAGCTGCTATCAGGAGCGGAGCCACTTAAAATACGCACCCATTTAGCTTCTTGCTGCATTTTAAAAGTAATAATCTGCAAATCTGAGGGCAATACTTCATCTGGCTTAATCATTCTTGTCCATACTCTTTCCTGCAATTCTTCCACAAGCGATCGCGGACTGCCAGAAAGAACGATTTGCCCCTGGTTCATAATCGCAATTTGTGGACAGAGATCGGCGACATCTTCTACGATATGAGTTGAAAGCAATAATATGCGATCGCGGCTAATTTCTGCTAATAAATTCTGAAATCTAATTCTTTCTGTGGGGTCGAGTCCTGCCGTTGGTTCGTCAACTATAATTAATTTAGGAGCACCTAATAAGGCTTGGGCAATGCCAAATCTCTGGCGCATTCCTCCTGAAAAAGTTCCTAACTTTTGTTTCCTCTGATCATAAAGATTGACTAGATTAAGTTGATTAAGTACGATTTCTTTTCTTTGCTTTCTATTAGTAAATCCTTTAAAAACTGCTAGCTGATTTAATAAATCTTCAGCAGTAACCTGAGGATATACACCAAAATCTTGAGGTAAATACCCCAGTTGCTCACGGGCTTGTTGAGGATTACTGAGAAGATCTAGCTCATCAAGCATAATTTTGCCTGAATCAGGACTTTGTAGCGTGGCTAAAGTCCTCATGAGGCTTGATTTTCCTGCCCCATTTGCCCCTAGCAAACCAAAGATACCTTGCTTGATATTCAATGAAATATTGTTGAGGGCTTTAATGCCATTGGCATAGGTTTTAGTTAAATTTTCTACCGTTAACATATAGCAATCTTTGAAGCTATGAAATATCAGAATTTTCCCCTTGCGCTGCTGTAGTAGCATTACACAGGCTCATAATTGTTACAGACTGCGGGCGAGAAACAATCCGTTGTTTCGACTTATGATACCTAAGCACTTGCTCTACGGATTCTCTTCCAAAATATTGAGTATTCAATTCGTTATCGCAGCGGGAATTTTTGCCCTTAGTGCATACTCTATATCTTTACATTAACCGTATCAGTAACTTTATAACCCATTCGTTAATGGTAATTTTATAATTCTGTCATTTACAGAAATTAGTAATTTATTCTATAATTTATGTAAATAACAATCTACAGCATATATTACATTAAGATAAATTATGGATTCTGCTACTTTTTTAATGGTCAGTATCGGAGTGATAACTCTAGGAATTACGATCTTATCAGTCTATACAGCGTTTGGACCCAACGCTAAGGATTTAGAAGATCCCATGATGAACCACACCCATGGCACTGGTCCTGGTAGTCATACTCACTCTTTCAGCTTTGGTAACGGACATAATCATGACCACGATCACGCTCATGACCACAGTCACAGCCATGCTCCTGCTGCTGAATCGAAGGGTCAGGCAGTAGCACCTCAAAAGGTAAAGAGCTAAGGAAATTGCTTCTACCAGCGATTATTAGTTTTTTGAACCGAGCCAGTAACGCTAAGTTAGCTTGAACAGCTTTTTAGGGTTATTGGTTTGTTTTGATAAGTGAGCAACAGTCACAAATCGTTCTTCCTTGTCAAGATTGTAATTATCAATTCTTCCATATCAAATACCCCCCAGAGTTTCTCCTAAAGCGATTGAGCTGAAACCTGGGGGCTTTTTATAATCATTATCTCTAGCCTGATACAAAGGAGCTAGACTCCCTAGCCATAAACCATAGAGCCTAAGCTCAAGACTCTTAGACAAAAGAAGGAGCAAGGGTTTCAGAAGCTAAAAAGTGATGCAAATGATAAGCTCTTTCTTCGGTTTTCAATAAGATTTGTTCGTATAGGTAGCGAGTTGCAGGATCTCCAAGGCTATCCGCTTGAGAAGCCTGTTGACGAAGTAGCCTGATTAGCTTCTGTTCAGCTGCAAGGTCATTTTCTAGCATTTGACGCTTGCTAAATACTCCATCGCCTTCTGGCTCAAAACAGCAAAGCTCTGCTAGCTTACTAAAGCTTGCAGCGGGGATTCCCCCCAAACCGTTGAGTCTTTCGCCTATTTCATGAACGTGCTCCTGTACTTGTTCATAACTCTCAGCAAAGAATTGATGCAGCGGATAAAACTCCGCCCCTTCAACAACAAAATGATGTTTCTGATACTGTAAATACAGTGCTTGAAAACTGGCTAAAGCAGCATTAAATCCTTCGCAGATTGGCTCAGTAACGCTTTGATCTAACAGAATTGGATTATCTTCTACATGACCAAAGGGGCGTAATAAACCTGTTGTAATCGACATCATTTTTTTATCAAACATTCTTTATTTACAATATAAATCTAACACATAAAATATAAAATTAATCGCCTTTAACCCTTACTTTATATGCTTTAGCAAACATTATTTTCATTACCTTAATTTGAAAAAGTTGCTTGTTGAGAATATTTTCTTTTAGGATAATTAATATTGTTTCTCAATAAAATAATTTTAGCGCTAGAAGGTACTGATTAAGATTATTCTTGGTTCAGAATTATATAGAAACTGACTGAGAGTAAAGAACCCTTGAATTATCTGTCATATATACCTAAGACGATGTTAAAGCTACTCTCATTTGGCGCTGATTCTCCAAGGCTGACGAAATATTCATCATGGCGTAATTAGATCATTTATGCCTATTGCTGTTACTGAGACGACTAATTGACCCCAGAATTATTGGTAATAATTCCGAATAATTTTTTTGTCTAGCCTAGGTCATGAAAATGATTCGTGAACTGAAGGGGCATATTGACCTCAAAACTATAGTAAGTAAAATTCCCACACTCCCAAACAGCATCCAAAGCTCTACGATGATTATTTTTCTCCCTAGCAATCGACATGATAATTGTTTGTCTAAAATAAAGGAATAAAATATACGAGCCCCGTCCAAGCACCAAGATACCAATCATCCTGACCTATCAAAAATAGCGGAATAAGGTTATGACTAGAGGTTTTCGTTCAATCCCTAAGAAACTAGAAAATAGTTTAGTAAAAGTTGCCTCGAATATCTGGACAATAGAAGCAAAAGATTATGTTCACTACCGTCCTCCGATGCAGCCTCGCTATCCCTATACCCATCGTTCGGTTGTAATTCGTCTCAAAGACAATAGCCTTTTTGTTCTTTCTCCAATTAACCTGACTGATGATATCCGCTATGAGATGAATAACTTGGGAGAAGTGAAATATCTTGTTTCACCTAATCACCTACACCATCTTTATCTGGGGGAATGGCAACAAGCATATCCCAAGGCAAAACTCTATGCCTCACCTCGGCTAGTTCCCAAACGAAAAGATTTAACTTTTGATAAGACTTTATCTACAGGAAATTCCGAACCTGAATGGGCTAGTGAGATCGAACAATGTATTTTTGGTTCGGGAAACGGATGGTTTGACGAGATTGTTTTTTTTTCATGGCGAATCGCGCACCGTGATTTTTACCGATTTGATAATGGACTTTGATTCCAATACTTTTTCGCCCCTGTCTCGCCTGACTACTCAATGGAACAAAATGTATAAAGAGACACCACGAGGAGTTAGACTTGCACATACCTTTAATCGAGTACTGCTGCGTGACTCCTTGGAAACTGTCCGTACTTGGAAACCCGAACACTTAATAGTGGCTCACAGCACTTGGTTATGTCTGGATGGAGAAGAGCAAGTCGCTAGCTTTTTGAGTTCTGTCTTTGACTGGCTAAAACCACAGCCCTTTATCTTGGAAACGGTAATGACTGCAACGAGATTTTCCCTGCTTTTGTTTATTGTTTTACCCCTCCATGCACTAATTGTTCTATTTGCTGATTTAATCTATCCTAATTTGACCAAACAACGTACAACTCAGTGACGTCATCTTAGCCTGAAGACATAGGAGCTTACTCCTTTATTTTTGCTCGTTATTATTATTGATCGAAAACTCTATCCGTGATTATGAAAAGGACAAGATTTCTTAGAGGAAGGATCAATTAAAGATTGTCGATGAGAATTAAATTTATCTAAGGTATTTAGGGCAGTATTTGCTTTGCATCTCAAGCTACCGCTGTGGGCACCAACAAATTTTTCACAGACTGCACGGTGAGCATTCGCCAATTCTCGATAGGCATTGATAAAATTCTGGTGGGCAGGCTTAAGAACATTGGGTAAGTCAGCAAAAATTGGACTAAGCCTCATCCAAACTTGAATTAGGGCAGAGTGCTCCCAAGACATTAAACCGCTGAAGTTATCAGACTTAACATAGGGCGGCATCATAGTTTCCCGTACTTGAGTATCATACTCCTGCTTACTAAAGCTACCTGCTAAAATCATTGAAGCACTGGAAGCTAGCATTAATTCAGTAGCGGTTTTTAACTCAACTTCTGCCTCCGAGAAATTATGGCTCCTAACTTCCTTCTCGAAGCGTCGCAGACAAATGATTAATCCTTGAATGTTAATAAAGAAAGACCAGTGAAATCCTTGCCATATTTTGTGAGGAGAGGGCAGAGTTGTATCGAGGGTTAGTTCTGCGGCTGAACTCTCTTGGATCTGTTTTATTGACCCTGGCAAAAACTGATTGAGGTTATTGTCTATAGTAGAGGAACGTCGTCCCAAATTTGATGATCCAGGTGTGGCAGACATTGGTTGCTGCTGAGATTTCATATCTAATGCTGGCAGGATTAATTATTAACTAAATTGTTTTTCTATTATTTATCTGGAATATCTAAATTGAAATTTCTGGCTAGTAATCGTGCGTAGGCGATTAAACCCTGTTTTTGTAGTTCAACCTGTTGAGAGTCTAGACGAGCGCCACATTGCTGACAAAGTGAGATAAAGGTTTGAGTATTGAGTAAAAGTCCCTTTACTAAAGCTATCCCTGGTTGGGAGGTTTGAACGCGATTGATTTTAAAAAAGCGGTCATAATCTTCGATTTCGCAATTTTTCAAAGAAGCTTGGGTGCGATTTATTTTAACTGAGGTTGTTTTAATTGTGTCTAGGTATTCTAGCAAATTAGTAATCTCTGACAAAGCCTGATCTGCTGAAGATTTTTTAAGAGCTTTGAGGAATGAAATTAAAATTCCAGTCAACTGCTCTTTGACTTCACCACCTAATTGACTCTCAAGGGGAATATCCTCAGGAGAAAGGAGTTCAAGCTTAATATCAAATTCATTATCGGACATTCATGTTTAATTAATCTTACATATCGGCAGAGAAAAAGGTCATTTTTCAGGCAGACGCTAAAAACCTGATTCAGCTTACTTTGTCTTCAGCATTAGACTGTTGTTGCTCCATGTGTTTCCTCAAGCTTAAAGGACGCATATCAGTCCAGACTTCTTTAATATAGGCTAGGCACTCAGGCTTTAGACCACTTTTACCTACAGCTTTCCAGCCCAGGGGAATTTCTTTATATTCAGGCCAAATTGAATACTGTTCCTCTTCATTAATTACCACTAAATATATAGTTTTATCTTCACTAGAATCTTGATTCATAATAATAATTTTGTTCTCTTTAAATAAACTCTGCTTGCCGTAATGCTTGTAAGCTGCTTAAAACAGCTTCTTGAATCATGGCTATATCTTCCTCCGTATGTGCCGCAGACAAAAACCCTCCTTTATCTCCATTGCGTAAATGAATGCCTTGTTCCAGCAGCTGGTAGGATAGCAAGTTAGTGGCGGTAGGAGATATTTTACTCTGAGAAAGAGCGATCGCCCAAAAAGAACCAAAACAGGTAAATTTAACGGGGATTTTGGCTTGCTCTAGGGATTGATTTAGCTCAGTAACTAGTTGAGAGGTGCGTTGATTGAGCCGCTGATAGATGATGTCGCCTCCCTGTTTAATTTCCGACAAAACTGCCTGGGCTGCTGCCAAGGATAGGGGATGCTTGCAAAAAGTCCCTGCAAAAAAGGTTGTTTTAACTTCAGGTACACTAGCATCGCCATAGTGCCAGATTCCCCCATCAATCCTTGCCATGTATTCCGCCTTACCTGCGATCGCTGAAATAGGCATACCGCCACCCATAATCTTACTATAGGTAACTAGGTCGGCTTGGATATCAAACCACTGCTGCGCCCCTCCTGGCAGCAATCTGAAGCCCGTTACCATTTCATCAAAAATTAAGATAATGCCCAACTGCTCAGTGATGGCTCTCAAATCTTGGAGGAATTCTTGGGGCTGAAGTTCGGGACAGCGACTTTGTATGGGTTCGACAATTACCGCCGCTAAATCTTGGCTATTTGCCCTGATCAAATCGAGGGAGCGAGGGTTGCCATAGTCTAGAACTAGAATATCCTTAGCAGTATTGGCAGACACCCCAGGGGCGGCAGGTACGGCAGTAGGATTAATGCTAGCCTGTAGCCCTGACTGTAGGGGGCGAACTAACGTTCTTAACCACTCTGGCGATCGCTCTAAAGTCCGATTAGCGGCTTTTTTAGCATATTCGGTGATTTTAGCCCTTACCAAAGTACTATCACTGTGACCATGATAGGAGTTGGTAAAGATTGCAATCTTCGATTTATTGGTGGCAGCCCTAGCAATACGCATTGCCGTCATAATAGCTTCTGTCCCCGTGTTGCTGAGGGTAACTCGCTCCATTCCTGTAATTTCAGTAATCAAACGGGCTACTTCCCCTGCTAATGAGTTTTGGGGACTAATCTGAATTCCCCGTTCAAGCTGTCTGGTAATTGCCGATTGAATAAAACGGGGGTTATGACCAAATAAATTGATGCCTAAACCCATTAGAATATCAATGTACTCATTACCATCTACATCCCAAAGACGAGAACCAGAAGAGCGATCGCACACTACTGGGTAGCAAATCTCCTTTAGTTCGGGGGAAAAATTAAATCCTAAGGAACTTTTATCAGCAATTACAGCGCGATTCTGCTGAGCGATCAGCTTAGAAGAAGAGGTTTTCTTACTAAAAGACCGTAGCAGGAAATCGATGTATTCTTGCTGAATACTACTATTATCTTTACTTATAACCATAAAATTTAGTCTGTGCAGAATATGCACTCATAGAGTATTTTATCGTACTTGTACCTAATTCTCAATAACCTGGTTAGTGGTTAGAGCGGAGACCCCGCGTTATCCTCAATGCGACAAGGACAAGTGCGAAGCGGTACCATATGCGAAGCGGTACCACAAGGGCATAATATATCCTTTAGGACAGGCGCAAACAAAGGCGCATAGTCCCGTCAGGGCGGGATAATATTCGCCGCATGTAACGCTCCGCTCCCGAAGGGTGGTTAGTGGTTAGTAAATTCAAAGATGCTTATATGCTAGAAAATATGCGGAATGGTTTTCGTCTAGTTCAGCGCCATCTAAGGTTAGAACTGATATGTTGGTAAAATCAGATTCTTCTAAAGACTGTCGTATTTCTGAAGCAGAATGACCCCGAACTGGATAATCTAATTCGCTGTAGTCCCAGTTGGGTTGCCAGGTATCAAATTTATTTAATACCTTGAGACGCAGCCCAATGAATCGCTGAAGAGCTAAAATTCGATAGGCTATATTCTTTAAACTTTGGATGGGGTTAAATTTAGGATTCTTTATCTCTTGATAAAGTCTAACTTGAAAAGCGCCCCTTCGAGCTTCAGGATCGTAATGGGGAACAATCCCCCAAGCATAGGTAGACTTGATTTCACCTTCCGTCAGGCGATCGCGCCACCATTTGGTCATTTGCTCATGATGATTAACGTCAAACCAGAAAATCCCCCCTGGTTTGAGGACTTGATTGACCTGATGAAACACGCTAGTTAACTCCTCTGGGCTCATAATATGGTTAAGAGATGCACTAGTAGAAATCACCGCATCAACAGGAGTGCTTAAGCTGAAACTGCGGGCATCACCCAGGATAAAATCGGCTTGAGCATCAGATAAACCAGAGTTTTCCTGAGCATACTTGAGCATTTGCTCTGAACCATCTAAACCAGTCACTCGATAACCCTGGCGGCTTAACAGCATCGACAGTTGACCAGTACCACAGCAAAGATCAAGAATATGCTGGGATTTTGGCAGTAGGGGTAACAGGACTTTTTCGAGGATTGTTAATTGCTCTGCGGCATAGGTTGAACCCATCGTCAGGTTATAAAGCCAAGCCCAGGTATCGTATTTTGTATAGCGGCTTTGAGCTGTCATTAATAGTTACAGATAATAATATTGGTTAATCTTATCTTATTGGAAGGCGATCGCACGTTCCCAAAAGGCTGATCTACAATTATTAGCCAAAATATTCTTCCGTCATAATTATTTCTAAATCAACGGAATTATCTTCAGGAATAGTAAATTCCTGCCGCATTGCCTTAACTGATTTGGCATACCAATCCTGATAGTTTTCTGCTAAATAATTATTCAGGCTAGGAGAGTCTAACAAAATGTTCTTAATCTCTTCACGGAAGTTAACCACCTCTTTTTTCCAGCTTCGCTGATTATAATCCTTTTCCCGATGCCAGAACTTAAGTTTAAGAATATGCTCAATCAGTCTTTTAGTATAACTGCGTAAAGCACGTCTCTCACTTGCTGTCATGTCATTGATTTCATCAATGAGATTGTCCCAATCCATGTTTTCTAACCGTTGATTTTGAATCGCATTAACCACCTCTTGTCGCCAGAGGTTTAAGTCTTGATGATAGAGTTTTTTTAATTGCATAATTATTAGCGATCGCCTGATTTATTTTTATTTTAATTACTGTTGTTAATTAATTAATTGCTATAGAAGGATTTTAGCAATTTATAGCTACGTCTACTTCTGGCAATCTACTTACATAGTTCAGATATGTGAGTGATTGTCTGCAATTTCTAGTTCTATGGGCTAATTTAGAGGTTGATTGTAATTAAACATCCTGTAATAATACGTATGCTGTCAGATGAAAAAGTTATTACTCTAAATTTACGCTCTCGCCCTCTACGGCTAGCATATTTAGTTACTTGTTTAGAAGATATTGAAATCGCAGTTAAGCTATATACCCATACTTGGGGGGGGCTGCAAATGCCTTGCTTCCTGTATATGATGATGAAAATAAAATTCAGCAGCTACATGATTCTTTAATCAAGTTTGATCCAGATTATATTTTATATACTAAAGGCAAAGAGCTACCATGAGGATTAAATAGCATTCTTTAAAGCTACCCTGCAATATGTCTTTCTCTTCATAAGGTTAAAATCAATAAATTTGTAACTTATGAAGATAATATTTATCTTCCAATAGGGAACTTAAATAGTAGTACTCTAGCAAGATTGCCACATATAAACTCAGTATTAAATAATTTATATCAAACTCCTATAAATGATTCTAGAATTCGGCTTTTTAAAATCTCTAGCTCTCAATCAAACTTAGAATTATCATTGCAGGGAGGAATTATATCTCAGTCTTATAGTCAATATTTAATTGATTATTTAGGCGCGACAGTTATTCCAATTCCCCAAAATACTGAAAACTTTTTCAAATCAAGCTTATGTTTGTCAATATCAATTAATCCAGTTTCATTAAAATTAAAAAATCTTGTAAAAAAAACCAAAGTTGGTTTATCAATTTCAGAATGGCAAGATAATTATTTAGCTTTATGTTTATTCCTTTATGAACAGGGTGATTTAGATATCTTGACTTCTTTTTGGAATACCCGTTGGTTTCATTCTTCAAATAAACTGTTGCTTTCTAAACAAGAATTTCTAAATAGTGTCGAACATTATCTCAGCTTAATTTTACTCGCAATTCCTTCCCTTAAAGCAATTCAAATTACAGCAAATATTAGTAGAGAGGAGGCACAAGTTCTACAAAGTGAAATTAAAAGTAAAGCATGTCAAATAGCCAAACGAGATATGGCGGTTTGGATATCCTACTGTAATTTCTATGAAAAAGTGAGAAAAGTTGCTGTATATGAGGAAATTTAATCAGAGTGCTCTCTACTTTTTTAAATCAGAAACGTATTGACATGAGTATATTTTTGAATGACAAGTTATTAGAGTATTTAACCCTGCTTTAAATTTTGAATAAATTCTGCTTCAATTGTTAGGGGACTTTCAGTTAATCCCCGATTGATAAAGCTAATTATCTGAGATGATTTTATGTTTGATAAATATTTGCTATTTTCAATTACTTGATAGCTATTATTTTCTAACTGATAAAAAGTAATCAGGTTTTTTGACCAAAGCCAGACTTCGGGGATTGCTAAAGCCTGATATTTTTGCAAATCTGCCACCCCACCACTAGAAAAAATCACTTCCACCGCCAGATCAGGGAAGTCTTTATCCTTCCCAAAAGCAAAGCTTACGTCTGCTTCCTTTGCTGCTAAAGGATGATTTTTAAGGGTGGTAGAGCGAAAGGGATAGAAAAGGATATTGTACTGTCGGCAGTAAGCAACAATTAAATAATTGATGATCTCGGCAATTCGTTCATGATTCTTTCCTGGTGACACAATAATTATTTCCCCGTTGTAATAACTAAAGCGGTAACCAGAATATTCCTCCCTCAGCAATTGCTCAAAATCATCCCAGGTCATTCCCGATAAAATTAGAATCTGATCCTGTAGATTCAGGCGATCTCCAAAGTCATTTGACTGATTTATTTGCGGTATATTAATCAGCATTATCTAATTATTTTTAAATTATCTTATAGTAAGAAATTAGCTGCTTTTAATTATAAATTCCTCCTAGCTTCTGGCAGGCTTCTTGAATTTTAGCGATACTCCCAGGATTAACAAATCCATAATAATCAAACACATAAATATCCTCATTTTTAGTAGCCTGTAACTCCTGCCAAAATGGTTCGGATTTCAACTGTTCTTCAATTCCCACTTGACCAGGATCAACCAGAATAATTACCTCTGGGTCAGCCTCTAAAACCTTTTCTGCTGATAGGGTTACATAGCCACCAACGGGAGAATTACCCTGTAAATCCGCCGCTAAATTGTTAACTTGAAACTGAGTCAATAAATTTCCCGCCCAGCTATTTTTATTGGGAGCTAAAATTGGCTGACGACTGACCAAAACCAAAGTTGAAGCTTTATTAGTAGTATTTTCAGGGAAAAAAGTTTGATATTGCTCCAGTAAAGGTTGAGGATCAGCGGAGATCGCCTGAGCAAGAGTTTTAGTTGTCTCCTCTAGAGATTGCCAACTATCAAAATTAGTCGAAAAAGTAGCAATACCCAACTCCTCTAATCGATCTAAAGTGCGATCGCTAAAGCCTTCGGCACCAATTACCAAATCAGGCTGAAGGGCAATAATTTTTTCTAAATCTGGAGGCGTGCGTCCTTGGCTGACGGTTGGTAAATCTTGAAAACGCGGGTCTTGATCGAGCAAAGGAGTGCCAGGTATAGCAACCAGCTTAGTTGAGTCCAACTGATGAATAATATCGGCGGTTAAGGAAGTCAGTGCCACTACCCTTTCTGCTTGAACTACAGGAGCCTGTGCTTGCTCCTGGGGGGCAGCAGCTTGAGGATTTTCGGTCAATGTAGCTTGAGTATCCCCTGGGCTACAGGCAGCTAGAAGCAGAGATAACAATAAAATCAAGCAGTTAGTTTTTTTCCACAAATTTTTCATATCAAAAACTGGTTATTTATATTGATTACTTATTATTTAACTTACTGCCAAAGGGCAGATCTGAAGTCCCACAGGAGTCTCAATCACCGCTACCTCTACGCCAAACACCTCCGCCAAATTGTCGGGAGTGAGAACAGAAGCAGTCTGACCCACAGTATAAAGCTGTCCCTGCTTTAATAATGCCAGGCGATCGCTATATCGAGCTGCCAAGTTAATTTCATGGAGCACCGTAATGATCGTCAAACCCTGCTGATTAAGTTTTTTTAGTAGCTCTAGAAGCTGTAGCTGGTAGTTAATATCGAGATAGGTAGTGGGTTCATCCAGCAGTAAGATATGGGGATTTTGGGCTAGAGCCAAGGCTAAAAAGGCTCTTTGCCGTTCTCCCCCCGATAGCTGACTAACAGGACGTTGTTTAAATGACTCTAGCTGAGTTTGACTGAGAGCCTGATCGACATAGGCGCGGTCTTGGGGACTTAATTCCCACTGATACCAAGATTGATAGGGAGTTCTGCCCAAGCCGACCAACTGCTCTACCGTCAGCCCTTCGGTAATAGACTGCTGCTGGGGTAAGATTGCCATCTGTCTAGCGACTACTTGGGGTGGCAGTTGATGAATTGCTTTCCCGTCGAGTAAAACCTTCCCTCCAGAGGGACTAAGTAGACGACACAGTAACTTGAGCAAGGTGGATTTACCTGAACCATTAGCTCCTAAAATACTGAGCCATTCTCCAGCAGCCAAATCTAAATCAATCTGCTTGACTACTATTTTGTTTTGATAACCACCACTCAGGTTGTGACTTGATAAAGGCATTAGTTATTAGCTAAGTGTTATTTTTTCTCTGTACTTTAAATTCCTCATATCGATCGCCGATAAAGCAGCCACACAAACAGAGGAGAACCTAGTAAAGCCGTAACAGCCCCTACTGGTAATTCTACCGTCCCTATACGAGCTAATAAATCGGCAAACGACAGTACGAGAGCACCTCCCACCGCAGAGAGGGGAATCAATAGACGGTAATCATTCGTGTTCAGCAAAAAGCGAATTCCGTGGGGTACCAATAAACCCACAAAACCGATTAACCCCGCAATGCTTACGGCGCTGGCTGCCAGTAAAGTAGCGGTACCGCCAATTAGTAAACGCGATCGCCCAAGGGAAATACCTAAGCCCACTGCTAAGTCATCACCTAAATTAAGCACGTTTAGATATTTAGATAATAGACAAGCAATGAGGATCGAAAGCAAGATATAGGGGGCAGAAACCTGTAATTCTGACCACCCACGTCCATTAAGACTGCCTACAAGCCAATTAAGCGCCCGCTGAATACGCCCATCATCGGCAAGGAGCAGCAAAGTAGTTTGAATTGCCCCAAATAGTGACGATATAGCCACCCCTCCCAAAATTAGCCTCTCCACTCCAATCCCGTTACCAGTCCTGGCGATAAAGTAAACCAGTGCCGTGGTTAATACTGCCCCCAGCCAGGAAGCGAGGGGGATTAGGTATAAAAAGGCATTTAAAGTAATTAAACACACAACTACTAAACCAGCCCCTGCGGAGATTCCTAGGAGAAACGGCGTAGCTAGGGGATTACGGAGCATTCCTTGGAGTAGTGCCCCCGAGGTACCTAAAGCTGAACCTACCGTTAAAGCAGCCAATACCCGAGGTAATCGAAGTTGCCAGACAATTACCTGATTAATGTTACTCCCCTGGTGCCACAAAGCTTGCCATAGCTCCCCTGGACTAAGGGCGACTGACCCCACCGCTAGGGAGACTGCTACCGTAACAAATAGCCCCAGACAGATGCTGATAATAGCTATGAGATTGCGCTGGAGAATTGAGTTGGGAGATTGCTTGAGGGATTGAAAATCAGAGGAAAAATCTTTCATAATTGCTGGGGGAGCTTCAAACTATCTATATCAGAGTATCCAGGAGAAAAATGTAGCTAATCTGCCTCAAAAGTTACTAAAGATCTTGCCCGACCCAAATTAAGACGCTTTAAAAGCGATTAACTATCAATTTTATATTGCAATAATTGGCGATCTAGTGCTCTTAATTGCTCAATATAAGTTAGGCGATCGCCTGTCAGATTTCGATGGTCTATAACGAGTTTTTAAAATGGATTGCCTATCATAGAAATTGTGTCAAAAAAATAAAGATATATTTTCCTCAGCTAAGAATTGCCTAGTGCTGTATCTTAGCAACAAAAATTTCATAATTAATTAAAGGTATTCAAAATTGATAGACTTGATGATAAAATTCAACTAATAATTATCAAGTGTTTCTTTATAAGACTCTATTTAATAGGTCTAATGGCTTATAGCTAGGCACAGCCCTTAATTTTCTTCATATTTTTCTCAATTCTATCCAATGATATTCACTATTCAAAATATCTTAAATCCCGAAGAGCTTGAACAGGTAACCTCTAGTTTAGCGGGGGGAGAGTTCGTCGATGGCAAGCTTACCGCAGGCTGGAATGCTAAATTAGTCAAAAATAATCAGCAGCTTAACAAGAAAACTCCTTTAGGCACTCAGCTAACACAGCAGGTAAAGTCAGCACTGAATCGTAATAAGCTGTTTCAAACCGCAATTCGTCCCAAATCTATTCACTCTATGTTGTTTAGTCGTTATGATGAGGGAATGTCTTATGGTCGCCATGTAGACAATGCTCTTATGCGTAGCAACGGCATGTGGCGTAGTGATATTTCTTTCACCATCTTTCTCAATTCTCCCCAGGAATATGATGGAGGGGAATTAGTAATTGAAGGAACAGATGCAGAAAGAGGCTATAAATTAGAGGCTGGTTCAGCTATTGTTTATCCTTCTACTACCCTGCATCGGGTAAATAAGGTAACCAGAGGTTCTCGATTAGTGTGTGTCGGCTGGCTACAAAGTCTGATCCGTGATCCAAGCGAGCGGGAGATACTATTCGATCTGGAAACAGCCAGGCGGGTAATCTTTGCTAAAGATGGTAAAACTCCCGAATTTGATCTAATCTCCAAGAGTTTAGCTAATTTACTAAGAAAATGGGTCGATCTTTAAATATTTATGAATCTAACCTATTAACCTAATAAATCTTATAAAGTCTACCTGTTGAAAACTACTGAGACAAGATAAGGCTTAAAGCGAGTTCTAAAATTTCTTGACGACTCGCAATGGTTGCTAGTTCTTCTGGTTCATATCGTCCTGCTGCTACTTCTAGAGAAGCTTCATCAATTGCGTTTAAATAAGCTTCTTCTAGAACTTCTTTTAACTCATCGCGATTAAGATAGTATCCTCCTGCTTTTCTCCGTTTGTTTTCCCGCTGAATCTCTCGAACGCTATTGCGAATCGATACATCCCAAGAACGAGTAGTACGCTTTTCTGCATTTTGCTTGATTAGGTGTAGCAATAGGATTACGGCATAGCTACGGATAGTTCTAATGATGCTTTTGCAACCCATTTCCTCTAAATCATTAACGAGGGACAAAGAGCCCTTTAGATCTCCTTTCAGCAACAACTGTTTTAATTCCAGTAATTCTTCCATAATCGAAAACTTGCCAATCTTTTCTGTCTAATTATCATAGACGTTGATCAACCTCAGCAAAAAACTTCGCCCAATCAAAATGCCACTGATTTGGTTAGTTCTTAGTAGGATAATCCTTTAAGATGTAATTCACTAATTTGAGAAACGCTGGACATAGCATTAAGGTTATAGATTAGGACGCTTATTACTTATTACTTCCGAGCAGACATATAAAAGTTGTCCTGAATTAAAGTTGTACGGCTATATCTTGATCTAGGCATCTAGATCAATGGCATAAAAAGCAATCCCTTCATACTCATAATTAAGTAAATTATCCTCAACAAATTGTCTTTCTGCTTCCTGGGGAGTATAAAAATGAACCCCCACTGAAGCATCAAAGAAACGGTGCACAGGAACTGTTTCTTCGCCGATGTCAGTATTAAAGACAGCAAACTTTTCGCCTTCAAAGTTGAATTGAGGCGAATTTGCTATGATTGCATCCCGTTCTGCTATTGATGTGGTGTATAAATGAGCACCTGTAGTGGGATTGAAGAATCGAAAAACGTTAGTTAAATTTGCATCTGGGCTCTGTTCGGCACCAGTTAGGGGATCTAGAGCTATGTATGATGCTCCTTCAAAATTATAGTTGCTGAGGTTTGCTAGAACAAAATCTCGCTCTTCTTCTGAGGCTGTATAGAGATGGGAACCAACATTAGGATCAAAGAAGCGAAATACTACTACTTCTCCTTCATCAGCTTCTGGTGCAGGTGCAGGTGCGGGAACAGGTTCAGGTTCAGGAACAGGTTCGGGTTCAATAACCACGTCTCCTGGAGTATCAACAAAGCTCACCGTTCCCGAATTCCTCTCTGAATCTATTTGATAGCCATCTCCTGGTTGCAGAGAGTAGGTGACGGTAAAATCATCGGGGGTGAGTGGATCATCATCACTGATAATTGCATCAGTGCTATCATCATCAAGAAAAACGGGGACGGAAACACTCGCAATCTGCTCGGTAATATTAAAACTAAAGCCAGAAAAATCAAAGTCTCCCTCCAGGTCATCTCCCCCCTCAGTGGTAATGGAAAACAAATTTAGCTGATTAAGAGATTCGGGTACATTACCATCCACGATAACTCGCACCCCTTCTGGAGGAGGTGCTTCACTTAGTTCAAAATTGAAGGTGAATAAGGTTTCCTCTGTCTCAATTAAAATATCGGGGGTAGTTGATAAACTAACTACAGGCTCAAAAGTTCCCGAATATTGAGCTAAAGTTTCCAACGTAAATGCCGATTCTGGGATAAAATCCCCAATTAAGTAATCAAATTGCCAGTTGCTTCCCTGAGAACCATTACCCATAATTGCGGTGGAAGCAGCGACTTTAGATTGAGTTAGACTATGGAGTTGCTGGAGAAAATTCTCTCCCTGCTCACCCTTAGCTACCTGACAACCATAAATATAGAGAGTAGTGTTTTGTAGGTAGTTAGACCAATGCTTTAACGTTTCTTGGTATTTACTAAGACTTGCCAGGTTAAAGTTAGTCGCACCTAAGTTTAAATTGCCAGGGGTACCGTGAGACACAATATGGAGGCTGTCAAGATTAGGATACTCCTTAATTAGCTGATCAAGCTGTCGGATGCTGTCTTGAGTGGGATTGAGTAAAACAGTTCGACCATGGGGAAGAGTTCCCGTGATCAGAACTTCCCAGTTAGCCACCTGGGGATCGATAATGATTAAAGTATCTATGGTATGGCGATCACTTAAGCTATTTAAGTTATCACCCTTGACTGAACTAGCAACAGGATAAGCAATACAAGTTGTCATGATTTTTTATAAAATTTTTTTATTAAAAAGTAGATTTTAAAAGTATTAATTAAGAGTTCTTATACCCAGAGAAATCAGTAAATCTAATTTACGTTTCTCTCTGTATATAATTTTCGAGGCTTGAAGTTAATAAGCCGCGCTTTTTTAGATAGGTAATATAGGTATTAATTAAAACCTCGTTAATCCCAGGGCAAACATAAGATGAAGATGCCAAGCCTGACAGGACATTTTGGCAATCAAACTTGAGGTTAAAAGATTTATCTTGGGCTTCTCCAGAATTATTGGCAGAGAATAAAGATACCAATGGATATAATATATGATTTGGTGAATTTTTGGCAATATCAATTAATTCTCGATACCATTTCTGATATGGTGTACGTTTTATCTGATAGCCTGCGGCATTTAAGCACCTGAATAATAAATCAGAAGATGCTGGCTGCTCATGGATTAAATGAAATGCTTTTCCCCAAGAATTTTCCTGCTGAGACAGACAGACGATCGCCTGACTAACAAAATCTACTGGTAAAATATCCAGCAGCATCTCACCCTCTGGGGCGCTTCCCAGCTTAACGTAGCCGAGGATGAGGCGATATAAAAAGTCATTTTGGTTGAATGCCCCCGTCTTACTGCTACCCGATACGGGACCAACACGATGTATGGTTACTGGTAATCCGTGATCGCCTGCTATGCGAACTAGTTTTTCTGCCACCCACTTACTTTGGGCGTAGCCTCCTAAAGGTGCATGGTACTGTTCTATATTGTCTTGTTCTTTAACGGTTAAAGTATTATCACCGCGATCAAAGTTGAAGACGCTAATGGTCGAAATAAAGTGAACTGGTTTAGTTTTTGATGCACAGGCTAGCTGTAAAATTCTTTGAGTCCCTAGGACATTAGTAGACTTTAATCGATGATAGGGAGTGGTGTGATGAACCAAAGCTCCATTATGATAAATGGCATCAATATTTAGTGCCAAATCTGCATGAACTGATGATGCTAATCCTAGGTTAGGCTGAGTTAAATCTCCTGCTAACGGTTTAACTCGATGAAAATCTATATTTTCAGCCAAAAGATAAAGCTGTAAATTTTCCCTGATTCTCGCCTCGGCTAATTTAAGATCTTTGGCTCTAGTTAGACAATAGATGATAGCATCAGTTTGCTCTAGTAATTCTTTGAGAATAAATATTCCCAAAAAACCCGTAACTCCAGTTAATAAAATAGAGTATTCTTGGATTATTCTCCTTTGATAAACTATGGACTTTGGCAAAACTGCCGCTGCTGAATCCGCCTCCGCCTTCAAGGTTTCAATCGTCATAACGGGGCTACGACCTTGACTCTGTAAATAAGCAATAATCGCGGGCTTATATTGCTTGAGCTCAGTGATTAATTCTCCCGTTAGTGCTCCTTTCGGGGCATCAATAATTAATTCTTCTTGGTCTAAAGATAGTTTAATATTTAATTTTTTTAGACGAATAATTAGATCGTTTAACATTTATTTTTAATACTAATTTAAGGCAAGATATAACTATCCAAGATTATGGTGATCGTCGTATCGACTTCCTCTAATATTAAATCTGATTACTAAAATACACTTACTAAATGCAAACCTGAAAAACCTCAAACTCCTTTACCAGTCGCTTTGGGTTTAAAGCCTCGTCATTTATGACGACTCGGCTCGTAGTTTTTAGTTTTTAGTTTGAACTAATGACTAATAACTAATAACTAATAACCAGAATCCTTGCTCTTTAGGGCGAGGAGGATATCAACCATTACTCGTTACCCTTGCATAGTCAATAAGTGTTCTATCTAAACAGGATCTAGTATAAGATCTAAAAGCCACTGGATAATCTATCAAGATCTTGCCTAATATCGCTACAATAATAAACTGCACACCGATAAAAAGTAATTTAAATTAAGAGGTATTTTGTGAGTGTTAGAGTAAGGATTGCTCCTTCCCCGACAGGTAATTTGCACATTGGGACTGCCAGAACAGCAGTATTCAACTGGCTATTTTCTCATCATCATCAGGGGCAGTTTATTCTCAGAGTTGAAGATACTGACGCAGCGCGATCGCGTCCTGAATATACTGAAAATATTAAGTCAGGGTTGGAGTGGTTAGGACTTAACTGGGATGAAGGTCCTTTTTTTCAGACTCAACGCTTAGATAAATATCAGCAGGCTGTACAAACCTTATTAGAGAAAGGTTTAGCATATCCTTGCTACTGCACTCCAGAAGAACTGGAGACCATGCGAGAGGAGCAAAAAGCCCAGGGTAAAGCTCCTGGTTATGATAATCGCCATCGCCATCTAACCGCCGAGGAGCGCCAGGCATATGAGGCGGAGGGGCGTAAACCTGTAATTCGCTTTATCATTGATCGCGATCGCGAAATTATCTGGCAGGATTCTATCAGGGACACCGTGCGCTGGCAGGGCAGTGATTTGGGTGGAGATATGGTAATCGCTCGTGCGGCAGAAGACAACCAGCCCTACGGACAGGCGCTGTATAATCTGGCGGTGGTAGTAGACGATCTGGACATGGAGATTTCCCACGTAATTCGCGGGGAGGATCATATTGCTAATACTGCCAAGCAAATTTTGCTCTATGAAGCTTTGGGGGGAACAATTCCCATCTTTGCCCATAGTCCTCTGATTCTTAATCAAGATGGACGTAAGCTATCAAAAAGAGATGGCGTAACTTCCATTGATGATTTCCGCAAGATGGGCTTTTTACCAGAAGCTTTAGTTAACTACATGACTTTGTTGGGCTGGACTTTCCCCGACTCAACCCAGGAAATTTTCACCCTGGAGGAAGCAGCACAGGAATTTGATTTAGAACGAGTCAATAAAGCAGGAGCTAAATTTGACTGGGACAAGCTAGACTGGATCAACAGTCAGTATCTCCACCAGATGGCTGCCCCTAAGTTAACCGAGCTGTTAATTCCCTACTGGCAAGAAGCTGGCTTTCAGACAGCAGACAAAGAGCAGCAATGGTTAGAAACCCTGACGGCATTAACAGCCCCTACCCTCAACCGCTTAACCGACGCTGTTAAAGAAACCAAAGTCTTTTTTATCGATACCGTTGAGCATACCGACGAAGCAATGGAGCTACTCCAGCAAGAAGGGGTGGCAGCGGTAGTGGGGGAATTAAGCGCCGCCCTGGATACCGCTGATAGCCTGACGGAGGAAGAGGCTAAAGCACTGATTAAGCAGGTGACCAAAAGCCAAAAAGTCAAAAAAGGCTTAGTTATGCGATCGCTCCGAGCCAGTTTAACAGGTGAATTACATGGACCCGATTTAACTCAAAGCTGGTTATTGTTAAACCAGTTAGGTTTAGATAAGCTGCGCTTGCAGCAGACCTTGGCAAAAATTAGAGGCTGAGTTAAAACAAGCATGTTGAATTAGCCAAAACATAGCTATAGTTTATGGTGACCTCTAAACTCTAGAGGTTACTTTTTTTTTGCTAGAGCAATGTTCATAAGTCATGATACTAAATCCGATTACCAAAATACACTTACTAAATGCAAACCTGAAAACCTCAAACCCTGCTACCCATCTTGCCGAGCGTTCCCTTGCGCCTGAGGGCGTCCTAAAGGATATATTATGCCCTTGTCCTAAAGGATACCGCTTCGCATATGGTACCGCTTCGCACTTGTCCTTGTCGCATTGAGGATAACGCGGGGTCTCGGCGCTACCCGTTACCCGTTACCTGTTACCCCTGCATAGTTAATAAGTGTTCTATCTAAACAGGATTTAGTATGAGGTAGGTTGATTTTTCCTGGAATTCATAACTAAAATAAGACCAAGATGACCATGATAATTGCTATATTAGTTAATATAAGCTGATCAAGTTTAATTAAAAGAATTGATAATTCATCTATTATTATTTAACTATTAAAGTGCATAAAAAGGTTATTAATTATTTGATTCTAAAATTCAAAATCAATCTAATTTTAAAAAAAATATTTTGTTTTTTTCTAGGAATAATTATTGTCTTGAACTTGAATCCAAGTTCGATTAGAGCAGAGCAGAAAATTTCAATTTACCCTGAACAATTGACGCAGCCATTAATCATTCAAGGTTCAACCAGAGGCATAATTGCTGCTCAGGAAATTGTTCAAACTAAGAATACTGTTACAGGTGTTTGTAATGGCTATGTTAATGCTCAACCCAATTACTTACTTGATCTACAAGCTTTTTTCCCCTATTTAAAGCTAGAGGTTAATAGTCAGGCAGACACCACAATCATTATTAAAAATTCTGAAGGAGTGTGGTGTAATGATGATTCAGCTACGACTAATCCTCTGATTGCAGGACAGTGGCAAGCAGGCTTATATCAGGTCTGGATTGGTTCCTATTATCAAAATTCTGATATTAACTATCAAATTAAGTTGACTAAAAATTAGACATAATTCTAAATTTTAAAATTATTTAAACAGTATACTGAGCTGTTATACTAAATCCGATTTGCCAAAATACACTTACTAAATGCAAACCTGAAAAACCTCAACCCCCGTTACCCATCTTGCCGAGCGTTCCCTTGCGCCTGAGGGCGTCCTAAAGGATATATTATGCCCTTGTCCTAAAGGATATATTATGCCCTTGTGGTACCGCTTCGCATATGGTACCGCTTCGCACTTGTCCTTGTCGCATTGAGGATAACGCGGGGTCTCGGCGCTACCCGTTACCCTTACATAATCAATAAGCGTTCTATATAAACAGGATTTAGTATTAGACTTCCACTTTCCAGCGCATCGGCGATCGCCAAGCGCATTAAGTGCCTAAGCAAAATTGATTAACCATTACAATCTTTCTTTTCTCTTTACCTTTAATCGATCTCAACTAGGAAATTAATTTGGCACGACTACTTAATCATTTTATAACTAATCTGTTGTTATTTTGGTATCCTAGAGAACAACTTTGAAATATGTTGTACATTAATCTAATCAAATACACAATTTGTGTATCTTAGTGATGGAGGAGTGTTCGCGATGAATCGAGTTAAATTGAGTTCTCTTAAAAGCCCTGAAACAGGAAGAGCCTATCTTAAGGCAGCCTTGGAGCAGAAAGACGAAACAGTTTTTTTAGCAGCATTGCATAATATAATTGATAGTTTTGCTGATTCCGAAATTGAGTTGCCCTACCAGGAAAACAAAGTATCTACCATGAAAAATACTGTTACTTCCTAGTATGTATGAACTGACTGAGGATTCATCCTAGGAAACAGGATCAATAATCAAATATTAGTCCGCAAAGTATTGGGATCACCTTGAAAATCAACTGGATTGGTTAAAATTCAGTTGGTTTTTAACTATAAATTCTAATCAAACTTGAGGTGTAAAAAATTATGGTAAGTGTAGCTCAGGCTCGTCCTAGCGATCGCGCTAGGTTTATTAGGCAGACCTATAGCCACTTGGCGGCGGCAGTTGCAGCGTTTATCTTAGTGGAATTTGTGCTCTTTAAAAGCGGAATTGCCGAAGCTTTATTTAATTTTGTAGCAGGAAGCCGTTTTGCTTGGTTTGCCATTCTCGGCGGTTTTTCTTTGCTCGGCTGGATGTCTAGGGGTTTAGTTGCCAAGGCTGATTCGGTAGAAACCCAATACGCAGGGCTGGGGCTATATGTTGTCGGGGAGGCACTGATTTTTGCCCCGCTATTATATATTGCTACCTATTATTCTGGAGATCCCAATTTGATCTCCACAGCGGCAATACTTACTCTGTTATTATTTGCTGGCTTAACGACGGTGGCTTTTACCACCCGCGCCGATTTTTCCTTCTTGGGTAACGTGCTGCGAGTCGGTGGATTTATCGCTCTAGGGCTTATCATCTGTAGTGTTATTTTTGGCTTTACTCTAGGATTATTATTTTCTGTGGTTATGGTTGTGTTTGCCGCATCAGCAATTCTCTACAGCACCTCCAAAATCATTCATAAATATTCCACTGATCAGTACGTGGCAGCTTCTCTGGAGCTATTTGCATCGGTGGCGCTATTATTTTATTACGTTGTGCAAATTCTACTGAGAATGTCATCTCGTAATTAATGGTAAGGGTTTTATACTCAATCACACCCACCTACTTATCTATGTGATTGTTAAGTTTTTGGCAGCAATAGCTAATCGATAATCATTTAAATTTATAATGCCAATGATATGATGAGCATTTCCTTTTAATTGGAGGTGCTCTATTTTTATAGGTTAAGGGTAAATCAACTAAAACTGATTTGTTGGTTAGTCAATATTAAATATGTTCTAAATAAAAACTAATGAAAATAGCGATCGCCCAACTAAACCCAACTATTGGCAATCTCAAACATAATGCCCAGCAAATATTGGATGCTGCTCAAGATGCTGCTCAACAAGATGTCCGTCTACTGCTAACTCCTGAACTATCCCTTTGTGGCTACCCACCCCGTGATTTATTGCTTTATCCAGGGTTTGTGGAGTCGATGAATCAGGAGCTACAGGCGATCGCAACTCAGCTACCTAGTAATATTGCTGCTTTAGTAGGCACAGTGAAAATTAATCCCTATGCCGAAACTAAGGGACAAAAGCCGCTGTACAACGCCATGGCTTTACTGGATGGGGGAGAAGTTAAGCAGATCTTTCATAAGCGGCTGTTACCTACCTATGATGTGTTTGATGAGGATCGCTATTTTGAGCCTGGATATGAAGCTAATTACTTTACCCTGGATAAGCTGAAGGTGGGGGTAAGTATCTGCGAAGATTTATGGAATGATGAGGAGTTTTGGGGTAAGCGTAGTTATGAAGTTAACCCCATTGAGGAATTAGCGCAGCTAGAGGTGGATTTAATCGTCAATCTTTCGGCTTCTCCCTATACAGTGGCTAAACAGCAGCTTAGAGAAGCTATGCTTAAACATGCAGCAGTAAACTATCAGAAGCCTGTGATTTACGTTAATCAGGTAGGTGGTAACGACGACTTGGTGTTTGATGGTAATAGCGTCGCCTTTAACCTCGCAGGGGGAATTATTAGTCGCGCCTCCGCCTTCAAAAATGATTTAGTAACTCTATCATGGCAGGAGTTAACCTCTACCTCTCCACAACCTGCTTTACCAGTAATGACAGATAATGAGGAAATCTTTGCCGCTTTGGTGCTAGGAGTCAAAGACTATGCTCGTAAGTGCGGCTTTACCAAGGCTATTTTAGGCTTGAGTGGCGGGATCGATTCAGCATTAGTAGCGGCGGTAGCAGCAGCAGCTTTAGGTGCCGAGAATGTTTTGGGGATTTTGATGCCTTCTCCCTATAGTTCAGAGCATTCCCTAAGTGATGCCCAAGAGCTAGTTGCCAACCTGGGGATTAACAGCCAAACCATAGCTATTGCCGATGCCATGGAGGCTTATGATCGCCTCTTGGAACCAATGTTTGCCGAGACTGAGTTTGGTATTGCTGAAGAAAATATTCAGTCCAGGATACGAGGAAATTTACTAATGGCGATCGCCAATAAGTTTGGTCATCTATTACTCTCAACGGGTAATAAGTCTGAGATGGCGGTGGGTTACTGCACCCTCTACGGCGACATGAACGGAGGCTTGGCGGTAATCGCGGATGTGCCTAAAACCAGGGTGTTTGAACTATGTCGCTGGCTCAATCATAGTCAGGAAGTAATTCCCAAAAATATTATTAAGAAACCCCCCAGCGCTGAATTAAAGCCCGATCAAAAAGATTCTGATTCTTTACCACCTTATGAGGTACTTGACGATATTCTAGAGCGCATTGTTTGTCAGCACCAATCCCCTACAGAAATTGTGCAGGCTGGTCATAACGAAGCAACGGTAAATCAAGTAATTAAGTTAGTTATCCGCGCTGAATTTAAACGCCGTCAAGCACCCCCTGGCATTAAGATTACCGATCGCGCCTTTGGCACAGGCTGGCGGATGCCAATTGCTAAACGAGTAAATTAAATAAAACTCTAAAAGAAGTAGTCATATTAAATCCTGTGGGGCTTTATGAAAGCAGAGGGCATAAGTAATTTATAATTTCATAGTACTAATTTCCTTGAGCTGCTTTTTTCAAGGCTGATTAGCATTTTATGTAGTCAACTAACGACTAACGACAACAACTAACCTCAAGCAATCAATGGTCGCCTCCCAGACATCCTCATTAATTAAAATTGCCCAGCAAACCCGCGACGCTGCCAGAAAATTGGCAATCCTATCCACGGAAGAGCGTAACTTAGCCCTAGAAGCGATCGCCGAAGCGCTGTCAGCCGCTACTCCTGAGATTATTGCCGCTAACGAAGCGGATCTTCAGGCTGCCGAAGCTGATAACTTGGCACCTGCATTAACTGCAAGATTGAAGTTGGGCGGGTCAAAATTACCAGCGGCGATCGCTGGGGTTAGGGATGTGGCTCAATTACCAGACCCCTTGGGAGTTAATCAGATTCATCGTGAACTGGATCAAGATTTAGTTTTAAAGCGGGTAACTTGTCCCTTGGGAGTATTGGGAATTATTTTTGAGGCACGACCAGAAGCTTTAATTCAAATTACCAGCCTGGCAATTAAGTCTGGTAACGGCGTTATCCTCAAGGGAGGTCAGGAAGCTATTAATTCTTGTCGGGCATTGACCAAAGTGATTCATCAAGCATTGGAATCGACTGCCGTTGATCCTGCTGCTATTCAATTGTTAACCACCAGAGAAGAGATTAAGCAGCTTTTGGCGTTAGATCAGTACGTTGACCTCATTATTCCCAGAGGCTCTAACTCCTTTGTGCGCTATGTTCAGGACAACACTCGCATTCCTGTATTAGGTCATGCGGACGGAATCTGTCATCTATACCTTGATCGGGCAGCGGATCTAAAACAAGCAGTGTCTATTACCGTCGATGCCAAGACGCAATATCCCGCCGCCTGCAATGCGATCGAAACCTTATTAGTACACCGAGACATTGCCGCAGAATTTTTACCACCCCTTGCCACAGCCCTAACCACCGCAGGAGTTCAGCTAAGGGGAGATGAGGGCACCAGACAAATTATCGCTGCCCAACCAGCCCAGGAACACGACTGGCAGACAGAATATAGCGATTTGATTTTAGCAATTAAATTAGTCGATACCGTGGGGGAGGCGATCGCCCATATCAACCAATATGGTTCTAAACATACCGATGCTATCGTTACCGAAGATCAGGCAGCAGCAGCACTCTTTTTAAATCAAGTTGATGCAGCGGGAGTTTATCACAACTGTTCCACTCGCTTTGCTGACGGTTTTCGCTATGGCTTTGGCGCAGAAGTGGGAATCAGTACCCAGCAGATGCCTCCCAGGGGTCCTGTGGGTTTGGAGGGGTTGGTAACTTACAAGTATCAGGTTACTGGGGATGGACATATCGCAGCTACCTATACAGGAGAGAACTCGAAGCCGTTTACCCATCGGGATTATTAGAAAGCTAAAAGCTATATGCGAAGCGGTACCATATGCGAAGCGGTACCACAAGGGCATAATATATCCTTTAGGACAAGGGCATAATATATCCCTTTAGGGACGAACCAATAAACCTCAACTCAAGCAAACCCAAACCAAATCTATGTCCCAATCCACCATCGAAGTTGAACACTTAAGTAAAGTATATGGTTCAACCACCGCCATTGAGGATATTCATTTTTCCGTAGCTGCGGGGGAAATTATTGGGTTTTTAGGTCCTAATGGGGCGGGGAAAACCACCACCATGAGAATTTTGGCGGGATATTTACCTGCCACTTCAGGAACCGCGAAAATTGCGGGTTACGATGTTCATCGTCAGTCGATGCAGGTGCGTCGCAGTATCGGCTATTTGCCTGAAACTCCGCCTCTCTATCCTGAGATGACGGTAAGAGGTTTTTTATCCTTTGTGGCAAAAATTAAGGGTATTAGTAGAAAAAATCGCCGTCGTCAGGTGGAAAATGCTATGGAACGCTGTCAATTGAGCGATCGCTCTAATACTCTAATTCGCAAACTTTCTAAAGGCTATCGACAACGGGTGGGTATTGCTCAGGCAATTGTCCATGAACCCCCCGTAATTATTCTTGATGAGCCGACAGTGGGTTTAGATCCCCGTCAGATTATTGAAGTGCGTAACCTGATTAAAAGCCTGGCGGGGGATCATACTATTATTCTTTCTACCCATATTTTGCCCGAAGCCAGCATGGTTTGCGATCGCGTTACCATTATTAACCACGGGAAGGTAATTACCAGCAACAACCCCAGGGAGTTACAGGCTGAGTTAGCCAGCGGTTCTGGGTATGAAGTGGAAATTGGCGGTGATGTAGAGTCAGTTATCCCCCAATTGCGATCGCTTGAGGGAGTCATGGAAGTATCAACCGTTGAACCTCCTTTGGGTCAAGATCCTGAGCGTCATCTGCTAAAAATCGCCTGTGTAGCGGATAGGGAACCAGGAACAGCATTGGCATCCGTTATTATCCAGCAGGAATTAGAGCTTTATGAACTACGCCGCACTCGCCCTAGTTTGGAGGATGTCTTTCTTAAACTGACTACTGAAGAAAATTGGAGCACTAAATCCGAATAATATCCTGGAATCAAACTGCATCTAGTTGAACCCAGGGGTTGTAAAGATATCTGTTCGGGGGAATGGTTAACAGGTAACGGGTAACGGGTAACGGGTATCAGAAATTAGAGATAAAACTAAAGTTTTCTGAATGGACGAGGTTTAACAACCTGTTTATACTGTAGCCATCAGTGTTGAAACCTAGACAAAAAGAGCTATAGCAGTTCTCATAGTCATAAGGTGTAAATTACAAATCTTAGTTAAAGACATAATAGCTAGAGTTTAAAGCAACTGGCGAACCCGAAGGGCTAATAGCTTTTTAGAAACCGAGGTGTACCTCACAAATCCGAGAAACGCTATATCTTAGCTTAAGAAATTTAAAAGAGACGATGGAAGTGCTAAAGCGATCCAATATATATTAGCTGACCATTAGACGGAACCATTGCCCTCTTTGGCATTTCTCGGATTGTGTTATATTTATTCACAAAAACACTCTAGCTTAAAATCAACCATTACTATTAGAAAGAGTTGGGGCAAAAAACTTGAAAGTTTAATTATCTGAATCTTCCTAATATTAAAGCAACTTTGTTCAACTCTATTTATTTCTGAATATGAAAGCAGCCATTAAAAACTTTCTCGATAATAATAGTAAAGCCATCTATAATCGTTATTTTCGGGATAAAAGTAATGTAAATATAGTTCTGGCAGAGTCCTTAAAACAAATTAACTCTCAGCAACAACTTTCTTTTCCCTCAGCTTCTATGGATCTGATTAGAGACTGTATAGAAAAGAAATTTTATAGTATCAAAACAGTCAAAAAAAGTTTAAATGACAGCATCAAAGAAAAAGTATCTTTTAAGCGTTTTTCGACCTTAATGGAAATCCTGCCCGAAAATGCCCCCCCCATTGACTTACAGGCTGTTCACGAAATTGCTACTATTGCCGATTCTTATCGCAGTAATTCCGAAATTTACCAGCAGGGTAACTGGGCTGGCGACGTGCATAATCATTTTCATATCTCTTCATCTTTTGGTAATAAAGGCAGAATTTTAAACACTATCATTCGCATTATGCGCAGTGAAGGCTGTTTAGAGTTGGGTACAGCATATGGAATGTCTGCTTTGTTTATACTGGAGGCTCTGTCATCTATCGGACAAACAGGTCATCTGACCACAATTGAGGGGCTGGATTTACAATTTTCCCTATCTTCTGAAATGCTTAACAATAGATATGGGGAAAGCGTTTCCTGTAATTTGGGGATGACGCAGGACATATTACCTAAATTAGTTAAGTCTATGGATAAGATAGATTTTATGTTTCACGATGCTGCTCATAAAAAAGAGAATTACATTAGCGACTTTACGAATGCTCTTCCTGTTTTAAAGCCTGGTTCAGTTATTGTATTTGATGATATCCGTTGGAACGCTGGTCTTTTTTCGGCAAAAAACACCCGTTGTTATGAAGGATGGAAGGAAATTATTGCTAATCCCCAAGTTGTTTGGGCTGTGGAAATCAACAACTCAGTTGGGCTAGCTTTGTTAGCTTAATTGCTGATTGATTTCAGGACGATCATTATTAGTTATTAGTTTAAATTAGCTACTAATAACTAATAATCAGAATCCTTGCTATGGGCGGGCGAGGAGAATATCAATTATCCTCGGCGATCGCCTGTAGAGCTGCTTTAATTAACTGAAAATAGGGTGGTTGAGTCACGTTAACTTCTTGCGCTTCATGTCGCGACTTACCCAATAAGCCCATGCGATCGCCTTTATTAACGACTAATACCTTACTGCGATCGTTTCTAATCCTTAGTTCTTGGGCAGTCTTACTACAGACATAAATTCTACCGCTGTGGGTGAACACGGCTTTTTGTACCTGATCTGTGGCAGGATCATCCGCAGGCTCTTGATGGAAATTAGCTTTAGTACTGGCAGGGATAATATTGTTACTAGGCTGGGGTATTCTAACCCCAACCAGTTCTAGCTCAATACTGGTGTTACCCTGCCAGTGATTTTCCTTAAGCTTGTAGGCAATATCTACACAGGTGGGGAGGGGACAGTATTCTCCCCAACGCCAGGCTAAAGCCTTGATCGGTTTGGTGGAATTAGCTTCCTGGAGGGTTAACTTTAAATGACTTTGACTTTTGCCGATCGCCCGTTGTTCGATAATGTTAACGTTGGGTGTCCAAAATACAGGGGTGCTGTTACCCACTCCCCAGGGCTGTAGTCCGTCTAGCTGCTGGTAGAGTTGATCATTAATCTGTCTTAAGCTGGCTTGAGCATCAATTTTGATCAGGGGCTTGAGATGTTCGATCTCTAAACACTGGTGGGCAAACTCACTCAGCTTTTGTTGAAACTGCTCTAGGTTAGCTGCGTCAAAGCTAAAGCCCCCCGCAGCACGATGCCCGCCAAATTTACCCAGTAGTTCGCTGCAATGGTTGAGAGCATCAAAAACATTAAACTCATCGATACTGCGTGCCGAGCCGCGAATCATCCTAGGGTGGTCTGAGGCTTCTCCTTCATCTTCATAAGTACCAATAAACACAGGTACTCCATAACGCTCAACCAATCGGGATGCCACAATCCCAATTACCCCATGGTGCCAGTCTTCCGCTACTACCACTAACACGCGATCGCGCTGCCAGGGAATAGGTGTTTGTTCCACCAGGGCGATCGCCTGCTGTTCGATTTCGGTACAAAGCTGACGACGATGCTGATTAATTTGTTCACACTGCATCGCCCTTTCTAGGGCTAACCCAGGCTCATCGGTAGTTAAAAGTTCAATTACCATTTGCGGATCGCCAATGCGCCCCACCGCATTAATTCTAGGTCCTAAACGAAAGCCGATATCGTCGGGATGAAGCTGTTTTTGGGTTTCATCAATGCCAGCCACCTGCATCAAAGCCTGTATCCCCTCCAGTTGGGAATTAGGCAGAGCCCGCAACCCCCGCTTAAGCCAGCGACGATTAACTCCCACCAGAGGCGCTAGATCCGCAATAGTCCCCAGGGTAAACAACTCCATGATGGAATTAGTTAAACCCTTAATTTTCCCTAGACTTTGGGCAGTGGCGATCGCTAAAATATATGCTACCCCCACCCCCGCCAGTCCTTTGTAGGGGGAGCCATCGGGGAGCAACTTAGGATTAAGAATCGCATCAGCAGGGGGCAGTCTTTTGGGTAAATCGTGGTGATCGGTAATAATTACCGTCAGTCCCAGATCAATTGCCCTAGCGATGGGATCATAAGCAGAAATCCCGTTATCCACCGTCAGAATCATTCCCACCCCGTTAGCGGCAAACTCCTCAACAATACGCTGATTAATCCCATAACCATCCTTCATCCGACTGGGTATCGCATAATCAACGTTAGCGCCCAAATGCTTTAAAGCCCGCAACAATAAAGCCGTACTGGTCATCCCATCAGCATCATAATCACCGCAGATGGCAATCTGTTCCCCTGTGGCGATCGCCTCCTTAACCAATTCAACGCTGATGGCTAAATCTTTAAATTCATCCAGGGGAGAGGGCAAGTCCTGGGACTCTGGTTCAATATAGACGTGAGCCTCTTTTGGGGTAGCAATCTCGCGATTAATAATCACCTGCGCTACCAGGGGCAGTAAACCAGTTGAAAGACTTAATTCCTGGGCTTTTTCAGGCTGTGGTGTCGCAATTTGCCATCTTTGTTGAGGAAACCTTTTGTCTCGACTCTGGGGGGCTAATTGGCGATCGCTCATTGGGAGAGTTAAAAATATATTTGGGCACTCAAAAGTATAACAAGATTACTAATTACTGATAAATTGATTTGACCCTAGTTTAGAAAAAGTCAAGTTAAAACCTGGTTGCGATCGCCTATAGTTTAATTACTGCTGTAGCTCGTAAATAGATATGAAACTATTCAGATGGGTTGTTCGTAGGCGACTTAAATATATTCTGCTGACCAGTATTTTTGTCTTTACTTTGGTCTTATCGATAGTTTTAGGATCATCCTTACCAATCTATTCTCAAACAGCCACTTCTAATCCCTGCCAAAAATTTATAGCAGACAACACTAAATACGCCAGTTGTGAAAAGCTGATTTTAGATATCCATGAAACCGCTAAGCGTCATGTTCAAGGCGGTGAATCCATGCAGACGCTGGTGGTCAAGCAACTTTATGAAAATAATTCCCTCAAATTTACTTCTCCAGAAATAGCCCAAATTTATGAAGAAGAGTATCTGAGGCTCAAAAAAGAGAATCCATTTTCACAATTGCCATTAAGTTGGTTATTCACTTTGGCAGTTTTGCTGGGAATTGCAGCTACAAAATTCCTTGAAAAATGGCTCATTAAATCATGGGAAATAGCTAGTACTTGGTTGTATCGTAAATTAGCAGGTAGCCCCTTACTTCTCAGAATAGCTTTGAATCGCTATCGAAAATCTTTAGTCAATCGCTATCAAGAACTAAAGATTGCCTATCGTCCTAATCGACCTTTGAACATGGAAGAGGTTTATGTCCCCCTCAAGGTAGCAGGAGCTAGCAGTAATGAACAAATCGAAGCGAAACAAGCGATCGCTGAATATCCTAGATTAATGGTTAAAGGAGTGCCAGGCTCAGGGAAGTCAATGCTGCTCAAGCATTTAGCTTTAATCTATGGCAAACAAGAACGTGTCAATAATTTACCAGTAAAATCTATTCCCGTATTAGTTGACCTTTATCAGTTAACGGACTCAGCATTAGATCAGGAAAAATTGGAGTGGCATTTAGTAAAAGTTCTAGAGCGAAATGATTTTCCTCAGGCAGAAAGGTTTGTATCTCAGAGTTTAAAGCGGGGCGAACTACTATTATTATTTGATGGTCTAGATGAGGTTAACAGTAATCTGCGGCAGCAAGTTGTCCAAGCAATTAAAAATTTATTGCGAAAATATCGAAAATGCCCTGCAATGATAACCTGTCGTACTGCTGTCTATAACGATGAATTTAATGATCTAGTTAATCAAACCCTAGAGATAGAGGAGTTTAATGATCGTCAGATTCGCCATTTTCTGACATCTTGGTCATCGCAAATGCCTCCAGAGAAATCAATCGAGCAGTTGCTTAAAACCCTGCAAGGCAAGCCGAGAATTATGAGTCTGGCTCGTAACCCTCTGTTGTTGACCATTATTGCCTATCTCTATTGTGATACTGCTTTTGTGCTTCCTGATTCTCGCTCAGAATTTTATCGAAAGTCTACAGACGTTCTTCTAGAGTTAAGGGATGAAGAGCGGAACATCGCTAGTCTATATCGAGCCAACGAAAAAAGACGCGTGCTCCAAAAACTGGCTCTTTATGCTCAAGATAGTCGAATACAAGGACGACAATATCAACGTGACATAGATTACCGAACGGTTTTGGCACAGGTAAATGAAATGCTTGTTGCCCTTAATTTAAATCCTGAACAAGATACCAAAAAGATTCTTCAGGAAATAGTTGAACGCAGCGGTTTATTGATTAAAATTGATTCGGGGGATAGATATCAGTTTGCTCTTCTCAGCATCCAGGAATTCTTTGCTGCGGAAGCTTTAAAAGACAGTTGGCGGGATTTGATAGTTCGCTATGTGGATGATTCTAATGCTTGGAGAGAGACAATTAAACTGTGGTGTGGATTAGCAGGAAACAGTACAGAGTTAATAAGAGCTATTTATGATGAGGATGCTCTTTTAGCTTTTGAGTGTTTAGCAGATGCTCAGGAGGTTGACCAAGATTTATCTGCCAACATTATCGATCAATTCAAAAATCAGTTAGGCAGAAGTGATGATGATAATCTGGCAAAAGCATTTGGAGCAGTTGCTGCGAGTTCTCGCCTCAGAGGAAGAACAGTTTTTAGTTTTTTGGAAGAAACATTAGCTAATAGCGATGACCAATATCGTCGAAGTGCTGCGGCTCATGCATTAGCACTCACGAATTTACCGATGTCTACTAACACGCTTGCTAAGTACTATGGAAAAAGACCTGAGGTTCGTGATCCTCTTATAAGTATGGGTGATTTAGCAGTTCCTGTCCTAGCATCTTTGGCAAGAGAAGGATTTATAGAGGCGTTGGACGACTTGAATGAAATAGGGACTCCCCCAGCTAAAAAACTATTAGAAACTTCACTGTTCAAGGTTGCCACAGAAAAAAGGAAAGAAAAATTTGCTATACAAAATATCAAAATTGACCTTTTAAGTCCCAGTGGTTTTTTTATACAAAAAGAACAGGGAATAAATCTAAAAATAAGTAATATATCAGAAGAGTCTATCAGCTTTGACTTTGAATTAGACGAAACACCAAAATATGAAATTCGGCACACCAAAGATAGCAGAATCAAGAAAATAAGATTAGAAAAACAAGAATCTGAAACTTTAATGTATCAAGTAATTGTACGTAAAGTCGGTGTAGGAGAATTACAAATAAAAGTAGATTCCAAGATATTCAGACCTGCTATAGAGATTTATGGAGTGCAGAACAATCCTTATTTTTATGGTCCACCAGTAAGAAATACATTAAACTTCTTTGGAAGAAGCTCTAAATTACAAGTTATTTGGAATAATATTTTCAGCGGATTTCATACAATGATAATTGGAGAACAGAGGTCAGGTAAGACCAGTCTTTTATATCAAATAAAAGACTCTTTAGACAAACCTTATATATGTATTTTTATATCTTTTTCGGGAATTTTAGGCGATAATATTTCTGGATTAACATGGCTTCTAAAACAGCTATATAGACAGCTTAAAGACATGAAATATTTAGAAGAAAATGAACAAAGCTTTACTTCTCTAAAATACCCAACTGACTTTACTGTTGAATTTCAAAATTTAGTTGATAAAATCAAAGCCCAAAATCATGATTATAAAATTGTTTTATTAATCGATGAAGCAAACTCAATGAATAAATTGGATGGAGTAGATATATTTCAAGAAGTTCTTCGAGAAACTTTTGTTCAATTATCTGATGATGTACGAGTTTTGATGGCTTGCTATTATGATTTTTTTGAGGAGTGTGAGTCAACAGGTTCTGAACTACATAATATCTTCAACTATCAATATCTAGAACCATTACAAGGAAAAGATTTGCAGAAACTAATTGTTAATCCTGCAAAACGTTTTGGTTATCATTATGAATTTTCAGCGATAGAGAAGATTAAAATGATTAGTGGTGGTCATCCTTATTATTGTCAGTTTTTATGTAGCGAAAGCTGGATTAGAGCAGCTAAAGCTAATAAAAAAAATATCACTTTAAATTATGTTAATTTAGCAGAAAGGCAAGTATTGTCATCTGACAAAGAACGTTTTAGAGCTGGATATTGGAAAAAAATACAAGATGATGAAATACTTTTTTTAAAATGCTTAATCAAGCAAAAAAATATTCCAAGTAATAAAAGAATAATTGAAAAACTAAAGAAGAAATTTATTATTAAACAACAAAATAATTCTTATACCATAACATCAACTTTATTTGAAAGTTGGATTTCTCAATTAATTAATGAAGACGAAGGCTTAAATTAACTAAAAGTCAGGAAAATATAACTAATAAAGAAATATGTATCTAGCATTTACTCCCAACATTCATCAGAAATCTAAAATTCTGTTTACTGGTAGATCTGATGATTTTAATAAATTATTTTCACTAATTATAGAAGGATCTTGTATTGCTTTATACGGCGAACGCAGGAGTGGAAAAACACTTTCACTAGAAATGCTTAAAGGAATTGTAAATGATGAAATAAATAATACTGGAATAATAAAGAGCTTAAATTATCAAATGATTGATAAAACTTTTATTGATCATATTATTAATTGGAAAAACCAATTATCTAATTATGATGCTATTTATATTTCTTTAATGGGAATTAGAAGTGAACAAGATTTTTTATACAGTTTATTAAATTCAATTAATAAGCAAAAAATATCTTGTTTTTCAAACCTTGTACAAAAATTAACTGATAATGAAAGTGTTATAATATTATCTAATTTATTGGATAATTTACAGAGTAAATTATTTCAAAATCAAAAGAAATTAATTTTCTTGATTGATGAAATGGAAATTCTTGCAGAATTTGAAGATGGTAGTGTTCTTGCAGAATTATTCTGTGATAGAAATAGATACAATAATATTATTTTTGTCCATGCTGGTTCTTATCAATGGAATCAAAGTGTTTCAAGCCCTGGATCATTATTTACGCATCTTGAACCATACTATTTAAGAGGAATTAATGAAGATGATGCTGTTAGCTTTCTATTAAACCCTATTAAAAATCAAGATTTAAGGAAAATTATTTTCCAAATGAGTGGAGGTAAGCCACTTTATATTCAACTTATTGGAAAATATTTATTGGATAATTCAATTTCATTAGAAAATCTAACAAATAGGTTATCAACAAAAAAAACAAATAGAATCAACGGATCTAAGAAAAATCTAGAAGAAATGCTTCTAAAAAATGATTCACTTTACATTCAAATAGAACAAAATATTTATAACGAAAGAAGACTAGATGAAGATTCTAAGAAGATTATTGCTACTCTATCTTATAATCCTAATGTATCGATTCAATGGCTCGCTGAAAATTTAAAATTAAATACTGAAGAGATAAGAAATAAAGTTGGCAATTTGGTAAGGTTTGGAACGATATATGAAATCAATGATAAATATAAAATAATTGGTGAATTTATTGAGAGGTTTGGCAAAGAAATACGAAACGATCCTGTTAATAGATATTCGTCATTGCCACCAACATCAACTAAAGACAAGATTCTTTGGTTCTTTAGATGGCTAATGATGCTAGGAATGTTTTATGCTGCATTTCGTTTGTTTCGCTACAGTAATCCCAAAAATATTTCAAGAAATCTCGTGTTTGATCCATTATACATCACATTATCGCATCCAGAGTCTCTAGAAAATGATGAGCAAGGTAAAATTAAATTACAATTTAAAAATACAAGCTCAATTAAATTAACTTCTCTAGAAATACTCTTTGAATCTTCGGAAATTGCATATGATAACAATCAAAGTAATTTAATTAATATTAAAGAGCTAAAACCAAATGAGAGTTTTAGTTCTGAGATAAATTACCTTGTTCATCCAGGAAATACTGAAACTTTAGAAAGCCAATTAACTTATAGGAATAAGAAATCTTCTTTCAGAATGGTCCGTCGAAAAGTAGCATTAAAAAAATATGGTACTACTATAAGTATATTTATTAGTGCTTTAGCAGCACTTTTTCCTGGAAAATCTTGGTTATCGGTTCTAGCTAGACTTAAACAAGTGCTGCCCGCTAGAAATACAAGTCAAATTGAAAAAACTAAAGAGTAACTGGCAAGCTTCTGAAAAATTTTAATTGACTATAACTTTATATTAGCTTGTATATATTAATTAATAAAAAATATCCTAAAACTTTGGATAATCTGTCACGCATTTAATTTACTTAATCAAAAACTTTTCAGATATCCTCTCATGAAAAAAGCCTTATCTTAACGATAAGACCTCAAAAAAATAAATTAAATTATTAACTAATCCCAAGCAAATTCTAACGTACGGTGTCAGCTAACTTATCAACACGAATCGGCTTAATAAAGTACATTCTGATTAGCTGCACAGCATTAGCAAGATAGAGAGGAATCTTCCGCAGCAGCTTGATTGCACCAGGAGCGTTAGAATCAGCAATAGTGGCTAGCTTCTGATTATTAGCCGCGCACTTTTCTAGACTTCCATAAAAATCAGGGTGATTGATGTCTAAGATCACGGGGAAAACTCTGCCAGTGGTGTCGTTGGTTCTCTCAATAACGAACTTGTCGTACTCACGAGCATCTAAACCCAAGGCTTCATAGAAACCAGAACGCTGTACGTCATTCAAATACATAGTTGCAAACACAGATAGCAAGAAGAAGCGACACCAAAGTCTTGCTCTCCAGTCATTGAGAAACTGAGGCTGCGATCGCATCATCGCATCGAAAAAGTCTCCGTGGCGGTTTTCATCCTGACACCAATTTTCAAAGAAGCTGAAGATGGGATAAATCTCATTCTCAGGATGTTCCTCTAAATGACGGAAAATCGTAATATAACGCCAGTAACCAATCTTTTCCGAAAGATAAGTCGCATAGAAAATGAATTTTGGCTTAAAGAAAGTATATTTGCGTCTTTGGGTCAAAAATCCGAGATCCAGCTTTAGGTTGAAATCAGCCAAGGCTTTATTAAGGAACCCAGCGTGACGCGCCTCATCCCTCGACATTAGCTTGAAGATTTCCGCTAAGACAGGGCTTCTTTTACGCAAACGTCTACCTAATTCTTTATAGAGCAGAAATCCTGAGAATTCAGCAGTGCAGGAGCGTTCAAGGAATTCAATAAATAATTCACGGGTTTTGCCACTGATGCTATCCCAAGATTGCTGGAATTGCTCATCTCGGTTAAAGTGATGACGATTATAGTCAATACGGAACTCTTCTAAGATTGCTTCCAGTTCTTCTTCATTAAGAGAGATGTCCATGTTTGCCACCTCGTCAAAATCTGTGGTGTAAAAACGAGGCGTCAGAATAGTCTCTTCCGAAGGAGGCTTGAACCCTGGACGAACTTGATCAGGCTTTGGTTTATTAAGGCTATCTACCATTAGTTTCTAATATTTAATTTCCTTTGCTGTTTTCCTTTGCTATGAACTAAGGCGATTTCAATTGCCATCATTAGCAGTTACTAGATTTCCATTTTCCAACAGCTGGCACCTTTTTCTACTATTTGTTAATGAATATTAACTACCTGTGGCGAATCCCCAATAGCTTAAATTAGAAGCTTTGCTAGTCACCGAACAGTAAATCCCCCCTGTGAGATGAAAATCTCTGTGATCGCCGAAAAAGTATGGGGGTAGGAATCGAACCTACAGAAAAGGCGCTCAACCCTTTATCGGTACTAACCTGAGAGTATCAGAGTTCCCTGGCAGCGCTTAAGCTGTAAACTTGCCAAAATTTCCCCAATCGGTTTCATGGTACTAGTGATCGCTATTGGGGCAAAACCTCATCAAGAACAGCCTGAGACTTCTTAACCCGCTGCTCAAGCTCGTCAATCTTTTGCTCATCAATAAATCCAGCTCCAAACTTAGCCTGCTCCGCCAAATCTTCCCCTGTTCTGTAGCGTCGGCTAAATTCCTCAGTTTCCTTTTGATAGCGGCTGATGATGTGTTGTTGCGACCGAACCAAAAAGATTAGAAGTTCAAGATCTCCTTGATTGGAGATCGCTTGATTGGAGATCGCTTGCTCGGCGATCGCCTGCTCAATAACTACCCCCTCACCATTAAGCACAACCTTTTCAGAACCTCGAATAGCCCAGCCCATGCCTAGACAAATAGCACAAAGACCTACCGATATAGACCAATCCACTGATTTAGAAGTAGCCTCAAAAAACCTTTCTTAAATTTGCTTTGAATAATTGCTTATCAGACGCGATTAAACATAATCAAGAGGAGTCAATGCAAAGCTCCCATTTTGCCCCGTTACTGATGCGGGAAGGGTTGCTGTAATAGTGATAGTGCCATTATCCGCATCCGCCGTTTATTTTAGTTCTGGGGGTTATCTCTAGGCAGCGTTTTTGATACCAAAGACCCCCGTGTATTAGGGTCATGATTTATAGTTGTTGATCGCTTGACGGTTCCTCACCGCCATCAGAACTGCCTGCAAGGTTCTGAAGGTCTGGAAAGCTCTGAATATCTGTATTTGAGAAAATATTAACGTTCAAGACTCGCCAAATTTGCTCAGTCCTAGTGCTTTGTCCAAATCTTTTCCCGCCATCGCTAATAAACAATCCTTGTTCTGGATCATCATAAATTGCTGCTGCTTGATTTTGACTAGCAATAATTAGTAAACCCACCAATATTGACTCGGCATAATCATCAATATTATCTGAATTAATAGAGCTAGGATTAGTAAATCCTAGTCCATCTTGTATTTGTCCCCCTTGACTAAGATTAGCTAGACTTTGTAGGTTAATTGCTAGGATAGGCGAGCTATTGGCATCTTGCGGATTGCTTGGCGGTAGTAATTCAGCAAGATCCCCAAAGATTTTCTTCAGTGCTAGTTTAGCCATCTACTTTTAATTCCTGATTTGATATTGTAAAAGTTTCAATCAATCGACTTGATTACAACATTACCCAGATTTTACTATTAGTTAAATCTCTCACTTCTACATAGAAGTGAAAGATCTACGGATGACCAAAAGCATTGTATTGATTGTGCTTGAGCAAGATATTGTTATTTTTATTTGTTAACTACTTTCATTTTTATTGGTTTTTTCTGACAATTTTGAGAGCTTATATTTGATAATTCAATGCCTAAAAATAATCGTGAGGGGAAGGCTGCTATCTGGACTCCTTCAGTTATTGCTTACATGCGGAAAAATCTCATTTGTCCACGGCAGCGCTTAATTTTTGAGATCCTTCTGTGGACTGGGGAACGGATGGGGGCTATCGTGCAGCTAAGGGTTAGTGATGTCTATGATTCTAACGGTCAGGTTAGAGAGCAAATTACTTTCAGCGGTAAGACTCGCAAGGGTTCTAAACACGGAGCCGCTAGCACTCGACAGATTTTTATCCATGATGTTCTGAGGCAGCACCTTGCTCACTATACCCCTCCAACTTCTGGTTATCTATTTGATAGCGATCGCTTCTCTCAGTGTCTAATATTGCGATCTAAGTAGTTTATAAATTTATTTGATATTACTGGGATGGGGTTAGGAAATTTGACTTGTAGTATTTTAGCGAATCATGGTTCTTGTGTTACATGATTGCCGATGGCGATCGCTTTTATCCAGATTGCTGCATCACCAGCCTTACTAGATTGGCAACTCTCACTACAAATATTATTGTCACGATGAATATTGATAACTGCCACCGTGGATTTTTTTCTGGTTTAACTTTTCTTAAAGGAATGTCCAAATCATATCCACCAGCATCACAACCTACAATCTAGGGCTTTAGAGTAGAAGCAGGCTCAGTGCTTGGCATTTAGGTCTTTTTCATTTTCATAGGCTCGGTTGTAGATTGACTGCTGTTACCCCTATGTCTACACCAAAGCAATGACGGTGTAGCTTGCCTTAAGAGGGAAATAGGCTTGGCGTACACCGTCTAGGGCTTTTGGGTGATTCATAGGCAAATCTCACGGGGACGAGCGACCCCACGTACCATATGCGAAGCGGTACCATATGCGAAGCGGTACCACAAGGGCATAATATATCCTTTAGGACAAGGGCATAATATATCCTTTAGGACAAGGGCATAATATATCCTTTAGGACAAGGGCATAATATATCC
>JBCBIE010000002.1:0-160286 GCA_038524995.1 Cyanobacteria bacterium J06621_8
TCAATGGTTAAGTTGAAGATGTAGCTACTACATAGTAGTCATCGATAAGTAATTGGTAAAAATGCCCCCCGGAGTTATCTGGGGGGCATTTTTTTTGCTGAGAATTAATAAGCAGATAAGCTTTGTGTGATACTAAATTTGATTACGCCGTATGCAACTCTTAAGAGGTTGAAAAGAAAAATTCCATTTGAGATATGAATTTTATATCCTCATACTAAATCCGATTGTTTGCATACTTTATAAATCGGATTTGTGATCATTCACTTTATTTTCAGCAACTTATTTCTGATTAATTTTTTAAGTTGCACATGGTGTACTTACTACTTATCACTCATTACTTACGAGCGGACAAATTAAAGTTGTCTTGAATCAAAATTGCACGGCTATATCTGGTCTTGAACCTGTCTGTACCTGCCAGAGACCTGCATAAACTTTATCGAGAGCCAACAGTTCTTCGTGGGTTCCTTGCTCAATTAGCTGTCCGTAGTCCATGACGTAAATACGATCAGCATGTCTGATGGTAGAGAGACGATGAGCGATCGCAATGGTGGTTCTATTTTTAGTGATTTTTTCCAGAGAACGGGCGATCGCCGCTTCGGTTTCATTATCCACTGCCGAGGTAGCCTCATCCAAGACTAAAATTGGCGGATCTTTGAGCACTGCTCTGGCGATCGCAATGCGCTGTTTCTGCCCTCCAGAGAGTTTTTGCCCTCTTTCCCCTACCACCGTATCGTAACCCTGGGGTAATTGATTAATGAACTGATGAGCTTCAGCAATCTTAGCCGCCGACTGGATCTGAGAAATAGTGGCGTCGGGAGAACCATAGCATATATTTTCTCGTACCGTACCGTGGAACAGAAATACATCCTGACTCACTAAACCAATGCTGCGACGAAGATCCCAAAGCACAATATCTCTGATATCCTGCCCATCTAGGGTGATGCTACCTGACTGCGCCTCGTAAAGCCGCAATAATAATTTGACCAGAGTGCTTTTACCTGAACCTGTCGCTCCTACTATAGCAATAGTCTGTCCTGCGGGAATTTGAAGGGAGAGATTGGTAATGATTGGTTCTCTTTGATTGTAAGCAAAGATGATGTTGTCGAGACTGATTACGCCTTGAACGGTTGATTTGGGAAGGGCGGCTTCTCCTGGATGGATAGCAATGGGACTATCTAGGAGATCCATAACGCGAGTAATGGAAGCCATAGCTCTTTGATAGAGATCGAAAGTATGTCCCAAATGGGTTAAAGGCCATAATAGCCGCTGAGTCAAAAAAACCAACACGCTATAAGTACCCACTGCCAGGGTTCCCGATGCCGCCTGAACCCCACCGTAAAGTAAGATTGCCGTAAAACCTGCTAAGATTACCAGCCGAATCAGGGGAATAAAAGCTGCGGATAGGGCGATCGCCCTACGATTACTTGCCCGATAGGCATCACTGTCTTGACTCAATCGCTCCAGTTCATAGGCTTCAGTAGTAAAGCTTTTGATGGTGGTAATACCGCTTAGATTATTGGCTAATCGGGAATTGAGAATACTGACTTTTTCTCGTACCTCAGCATATCTAGGAGCTAACCAGCGTTGAAAAGCGATCGAGCCCCACACAATAATAGGAATGGGAATAATCGCCATCCAGGCGATGCTGGGGGTTAAGACAAAAAACGCTCCCCCCACAATTAGCACGGTGGTTAACACCTGGATAATTTCATTGGCACCAATGTCTAGAAACCGCTCTAGCTGATTAATATCGTCGTTGAGTATTGCCAGCAAGGCTCCCGTACTCTGTTCTTCAAAATATGCCAGTTCTAAATCTTGGACATGACCATAGGCATTGAGGCGAATATCGTGCTGTACATCCTGAGCCAAATTACGCCACAGTCGCGTGTAAGCATATTCAAATATAGATTCTAAGCCCCAAACTATAGCAGATAAGAATGATAAGAGCAGCAACTGGGCAAAAATATCAATAATGCCCAGGCGAGCAATAATTGAGTTTTCTTGCTGGATGACTACATCTACCGCAGCTCCAATAATTGCTGGCGGTGCCAAATCAAAGAGTTTATTGATAACAGAACAGATTGCAGCCTGCCAAATAATTTTTCGATACTGATTTCCGTATTGCAGCAGTCGAACTAGAGGATGATTTGCCGACTTGATTTTTCTTGAGGTCATGCTGCTTTTAGGTTTTCTTTGCACATATTTAAATAACCTAACAGAATTTGGTCATGTTGATAGTTAGAAATTAGCTAGCTTTCTCGCTAATTAACCGCCAAATTTACTCCAAGCTAATGGATACGGAGGACTGCTTACTGTTGATTACGCTGGGGGCAAAATTGTAATAGCGATCGCAGTTTGATATCAGGCTTGTGGATAATTTATAAATAAGCAAAATCTATTTCTTTATGTTTTTCCTTAAAAAGCGATCGAGTGCATCCCACTTTTACAGTAAGTAAAAATACTCTTGTCAAATCATTGTCTTGACTGAGAAATAGCCATTAAGATAAGCACATCGATGGAGAAGAACTTGAGCAATATTGTTGGAACTCCATTGAGCGCCAGAGAGTTTGATTCTTCTACCTATTTGCTTAACTGTAGACTCAATCCCACCAGAACCGATGGTGATTCCCTTGGTTTGAAAATCAGCATAGTTGACGATACGAGAACGATGTTGCTTGAGATAGTTAACGAACTTGTTGACATTCTCATGTTTCCAATTTAATTTCTGGTAGTTCAAATTCTTGGCGATGTACCATTCTTTGCTGAGTGCTGTGGGATACTTCAATTCCTGTCAATACTCTAATATCTTCTTCTGCTCTCTGATACGATTCATTTGCGCTTACCAGTAAGCAGCATCTTTCTAAATGTGGACTCCATTGAGTTCTATTTTTTACTCCCAGGCGTTGAGCTTGTTTTTCTGTAATGCTCAAGTTCCCTAAAATACTGACTATTTTTCTTTCCCCAACTGCTGTGGTTCCGCTGCTTTTATCGATAAAATTTTTGCTATTTCTGGGTTAATGTAGTTTATCAGATGTTCTCTGACTGCTCCTTCTATTCCTTCTAGAGTCTTGACTTGTTCTACTGGTGTTTCTTCGTATAGCAACTCGACGAGGGCTTTGCTATGTTCCTTGATTTGTTCTAGCTTATCTGCTTTCATTAACTCTATCCTCTTTTTCCTTTAGGATAGTCATTCACTTCTCTTATTTTATTAAGCTTTTCTACCTATTGCATAACTGGGATGCACTCTCGATTTTTCATTAGACAGCAAACGTATAATTTGTTGCTAGCTACTCTTCATGAGCTGCATTGGTTAACTCTAGATTAGCTTATGAATCTAATCTAAAACGATTTATCTCCATCGTCATTAGTATATCGCTGCTGCTCTATCTCTATCCTTTTTCTGTTGAATTGAACATAAAATATTTCGTAGCTTGGGTTTCATTATTCAATTCAACAGCAATCAATCAATTGATTGATTTTGCTACGACTTTAGCCATTCGATGAATAACATGCAAGTCAAAAACGTTGTATCTAGATTCAACGTTTCTGCTACAGGGGTCATGCTACTTTAAAATTTTTTGAGCTTCATTTAATCTATAAAATACATTCTTTTTACTAGCAGTTTTAGACTGTGTAGCATTAATCAAACCTTGATTACGCTGATGAATCTAACTTTTTTTTGCTTCAATAGCTTTTATTTTATAAGATTAGTTAACTAGGCTCTTCTACGCATTCTGCGAGGCACAATCTTAGAACAGTCCACCTTAGCCGCCGCTTTTCTCAGGGGCATAATGCGAATGCGACCATCAAAAGTATTTGCCTGATAAACTTTTTGCTGATTCAGCTCCAGGGCAGTTAGCCAGCCACTATTATGGTGATATGCTCCTGTATCAATATCTAACCATCCATTACCAGCAGCAATTTTTCCAGCCTTAACCCCAGGCAAAGTAAAGGTAATAGTATGACCGATAACAATCTGCTTATTCTTAAAGAAGGGCTGATCGCAGCTATGAAAATCTTCTCTAATCCAGCAAAACTGTTCAGAACACTGGTGTTCTAAAGGCATTCTGGGATCAATTCCCGCATGAACCAGCCAATAGTCTCCTAAATCAAGATATAAAGGCAGCTTTTTCAGCCAGTCAATATGTTCTTGGGGAATTTTGCTATTGTAGCTATCCACAGTTGAGTGTCCCCCACTATAGAGCCAGCCTTGGTAAAGTTCAACGGACACTTCACCAGAACCAACTACATCAAGCAACATTTCCTCGTGGTTGCCTCGCAGGCATTTATATTGGCTACGCATGACAAAATCTACCACCTGGGCACTTTTTGGTCCGCGATCAATTAGATCTCCCAGAAAATATACATCATCCTCGCTGGTAGGGGAAATAGCATCTAGGAGAGCAATGAGGGTGTCATAGTGCCCGTGAACGTCACCAATGACAATGCGACGATTTCTAGTCATGCTGGATGTTGGAGCAATACGCATTCTGAAACAATATAACAATTAATTTTTATTGCAGGATGATACTAATGATCATAAGAGTAAATTGTTAACTTACTAGTAATTATTCCCAATTTATCGTGATTTTTAAGTATTGCTAAAGATAGATTTTCTATTACTGTAGCTATACTTTTCTCAAATAGAGAAACAGCATGAGCAACTTACTAGATTCTCCCAAGGCAGTTGGCACTATCAAAATTTTGCAACAGCCATCAAGTTCCAACTGGTTATCTATGGCGATCGCCAATTTGGATACAATTTTACTCGACCATTCCCACTGTGAACGTAAAGCCGCAGGGGTAGCAATTAACCTCATGTTTCGTTATCCTGCCCATCACAAGCTGGTGCGTCAGCTAACGGGGATCGCTCAAGAGGAACTAACTCATTTTGAGCAGGTTAACCAATGGCTAGAAAAGCGGGGTATTCCCTTAGCGCCCTTAAATGCCCCACCTTATTTTACCCAGCTCAAGTCTCAAGTCAGACGGGCAGAACCCGATCGCCTGATTGATTTACTCCTCGTCTCCGCCATTATTGAAGCTCGTTCCCATGAACGACTGGGTTTAATTGGGGAAAACTGTCCTGATCCACAACTCGGCAAGTTTTATCGTGGCTTAATGGCATCAGAAGCCCGACACTATGGCATTTACTCTATTCTAGCCACAGAGTATAGCGATCGCTCTACGGTTCAGCAACGTCTCGAAGAACTGAGTATTTTTGAAAGTGAGATTTTAGCCACTCTGCATCATGAACCGAGAGTACACAGTTAGCATTTAACATTGACGAGCGACCCCGCGCCGCCTTCAGGCGCAAGGGAACGCGCGAGTTAAACATTGAGCATTTAACATTGAGCATTGAACACGAAGAGGATGAGGGATTTTTATCGTGATTTTTTGATTCGAGATTGGCGTCAGGGAGACAGGGAGGCGGCGGCGAGAGTGATTAGGACGGTGCTGGAGGAGTATGGACTGCCATGGCAGCCAGCTTCAGCGGATCGAGACGTAATCGAGGTGGAATCTGCTTATCTTGACATTGGCGGCGAGTTTTGGGTGATTGAACAAGGAAAAACCGTAGTGGGGACGGCAGCATATCAGCCAATTTCTCGGAGTAAGAATGCAGTTGAGATCCGTAAAATGTACTTACTGCCTGAGGTTCGGGGATTAGGGCTAGGAAGATACTTGCTTGAGCAGTTAGAAAAGGCGATCGCTATTAAGGATTATCAAGAAATCTGGGTGGAAACCGCATCTGTTTTAAAGGAAGCTGTAAAATTGTACGAGCTTAACGGCTATCAACCCGCCGCTGGGGTAGAAACCGAGAGATGTGACTTAGTCTATCTCAAGCAACTGTGCAAATAAGGGAAATAGAGCAAATCACTATACTATGTTTTTATTAGCTGGCGATATTGGCGGGACAAAAACGATTTTACGCCTGGTAGAAGTCACCGAAGTCACGCTCACCGAAAAGACTTTCAAGACTGTTAAGGAAGCTCAGTATATCAGCGCCAGTTTTACTGATTTGGTGCCGATGGTAGAGGAATTTTTGGCACAGGATAAATATATTAAGCCGCAACTCGCCTGTTTTGCGATCGCAGGACCAGTAGTAAATAATACCTGCACTCTGACTAATCTTAAGTGGGTTCTTGATACCCAAAGACTTGAATCAGAATTAGAAATCCCCAAAGTTAGTCTAATTAACGATTTTGCCGCCAACAGCTTCGGTATTCTAGGGCTAAAAGATGCCGAACTTCATACCCTACAATTAGGGACAGTGCGCCCAGAATCGCCCATTGGAGTGTTGGGTGCGGGGACTGGCTTGGGAGAGGCTTTTCTTGTTCCCCAGGGACAAAAATACCAGGTTTTTGCCAGTGAGGGAGGACACGTCGATTTTGCTCCCCGCAATGATTTAGAGCATGAATTGCTCAAGTATCTGCGTCAACGCTTAAAGATTGAGCATGTTTCAGTAGAAAGAGTTGTTTCAGGACAGGGAATCGTCTCAATTTATCAGTTTTTACGGGATAGCAACTTTGCTCCCGAATCTCCAGAAGTCGCCGAGAGGATTAGATTTTGGGAACAAGAAAATAAAAAGACTGTCGATCCCGCCGCTATCATTTCTCAAGCAGCATTCAAGCAAAGCGATCGCCTTTGTGAAGAAACTATGGCAATGTTTGTCTCTGCCTACGGTGCCGAAACGGGAAATCTGGCACTAAAGTTACTTGCTTACGGAGGAATCTATATTGCGGGAGGTATTGCCGCGAAAATTCTGCCCTTAATGCAGGATGGTAGATTTATCAGAGCTTTTAAGGATAAAGGTCGAGTCTCTCCCCTGATTGAATCTATCCCCGTTCATATTGTCCTCAACCCCCAGGTAGGCTTAATCGGTTCTGTTCTTTACGGATTGCAGAATCAGGAATAGGGTTATAGCCATTCATGACAAGTTAGTAGAGAACTTAGAAAGTTATTCTATGTTACGAGTTATAACTCTCCTGTGGGGATAGCGATTGATCATATTAGGATTTAAGCCCACCCATTCTAGTAATTCCGCTACTTTTTTACGGCGATCGCCTGACTTGAAGTCAAGTAATAAGTAATAAGTAAAGATGATTTTTGATACAAACAACATAGTCAGAGACGCTAATAATTCTCATAATCTCAGCACATTATTAAGATTAGAACTTGAGTTAGTTGAAATTGAGCTATTATTAGACTTTGAGCTATTAAAAACTTTAGATCTTATCTTAGCAGTTAAAGTTAGATAAGTAGGCGGGTGTAATTATAGGTTATTCAAGCTAGCCCTGATGACTAAGTTTTTCTGATAATTCTTGCTTTAATTTCTGAAAAGCTGGTAGTTGATTGAGAGGACATCTGAAAAGTTATTTTTTTACATCTAATTTTTGGATTTCGCCCCCCCAGCCCCCCAAATCTGGGGGGAGAAGGATTAAAAGTCCCCCAAAATTGGGGGATTTAGGGGGCTTAGATGTAGCAAATGAGACTTCTCAGACAACCTCTGAGAGGAGAAAAATCCGTGATGAAAGTAGCCAACCGATGAATGTTTTCTCTAGAATTGAACTTTTTTAGATTTCTTCCCTTTAATTCGCTAGCAGTTTCTAATAGTTTTATTAGCTGACTTTTAGGATTTGATGAATTTTCTACTTGCTTCATAGCAGGTAGTTGAATCTTACATTTACCATTAGGATTACCTGCGGCTTGCCTAATTGCTGTCTCATTAAATAACAGCCATGCTTCTAACATCCTTACTGGAATAACGCAAACTACTGGAGTGCTATTAATACCAGCTTCGGCAACAGCATGATTAATTTCCTTAACTCTATTTTCAAGAGGTTCTTTTTCGGCATCTCGATGCACAAATAATAAATCACAGGGATATAACTTGAGAGATAGAGTAATTTTTTCTAAGAGAGATTTGGGAGGGTTTCGTAAATTTCTGAAATCTGCCCATTGAGGTTCAACCTCGTCACTTCCTGATAATTCTTGCTTTAACAACCAAGATAATATTGAAGTTAAAGTCTTATCTGAACTGCCATCAGTGATTAAGGTATAACGCAAAATGCTCATAAGAATTAATTTGATTTTATGGCATTAGGAACTGTAAATCAGGGCGATCAATAACTCTCGTATCATTATTATTATCAGAGTTGCGAGGTACGGGATTAAGATAGGTAAGTAAATCACCCTTTGGTATAGTTTTTGAGAGCCGATCAGCATCAGAACTATCGTCTCGCCAAGTATCAGCTAAATAGCGAAAACGAACCCGTTTAGATTTTTTTCCGTCAACTCTAGTTTGTTTAAAGTCGGCAATTAATAAACTATTTTCTGGTACCTGCTGCACTACTGCGGCAGAATGGGTATTAATAATTACCTGTCGTAGAGGATTATCAAAACAAATTGGTTCGTCAAAATCTACCGCCATGTCTATTAGTAATTGCAGCATTTTAACCAGGCGATCAGGATAAATTCCATTTTCAGGTTCTTCTAAGCAAAGTAATCTAAATGAATCGGGATTTAACTCTAAAGCTGTTAGGGCCTAAAAAGCGCAAAGTTCCATCTGATAAAGAACGAGCAGGATAAACAGTTCCCTGCATATCTTTTAGCATTAAAGTTAATAATTCTCTTTGGTCATCACGATCAACCCAAACCCGATCAACATCACCAATTAATTCCGCTAATCGATTGCTTGCCTGAGCATAAACCTTAGCTTCTATATCTTCTACAGTTACTTGCTTCTCTTGATCATTTTCTATGTCTTGTTGGTAGTATTTTTCTACTAAATGATAAAAGCTAGCTGCTAAATTAGAGCCATCCATACCAAGTTTTTGCGGTGCTGTAAATTCATTGGCTTTTCTTAAGGGAGATGGTTCTAGCTGTAGCGTTTGCCAAGATATTATTTCTTGACGAGTTAGAAATTGTGTTTCATTTTCCGTAATAGCAATTGTACTTTGATTACATAAACTTAAAACAGTAGATTTGCCACTAGTAGCTATCCCAAAAGTAAATTTATCTCTCTTATTATTTGTATAGTGAGCTAAGACTATATATTTAATATTGTTCATGACTTCAGGATATATAAATTTGTTTCCAATTTCTTCTGATTCTATTGCTATATGCTCTCTAAGGGCTTTACATAGATATTTATCATTTGGGTTTAAAGAAATCAACTCCTCATTAATAATTTCCAAACCACCTGACAAACCAGTATTTTTATATCCTAAATCTAGTGAATATCTTAGATAAAGATTAACAGCTTTTACTTTTTGACCTAAACTATTAATCCCTTCATGAGGAATAATCATTTCTGCTTCAAAAGACATTTTATCCACATGATGATCGCCGACTCGATGAAATAAGTTACGAATATCGCTCTGTTTCCCGCTACTATTTCTAATCGACAACGCGGCTTGATTTAAAGGCATCTGTGCCGTGGCAGATAAAAAGCGGATGGCATCAAATAAATTAGATTTACCTACACCATTAGCCCCTGCAATGCAGGTGAACGCTCCAAAACGAACATCCACATCAACTAAATTTTTAAATCCAGATACCTTTAATCTAGTGAGCATAGTTAGCGATCGCCTGTACTTTATCGTTAATTAACTTAATCCCTCATTATTTAAATAATGAAGAATCAGAGAGCAGTTATAGGTTATAGGTTATAGGTTATAGCCCTTCGGGTTCGGGCGCATTCCCTTGCCCCCATTCGAGGATAAACGTCTTACGCCGATGTTATGCCCTTGTGGTACGCGGGGTCGCCCTCAGTTATAGGTTATAGGTTATAAATCTCCTGTGGGGATAGACTCAATTAGCTTACGAGTATATTCCGTTTTGGGCTGGCGATAAATCGCTTCTGCGGCAGCAATTTCCTCAATTTTGCCCTGATTCATCACCATAATGCGATCGCTCATAAATTTAACCACGCTCAAGTCGTGGGAAATAAAAATATAGGTTAATCCCATGTCCGCCTGAAGATCTTTAAGGAGGTTTAAAACCTGCGCCTGGACAGAAACATCAAGGGCAGAAACCGATTCATCACAGATAATAAACTGGGGCTCTAGCGCTAAAGCACGGGCAATACAGACGCGCTGTCTCTGTCCACCAGAAAACTCATGGGGATAGCGATTAATCATATTGGGATTTAAGCCCACCCGTTCTAATAATTCCGCGACTTTCTTACGGCGATCGCATTTAATTTTGTGGACAACCAAGGGTTCGGCGATCGCTTTACCAATATTAATTCTAGGATTGAGAGAGTTGTAGGGATTTTGAAATACAATTTGCATCTGACGGCGTACCGAGCGTAATTTCTGACTCCGCAGCGGCAGTTCAGTAATATTATCCCCATCAAAAACTACGTCCCCCGCCATGGGCTGAATTAATCTTAGTAGGGTGCGGGCTAAAGTAGATTTACCACAGCCAGACTCTCCCACCAGTCCCAAAGTTTCCCCAGGATAGACGGCAAAGGAAACGTTATTAACCGCCATGGTATATTTTTGAGTCTTGCCGAATACTCCCTTCATCGGAAACCCCACCCGCAGATCTTTAACCGACATCAGCGGTTCTTGCTTAACTAGCTTTTCTAATCTGTCTTTTTGTTCAGCTTCAGTGACAATTTGATTTAACTTAGCGGCAACAGCCGTCTGTTGTTTTTCCGTAATCTTGATTTCTCCTTCAGGAGTAGTGGATACCTCCATAAAATCAACTACCGTTGGCAAAGTTTGGAGACGACGTTCTAGGGAAGGGCGACAGGCAAGTAAGCCCTTGGTGTAGGGATGTTGAGGATTTTGAAACACAGATTTAATCTCCCCCGATTCCACCACCTTGCCACGATACATCACCGCCACCGAATCCACTAACTCAGCAATTACTCCCAAATCATGAGTAATAAAGATTAATGCCATGCCCCTTTCCTGGCAGAGATTCCGCAGCAAATCGAGAATTGTCGCCTGAACCGTAACATCCAAAGCAGTTGTCGGTTCATCAGCAATCAATACACTAGGATTACAGGAAATTGCCATAGCAATTGTCACCCGCTGTAGCTGTCCTCCCGATAGTTCGTGAGGGTAACGCTTGAGCATCGACTGCTTACGCTGATTAACTAGCTGATCGAGTTCCCGCGCATCAGCCTGGGGGTGATCTGCTAAATATTCCTGCCGCAAAACTTCATCACTAGGCAATAGCTGTACTTCCTGTAATAGAGCGATCGCTTTTCTTCTGGCTTCCTGAGGAGATACCCTTTGATGGAGCAAAATTGCTTCAGTAAGCTGAAACCCAATATTATAAACGGGATTGAGGGCGCTCATTGGTTCCTGAAAAATCATGGCAATTTCTCCCCCACGAAAACGGCGACGTTCAGCATCACTAATTTGTAAGAGATCCACTGCCCCTTGATCTTCAGGGGTAAACCAAATCTCCCCTTGAGTAATCTTCCCAGGAGTCGGCACTAAGCCCATGATTGCGAGAGAAGTAACCGACTTACCCGAACCAGACTCACCAACTATGCCGAGTTTCTCTCCCTTCCTGAGTTGAAAGTCAAGTCGATCAACGGCAACCACTGGCTTGGCTTCGGTTTTAAATTGAACTTGTAGCTGGCGAACATCAAGAACAGATTCAGACATATTGCTAGTTACGGGGTAGTGACTGGCTAGTGGATTGATGGAAACGAGGATTTTGCATTCAGCGGTCAAAGGATATCAGAATTTTAACCGATATATCATACTAAATCCGATTACCAAAATACACTTATTAAATGCAAACCTGAAAAACCTGAAACCCCGTTACCCGTTACCCGTTACCCGTTACCCCTGCATAGTCAATAAGTATTCTATCTAAACAGGATTTAGTATCAGTAGTCATGGCAGCATGTCGCTTTGTAGGGTACAGAGAACTTATAAAATAAATGGGGTAAATTAATAAAATTTACCCCACGCATTATTGATCCTTAAATGGTTAATCAATCTGAATCTCTTTTAATAGTTAGGTGATATCCATCGGCTCATAGGCGATCGCAGTCAAGTCGCCATTGCCTGCAATTGCCAAGAAATCAACTATTTCCGAAGTATGAGATCTTTCACTATCTAAACTTTGATCTTCTTCAATCATGATTTGCCCTCGGCTTTCATTCAGATCCAGATAGCGTAAGCCTGAAGCATCACCGCCATAGTAGCTTGCTAAGGAAGCAAACAATGAGGGTTCGCTCATGAAGTCTTGCTCAAAATTAAGATTATATCGACGGTGAGTAACTGCTCTTCCAGTACTTCCTGCCTGATACTCTAGATCACCCCAAGTACCTTGTCCTGCATCAATGGCTAACCAGCCGACAGTCTCCGCCGCATGACCAGAAGCTTTCAAAGCGTCCTCTTCTTCCATAGATAGACTAAATCCATCAATGCTAGCTGGTTGTTGACGAGTCCGCACAAAATCACTTTCAAAGTTAGTTTGTACTTGACTGAGAACTACTGGTACATCCACAAAGTCAGCGCTAAAGTCAACATTTTCCCAGCCTTCAGAAGTCACTAAATCCGTATTTACAGTACCAACCTCTAGCAGAGAACCATTATCTAGTTCCCAACTTCCTGCCTCTAGAACTAAATAGCTGAAGCTCTCTTTAGTATGCCAGCCGTCTTTATATTCAGCTTCCTGTAGATAGGCTGTAAAGCTGTCATTTTGGATATCAGTAATCCTAACTACCGCAGGATCACCCCCGTTACGGGATAGCGGCAGGGCAAAGACTACAGGATTTTCATAACTATTTTCTAGCTGAATTGTCTGGCTATTGTGGTCAAAATTGTTAACTTTGCCAAATTCACCTATGGTTTCAGGGGCAGTAGTTAGGTCAATAACCTCTTGTACGGTTAAGGTTTGTCCTGCGATTGAGATATTTTCAATAGTATCGACAGCGGCAAGATAATCCCTAATGATTAATTGATCATCAGGAGAATCATTAAAGCTAACTTTTAAATCATTATTGTCGAAGTCTAGGCTTAAATTATCCAGGGTAATGCCACTACCAAACATAATGGTATCGCTCTCCCCAGCAGAATCCACAATCAAATCAATACCAGCGCCTGATTCGTAGATATAGGTATCACTACCATCGCCACCTTCAATAGTATCGTTACCTAAACCCCCTTCGATGGTGTCGTCACCTAAACTAGCATTAATCCAGTCATTTCCTGCACCTGCATCAATGACATCATGTCCCCAGCCATCAACTCCTAAGTCAATTAGGTCATTGCCGCTGCCGCTATTGATATTGAGGCTGCTGACACTTCCCAAACTGACGCTGCTGAAGTAGCCTGTCATGTAAGATTCGATACGCAGCGAATTAGACCCTGAATAGTTATCGATGATGAAGTTGAAGTCATCTGTATATTCTGAGTAATCCACCATCAGGATATCAGTCCCAAACCCATCATCCATTACGGAAACAGGTGGAATGGAGAAGATAATTCCGCTCACGTCTATCTGTTCAATGCTGTCGGAGGAAGCAAAATAATCTTTGATGATCAGGCGATCGCTGGTGGAGTTAGCGAAATTCAGGATCACATCGTCATTTTCAATCTCCAACATCAAGTCATAGGGCGCAAAACCATTGAGCATAATGGTGTCATTATCCCCTCCCAGATCAGAGATGACATCGACGCCAAATCCTAGTTCGTAGAAGAAAGTATCGTTGCCTAAGCCACCTTCGATAGTGTCGTCACCTAAGCCAGCATTAATCCAGTCATCTCCTGCACCCGCATCGATGACATCATTAGAAATATAGCTATAACCTAAATCGATCAGGTTGTTACCACTACCACTTTTAACTTTAAGACTCTCTATACTGTTTATCTCAGTAAAGCTATTGTAATCAGTCATGTAGGAGCGAACTTCTAACGTAGTAAAACTGCCATAGTCGTTCAAAGAAAACCTTAAGTCGTCAGCCTGGTCAGAGTAATCCACCAATAACTGGTCAGAACCTTCTCCACCGTCAATTCTGGAATTCATTGGGTAAACAGTAGCATCGTCAATATAGGGACTAAAAACAGCTACCAAAACATCATCATAGTTGGAGCCAAAAACCTCCACAATTTCAATATCAGTGAAGTTAACCATGTTTATCCCATCACTGTATTGACCACTATAATCGTTAGTTAAGAAGGAAGTAACTCCCGATGTACTGAGATTAAAATCAAGGCTCAGTACATCAAACCCTGCACCACCATCAATAGTCGCGTTACCTAACCCAGCACTAATAAAGTCATTTCCTGCACCACCATTGATCGTGTCATCTCCTGCGCCTGTATTAATCTGATCATCTCCTGCGCCGCCATCAACTAAATCATCGGAATAATTATCGTATCCTATGTCAATGTTGTCGTGACCTCGACCGCTAATAATGGCAAAGCTTTCAATATTGCTGAAATCAAGACGACTGTTATAGCCAGTTGTATAGGAACTAGCATTGACGGAACCACTACCGCCATAATTATCCAGAAAGACCGTTATATCTTCAGCCTGGTCAGAATAATCTGCTACTAGCTGATCGTAGCCCTCTGCGCCATCAATCCTGGAATTCATTGGGTAAACAGGAATGTCGCTAGTATTGGGAATAGAAAAAGCTGCCAATACATCATCAAAGTTAGAGCCAAAAACCTCCACAATTTCAATATCAGTGAAGTTAACGGTATTTATCCCATCACTATATTGACCACTATTGTTATTGCTCAATAAAGAAGTAACTGCTGATAGGCTCTGATAAAAATCAAGATACAATACATCAAACCCTGCACCACCATCAATAGTCGCGTTACCTAAACCAGCACTAATAACGTCATTTCCTGCACCACCATTGATCGTGTCATCTCCTGCGCCTGTATTAATTTGATCATCTCCTGCGCCGCCATCAACTAAATCATCGGAATAATTATCGTATCCTATGTCAATGTTGTCGTGACCTCGACCGCTGCTAATGGCAAAGCTTTCAATATTGCTAAAATCAAGACGATTGTTATAGCCAGTTGTATAGGAGCTAACATTGATGGAACCACTACCGCCATAATTATCAAAAAAGACCGTTAAATCCTCAGCCTGGTCAGAATAATCGGCAACTAGCTGATCATAACCCTCCCCACCATCAATCATGGAATTGAGGGGATAAACAGGAGTATCGTAAATAGAAGGGTCGGCAACAGCTACTAAAACATCATCATAGAAAGAGCCAAAAACCTCTACTGCTTCAATATTAGTAAAGTTAACTGTGTTGACTCCATCGCTATATTGACCACTATCACCATCGGTTAAGAAGGAAGTAACTCCTGATAGACTCTGATAAAAATCAAGGCGCAATACGTCAAACCCTGCACCACCATCAATAGTATCGTTGCCTAAACCAGCAAAGATCGTGTCATCTCCAGCCCCAGCATTGACTTCATCATCAGAAATATTGTCAAAACCCAATTCCACAAAATCATTGCCGTTACCGCTATTGATAACAAAGCTTTCAATATTGTTGAAATCAAGACGACTATTATAGCCAGTTGTATAGGAACTAGCATTGACGGAACCACTACCGCCATAATTATCCAGAAAGACCGTCAAATCTTCAGCCTGATCAGAATAATCCGCAACTAGCTGATCATAACCATCCCTGCCATCAATCATGGAATTTATCGGATAAAAGCTAGTGTCGCTGAGATTGGGAGCCGCAATAGCTACTAAAACATCATCATAGAAAGAACCAAAAACCTCCACTGCTTCAATATTGGTAAAGCTCAGGCTATTAATACCATCACTAAATTGACCACTATGAGCATTAGTCAAGGATGAAACTATGTTGTTAGGGCTGTCATAGAAATCCACCATCAGCACATCATATCCAGCACCTCCATTAACCTCTGGATCACCTAAATTGGCAGTAATGAAGTCATCACCTGAGCGATCATTGCTCACATCAAATATGGATTTAAGAGCAAGCAACTCTTCTAAGGTCAGGATTTGTCCATCAATATCGACGTTTTCGATTTTGTCAAAGGAATCAACGTAATTGGCAAGTATTAATTTGTCTTCAGGAGAGTCGTTAAAACTAAATACGAGATCACTATCATTAATTTCTACATTTAAATTATCGACAGTAATTCCATAACCGAACACTATGGTGTCATTATCACCAGAAGCATCGGAAATAACGTCAATACCAAAGCCTAATTCATAGATGAAGGTATCATTGCCATTACCACCATCGATAGTGTCATTTCCTAAACCAGCAGAGATAATATCGTCTCCCGCCCCAGCATTGACCTGATCATCAGAAATATTGTCATAGCCTAGATCTAGAAAATCATTGCCACTGCCGCTGTTGAGAGTAAAGCTTTCAATGCTGTTAAAGTTAATGTTGCTGCTGTAGCTTGGTGCGTAGGAGTCGACGGTAATAGAACCATTGCCACCACTATTATTCAAGAACCACATCAAATCTTCGGTGTGTTGCGAATAATCTACCACTAGGCGATCTTCTCCTTCGCCACCATCAATGAAGGAATCCGTGATGTAAGAGGCACTTGCGGCATCGCTGCTATCTGAAACTGCGACTAGGACATCATCATAGTAGGAGCCAAAAACCTCTACTGCCTCAATATTGGTGAAATTAACGGCGTTGATGCCATCACTATATTGACCACTATTACCATCGGTGAGGAAGGAAGTAACTCCTGATGGACTCAAATTAAAATCAAGGCGTAGCACGTCAAACCCTGCACCACCATCAATGGTATCGTTACCTAAACCAGCAGAGATTGTGTCATCTCCTGCACCCGCATTGACTTGATCATCGGAAAAGTTATCATAACTTATGTCAATATTGTCATTGCCGCTGCCGCTGTTGAAGGTGAAGCTTTCAATACTATTAAAGTTAATGTTGCTGTAGTAGCCACTCATGTAGGAGTTGACGTCAATATAACCACTACCACCACTGTGATTTAAGAACCACATCAAATCTGCGGTGTGTTCCGAGTAGTCTGCTACTAAACGATCTTCTCCTTCACCACCATCAATGATGGAATTTATCGTGTAAGAAAAGGGTTCAGCATCATCATGATTAGCAACCGCGATTAAAACATCATCATAAATAGAGCCGAAAATCTCTACTGCTTCGATATTAGTAAAGCTAACGGTGTTGGTGCCATCACTATATTGACCGCTATTACCATTAGTTACAAAGGAAGTAACTCCTGATAGACTTTGATAGAAATCAAGGCGCAGCAAGTCTAATCCTGCACCACCATCAATGGTGTCATTCCCTAAACCAGAAAAAATTACGTCATTTCCAGCCCCAGCGTTGATTTGGTCATCAGAAATATTGTCGTAGCCTAGATCTAGAAAATCATTGCCGCTACCGCTGTTAATGGCGAAGCTTTCAATGTTATTGAAATCAAGGCGACTACTATAGCCCGTCATGTAGGAGTTGACATCGATAGAACCAGTGCCACCATAGTTATTCAACATCAACATTAAGTCATTAACGTGGTCAGAATAATCTACTACTAACTGGTCATAACCCTCTGCTCCATCAATCCTGGAATTTATCGGATAAAAGCTAGTGTCGTTAATATTGGGAGCAGAAACGATAGTTAAGACATCATCAAAGTTAGAACCCAAAATATCTACTGCTTCGATATTGCTGAAGTTAACGGTATTGACCCCATCACTAAATTGACCACTATTGCTATTGGTTAAGAAGGAAGTAACTCCTGATAGACTTTGATAGAAATCAAGGCGCAGCAAGTCTAATCCTGCACCACCATCAATGGTGTCATTCCCTAAACCAGAAAAAATTACGTCATTTCCAGCCCCAGCGTTGACTTGATCATCAGAAATATTGTCGTAGGCTAACTCAATATTGTCATTGCCGCTGCCTGTTTTAAAAACAAATTGTTCAATACTAAAAAAATTAATATAGCTATTATTACCGATGACAGGAAAATATATGTCTATTGAGCCATCATTACTAAAGTTATTAGAGTTGTACTGAGACAAATAGACGTCTTCGCTGGCTGTAGAGTAATTAATAATCACTCTGTCATTGCCCTCTCCACCATCAACAAGGTCATTTCCCGAACTGATTTCAATTTCATCATCTCCACCTAAGGCTATGATTTCATCATCTTCAAGAGTATCTGCTAAAATATCGTTACTTTCAGTTCCCAATATTAGGTTTTGCGACATGATTTAAATTCTGACTTTAAAAAAATTGACTGTAGTTCTCGGCATTAAGGCTGATAGCGACCAATGCATTTTGAGCAACTATGTATACTTGATAACTTTTTTCAAGTACATAAGTATTGATGTAAGTCACACATGCATCCAATAATTCAATGCTTTTGCTTCTATCGGACTCACGTTTTTACGAAAAAGATTGATTTTTAAAATTGATTCGTATCAAAAAAATTGGCAAAAAATAAACAGCAGCACAATAATTAATCCCCAGTTATCTCTTGAAAAACCGATACCTTTAAATATTTTTAATTCCATCCCTTCAACCAATACCAAACTCTGGGAACTAATTGATAGCGGCATTGAATTTCCTGCGGGGGCGATCGCCCTGGAACAAACCGCAGGCAAAGGACAGTGGGGTCATAGTTGGATTTCTGAGGCTGGTGGTTTATATCTTTCGGTGGGACTAAAACTAGATCTGGCGATCGCTCATTATCCTCATTTGGTGATGGCTACGGCTTGGGGTATTGCTACGGTTTTACGGTCTTATAATCTTCCTGTAATGATTAAGTGGTCGAATGATTTAATTCTAGAACGTCGTAAGCTAGGAGGCATTAAGCTAGAAACTAGAAATAATGCGAATAAACTTAAGCAAGCTGTAGTTGGAGTAGGAATTAACTGGCGCAATTCAGTTACCGAACCTGGGATTAATTTAGTGTCCTATCAGCAACAAAAGAACTCCAGTACAATTAATTCTCTTGAAGAATTAACGGCAATTGCAGCCTATGGCATTTTATTAGGCTATAAATATTATTTAGGGTTTGGAATTGAACAGCTGTTAGATAAATATCTAGCAATTCTCAATAGTTTAGGTCAAAAGGTAAATATTAATGGTGCTTCGGGAGAAGTTATCGGAGTCACCACTGAAGGGAAATTAAGAGTCAAATTGCGATCGCCTGGTGCAACTACCGAAATTAATTTAAAACCTGGACAAATCAGCTTGGGTTACGATTATTCTTCTTAAAAGAATTATTTATAGCTTTTTTAAAATTAGATAAGGTATACCCAGAAAGCTAACCCCTAACAACTAGGCAAAATATAGAAACTGTATTATATTTCATTAGGGCAAAAACGCTATAGAGTCACCCTCTGAATCGCCCTTTGAATCATCACGCTCAATCTCAAACTAGATATAACCAGATATAATTTTAGCAGCAGATTTACTCAATTTGAATCAGAATTCGCCGTATCAGGTTTGATTACTTCTCTAGCTTTGATTCCCTCACTAGGTTTGATTCCTTCTCTCGTCTGTCCGAGAAAGTCAGTAAATATTGAGATTAATTCATGAAATACTTGTGAGCCACCTGCGATAGTCAAGCTTGTTAATAGTATGTCAAGGTTACGAAAGGCTTCTACTTGCATTTTTAAATCTTCAGGTAAATCTTTAGGAATAACGATAGCCTCAGGAATAACGATTAAATGTTCTAAGACGCGAACCCCAGCTAAAGCACTTAGTAATCCCAGAATAAATCCTGCATAAAAACTAAGAATTTTAGTTTTTTTCCTATAACTATTTAGTTTAATCTCGTCAGCTTTTTGATTTTCTAAGCGAGTTCTTTCTGGATCTCTCCATACTGAAATAAAAACTTCGACGCTTCTTTCTATAATTAGAATGGTAAAAAGAACACCGCTAAATATTCCTGGTATGTTCGCCTCAGGAATATTTTTAAAAGTCAGTGCTTGGAAGGCTGGTAAAAGATTAAAGAATAATGCTAGTGCCAAACCAATAACTATTAAAACTAAGTAGACAAATGAATTGCTGATGGTTTTAAAAAATCTTTTGATTCTATTCATGCTTTAATAAAATATTATTTTAAGATTAGTTATATGAAGATGTCATTGTAGTCTTATTTGGTATCGCTACGCCCATTAAAAATAAATGAATCTTTTGCTAATAATATATAGCTTATGTGTTTAATACATTATTTTCTGTTACAAAATTTTCATTAAATAATGTAACATTGTCAAAAGCGCCTAAATGCAATAAATACTAATTTGAAAAATGTTTTTATCCGAGCCAAAAATCAAAAAAATCAATGATTTTGAGCCATGAATACTTCGGTAAATCACTTAATCTTTATATTGCTAATGCAACATGCTTAAAATGTGGGCAAGACAAATTTATTTTTGGCTCTCAATCCACAACTTTGGGGAAACAGAGCGCAATATCAAGCCACTACTTTAGCTGTGTTGCACTACCAATAAAAATAGCGATAATTAACGTTGTAATTACATTCCTCTAGTTTTTTGTGACCAAACCCTAGTAGGTAAACCCCAAATGTAGATAAACCCTTCTGCTGCTTTATGATCAAACTGATCCTCTGCGCCGTAGGTAGCCAAATCAGGAGTATAGATTGAATTATCCGACTGACGACCCACTATAGTTGCATTGCCTTTTAATAGTTTAATCCTGACTTCTCCCATTACTCGTTCTTGAGTCTGCTGAATAAAGCCATCGAGGGCAGCTTTCAGGGGACTGTACCATAAGCCGCGATAAATCAATTCTCCGTAAGTTTGTTCAATCCCCCGCTTGTATTGAGTCACGTCAGCGGTGAGGGTGAGACTTTCTAAGTCACGGTGTGCCTGAATCAAAACCAGCAGTGCAGGTGCTTCATAGATTTCCCGCGATTTGATGCCTACAACACGGTTTTCCAGCATGTCAATTCTGCCGATACCGTGTTTACCCACAGTTTCGTTTAACTGACTAATTAAGTCTACTGGAGCTAGTTTAGTGCCGTTGATGGTGGTGGGTAAACCCTGCTCAAAGCCAATGGTAATATATTCTGGCTCATCGGGAGTATCGGCGATCGCTTTAGTCATTAAGTAAATTTCTTCGGGTGGTTCCGTCATAGGATCTTCGAGGATGCCCGCCTCAATACTCCGTCCCAATAAATTGCGGTCGATGCTGTAGGGAGAAGACTTTTTCACGGGGAACTCTAAGCCAAATTTTTCCCCATAGGAAATAGCCTCCTCTCGGCTCATGCCCCACTCTCTAGCGGGTGCCAGCACTTTTAAATCAGGATTAAGCGCCATGATGCCGACATCAAAGCGTACCTGATCGTTTCCTTTTCCTGTACAGCCATGGGCTACTGCATCAGCACCATATTTTTCCGCCGCCTCAACCAGTAATTTAGCGATTAAAGGACGTGCCAAAGCCGTAGATAGGGGATAACGATTCTCGTAGAGAGTATTAGCCTGAATAGCAGGGAAAGCATAGTCAGTAACGAAACTTGCCGTTGCATCTGCCACTAAGGATTCCACCGCACCACATTTTAAAGCTTTTTTCTGAATTGGCTCTAGTTCATCTCCCTGTCCCAAGTCAGCCGCTAGGGTAATTACTTCTTTAACTCCCCACTCTTCCTTGAGATAGGGAATACAGACGGTGGTGTCAACTCCACCAGAATAAGCTAGTACAACTTTATTGGCACGTCCCATAATTGATTTTCTGAATAAACCTTAGATATTACTGAAAAGGTATTTTACCTAAAAGCCTCCCGTTAAAACTGCTTTATCTCAGAATTTTTTGCCATGGAGCATAATTAAGCTCTGGAAGTCCCTGAAATCATGACAAGCTTGATTTAGTGCGATCGCCTTGCTAAATAATTTTATAATGATGTTTATAGTTTGCTTTATCTATGATTAATCATTTGATGTCTGTTGTGAATTAGAATGTTCAAATATATTAGCCAGAAATATCAGCCAGAAATGAATGAATTACTTAGCAATAAGTCTGTTATCTAGCAATGTCTAGACAATTGCTTAGAGTCTCAATCCATCTTCAATTACTCCGCTAAGGGCTTAGAGCTTAAGGTTCATAGCGCTGTTTGGTGTGTCAAGATTTTTAACTTAATATGTTAACTAAAAATAAGTAAGCTGATACATTTCTTAAGCTCGGTTAGGGGAAGAATTAATGTTATTATCAAAGACTGTAATCAAAACCAAGTTAAGGCTCAAGTTTTCAGGGAAATGATTGATTTTCCTTCAATTGCAAATAATTGGTAACTAACTAGAGAACAAAAATCGTACACTATGATTCACGATATATTCATGCCCGCCCTCAGTTCCACCATGACTGAAGGCAAGATTGTCGAGTGGGTTAAGTCTCCTGGGGATAAGGTGGAAAAAGGAGAGACAGTCTTAGTGGTGGAGTCGGATAAAGCCGACATGGACGTGGAATCATTTAACGAAGGTTACCTGGCGGTGATTATGGTAGAGGCAGGGGCAGAAGCGCCTGTAGGTAGTGCGATCGGGTTAATCGCGGAAACGGAAACCGAAATTGCCGAGGCGAAAAAACAGGCTGGAAGTGGTGGTGCAGCCGTCAAGCCAGCAGCTCCCTCCCCAGTGGAAGCACCTAAGCCTGAACCAGTAGTTAGTGCCGAAGTTAAGAGTAATGGTAGTGCTTCTGGGCGGACTGTAGCGTCTCCAAGAGCTAAGAAATTGGCGAAACAGTTGGGAGTAGACTTAAAGGCTTTACAGGGTAGTGGTCCCTATGGTCGTATTACCGCAGGAGACGTAGAACTGGCAGCAGGTAAAGCACCTGCGCCTACTCCTGTAATTGTTCAAGATAAGCCAGTTGCCCCACCTGTAGCTCCCCCCGCTCCTGTAGTAGCCCCAGTTAAGGTTACTCCAGGGGAAACTGTACCCCTCAACACCTTGCAGAAGGCGGTGGTGCAGAACATGATGGTTAGTTTGCAGGTGCCGACTTTCCACGTAACCTATACGATTAATACTGGTGCTTTAGATCAGCTTTATCAGCAGATTAAGCCCAAAGGCGTAACCATGACTGCTTTACTGGCTAAGGCGATCGCAGTTACTTTAAAGGCTCATCCTGTAGTAAACGCCAGCTATGCTCCCGATGCCATTAGCTACAGCTCAGAAATTAATGTGGCGGTGGCGGTAGCAATGCCCGACGGTGGCTTAATTACCCCCGTGTTGCGGAATGCTGACCAGGTTGATATTTATTCCCTATCCCGCACCTGGAAAGATTTGGTGGCTCGCGCCCGAAGTAAGCAGCTACAGCCTGAAGAGTATAGTACGGGAACCTTTACCCTTTCTAACTTGGGGATGTTTGGGGTGGATAACTTTGATGCTATTTTGCCCCCAGGACAAGGGGCAATCTTAGCGGTAGGGGGTTCCAAGCCGCAGCTAGTTGCCGATGATTCAGGGATGATGGGGGTTAAGCGTCAAATGAAGGTCAATATTACGGCGGATCACCGCATTATTTATGGTGCCCAGGCGGCGGCTTTCTTGAAGGATTTGGCGATCTTAATCGAAACTAATACTCAATCTCTAACTTTATAGTCTGCCGTTGAACATTGAACATTGAACATTGAACATTGAAGCGACTTGGTAGATTGCTCCCTCATTAATGAAAAAGCTAATGGCTAATAGCTAATAGCTAACAGCTAATAGCTACGAGCCATTAATTTTCAAATCGAGCAAATTCACACTAAGCGTACAATATGCCAGATGATAGAGCGCTTTCTCTACGAAAAGTCCGTGGCACATCAATCATGTCTGATCATTCCTTTTGTTGACAGCATAGTTAATGATCAAGACTTCTATTCCTATGCCTTATTATCGGAACAGGGATATAACAGCGTGCTGCATCAGGCAAAAAATCCAGCATTGCGATATGGGACAGAACTAGAAGGGATAGTGGCGATCGCCAAACGACATCTAAATCAGCAAATAATCTTAGAAGGAACAGGCTACTTTTATCAGCGCTATACCTATCGCCATAACTTAATTATTCTGCATCAGACGGGAAATAAGTGTTATTACGATCATTATGCTCCTAATAATCTGGTTAATATTGCCGCACCCAGAATTTTTAGCAGTGCAGAGGAATGTATCGAATGGGTGAGAACTGGTCTAGAAGCTCAATCGGCTTAGGTTTGGTTCTTACAGCCGCTTTTAGTTGAATGGACTACGTTTAGAATTGGCTGGCTCATAGCTCTAAGCCACATTGTCCCGCTTGACGGTATAAGCTCTAAGCTTTAAGCCTTTTTAAGCCGAAGTCTATACTTGGGGTCTACTCATGTGAAAAGCGCAGTAACCCTCTTCTGTCACTTGAGGATACTGTCTATATTAGGCAGTATTAACAACCCCCTTAAGATAACAAAGTTTTATGACAGACAATACGCAGTCACAGGAATTGTTGAAGTCACTTCAGAACGTTGACGGTTATGTAGAGCAGCTAATTACAGACTGGAATGCCCCAGGAATCGGCGTTGGCATCGTGGCATACGATTTAACTTCGGCATTATCGATCTGCCCCTAACTCACTATCATTATGACCGCTTTGATACCCCAAACAGCGATCGCTTTGGTAAATGGTCGGTGAATTTTCAACTTAATCTCCAAGGGAATGTTAGCCAACTAACCATGTCTCTCGATCAGGCAGAAGTGACGTTTACTCGTCAAGGGGAAGCTTTGGATAGAGAACTCCTAGAACAGCTAGCAGGGACTTATCAAACAGCATCGGAATTCAAGTTCCAGGTTGTACTCAAGGAAGATAATTTCCTTTACCTCATAGCCTTAGAAGAGCCTGATGAAAAGCTGGTTCCCGATAAAAATTTGACGTTTCAATCTGCAAAATTCTCAGATATTAGGTTTGAGTTCGTTATGGAAGAGGGACAGGTACAGGCATTAACCAGAAAAACCCCCACTGGAGAATACGTATATCAACGATGTTGATCTAGATTAACTCCTAAGAAATAAATTGATCTTTTAGGACGGGTTGAAGGTTAAGCGGTGCCCCCATTCGAGGGTAAACGACCCCGCGCCGCCGTTATCCTAAAGGACTACCTTCGGGGCGTGCGAAGCGGTACCATATGCGAAGCGGTATCCTTTAGGACAAGGGCATAATATATCCTTTAGGACAGGCGCAAGGGAACGCGCACCAAGACAGGGGAAGAGGAAAAGGATCAATTGATATAGTAATACAGGCTTAAATTAGAACACTTATTACTTATTGCGCGTGGGGGACGGCGAGGTTTCCTCGCCATGTCCAACCACGTAAGACACTCATTACTTATTACTTCCGCCCAGCGGCACTAGGCTTCTTGAATAACTACAAAGGGCTGAACAATGAGAGCCATAAACTGCTTATCTAGAGTCTGATTCCAGTCCGTTAACTGCTGGGAAGTGGGTTTACTAATTGACTGGGTACTAATCCAGCCTTGAACCGAAGCCGTATTATCTTCGGCGATCGCCATAGCAACTTCTGTCAGGTCTAATTCAGGCTTGACAATAATGATAGCGTCTCTCTTAGCGTGGGGCTGGAGATCCTGCCAAGAAATATCCGCAACATCTTGTTCGAGCTTTTCCTTTAAACCTGTCATATTAAATAAATTATTTATAAATCGGCATTTTATTTGCAGTTATCTTAAAATTATCTCCCCTCATTTAGCAACTTAGTTTAAAAATCTACTTTATGTCCCTTTCTTCCCCAGCAAAGTCTCAGTCGCAGTTCACCTTTGGGCAGCTTTGGAATATGAACCTGGGGTTTTTCGGCATTCAGTTTGCCTTTGGACTACAAATGGCTAACATGAGTGCTATTTATGAATACTTGGGGGCGGATGCGGCTCAACTACCAATTCTCTGGCTAGCGGCACCATTAACGGGAATGCTGGTACAGCCCATCATAGGTAACTTAAGCGACTATACCTGGAACTGGCTCGGTAGAAGACGACCCTATTTCTTAGGAGGTGCGGTGCTTGGCTGTTTTGCTTTGGTACTGATGCCCCATGCGGGTAATCTTATCGCCGCTGCGGCTTTATTATGGCTGTTAGATTCTAGCGCCAATACGAGCCTGGTGCCCTTTCGGGCTTTTATCGGTGATTTGCTGCCCCAAGAGCAGCGCACCGCGGGTTTTGCTACCCAGTGTATGATGATGGGTCTAGGTGCAGTTTCCGCTTCAGCTTCCCCCTGGATACTCAATCATATTTTCCAGGTGAGTAACGTTAGCAATCCCTGGCACAAAATTCCTCCCACCCTAGAGCTTTCCTTTTATGTTGGCGGAGCCTTATTTTTAGGCACGGTAATCTGGACAATTGTAACTACTCCAGAAAATCCCCCTACAAATTTAGCTAAATTTGAGCAGCTTAAAGCAGATCGCGGCGGTATTATTAGTAGCTGGCGGGAATCATGGCAAACCCTCAGCACTATGCCCAGTACTATGCAGCAGCTAGCCAAGGTGCAGTTTTTCACCTGGTTAGGCATGTTTTGCTTTTTGCTCTATTTCCCTCCTGCGGTTGCCCGCAATATTTTTGGGGCTGTTAGTCAAGATTCCCTCCTTTATGGCGAGGGGATTGAATGGGCGGGAATTTGTTTTGCCCTCTATAATACGGTCTGCATCGGCTTTTCTTTTCTCCTGCCCCGTATTGCTGCTTATTTGGGTCAGGCTCTTACTCATAGCTTATGTCTACTCTGCGGCGGGGTGGGGTTAGTTTCTCTATTGACTATCAATAATCAGTATCTTTTACTATTGGCGATGGTGGGTCTAGGGATTGCTTGGGCAAGCGCGATGATTATGCCCTATGCTATGCTTAGTAGCTCGATCCCCCCTCAACGGCGGGGAATTTATCAGGGTATCTTTAATTTTTTTGTGGTTTTGCCAGAAATAGTGGCTGCCCTTGGTATGGGCTGGGTTATGGAATATTTTCTTCATGACGATCGCCTGTTGGCAGTGGTGATGGGTGGGGTTTGTCTGCTGATCGCCGCTGGTTTAACATTACTTATGACACAAAATAGCAATTCAGTTTTAGCAACGGATGTTGAGTCAGCAACAGCTTCAGAGACAAATAGAGATTCTCGTTCAGGTGAGCCCCAAGGATAAATGATTGGTAGATTTGGTCGCTTACCCCAACTATTGCTCCTGGGAGTAACTGTCTTAACTTATAATGTCGTCGGCATGGCGATCGCCAATTCCCTGTTTGTCAGTCATGTGGGAGCGGGGGAACTACCCCTGGCGTTTATCTTAATTGGCTTGTGTTCCTTTCCTGCCTACGGTTTGTTTTCTCAGATAGCTGACCGCTACAGTCGTCCACAAATCTTTCGCTACGTACTGCTGGGCTCAATCTTGCTGATGCTCAGTTTAAGGCTCCTGCTAAATCTAGATGCGGTTTGGGTTTACTATGCGCTGTTGATTGTCATCTTTTTTCAGTGGGATTTTAACAATAACCTGCTTTATCCTGGGTTACTGACGGATTACTTTACCACCCTGGAATATAAGGATGCTGCCCCAGCAATCGGCATTGCCCAAGCGGTGGGAGCCCTCATTGGTGGTGCAATAACGATTCTCCTGTCCCATTATTTCCCCAGCCGCGAATTACTCTGGGGTCTCCCCTGCTTAATGGCGATCGCCCTGGGACAGCTGATGTATTTGGAACGTTCTCAGCGTCGTCTACAGCCTGCCCCAAAGGAATCTAAAATGAGCCTAATCGCCTCGGCTCAAGCACTGCTGGACGTGAGTAGACGCTACCCCTTAATTTTATTTTTGGCTGCCAGCACTTTCTTATTGGTAACTATTTACCTGAGTTCGGAATTTCTTTGGTTTAATATCTATGGACAACAGTTTGGGGAATCTGAGCTAACGGGATTCCTGGGGCTGATGCGGATCGTCCTATCCCTGATTCAGGTAATGTTCCTCTACGGGGTAACTCGCCCCCTCCTCAAGTGGGTTGGTGTAGCCAGGCTCAATGCAGTTTATCCCATCACCACCCTTTTCAGCCTGGGGGGACTACTGTTCAACTTTAATTTGCCTGCGGCGATCGCTTTACACGTTAATGGAGATGCTCTTTATAAAGCGATTAATCTTCCTATTCATCAGCTGAACTACAACGGCATTCCCCATCAATATATTGGGAGAGTCCGCGCCCTGAGCGATGGCTTGATTTATTCTTTGGGATTAACTTTAGCTGGGTTTGTGCTCTGGATTTGCCATCTATACCTTAGTTTGGGGCAAATTACCTGTCTGGCAATCAGCTTAACGCTAATTTTATTGCTGATCCGCCTTCCAACTGGGCGCTTTTACCTCCAGGGTCTAGAGGAGATGATCCGCAGTGACGCCATTGACCTTGATGATTTTATGGTGAGGCGAGGTCAGCTACCATCCCAGTTCAGTACTGTTGTTCAGGAGTTTTTACAGGAGAGCGATCACTATACGCAAATCAAGGGGCTGGAACTAGCTTATAACTTGGGTAATCCTGAACAGTTTTTGCCAGATATTAGAGCCTTACTTCTAACTATAGATGCCGTAGATTCCGCTACGACGGGGGAACTGCTCCCATCTATCCTCAAGCTCTATAGTTGTTGTGAAGCAAAAGCTCTGCCCCATTTTGTTAGCTGGTTAAATGAGTCTCAGCCATTAATTAAATCAACGGCGTTAGAAATACTTGTTGCTAATCAGTATGCCTTTGAAGATTCTCAGTTAGCACCTCTGGTTACTAGCGATCATCAGCAGTTGCAGGCTCTAGCACTAGTAGCCACCTTTCAAGATGCCCAGACAGATAAATTTAGGCAGCTTGAGCCTTCGAGCATCCAGGCGATCGCTAGAGTGGTGGCTCACAGTCAGAATCCTGAATTAATTACTCTGATTGAAGGTTTGCTGCCACAAGTTCATGGGGATACTAAGGCAGAAGTCCTTAATGCTTTGGTTAACTTGGCAACTCCAGGGGATATTCACGTAGCACAAATTGCCGTCGCTGAGATGGATGATGATTTAGCAGCGGTGAGGACAGCAGCGTTTAAAATCTTAGAAATCACTCATTGTCCTGAGACTTTGCCAGATCTAGTTACTGGATTAGCCGACCCCTCTCCCCAGGTACAAAAGCAGGTTGCTTGCTGTTTTGTCGCCTATGGACAGGCTGGTTTGCAATTGGCGCAGGAACAGCTAGGGACAGATGATTCTAGGAGCATCAGGACGGCGATCGCCGCTATTGGTCAGTTTAAAAGCAGGTCAGCCAACGAAATTTTATTTAAGCATCTTGCTCCCGAATTTCAGCAGCTTGCCCAAACTCGCCGCTGGCAGCAGCAAATCCCCCAGGAAGATGCCAGCTGGCAATTGCTGGCGGTGGCGATCGCCGATTATCAGCAGCGATTATTGCAGAAGGTGCTGTATGTCCTTTCCTGTCTGGGCTATGCTCGCACCGTTAATCTAGTTCAGCGGATCTTGGCAACAAGCGATCGCCGTGATTTAGCCAATGCGGTAGAGGTGTTGTCCTCAATCAATCACCGTCGCTTTATTCAGCCCCTAATGCCATTACTGGAACAAACCGTATCCAGCCCATCTAAAGTTCCTAATCCCGTTGAGCCTTCCCCCCAGTGGTTCCGCAATAAAGGCTATCGGATTTTGCTCGAAGCTCTAGATTCAAGCGATCGCTGGATTAAAACAGGAGCCTCCATGGCTTTGGCGGTAGTGCCCACAGCACTCCTCAAAGATCCCGATCCCGTCGTAAAATTAGTGGCACAGGAAATTTTCCCCTCCGCTGCCCAGTTCACCTGTCCTGTCAGTACTGCTATGAATCGACTTTTATTGCTGCGTAACGTTCCGTTATTTAAAAACCTCTCCCTAGATGAGCTGTTCTCCATCGATCAAGCACTCTCCCAAAGACAACTGCTGCCTGGGGAGATAGTCTACACCGAAGGTAGCTGGGGTGGACATCTCTACATTATTGCCAGCGGTAGAATTCAGATCGTTAAAGAACTTGACGGCAAGCCAGAGAAAATCAAGCAGCTTACCAGAGGACAGTACTTTGGCGAGATTGCCCTGTTTGATGAAGCCCCCCGCTGGGATGGAGCGATCGCTCTGGAAGAATCAGTCTTACTCTGTTTGGAGAAGAAACGCTTCCTCAGTCTAATATCTCAACGTCCCCAGATTGTTTTGGAAATCTGCCGCTTTTTGAGCCAAAGACTGCGAGAAACCGATAAGTATTTGTCATCAGAAAAAATGCGCTCAATGAAATGACGCTCTTATTGAATGCGCTCCGTTTAGAGGCTATTAGAGCTTAACTTTCACTCTTAAGCCAGCTAAAGTGAGAGCGGACATCTTTACCCACCTCTTCGATAGGATGTTCTGCTTCTAGTCTGCGAGTAGCGGTAAATCCTGGCTTCCCAGCCTGATTTTCTAAGATAAATTCACGGGCAAAGTCTCCTTGCTGAATCTCCCTAAGAATTTTACGCATTTCAGCGCGGGTACTTTCATTAACGACCCTAGGACCTCGGGTGTAATCACCATATTCAGCCGTAGTAGAAATGCTGTCTCGCATTTTTGCCAAACCACCCTCAACAACCAAGTCAACGATGAGCTTAACCTCGTGTAGACATTCAAAATAAGCTAATTCTGGCTGATAACCTGCCTCTACTAAGGTTTCAAAGCCTGTTTTAATTAGAGCACTAAGCCCACCGCAAAGAACTGCCTGCTCACCAAACAAGTCCGTTTCCGTTTCTTCTCTAAAAGTAGTTTCTAGGATACCAGCTCTGGTACCGCCAATACCTTTAGCATATGCCATAGCGCGATCGCGTGCCTGCCCAGTGGCATCTTGAAAGACGGCAAACAGGCAGGGCACTCCCTGTCCTTGAGTATAGGTACGTCGAACCAAATGCCCAGGACTCTTGGGTGCCACCATCATCACATCTATAGTCTTGGGAGGAATAATTTGACCGAAGTGAATATTAAACCCATGAGCAAATGCCAGCATCTTTCCGTCGGTTAAATGAGGGGCAATTTGCTCAGTATAAACTTGCTTCTGGACTTCATCGGGAAGCAGAATCATGATTACATCTGCTGCTTTGGCGGCATCTTCTACAGGATTTACGGTCAATCCATGGGCTTCTGCTTTGGCTTTTGACCTACTTCCAGGATACAAACCAACAACTACGTTGATTCCACTCTCCTTAAGATTAAGGGCATGTGCATGTCCTTGAGAACCATATCCAATAATTGCTACTGTCTTATCTTTCAGCAACTCTAGATTGGCATCCTCATCATAATACATCCGCGCCATATGAATTTCTCCAGCATCATTAAAATCTTGCCTGCCTATTATAGTTTTTTTGGGTAACTTCAGAAAAGATAATCAATACGATGAGTACTATAGATTATTTCTATGGATATAGAATTTAGGTCAAGAGCTGGAAAGTAGTAAGTAGTCGTGCAAAATGAATTTCCTATTCTAGTTCGGAGGAAGATGCCAGAAAGATTTTGATGATTTTCATGGGTTTCTAGGATCAAGCAGTTGCTAATCAAATTGTATCAAGGGCTAATTAGCTGTATTCTGATAAATCCATTAAAGTTGAGCTGTAATTGAAACTAGAATGTTGAATCGGAAACTTTGTTGTCAATTAGTTGGTTGAATTTAATATGACCAGATCAATTTCTGTGGGAGTAATCTTAGGGACTCGCCCTGAAGCCATTAAGCTAGCGCCAGTAATTAAACAGCTAACTACCCTGAAGGAAATTACAACCCAGGTAATTCTTACGGGACAACATCGAGAAATGGTTGATCGGGTTATGCAGCTATTTGATTTGCAGGCTAATTACGACCTCAATATCATGAAGCCCCAGCAAACCTTAACTAGCATCACCTGCGATAGTTTGCAGGGATTGGGGCAGATTTTAACGGAGATTAAACCAAAGTTAATATTTGTCCAGGGTGACACCACAACGGCTTTTGCAGCTGCCCTGGCGGCATTCTATCAGCAGATTCCTGTGGCTCATGTAGAGGCGGGGTTAAGGACTGATGATCTATACAATCCCTATCCTGAAGAAGCTAACCGCCGTCTAATCTCACAAATTGCTCAACTACACTTTGCCCCCACTAAAATAGCCTTGGCTAATCTGCAACAGTCTTCCGTTACAGGAACTATTCATTACACGGGAAATACTGTAATAGATAGTTTGCTAACGGTAGCTGATCGCCAGCCTAATTGTGAAGTGCCTAATTTAGATTGGTCAAAACATCGAGTTTTGTTAGCTACGGTTCATCGGCGGGAAAACTGGGGTGCTCCTCTAGCTGATATTTTGGCTGGTTTTAGCCTAATTTTAGAACAATTCCCCGATACGGCTCTTTTGCTACCGATGCATCGCAATCCCACTGTAAGAGAGCCAATTAAAGCAGCATTAGGCAGCCATCCTCGGGTATTTTTAACGGAACCTTTGGACTATGGTGAATTAGTGGGGGCGATTTCCCGCTGTCATCTCTTACTGACGGATTCAGGCGGTTTACAAGAAGAAGCCCCCAGCTTAGGTAAACCTGTATTAGTCTTGCGAGAAACAACAGAAAGACCAGAAGCAGTTCAGGCTGGTACAGCAAAGCTGATCGGCACTAATCCCCAAGCAATTTATAATTCCACTGCCGAATTGCTACAAAATCCTGCTATCTATAATCAGATGGCAACCGCGATCAACCCCTTTGGCGATGGTCAAGCCTCTCAGAGAATTATCAAAATCACCCAGGATTATTTATTAAAAGCTGAGAGCTAAAACCAATAAATGATGTATTTTAGTTAAAAACTGCAATGATATAGCATTACGGGTATAGATTTGGACATTTTTCGATATGGCAACATAAGCTTAGATTAAAGTACTTATTACTTATTACTCATTACTTACGAGCAGACACATAAAAGTTGTTCTAAATTAAATTTGTAAGGCTATATTATTGCCAATTACCCACCATGACATAAGAAGCCCAGTAGTAGGGATGGGGGGGCATTTCCTGGAGTTGGGGTGCTGGGGGATTAGAGCGTAAAGAATCCATCAGGGATAGCTGGGCTGAACGTAAAGCAGTAACTTTTTTGAGGTCAGGATTTTCTAGCTGACGATAAAACTGACTCATTAATTTGGTCGTAAAATTATCTTCTACTGACCAGAGAGAAGCCACCGTACTGCTGCCAGAACGTACTGCTACTCCTGCTAATCCTAAAACTGCCCGCTCGTCTCCTGTCGCAGTATCGCAGGCACTAAGGACAATTAACTCAGGCTTATTTCCCTGACTATTGGTCAACATATTATTCAAAGAATCAAGATTTATGATATTGCGATCGCCCATAACAATAAAGGTTTCTTCTGGATCAGAACTAAATACGCCATGGGTTGCTAGATGAACAATGGGATAACCTCTCTGTAGCTGCTGTTTAAGATTACCAGCAGTAAATTCTTGATTGAGCAGTTGACGGGATTGGGGAAAGATAGTTTGAATCTGGTTTAATTCTTGAGGTACGTTGAAGAGTGCAGGAAAGATTTCTCCCTTGATTTCTACCTGCTGGCTTAATCCTGCGGCTAGCACCTTCATCTGAGATCTGGAGGTTGGTTCAGTATCTAATAGCTGAAGACTGGGGGCTAAGGCTACGGCATACTTTTCTAGTAAATACTGTTGACCATCATAAAGCGCCGCCATGGGGACATTTTGCAACCTGCCATTGAGGACAAAAACTAAAGTATCAATTTGTTTAGGGGCTAGTTCTGTCTCCCAGGGCTTGATTAACCAGTCATAGAGTTGCTCAAGTTTCGGTAAGAGCATCTGAGTATTTTCTCTTAACTCTCTGGGGTTGAGGGGAGTAGTGCTGAGGATATTGACGGCGGAATTATTGAGGCTGCGATTATAGAGGCTGTCATAGAGGGTGTCTAGAGTTTCATTAACCTTGGTTGCGGGCACTGCCGTCGTAAAACGCCTCAAAGGTTGACCTGCTATTGATAAAATTACCTCAAGACGATCTTCTAAAACAATGGGGTAGATAACTGCTGCTTGGGAATCTAGAGCGTCGATAGTTACTGCAACATCGGCAGTTTGAGAACAGGGATCTTGAAAGAAATTATCTAATTCCGCTAGCTGTAAGGATTCTAGAACCTGACGGGCTAATTCTAGGTTATTGTCTGTATTGGTAGCTATTCGCGTACTCAGGGCGTGCAGGGATTTTGCTGCCGCTAACTCTTCGGCATTATCTGCCCTCAGGAGTAAGCTGGCTAGCCTGAGATACAGAGGTTTAACCTCCTGACGGAAGTTAAATTGAACTACCTGATGATTGACGTTGAGATCGGTGCGGAGGGATTGGAGAGTATTAAAGGCTAAAGTATATGCTGCGATCGCCTCTTTGATCTTCCCCTGCTGTTCTAATAGTTGTCCTAATTGAGACTGCCAAAGATAGCTGATTTCTCTAGCATCACTTTTGCTCGTCTGCCCTGCTGTCACCATTAAAGCTTGATTGGTTAAAGCGATCGCCTCTGGCAATAAACCTTCTTCCCCATAGCATTGTCCCAAATAACCTAGAGTGTAGCTTTCTCCTAACTTATCATCAAGCTCACGGGCTTGTAATAAAGCCTCCTGCAAAATCGATTTAACTTGAGAAGTTTGCTGAAGCTTGATTAAACTCTGAGCATAGTTAATTTGAGCAAAAATTCCCTGATGACTTAGGGGCAGTTGCCTTAGCTTGATGTTTATTGCCGCAATTAATTGATTTTCATCATGATCCAATTCAGCAGTTAGTGCCGTAGCAAAACTCTCCGCCGCTTTAATTTTGCCCATCTGCTCAAATCTTTGCCATGACTTGATCCGTCTCTCAATTTCTTGCTGCCACCAGGCTTTAATTTCAATTAATAGAGCTAAATGATTGAGCTGAGACTGTATTTTAGTGATTTCAAGGGCATAGCGATTAACTGCCGCATCTTTATAGGCTTTAAAGGCTAAGTCATAAGGCTTTAGGGCGCTTGGGGGCTCTTTTCGGGCAATGATCTCCGTAATCTTGTCATAATCCAGGCGATCGCGAGTTTTATCTCCCGCTAGCTTTTGCATATTCCCCAAGGTCAACAGCGTTGCCCCTAGCTCTTTAGGCGGTGCTAACATACTCAGGTTAATAACTTCCAGGGCAGGCTTGAACATGCCTCGCCGCTGTAAAATACTGCCTAAACCACGTAAGCCAATCCCCTCTGTTGTGGTAATTCTAGTCTTGCCCTTGAGAGCCTGAATCAACTTTTGCAGTTGCTCACTGCTACATTCAGGATTATCTATCTCAAAAGCCTTGAGTACGGTAACACAGGCTTGGGGATATAGCCCCAAATCCTGCAATACCTGAGACTGATTGATTAAACTTTGACTTCTGCCTAGGAGATCGCCCTGAACGGCAAATGCTGCCGCTGTATCGCCCCAGGTAACCGCAGCCTGAGTTAATTCTCCTGAACGATACAGTCGCTGTGCTTGATTAGCGAGAACAAGGGCATCCGTTTGAGAGTATCCAGGCAAATGCCAAGAAATAACAAAGTAAATTGTCAGCAGGAACAACAATAAGCCACGGATTAAGGATAATTTATGACTAAACATTTATTAAACGCTAGTTTTAAACAAGAACATTAATCTATTGAGAATAGTTCTAAGCTCTAAGCTTCTTGGCGCATTCGCTCTTCTTACAAAAGTTGCTCAACAGCGTGGTTGGACATGCGGCGTGAGACGCCGCGTCCCCCACGCTCATGGGGCGGCAGTCGCTATATGCGAAGCGGTATCCCTTCGGGACAACGGGGGGAACCCCCGCAACGCGATGCCTTGGGAACCCCCGCCCTCGACATCGGAAAGCATTCCCTTGCGCCTAACGGCGGCGCGGGGTCTTTCCTCAGTTCCTTCAACGGAGCGCCACTTGCTATATGCGAAGCGGTATCCCTTCGGGACAACGCGGGGAACCCGCGCAAAGCAGTGGCTTGGGAACCTCCGCAATATGCGGAGCGGTACACCTTCGGCTAACCGCGATGCGCCGCTTTTTAGAAATTTATTCAACTATGAAGTGGTCAGTTTTTATCTAAATTTAAGAAACCACAAACTACTAACCACTACCTCTGTTAAGGTGAGCAAATGTACTATCTCAATTGAGAAAAGATTTTCCAAGACGTTTAATGGCATTCTAAAAGCAATAAGGCAATCGGAGAACTAGTTCCATGATGGATTAAAAGTTAATCAAACACAACTGCTAGCAGAATACGAGATCAAAATCGCCGACTAAAGATAATCCGAATCGACGACGCAAGCCTGATAACTGGGAATTGGAAAGAGTTAGCGGAAAACAACCCCGATGCTAAATTAAATTTTGCCTCAATGGAGGTTAAAGGGGAGGATAATTTACTGCTGAGATTAAAAGCTGCACCCACTGCGGATTTATCTCAGTTGAGCGCTCAATATTTTACTACCTATAACGAACTTAAGGCTTTAGCTGAAGCAGAATCACAAAAGCTGATTGCCGAAAAGGATAGTCGGATTCAAGCTTTGGAAACTATGTTGAAAACGGCAGTAGAACAACCTAGATTTTATAGAAATGTTACAGTCAGAGAAGGTAATTATAATGAAGAAATTGAAGGTGACTACTCTGAATAAAAATAGTATTTAACGTCAGTTTTGGATAAGAATATTAATCTGTTGAGATAGCTATAAGCTCTAATCCATAAGCCACATTGTCCCGCTTGACGGGATAAGCTTTTCAAAAATTTATTTGACCATAAATTGAGCAGTTTTATCGTATCAAGAGTTTTCCGAATCAATTGATAGCCAAGGGATTGAGCTTCAGCAAAACTCACGTTATTTATAGCTAAAGTACGTGAGATGAATTTTTTTACAAGACAATGAATTATTCGTCACTTTATATAATGAACCATCAATATTTCTTCATGAGTTTATCAAGATTAATCAGGGTAACTATAACAAAAATATCAAGGGTAATTATTACGAACAACAAGGGAACTTTGGTATTGGTCACATGAGTGGAGGCGAGATTAAAGGTAATGCTAAGGTTGCAGGCAGGCAGGCTGACACATTTCAGTGAAATCATTTTCAGCAAGAGCATTTGACCTCGCGAATTCTGCTAAACCAGATGGCATCATAGTATTGTTTTTTAGCTTTAAAAGAAGCAAAGCAAGGTTGAGCATTTTGATAAAACAAGGCAAGATAAGAAAGCAAATGGTGACCTTTATTTCGTTAATTCGTTGCTTAAAATATTTAACATTTAAGCAAATAAAAAAGACGGGTTTCCCCGTCTAATCCTTTGAACTCAATCAAGCCTCATAATTGAAAGCTTAAATTTAAACATTAGCTAAAACCTCTTTAGCTGCTGCTAGAGTATTTTCAATATCTTCTTCGGTATGTGCCAGAGAAGTAAAGCCAGCTTCAAACTGAGATGGAGCCAGGTAAATACCTTTTTCTAACATGCCACGATGAAAGCGAGCAAACTTCTTCAGGTCAGCGGTTTTAGCATCATCGTAATTATGAACCTCTTGACCAGTAAAGAACATGCCAAACATAGCGCTAATGTTACCGCCAGTAACTTGATGACCTGCTTCTTTCGCAACTGCCAATAAGCCCTGAGCCAGCTTAGTAGTAATGCGGTCTAATTGTTCATAGGTGCCTGGTTTTCTGAGTAATTCTAAAGTTTTAATCCCCGCAGTCATTGCCAAGGGATTACCAGAAAGAGTTCCCGCTTGATACATTGGTCCTGCGGGGGCAACCATGGACATAATATCAGCTCGTCCGCCATAGGCTCCCACAGGTAAACCACCACCAATTACTTTTCCTAAAGTTGTTAAATCAGGGGTAACGCCAAACTTTTCCTGTGCCCCACCGTAGGAGATGCGAAAACCTGTCATCACCTCATCAAAGACCAGCAGTGCACCATGTTCCTTAGTGATTTCTCTTAACCCTTCAAGGAATCCTGCTTCAGGGGTAACGAATCCCGAATTGCCTACTACAGGCTCTAAAATCACTCCCGCAATTTGTTCAGGATTTTCTGCAAACAGCTTTTTCACTGTTTCCAAATCGTTGTAGGGAGCAGATAAGGTAGCGTTAGTAGTTGATTTGGGTACCCCAGGAGAATCTGGAAGCCCCAGAGTTGCCACCCCAGAGCCTGCCTTCACCAAAAACATATCGGCATGACCATGGTAGCAGCCTTCAAACTTAATGATTTTCTCTCTACCTGTAAATGCCCGCATCAGGCGCAATACTGACATACAGGCTTCTGTTCCCGAATTGACGAAGCGTACAATATCGATGCTGGGAACAGCATCAATAACCATCTCGGCTAAGACATTTTCTAAGGCACAGGGAGCACCAAAGCTGGTGCCTTGTTCCAGGGCTTCGTGTAATGCCTGAATTACGCTAGGGTGGGCATGACCGCAGATAGCTGGTCCCCAAGTACCAACATAGTCGATATATTGATTGCCATCGACATCCCAAATATATGCCCCTTTAACATGGTCAAACACAATTGGTTGACCACCCACAGACTTAAAGGCGCGCACTGGGGAACTTACGCCTCCAGGCATTAATTTCTGCGCTGCACTAAAAATTTCTTCTGATTTCGCTGTTTTAAAGGAAGTAGTAGAAACCAATATTGTCTCCTTTAATCAAATATGAGTGAGTAAATGTATATCTCTAGTTTAAAGAGATTAGTTTTTGTAAAGACGGAAAATGCCAACAAACTCTAATTATCATACGGACATTCAGTTCATTAGCGGTTTATGTTGTAAAAATTTTTATAATTGCGGTTGCCAGGAGTCATACTAAATCCTGTTTAGATAGAACACTTATTGATTATGCAAGGGTAACGGGTAAAGGGTAACAGGTAACAGGGTTTGAGGTTTTTCAGATTGACATTTAGTAAGTGTATTTTGGTAATCGGATTTAGTATCAAGCAGATTAAGCATGGAGTTTTACGCTTCTTAGTCAGAAGAATGAATCAACAGCTTATCAATATTTTCAGGATGCGATCGCTTTCTCTATAAAGGTTTTGTTTCCTGGATCTGAATTTATAGCAAATTGAATCCTGAATTCGGATTTTATAGATAAGATTAAATAATAATGGAGAAATATGAAGGCGTAATTGAGCTTTCAGTAACCTTTACTATCTTAAGAATCCTTGATTTAAGCTTTTTTTAAATACATATTATCTTAAAATTTATATGAGATTATTCGGGAAAATCTAATGACAGCAATATTTTGCGAATATAAGCCAGGTTTAGAAGGGATACCTGCGACCAAATCTAGTATTAGTTTTGTTGATGGTCAGAAAGGAATTCTAGAGTATCGCGGGATTGCGATCGAAGAACTAAGCCAAAAAGGTAGTTTCCTCGAAACGGCGTATCTATTGATCTGGGGGAAACTTCCCAGTGAAAAACAGCTGCAAGAATTTAAAACTGATATCTTGATGCATCGTCGGATTAAATATCGCATTCGGGACATGATGAAGTGCTGTCCTGAAAGTGGTCATCCCATGGATGCTTTGCAAACATCTGCTGCTGCCCTGGGCTTATTTTATGCTCGCCGCGCTCTAGACGATCCCGAATATATCAGAAAAGCTGTGGTGAGGATCTTAGCGAAAATTCCGACAATGGTGGCGGCGTTTCATCAGATGCGGCGGGGTAATGACCCCATCAGACCCAACGACGATTTGGATTATGCCGCCAACTTTTTATACATGCTGACTGAGAGGAAGCCTCATCCCCTAGAAGCTAAGATTTTTGACGTGTGCTTAACCCTCCATGCGGAACATACAATTAATGCCTCAACCTTTTCGGCAATGGTTACGGCTTCTACCTTGACCGATCCCTATGCTGTGGTGGCTTCTGCGGTAGGTACTCTGGCGGGTCCACTTCATGGAGGGGCGAACGAAGAGGTTCTATCAATGCTAGAGCAGATTAAATCCATTCAAGATGTTGAACCTTTTGTTGAGCAGCTAATTGCTAATAAGCAAAAAATTATGGGTTTTGGTCATCGGGTCTATAAGGTAAAAGACCCTAGAGCTAAGATACTTCAGTCTTTGGCTGAAGAGCTGTTTAAAGAAACAGGTCATGATCACTATTACGACCTGGCGTTAAAGCTAGAGCAGGTCGTTGAGAATAAGTTAGGTCACAAGGGAATTTATCCCAACGTTGATTTTTATTCTGGTTTAGTTTACCGTAAGCTCGGTATTCCTAGTGATTTATTTACACCAATTTTTGCGATCGCTCGCGTAGCGGGTTGGTTGGCACACTGGAAAGAACAGCTAGCGGTAAATCGGATCTTTCGTCCGACTCAAATCTACACTGGAGAGCACAACACCCCCTATATTCCTATGGAGGAAAGGTAGCTAAACACGCCAGGTTGGGAGCAGAATATCGATCTGTTTAGACAGCTATAAGTCATAAGCCACATTGTCCCGCTTGACGGGATAAACCATAAGTTTTTCCAAGTCTAATACTCAGGTAGTTTGTCATCAGTCAAAAAATTGTTAAGATTTGTAGATGGCAAATTCTAGATTAAAAAAATTACTTGACTATCTGCGCCCCCACTGGCGGATGGTCTTGTCGGGGGCGATCGCTCTGATGATTGTTAATGGCTTAGGGGTGTATCTTCCCTTATTGATTCGCGACAGTATCGACCAGCTACAGGGGGAGTTTAGTTTTAATCAGCTATCCCGTTCAGCGCTCTGGCTATTTCTGTTAGCGATGCTCATGTGGGGGTTCCGCATGTTTTCACGGCTTTCCATTTTTGGCGTTGGTAGGCAGGTGGAGTTTAGTCTCAAGCAGGGAATTTTTCAACATCTACTTACGATTGAGCCTGGATATTTCTCGAATAATACCTCTGGAGACTTAATCAATCGCGCCACTAGCGATGTGGATAATATTCGACGTTTGGTGGGGTTTGCCGTGTTGAGCTTCATCAACATTATCTTTGCCTACGGCTTTACTCTGCCCGTCATGCTAAAAATTGACGTACGGCTTACTTTACTGGCGCTGGCTGTCTATCCCTTAATGTTAATCACGATCCAGTTATTTAGTGGACAGCTAAGTCGTTATCAAGGGGAAATTCTAAGTAAGCTTTCAGATTTAAGTGAGCTGATTCAGCAAGACATGTCGGGTATAGCCCTAATTAAGATTTATGCTCAGGAAGCCCAGGAAAGGGCAGTATTCAAGAAAAAAAATCAGCAGTTGCTGGAGGCAAATCTCAAGCTAGCCAAAACCAGAAATTTGCTGTTTCCCCTCATTGAAGGAATCTCCTACGTTAGCTTATTAATTCTACTGTGGCTAGGTACAGGAGCCATTGCTGCGGGGCGGATTACCATCGGCGACTTTATTGCCCTAGTTTTATTTGTAGAAAGATTAGTATTTCCTACTGCTCTGTTAGGCTTTACCATCACTACCTATCAGCAGGGAGAAGTTAGCATTGATCGGGTAGAGTCGGTTACTAAAGCTGAAGCGAAGATTAAGAACCGCTCCCAGGCGATCGCCCTACCTGCTGAGTCAATCCAGGGTCAAATTACCGCCCGCAATCTGACCTATACCTATCCAGGAGCAAGAGTTCCCGCACTATACGACCTCAATTTTACGATTCACCCAGGAGAGACAGTCGCTATTGTAGGCTCCATTGGTTCAGGTAAGTCTACCCTGGCGAATATTATTCCTCGGCTGTTAAATGTTGCGGATGGAGAGTTATATTTAGATGAATACGATATCACTAAGCTAGAACTGGCAAACCTAAGAAAAGCGATCGCCTACGTTCCTCAAGACAGCTTTTTGTTTAGCACCACAATTAAGAACAATGTCCGCTATGGAGAGCCTCTAGCGACAACAGAAGAAGTAATTCAAGCGGCGAAACAGGCGCAAATTCATCCTGAAATCCTTTCTTTTCCCCAAGAATATGAAACTATCGTGGGTGAACGGGGGATTACTCTTTCTGGCGGACAAAGACAGCGTGCTTCCCTTGCCAGGGCTTTATTGACCGACGCTCAGGTGTTAATTCTGGATGATGCCCTATCCAGTGTGGATAACGAGACTGCTACTAGAATCTTAGAGAGCCTATCCCCCACCAGAAATAAAAAGACCGTGCTCTTTATTTCCCATCAGCTATCCGCTGCGGCGACTTGCGATCGCATTTTAGTCATGGATCAGGGGAAAATTGTCCAAAGTGGGGCTCATGAAACTTTGGTGCAGAAACCAGGCTTATATCAGTCTTTGTGGCAACAGCACCAGCTAGAAGAAGTTTTAAAGTAGTTAAACTGACATTAACTAAAAAATCATCCAGTGCGATCGCACTGATCGAAGAATCGGGAGGATTTGGCATTTGGATGAGCATATGCCGATATTCTGGGATATCAAAAATTAGATTAACCATCATGAGTGTGCTAGTACTTTGGCTACAAGAGTCTCATAAAAAGCTGCTGCCAATTAGTCTCACCTGATCGAGCGCCCTGATTAATAATCGCAAAATCTTTATAAATCGTATTGTCATCAAATAGGGATTCGACGCAGGCATTTGCCACATCAATACGGCTGCTTTCCCCGTTGAGCTGATCTCCTGTTTCAATTACTACGGCTTTCTTGCCGTCAGTTTTAGCCTTGAGCAGAGTGTTCAAATCATAGGAAGTGTAGGGACCATCAATGAGCCTTGCGGGGCGAATAATAGTGTAGGGGATTTTTGAGGACGAGATCGCCTGTTCGCCGATTAATTTAGCATCTAGAACGCCAAAAGCATTAAGAATCTTGAAGGGAAACTGGTCTTTCCGTAAGACACCACAGGAAGAAACAAAAACAAATCGCCGTAAATCTGGAGACGCAGCGGCAACTAGATTTTTCACCCCTTGCCCATCTACTGCTTGAGGGCTATTTGAGGGCTGGAAGAATTGAGCAAAATCCCACCGCCGAGAAGGAAATGCCGTTGTCCCCGTACAGCAAATAATATATTTAATATCCTCAGTAGCCTTAGCTAAAGTATCAGGTTCCCGCAAATCTCCCGTGACAAGCTCAACCTGTTGATCAAACATTGATTCCGCTCGCTTACTATCTCGAATCAATGCCCGTACTGCCAGCTTTTTGGCTAATAATCGGGCAACCACTAACTGCCCTACGCCACCTGTGGATCCCGCGACTAGGATTTTCTCTGTTGACGACACCATTGCACTTTTGTAGCTAATTCCCAAATTATCTTAGAACTATTTCTCCATTCCAAACCATAAGCAGCCCTGACTAATTAATCTCCTAGAATATCAAACCTTGCTATATTAAAAGCCTGTAACGATATTGAGACCTTCCTTGCAGATGAACCTATATTACATTTTAGGATTTTTCCTAACCTTATTAATAGTAGGAATTGTAATCTACCTACTAACTCCCCGTAACTATGAATCTGCCGATACTGTTGCCAACTCCTATGATGAGTGGACAGACGACGGCATCTTAGAGTTTTACTGGGGAGAACATATTCATTTAGGGCATTATGGTGCTCCGCCTCAAAAAAAAGAATTTATTGCTGCCAAGTATGATTTTGTCCATGAAATGGTGCGCTGGAGTGGATTAGAAAATCTGTCAGCGGGAACTACCCTATTAGATGTCGGCTGCGGCATTGGTGGCAGTAGCCGCATCTTGGCAAAAGACTACCAGTTTGACGTTACGGGAGTTACCATCAGTCCTAAACAGGTGCAGCGCGCCCAAGAACTAACTCCTGAAGGCGTAACTGCTAAGTTTGCCGTGGATGACGCCATGGCGCTGTCCTTCCCTGACGCTAGTTTTGACGTGGTGTGGTCAATTGAGGCTGGTCCCCACATGCCCGATAAAGCAGTTTTTGCCAGGGAATTACTGCGGGTGCTGAAGCCAGGGGGAATACTGGTGGTTGCCGACTGGAATCAGAGAGATGACCGCACCGTGCCCCTCAATTTCTGGGAAAAACCCGTTATGAGGCAATTACTAGATCAATGGTCACACCCGGCATTTGCCAGTATTGAAGGCTTTTCTGAGCTTTTAGCAGAAACGGGGTTAGTTGACGGGGAAGTTATTACCGATGACTGGACGCAACAAACTCTACCCTCTTGGATTGACTCGATTTGGCAAGGAATTATTAAACCGAGAGGATTAGTTCTTTTTGGAGTTTCGGGCTTTATTAAATCCTTACGGGAAGTTCCTACCCTGCTATTGATGCGGTTAGCTTTTGGTGTTGGGCTGTGTCGCTTTGGCATGTTCCGCGCTGTAAGAGCCGATGTAGCGCCAAAGTCAACTGCTGAATTAGAACAGGCAGTCGTTACTAGCGATAGTTAATCAAATCTCAGTAGCCAGGGGGCTGATGATAATTACTAATGATATTGCTCAACTTTTGAGCAGTCGCCAGTAGTTCTAAATCTTGCCAGCGCTTACCAACTATTTGAATGCCAATGGGCAATCCTGCCTGAGATTGCCCGATGGGTATTATACTAAATCCTGTTTAGATAGAACACTGATTGACTATTCAAGGGTAACGGGTAACGGGTAACGGGGTTTCAGATTTTTCAGGGTTGCATTTAAATAAGTACGCCGTGTGCAACTTCTCACGGAAGAATGGTACTTTCAGGGGAGTTTCTGAAACTCTTTCGTTCTGAAACCCAGTAAAATCAATAATTTTAAAATAGTTGCACACGGCGTAATAAGTGTATTTTGGTAATCGGATTTAGGATTACTACCACAGGATGACCTGTCAGATTAAATAAAATGGTGTAACCGCCGCAGGCTGTAAGGTAGGGCAACTTGATTTGGTTAACTTTGATGGGTTGTCCCTGGGGCTGGTGGGGGAAAGCTGTAATCGTTGATACGGGACAGAGATAGGCATCCCAATCCCTTAGAAAATTATCTAGCACCGCAATCAGGCGATCGCGGAGGGTTAGAGCTCCCATATACTTAGGGAAATTGAAGGGAAAAGCCCTTAAAAGACTCTTCTCTAGGGGGCTGTCCCGATAATCTTGATGTACTCTCGTTTGGTAGTAAGTAATCCTTAAAGCCTGTAGCATGTTTTCCCAGGTAATCGCAGGTTGGGCGGCTAATAGTTCCTGCCCATAGCTAGCACCATAGGCTTGCCAGGCTAGGGCGCAGTCAAATCCTAGGGGTTGCCGTTGTTCTACCTGACATCCTGCATCAGTAAGTTGCTTTACCGCACGAGTTAAAGCCAGCTCAATCTCTCGATCTACCGCTAGATTCCCTAGCTCTGGAGTCCAGGCAATACGTAAAGATGATAACGGTTTCTGGGATGGAGGTTTGAGGGTAACAGGAGGAATTTCTGGCTGTCTGGGGTCTATCCCCGCTATGATCGATAGACAAAGCTGTAAATCCTCCACACAGCGAGCTAGAGCCCCAATAGTCAATACATGACGGATACTTTGAGGGTAATCAGGTAGTTCTGGAAGATGACCCAGGGTAGGAACCAAGCGATCTGTTGGCTTCAAGCCAAAAATACCGCAGCAATGGGCAGGTTGGCGAATTGACCCACCACCATCGCTGCCCAATTCTAAGGGGGACAAGCCCGCCGCTACTGCTGCTGCGCCCCCGCCAGTGCTGCCTCCTGGGGTGTAGTTGAGATTCCAGGGATTGCTAGCTCGACCCCAAACCACACCATCAGTTTGATAATCCCCTGCTAAAGGAGCGCAGTTAGTTTTAGCCATAATAATCGCACCCGCAGCACGCAATCTAGATACGGCGATCGCATCTTGTTGGGAAATATAGTTAGCCAGGGATTTAGTGTTGCAGGTAGTTCGCAGGTTCTTAGTGGCTAAAGCATCCTTAATCGTAATCGGTACCCCATGAAGCGCCCCCCAATTCTCTCCTCTAGCTTGGGCTGCATCTGCCTCAGCGGCTCTGGTTCGCGCAGCTTCTATATCCAGTGTGGCGATCGCATTTAGCGTAAGATTATGTTGCTCTATTTGTTGTAAATAAGCATCCAAAACCTCCACTGCCGAAACTTGACCCTCACGGATCATTTGTGCTGTCTGACTAGCAGTGGCAAATGTAAGCTTCATTATTTTGATTTGATTCTGTCTTATCTCAGCAATATTACTATTGATTCAATCAAGAAAATAAATAATAAAAATATCAGACAGTATCGCAAAACAAGAGTTTCTTTAGAGATCCTACTCAAGGATAATTGATACTTATTATCGAGTAAATTAATACTCTTACTAAGCTCCCTGTAGCGCTGTTGCCAAAAATCGGAAACGAATTGTGAATTTTTGGGATTATTTTCTAGGTTATCAAAACCACTTTGCAGCCGTTGAGATACTTGCCCTTGAAATTTATTTAATCCTTGCTTAAGTTCAGACTTAAGATCATCAATTTTCAACTCTAGTTCTGCAAAAATATCTTGGCGAACTAGCTCATGCTGGTTGAGCATCTCTTGCTTTAATTGTTTATATTCCTCCTCAGATTTAGTTTCTAACTCAGATAGATGCTCTGCGGTTTCTAATTCATAGTTAATTGATTGAGAAATTAACTTTTCAAATAAACCTGGACCCAGTTGAAAATAACCCCGCTGGACATAGTTGATGGTATCGATTACTTCAACGGTGGAAGTATTCTTTAATAAGTATCCCCTAGCTCCTAAATTAACGGCTTTATTAATACTATCTCGATCATCACGACCACTGAGAATAATTACTTTAGTTTGGGGGAAATTTTGACGAATTTTTTTTGTCAGTTCAAATCCATTCATCTCTGGCATATCAAGATCGACAACGGCTATTTCAATTGCTTCTTTATCCATAATTTCTAAAGCTTTAACGCCATTTTCTGCTTCCCCCACGATGAAAAAGTTTGGTTCCTGATTAAAAACAGCTCCTAGGGCTTTTCTGGTAAAGTTCTGATCGTCTACGATTAAAATACGAATCATTTATACTAATTATTTTTTTAAAACTTTATCATGCTTATCTTTTGAGAACCAAAAATTAAGTCTCACTATTAACTGGCTACTTATTCATAGTTAAAAGTAACTAGAGCAGTGTCAATCATTCCACAATACTCATCTTGTGGAACATACTCATGAGGAACCGAAAACTCAATATTAATTTGATAAAGCAGCACAGCGTCTAAATTATCTCCAGTTGAATTATTAGCAAAATTTAGCGCTGGAGCTGAATTAGTTTCTAAATAATATTGACTCGCCCTATCCACAGGCTGTAATGAAGATATACTGCCAAAGAAATTTGGCTGAATGACATCAAATTCCAGCATAACTGCTCGTCGTAGATCAATTTCTGCCAAAGAATTATTATCTAAAATCACTTCAATCCATAAATCATTACAGTTCAGCAGTTCCACAAAAGTTTGATCCTCATTTAAAGGCTCATCGGTAATTTGATTAATTTGCTGAATCACACCTGTAAATGGAGCCTTAAGATCAATTAGCTGCTGATTTTGATAGCTATCTCTAATCTCTGCTAAATATGCTTTTGCCTGATTTAAATTTTTCTCTAATAATTTAATCGTATTTTCTAGCTTCTCCCCTTGAGCGTTCCATTTTTCGATATTTGACTGTATGATTGCGATATTTTGCTGCTTTTTCTCTCGCAGCTCGGCTTCTTGCTGGGAAAAGTCCAGGCTTTGAGCCTGCTGCATATTTTGGATCACCTTGAGTTTACTCTGGGCAATTATCCAAGCCTGTTCAGCACTCTCTAATTCTGCGTCAGAAACTGCCTCTTGCTGCTGGAGTTTTTTTAGCTGTTGATAATTAATCAACGCTAACTGAAATTCTTTTTTTGCTTCAGCTTCTAAAAGATGGGACGAAAATGCAGCCTTATCTGCCTGGTTGACATTAGCAGGTTTCAACAGGGAATTAGTGCTTAATAGCTGCCGTAGTTTCTGTTGTTCACTATCAGAATTAGATTGAGTTACCGCCAACAATTTCTTCTGATTTTCCAGATGTTGTTGTGTTTCTTCTATTTGCTGGAGAATATTGCTGATATCTTGATTTTGTTCTTGGCTATACTGCGGTTCTAATTTGCCTATTATGGCGTCGGCTTCAACCAAGTCTCCAATTTGATGTGTTATCTGCTTGATTACTCCTGGGGTAGGAGTCTTAATTGAGATCGTATTACCTCGAACTGTGCCGTATTTGGTGATTGGCGCAAAAGATTGCGCAGCGCGATCGCTTATATATATAAAACTAGTAATTCCCACCGCACATCCCAAACCAACTAATAGCAAGCTGGAGCCAATATTATGTAGCCAACTGCGTCGATGAGATTTAGCATCCTCAGTAAGATATATCTGAGAAGGTTTTGCTGGCTCATTTTGCTTGAGAGATTCTAGTTTGTTTGCCCCAGCTATCTCTTGCTGCTGAAAATTAAGACTCTCAAAATTCAATTCGCTACCGCTGATGGTAGCCAAGCCAGTATGATAGCTTTCCGCACTTTGATTGAAATTACTTTCCTGAACCTTTTCTGATGGCTGAACCGCGAGAGAAAATTGTTTAAGCTGATGAAAAACACTATTGCCGATATGCTTATATCCATTAGCAACGGAACGAATTGCTTGTTTTAATTCCTCAATGGAACTTTCTTTGAGTAGATATCCTGCACAACCAAATTCTAATGCCTTATTCAAAATATATTGGTTAACTTTAGCAGCATAAACAATAATTTTAATTTGCGGGAGAGGCTTTACTTGCTCAGAATCATTATTAAAATTATTAAAAATACTCAGATAGTCAAAATCAGACTCATCTAGCTTATCTAAGCTAATTAAAAGTATATCTGGCTTTAAGTGATTGATTGAAGATACCTTAACGTCTTTATTTTCGCTAGCAGAAATCTGAAAATCTGCTTCTTCTTCTAATAAAACCTTTAATCCTTCTCGAACTACTCTTTGGCTTTCGATTAAAAATATTTTAATCATAAAAGTTATTTATGTAATTTTTATTACAAAGTTCTATACTGCTCAAAATGAACCATAGAGTTAAAGTAATGTATAATAAATTATCTTTTCAATATATTATTATACAGGTCTATGCATCGCAAATCAAAATAAGCCTATTTTTTAAGTATTAGAATAAGTAAAGACTCAAAACTATAATGTCAAATCAATTACAATTCAATATTTTTCTCAATACTTAGGGTTTTCAATTGACCTTTGCTTTTAAATAGTTATTCATGGGTTAGATGAAGGTTAAAGTAATCTAGTTATTAATTAAGAGTTAAAAGAAAAAATCAATCTACCCTATGACTATGAGAATTGCTATGAGCAGATACAAATGAAGCGACATTAGGTAAAGAAATGCAAATTAATTAAAGGCTAAAACTGATTATGTTAAGTAAAGTCATGTTCACTACATACCAAATTATTTGATAAGTAGTAAACGCGAGTTTTGAATGAGCTTAATTCCTTGATTTGTAATCGATTTAGAAAAATTTTGATAGAAAATAGAATTTCAACTCAGACTGATAAATGCCCTTTAATCCAGTCTAATAAAATCGGATTGACTACTTCGGGAGCTTCATCCTGGGGACAATGACCCAAGCCTTCAAGGGGGATAAACCGCTCTACGGTGGGAATTTGGGCTAACTCTTGACCCATATTAAGTGGTTCCCAAGGATCTTCTGTACCCCAGAGTAAAACGGTGGGACAGGTTAGCTGAGGCAAAAGATCTTCAGGCAAAGGACCGTAGGAATAGCAGGTAAATGCCAGAAATACGTCTGCCGCACCAGAATCTTGAGCAGGCTGCATCAAGATGTCGATCAGCTCATCGGTAACCGCTTCGGGTCGATTATATGCCTGGAGCAAAATATTACGCACTACTTTTGGTTTAGCAATCTGCTGAAAAAAGAAATTGCCCACTGATTTATTTTCCAGTAGCTTTTGCATTGCCTGGGCACCATAATTACGATACCAAGGTAGGTTAACCCGCTTGCGGTCATGCAAGAGTCTTAAAGAACAGTTAATTGCCGCTACTCCCAGAGCTAATTCAGGATAATCCACCGCCGTTTGCATGGCAACAATACAGCCGATGGAGTTGCCAACCAAAAAAGCCGAACCACCAACAACTTCTCGACAAAAATCCGCTAGTTGCTTACTCCAGGTAGCAAAAGTATACTCAATTTCAGTTTTTGGTTGGGGTTTATCGGAACCGCCAAAGCCAATTAGATCGATCGCATAACAACGGCAAGATGTACCCAAAACAGGTAAATTTTTACGCCAGTGTCCCCAAGATGCACCAAATCCGTGTACCAGAACTACCGTCGCACCAGTATCTCCTGATTGCTGATAGGTTATTTGATGTCCTTGCCAATGCCAAACTTTTGGTTGTTCCGTAATTGCGATCGCCGTCATGTTTAATTGATTTGACTAATTTTAGTTTTAATTAATATATCTTAATCTTACTTTTAAGGAGTCAGGAGTCACAGAGCCGTTATAGGTTATAGGTTATAGCCCTTCGGGTTCGGGCGCATTCCCAAGGCAGCGCGTTGCGCGGGTTCCCCGCGTTGTCCTAAAGGATACAGCTTCGCATATAGCGACTGCCGCTTGCGTCTTACGCCGATATTATGCCCTTGTCCCCATTCGAGGATAAATGGTACGCGGGGTCGCCCTCAGTTATAGGTTATAGGTTATAGGTTAAATTAAACGCGGGTTAATTTAGCTCTCAATTCAGTTTTAAGGCGATTGAGGATTGATTGTTCATCTAAAGAATCAAGAATTTTTTGCACTACTACCTTCGGGCTTTGTTCCCCCCAGGATGCCCCATTAGCCAAATAAGTTTTAGTTACCTGTCCGATAGCATAAGAAGATACCCCTGCCACCGCTCCCTGGGCGATCGCCACTGATAAATAGGGAGCTAAAGATAAACCCCCTGTAGCAGGAACAGTTAAGCCTAGAAGTCCTTTAATTGAGCTTAAACCCAAGGTGGTTAACAGCTCACTGGCGCTGATACCGCCCATACTGAGAGCTATGTTTTTTAGTAGCTGAATTGCTCCTGACTGGGTCATATTAATGCCATAGAGACGAGAGAGAGAGAGAATAATTCCCACGTCCAGCATCGCCCCCGAAAATAAATCCACTGCCGTTACTGGATTAAGGGCAACTGCCAGGGCTTTAATGGTAGTACCGCGATTGATTAGATCGTTAGCCGCGCGATCGCGAATCGCTAATTTACGCTGTAATAGCTTTTCGTTTACCTCATCCGCAAACAGCATGCTGTTAAGTGCCACTAATGATTTGCCTTCCTTGGTCAATAACTCCAGAATTTTTAGCTTGAGGTCTTGAACCTGGGGATTACCCCGTCTGCGCTCTACTTTTAGATTACCTGAACTGTCCTTAACTCCTCTGACCTCCATGGGAGAAGCTGCCACCATAATAATTTCATCAGGAGAAATTAACTCGCGGACTCTTTCATCTCTAATTTTTTGATAGATTGCCAGGCGATCGGCTTCAGGATACTGGTCAACTTTATTAAATACCAGCAGCATCGGCTTCCCTACTTCCCGTAGTTTTTCCAGGGCGCGATATTCTACCTGGGTAACGTCTCCCGAAACCACAAATAAAATCAGATCGACTCGCTGGGCTAAATCGCAGGCTAAACTTTCCCTTGCTTCCCCGTTAACCTCATCAATACCAGGGGTGTCCAGTAGCTGGATTTCTCCTCCTTGAGGACTATTAATAGTTAAGCGTTGTAAACTCGATCCAGTCTGGGCAATAGATTCAGCCTGTAATTCCCAATTAGCACTATCAACTGTACGGGTAACGCCGTGGAGTGCCCCTGTGAGGAAAATATCCTGTCCGACTAGAGCATTAAGCACCGAGGATTTACCGCGACCAACCATGCCAAAAGCCGCAATTTGCACCACCGACTGCTCTAGCTTGTCTAGCATTTGGGTCAAACGCTCAATTTCTGACTCCAAACCAGTTTGCTCTTCCGCCGTCAGATCGAGATTGCCGATTAGGTTACGCAACGACTTTTGGGCTTGACGGTAATTTAATTCAGCGCTAATGTCAGCAAAATCAAGGAGAGTTTGTTCCAGCTCTGTCTGATTATGTGTTTCTTTGGAAGACAATACACAATACCTCGATATCTTGGGTTACTTAATATTTAATTAACCTTAAACTTTATAGTCTGGACTATTTTCAGCCTGGAGCCAGAGTCTGTAAAGTCTATTCATAATCCGATAATCAAAAACTTTTCACTTTTCTCCATATTCAAACAGGTATAAAATTTGATAGCCTAGGCTAATAAGCTTTGGGAACGAATCAAGAGCGTGGAAATATCAATTGGTCGCGGAAAACAGGCTCGCAGAGCCTATGGATTTGATGAAATAGCACTTTCCCCTGGAGTGCGTACCCTAGACCCTAGTCTAGCGGATACTACCTGGGAAATTGGCGGAATCAGCCGCGAAGTACCAATCCTAGCAAGTGCCATGGATGGTGTGGTTGATGTCAAAATGGCGGTGTTGCTTTCGGAGTTAGGCTCCTTGGGAGTTTTGAACTTAGAAGGAATACAAACTCGGTATGAAGATCCACAGCCAATTTTAAACAAAATTGAGTCAGTCGGTAAAGATGAGTTTGTCGGTTTGATGCAGCAGCTTTATGCTGAACCAATTAAGCCAGAATTAATCACCAAAAGAATTCAAGAAATTAAGAGTCACAATGCGATCGCCGCTGTGAGCTTGACCCCCGCAGGTGCTAGTAAATACGGCAAGATTGTGGCGGATGCCGCAGCAGATTTAGTTTTGGTTCAGGCAACGGTGGTGTCTACGGATCACCTATCTCCTCAGGCGATCGCTCCTTTAGACCTAGCTCAATTTTGCCAGGAAATGCCTATGCCTGTGGTATTGGGTAACTGTGTTACCTATGAAGTGGCTTTAAAGTTGATGCAGGCAGGTGCCGCAGGGGTCTTGATCGGTATTGGACCAGGTGCCGCCTGTACTTCCCGTGGTGTCTTGGGGGTAGGAGTGCCCCAGGCTACGGCTACGGCTGACTGTGCGGCGGCGCGGGATGATTATTACGCTGAAACTGGCAGATACGTACCCGTTATTTCTGACGGGGGAATTGTCACTGGAGGCGATATCTGTAAATGTCTAGCTTGTGGTGCTGATGCGGTAATGATTGGTTCTCCCATTGCCCGTGCTGCGGAAGCTCCTGGCGGCGATTTTCACTGGGGAATGGCTACTCCTAGTCCCGTATTGCCCCGTGGGACTCGCATTCAGGTAGGAACTACAGGCACAATTAAAGAGATTTTAGTAGGACCCGCAAAACTGGATGATGGGACTCATAATCTGCTTGGTGCTATTAAAACTAGCATGGGAACTTTAGGAGCTAAAGACCTTAAGGAAATGCAGCAGGTAGATGTTGTGATTGCACCCTCCTTATTGACGGAAGGAAAAGTTTACCAGAAAGCCCAACAGTTGGGCATGGGTAAATAGAGTTGAAATAAAGATAAGGAGGGCAAGGAGACAAGAGAGACAAGAGGGAGATGAGCGAACTGCGTTGTATTCCCTCGTCACCTCGAATATTTTACGTCTGGTGTGAATTAATAATGACCAAATATATAAGCCAGAAACAAGGGAACCATATAGCAGTGAGTCTATATAATCAACTTTTGGATAACTATTAAAAACTGAAAAAGCTAATGGTGAGTCAGTGCGGTCTTGGGGGTTTCCCCCATGAGCAACTGACGAACCCGAAGGGCTAATGGCTAATGGCTATTAGCTACGAGCCAATAACCTTTCAACGAAGCGTCTTGGTGAGCATTCCCTTGCGTCTTGCGCCGACGCGGGGTTTCACCGCTAATCCACACTAGGCGTATTTTTCTAATCAATAATTTTTCTAGAATTGCGGTACTAACCCATCAACGAACTGTTGCTCGTAGGTGGGTATCTGCATATCAATTTGAGTCTGGGGCGTCACCTCAATTACGGGACTGGTTAGACCTGTTTGGTTTATGTCACCACCACCGACAAAATAGTCGCTTTGGTTAATTTGCTGTTGTGGCGCATCACCCACTCCCACTTGGGTTGTGGTGCCCACCACAGCATTCCCCAAACAATTGTCATCATGACCAGTATTGACGATGTTTTGCTGGTTGGCAGGATTGGGAGAAGCGTGTAATGCTACCTGGGTTGTGGCATCAACGATCGCACAGGCGCGGGCGGCAGGGGTTAGGTTGGGCAGCAACGGCAGCAGAGTAGCCAAGGAAAATAGACTTAAGCCGTATAATTTAGTTTTTCTCATAGTGACCTCTAGAAGTTAATTTGTTTTCTCTTTAACTTCTTTATAGGTTGGCACTCTATTTAATATGCACTTTTCTGAAATGGAGGGTGATGATTAAACATGGATGACCTTACCAGATGGTAAAAATAATCGAGGGTTTAACCCCTAAATACTTAACCACTAGCTGATGTAGCCAGATATTCCAGAGTGCCATGGTAGATGCTGTGGCGATCGCCGCTCCAAAAATACCAAACCTGGGAATCAAAATTGCGTTAAGAATCAGATTAATAACGGCACTACACCCTAAGACAAAAGCAGACTGTCGATGATGCCCCGTCATCTGCATCAAATAGCCCACAGAGCCAGCCCCCACATTAACTAGCTGTCCTAAAATTAGAATCGTCATTGACCAGCGGGCGGCTACAAATTCCGCTCCAAATAAGCCCAAGACGCGATCGCCAGTAATGATTAACAGTAAAGCGAATGCTAAGGTCGGATAAAACATCCAGCGGGCAACGGCAGAGGTCAGCTTTTGCAAGCCTGCGTAATCTCCCTGGGTGTGGAGAGTGGCAAACATCGGTGCGGCGATCGCATTTACCCCCATCAGAATAAAGCTAACTCCTGCGGCGGTTTTAAAGCCTGCACCATAGATGCCCACCTGAAATGAGCCCAGCATTATTCCAATCATGATGGTATCGGTTTGAGACAGCACTACAAAAGCCGAATCTTTAAACAGTAAGGGTAACGCCACCCCTAGCCATTCTTTACGGGAGTATTCTGCTGGAGTTTGAGCACACTGGGGCGGTAACTGTCGCTGAAAACTCCAGATTTGACAGGCTAAAATTACTGCCAAGCTCAACCAGGTAAGGGCGATCGCCTGATTACTAGTCAACTGATGACGGTAGTAAAATGTCCCCGCAATTAACAACAGGGGAAAAATAATGCTAGAAGGGAAGTAGGCTAAAGCCATCCGTTTAATGCCCCGCGACATTTCTCGTTGATGCCTCAACAATGCCTGGAGGGGAATTAGTCCTGCACCCAATAAAAAAGATGTCAGGGCAATGTCTGATCTGTAGGTATCCCAGGCAATAAGCAACCCCGCGCTAATTACTGCCCACAATAGCCCACTAAATATTACGTAACGCCAACTGCTCCAAATAATCCCCCGCAATTTGCCCCAGTCTTCTTGAACAATATACTTAGGGATAAATCGCAGCAGGCAGTTGGGTAAGCCCAATGCCGCCAAAAACCCTAAGAAAGTAGCAATACTGATTACGTACTCGTAAACACCATATTGATTTACCCCCAGCCACCGCGCCAGGCACACCTGTAAAGCGTAAAGCGCCCCAATGCCTAAAATCTGCACCGATAAGGCGATCGCCGCCCCGCGAATTAGAGAATCAAAGATGTTTGATTTAGTGAATGACACCCTGTCTAAAATATTAAATTCAGATTTAATATAGCGTTTAACTGATTATCGAGATGTTTCGCATGCAAATTTTAATTGACATTGTAAAACTAGGCTATGATGAAACCTTATAATACATACAATACATTGGAATTACTACAGCAGCAAAACCAGTGGCTCATTATAAAACTTATACCAAATTACATGGGTTTTGTAGTAATTTTATAGAAGAGTTAAGGAAACAATCTGGAAATCAATATAAAATTCAATCATTAGAAATAGTTAATAAAGATTTAGACATTCCAAATTTAAAATCAAAAAAAGCAAAAGAATTTCATAGATATGATTCCTTAAAGTTTCCTGAATATGGTTCTTTAAAAAAAGATAATTCACCCAATAAAGTTGACTTAATTTATGGTGCTAATACAGATTTTAAAGGATTAAGTATATACAGTGGAAATGATTTGAGTCTAGATTATGAAAATGAACAAAATAAATTAGCATGGCTTAGTAAGTGGAAAGACATAGATTTTTCCGAATCTTTTTATGAAACAGATGTAAAATTATTATTACGAAAGGATTCTACATTACATAAGAGACTCCTATCAAGTCAATCAGAAGAGGAAGTAACAGGAATTTTAAAAAATCAAAAAAGTAAAATTTTAGTAACTTTAGATTCAACAACTAATTATCAACTGCAAAAAAAGGGATATGAAGAGTTTGTCTTGCTCACTTTCTCAGATAACAATAATATTGATTACAGATATAAATCGAGGATATTTATTCTTACAACATTAGAAAACAAATGTAAGGAAAATATAGATTGTAATTATGTTTATGCTAGTGATGCATTGATATTAGAAACGTTATTAGATCAAGGATATAGAGAATTGGGTTATACAATTTATCCTGAAAATGGAGGATTACATGGTACAGAGGAAGAAAAATATGCAATAATTTTATACGAAAAAAAAGAATCGCTAAATATCAACGGAAAAAATATAACATTAAAAACACTTATTAAAAAAGCACTAGATGAATTATCAAAAGACAAACCTCATCAAGAACAAATAGAAGAAATTAGAGATAATCTTAGATAGGGGTCAACGATACAGAATCAGGAACTGATAGAGGAACAGGAAGAGAAAATAAAAACACAAAATATCAGAATTAAAATTGCTGTCTTAATCTTTGGATGTATGGCTATTTATTTTTTATATCTTATTCTAAAAAGTCAGATGTTAAGAGATGAATTTTTAAAACAATTTATTACTGTGATCATAATGATTTTTAGTGGTATTGTTCCTTTGATTATTAATTGGTTAGAACAGTAGTAGTATTATAATGTGATTTTTATAAAAGTTTAATCTTTATCGTCTTAATATTGATGAAATTATCACTCATATAATTAAGCCACATTATTAAATTGAAATTTACTAAAAGTACATTTATTATGGTATCTCCAAACCAAGAAATACAAACTAAAGAAACTTCTCCCTTATATCGTCAGGATTATTGCCTCTGGCTCGATCAAACAATAGAAAAGTTAAAAAATAAGGAATTAGAGAAGGTTGACATCGATCACTTGATAGAAGACCTAGAACTTATGGGTGGGAGTGAAAGAAGAGCCTTAGAAAGTAATTTAGTAGTTGTTTTACTCCATCTACTCAAATACAAGTATCAACCTGAAAAGAGAAGTAGAAGTTGGCTTAGTAGTATTTTTGAGCATCGGCGCAGAATCAGAAAAGCGTTCAAAAATAGTCCTAGTTTAAAACGTCATTTCTCTGAAGAATTAACAGAGTGCTACCAAGACAGTCGAAAGTTGGCAGCAATTGAAACTGGGTTAGCTATCGATACGTTTCCTATTGCTTGTCCTTTTGCTGAACAAGAGGTCTTAGATGAAGAATTCCTACCCTAAATGGGCATTATCAGCCTAAGAAAATCCCAGATAATATTCAATACTTGGCTTATTTGCAGAGGGACTGCATCAACAACGGCTAATATTAAATTAATAGTGCGATCGCCATAATTGTCCTGGTCAATCTTTACTCAAATCTCTAACTTGTTGTAGCTTAGGTATCTCATCCGCAGTAATAATTTTCACCTTGCCATTTTCGTCACTAATAGCAATAGATTCACCTCTTTGACGATGTTTTTCAATCGCCTTATCTACTGCTTCTTGGAACAGTTGGCTGATCCTCTCATGATTAGAAAAATCAATCTTATTCATAGTTAATGATTCGCTGCCAAATATCTGTTTGAATAATAGTAATTGCCTGATTGCGATCGCTAGAAAAAGCAATCAATTTATTTTCACCAGAATTATCATAAACTTGCCAACGATTAGCCAGCTCACTATAAAGCTCTAGAAAATTGGTTCTCCCTCTAGTATATCGACGACGGATCACATCTTCAGGAATATTATGACCTCCACTAGCAACTCTGAGGGCTACTCGGTTAATAGCTAATTCAATGCTATTGAGCCAAACATAGATTAGATTAACCTGATATCCTTGAGCCTGGCATTGTCTTAAAAAGGGAGCGAAACTGCGGGCGGCTAGGGTTGTCTCAAAAGCAAAATCCACTCTCTCTAGGGCTAGAGTTTTTAGTCGCTGAAGCATGATTCTACTAGCTTGAATAGCCACTTGATAAGGATTATTGGGGCTTAACTCTGCTGCAATAATGTCCGCGTTAACAAATTCTATTTTGTTCTTACTATCATCAGCAAGGTTAGGGAATACATTTAAAGCCAGGGTGGTTTTTCCTGAACCATTACAGCCTCCGATGATATATATTTCAGGCATTCAGCTAAACTCAGAGAATTTTTATTTTAGGTTACGTACTGATATTAGGCGATCGCCTGATAAATCGGAAATCACCCTTAATAATAAAATTGCTAGTTGACTAGGAAGTAATGAGTGAGCTATAACGCCCTAAGTGGCGAATCGTGACCAAATCTATGTGGTTGAAACTTCTATGCAGCACCTCATTATCTCTCTTGACTCTGGGTACTCTGTCAATCAAGATTGATGCTCCAGCCAGGGCAGGCGCTTATCTAGCGCAGATTAGTAAGCTTTCATTAAATGATTTACTCTTGGCGGGTAAACAATACGTTGCCGAGGAGAATTATGATCAGGCATTGGCAATTTATCAACAGGCTGCCACTCTAGATCAAGAAAACTCGCAAATTTTTTCTGGTATTGGCTACGTACAAACTTTAAGAAAAGATTATGCAGGGGCGGTTGAAGCCTATCACCAGGCAATTAGGCTCGCTCCCGATAATCCCAAGCTGCACTATGCTTTGGGTTTTGCTTTGGGTAGTGCAGGAGATAATCTTGCTGCTGCTGATGCTTACGAAAATGCCATTAAGCTAGAGCCAGATAATATCCAGAATTACCTTGGGTTGGGAGTTGTCTTAGCCAGGGCTGAACAATATGATCAGGCGATCGCCGTTTATCAAGACATCTTAACCTTCGCTCCCGATAATGAGGCGGCGGTTAAAATAGCTTCTCGTCTCTTGATTCAGCAACAGCGCTATGATGAAGCGATTAAGGTACTAGAGCCAGCCATTAGGTTGCAGCCATCAGCACCAGATCTTAGATTGAGTTTAGCGATCGCCTTACTCAGTCAGGGAGAGATTGACTCAGGGTTAAAATCCTTAGAGTTAGCAAAAAAAACTGCGCCGCAAAATCATCGTATTTATGTTCAGATCGGCAATATCTTATATCAGCAGGGAGAATACAGTCGAGCACTGACTGAATATAGTTGGGCGGCAAGACTTAAACCCCTTTCTCCCGATGCCCTCGAAGGTTTGGGGAGAGTCCATCTGGCACAATCTAATTACTCTGAAGCCATAGTCAGTTTTCGGCGCTTGACAAAAATTTCCCCAGATAATCCCGTCGGCTATCACAATCTGGGGATTGCTCTTAAATTTAGAGGCAGAAATGAAGAAGCGATCGCGGCTTTAGATAAAGCGATCCAACTTTATGATCGTCAAGACAAGCAAGATGAGGTTGAGCTAATTAATCAATTGATTCAGGAGATTACCGATCTATCTCAATGATCAAATAATTAGTAATTAGTAATAAAGCTATGTCAGGGATCTCGCCAGACTGTTTAAATATCCATATCCAGCAGAAATGCCGCCCTCGTTAGTCTCATTAAGCTTAGTACGAACTAGATAGCCCGCTGCTTGATTAGTCAAAACTTCCTTCCCACGGGCAACCAGTACCCCATATTGACCGACTTCATGGACTACCTGCCCTTGCCACACAGCACCATGGCGCAAACCCCAACCAGGCACCACAGGGGGATAAAGCCGCTCCATGAGGATATAGGCATTACGCTCCTCCGCTGATAGCTGAGTCAGACATTGACGGATTTCTTCCCCATATAGATTAAACCCACCCCCTTCCCGCTGGGGCTTGAGGACAAACTGCTCTGGTTTGGCGATCGCCGCTTCTTGGGCTAACATTTCTTGCCCCTCAAATTCAATAGACTGCTCTAAGGTATAAATTCTGGCAAAGACTTGACTTACCAAGGCAGTATCTTCATCATTCAGAAACAGCTTTAACAGCTTGGGAGAAGTTAGCACCTGCTGAATTTTCTTAGTACCAGCCAAATGAGTTGGTAAATCTGGTATCGATACAGTGTCGGAATTAGCAATTAACTGTCGCCCACGACGAGCAATTTTACTTTCTAGCTCATCAGGACGATAACCTGCCCGAAAATAGGTAATAGCGATAGTTTTTTGCTGAAAAATCAACTTCCCTTGGCGTAATTCTCCCTGTTCACCAATAGCTTCCAGGGATGCTCGAATTACGCGAATATTCCGCTGGATCAGAGCAATTTCTAGGAGGCGCTGATCAAAAATATTTCGCTCACCAGGCTGCACCACAAACAGCACCCAGGCATTAAGATCACCATACTCTTTAATTACCTGGGCAAAACCAGCGGCAACTATTCCTAGGGGCTTATTGGGGAGTAAATCCCAAGATTGCTGGGAGTAACTCCCCCATATTTGATGAAATTCGCTAATTTTCTCCGATAAACCAATATAGCTCGCCGCAATGGTATTAAATTCCACCTGACGTAACCCTGATAAAGTGGGGAAATAGTCGCTACGAGTCAGGGAAAATCTTAAGCTGTCTGAGTGACGTTGTGTCTTGAGGGCTAAAGATAAGAGGAAGCCTGTATACTCATCGCTATTAGCCACAGACTGGAGTTGTTCCGTAAGAAATTCCAGGTTGTCAGCAACTCGGTGCATCAAGAGTGCCAAAGGCTGTGCCACTAATTCTATTTCAGTTACCAACGATTCGGGAATCAAGGCTGGGTTAAGCATTAAGGGACAATGGACTAACCCCCCAGTCTCATCCCGCTGGAGTAGGGAGCAAGCCAGAGCAAGATCCGCTGCGGTTGCGGCATCTGCTGTAGAGTAAGAGAGCATCAGGATATTTGTAGACTAGAAGCTGACTAGAGCAAGTTAATTGCAATCTCAGTATATCGAAAAGCTGATGTCTCTTTATACGCCTGATGTGAATTAGTAATTGGTGTGATTTATATTCAGCCATAAGCCATAAGCCATAAGCCATAAGCTACAGGAACTAGTAGTAAGTAATCGTCACAATGATAAAATAGTTAGGCACAACAAGTTAGGCACAACAGATGGCATATATCCGCACCAAAAAGGTGAAGGGTAAAAAATATCAATATTTAGTGGAAGGCTATCGCGATCAGAATGGGAACGTAAAACAGCGCACCATTAGATATTTAGGGGCAGCTTCATCCACTGAAGAATTAGCCACCATAACTTTTGCCGAATATCTGAGTTATCAAGATGGCACCAACAGACGCTACGAATTAGTTGATGGTCAATTAGTTACCATGCCCCCTGCAAGCTTCCTGCATTCCGATATTATTGATTTTATTGCCGACTGCTTTAAAGCGATCGCCCGTCAGCATAAATTAGATCTTAAAGTTAAAACTGGGGATGTAGGAGTGAGAACTGGCAGCAATTCCTCAAGAATTCCTGATATTTCCGTGATTGATGGTCAGTTATGGCAAAGCTACCGTCGTAATCAGAGTGCCATCATCGAAGACGGGATTATCCTGGCGGTAGAAGTAGTAAGCCCAGGGGTAGAACAGATAGCCAGAGACTATACTGACAAAGTAAAGGAATATCAAAACGCTGGGATTCCTGAGTACTGGATTGTCGATCCTGAGGAACAAAAAGTAACAGTCTTAATCTTGAAAGATGGTCGCTATAGTAAAACTGTATTTACTGGAAAAGATGAGATTGTTTCTATAACCTTTTCGCAACTGCAATTGACTGCAAGTGAAATTATAGAAGCTTAATTAGTAAAGTATTTAACGTGAATTGAAGCGCGTGAAGCACGACAAGATTTCCTCAACTTGTGCAATCACGTAAGAAGCTTATGGCTTATGGCTATCTATCTTCACAGATTAACTCTCTTATCCCAAACTGACGTTATTTACTGATTAGGGTGGAAATAATTATAAATTTCCTGTGCCAAGCTGTGACCAATCCCTGGTGCTTCCGTAAGCTTGACCACAGAAGCCTCACGAATATAGTCAATGGAATGAAAATGCGCCAATAGCTGCTTTTGACGCTGGAAGCCTAAACCTGGGATTTCCGCTAATCGCGATCGCCTGCTGCTTTTGAGTCGCTGCTGACGGTGGAAGCTGACGGCAAAACGGTGGGATTCATCTCTCACCCGCCGTAACAACTGCACCCCTGGCTGTTCGGAGTCGGTGTCTAGGGGAGTTGACTCTCCAGGAAGAAATATTTCCTCTCGTTTCTTGGCAAGGCTGACTACCTTAACTACCTCTAACAAGTTCATTTCTTGGAGTACTGCCACCACTGAGGATAATTGTCCTTTCCCACCGTCAATCATTAGAAGGTCGGGAAAGTCTGGCTCATTTTTGCCTGAACCAGAAGCATTAGAGGTCAGCTGATGCTCAGAAGACTGATTTTTAGCATATTTACGAAAGCGACGACCAATTACCTCCGCCATGCTAGCAAAATCATCAGAACGCCCAATTCTTACATCGGGATTTTTAATTTTATAACGGCGATAGTGCTGCTTGGCGGGGACACCATCAACAAACACCACCTGGGAAGCCACGGCGTTAGAACCCTGAATATGAGAAATATCATAGCCTTCTATACGTCTGGGCAATTCAGGCAAATCCAGAATAGTCGCCAAATCCTGTAAAGCCTGGGTATTGCGATCGCTGAATCTTTGGGTACGTTCCAACTCATAGCGGGCGTTGCGTTCCACCAGTTCTAATAACTCCGCCTTCAGCTGTCGTTGGGGATTGACTAAACTAATCTTGCGACTTTTCTGATTACTTAGCCACTCGGTTAATATCTCCCCTTCAGGCAGTTCATGCTGTACCAGAATTTCCGTGGGAATTTCTACCGCCTCTACTGTGGCGTAGTGTGACTCCAACACCCGCTGGAGGATTGCCCCTGGAGTACCTGAAGTAGCATCCGCAAAGAATCCTAACCGCCCCACCAACTTCCCTGCACGAATCTGGAATAGCTGAATACAGCAGTGCTTATCATCCGCCGCTAGGGCGATCGCATCACGAGAAACTGTATCATCAGGGAGGGATACTTTCTGATCGGCGTTGAGATTAGATAAAGCTTTAAGCTGGTCACGATACTGCGCCGCCCGCTCAAAATCCATTCTTTCCGCAGCCTGTTCCATCTGCTTAGTCAGGCTGGTAACCAGTTCATCACTCCTACCCTGAAACACCATCGCCACCTTCTGCACAATTTTTTTATACTCTTCAGGAGTAATCATAGATTGACAGACTCCTGGGCACTTACCCATATCGTAATTAAGGCAGGGACGATTCCTAAATAGAGGCTGTCGCCGCTGACGGAGAGGAAACACCCGTTTAATTATATGGAGAGTGTAGCGTAACAAGCGAGTGTCCACATAAGGACCATAATAGCGATCGCGTTTTTGGGTGGCTCGTCGTTTTCGAGTAATAAAGATGCGGGGATAATCTTCTGACCAGGTAATACAAACGTAGGGGTACTTCTTATCATCCTTGAGCAAAACATTATAGTAAGGCTGATGCTTCTTAATTAAATTTGCCTCCAGCGCCAGAGCTTCCGCATCAGTATCCGTAACGATAAACTCAATCTCCGTCACCTGACGCACCATCATCGCAATGCGATCGCTCAATTTCTGTGAGTCGCGAAAATAGGAACGAACCCGCGAGCGTAATTTCTTTGATTTCCCGATGTACAAGATATCATCGTTATTGCTCCGCATTAAATAGACCCCAGGTTCGGCAGGAATCTCTTTCAGACGAGCTTCTAGACGTTCTGGTTGCTTGAGTAGTGGTTTAGTTTCTGTCGATGCACTCATCTGATTTACAGCCATTTCAACTGGAGAGGCTAGGCTTTAAGCTAGTTGGTTCATCGCTTTTAGCCCCTACACTTATTTTAAGCAGGTGATTGTGGTCTACCCATTAAAAAATCGCAATAAATTAGCCCTACTGATGATGATAGAATCCCTTTCTTGGAATTACAATCTCTGCGATCGCCTATCTAATCGTAAATACCGTACTAACTCACCATTAGCTTTTTTTTAGTTGATTTTTGAGGTCGATTTATCAGAAAAAAAAATGTAAATAAATCTAACTTTATATTTTCTTTCCCCCTTGGTGATGATTTTATCATCAAATCTTATAGACCTTATGGCTTATAGCTTAGGGCTTATGACTTAGGGCTAAATAGAAATCACGCTGATTGTTAATTCACATTAGACGTAAAATTTTAAAGGAACATTAGAGGGATGAGATTTTGGGCGTTGAACTTCGCAGCTATGTTTACTTGGATCGTTTGCAGTTACAACATGCTGCATACATTGGCACTGTAGCATCGGGATTTCTACCCTTACCTGGGGATGCTTCCTTATGGATTGAAATCTCTCCAGGAATTGAAATTAATCGTATTACAGATGTTGCCCTAAAATCCGCCGTGGTTCGTCCAGGGGTTCAGTTCGTGGAAAGACTGTATGGACTACTAGAAATACACGCCAATAAGCAAGGGGAAGTGCAAGCAGCGGGGAGAGCAATCCAGGCTGCATTGGGTGTTAACCGCAAGGATGGTTTAAAACCGAAAGTAGTCTCCAGTCAGATTATTCGCAATATTGATGCCTACCAAGCACAGTTAATTAATCGCGATTGTCGAGGACAAATGTTGCTTGAGGGACAAACTCTTTATGTGCTGGAAGTGCAGCCAGCAGCCTATGCGGCTTTAGCGGCTAATGAGGCGGAAAAAGCGGCACTCATTAATATTCTTAAAGTAACCGCCATCGGTAGTTTTGGCAGACTTTACCTTGGCGGGGAGGAAAGGGATATTATTGCTGGTTCAGCGGCAGCCCTAACTGCCATAGAAAGCGTTAGTGGTCGAGAAGCTAGAAATCAAAGAAAAGAGTAATCAGTTATCGGGTTAGTATCTAAATCTATGGAGCAGATTTAAGATTAATGTTGGGATCTGTCTATAAAGCGGGGATAATAAGAATGAAATATTGAAATATTAAGCTATCGGCGATCGCAGGTAATTATTTAGTGGCAAATATTGAGCATCTAACCAAATTAAAACAGGGTACGACTAGTTGGCTACAGTGGTTAAATAGTCAGCAACAGCCAGTAATTGATTTGATTGATGCGGATCTTCGGGGATTTAACCTATCCCAAGCATATTTAGTAAAAGCAAACCTTAAGAAAGCTGACCTAACTGGGGCGCAACTGCTTGAAGCTAATCTAACTGGGGTCAATCTGGAGTCAGCAGAATTGATCGACGTTAATTTTTCTCAGGCTAATTTAACAGGAGCAAATTTACAGCAGGCTTATCTTATAGATGCTGACTTTAGTCAGGCAAATCTCATTGGCTCAGATTTAAGATTTGTGACGGCGCGAGGAGCTAATTTTAGTCAGGCAAATCTCATTGGTACTTCTTTTAGACAAGCGAGATTGCCCAAGGTTAATTTTATGCAGGCAAAGCTCAATCGAGCCAACCTGAGCGAGACAGATCTGGGACAGGCTACCTTTGATTTAGCAGATCTGTCTGGAGCTAATTTTTTTGAGGCGGAGTTACAGTCTGCTAGCTTTTTTCAGGCTAATCTATATCAGGTTAAGGCAGTGGCTACTCATCTCAGTCATAGTTATCTCCTGGCAAGCGAATTAAGGATGGCGCAGCTAGTTAAGTGTGACCTGCGTTGGAGCAACTTGAGCTATGCTAACCTCCAAGGTGCTGATTTAGATCAGGCTAAATTAAGAGGCGCTAACCTAACTAGGGCTAACTTAAGCGGTACTAATCTATCTCAAGCAAATTTACGAGGTGCTAACTTAACTAATGCTAATTTAAGTCAAGCAAACCTAATAGGCGCTGATATAGAAGATACTATTTTTAATAAAGCAATTTTGACAGCTACAGTTATGCCCGATGGTACAGTACACTATTAGACCTATAGTAAGCGCTGCCAAAATTCAACTTTAAATTGCTAGAGATGAAATTGGATTATTTCCTAGAGTTAGCTATTAACTACAGATTCAGCATCAATATCCACTGTTTCACCACCGTCAGTTTCCGTAGCGACATTTACTGTAGTAGCCTTATTTTCCTGCCGAGCTTGCAGTTTAGCCAGCACCATTTGTGACAATTCTGTAAACAATAAACCAGCTAGCATGACATCATCAATCTGACCCAAAATCGGAATAAAATCTGGAGCAATATCAATTGGACTAATTAGATAAATTATAGTCCCCAGAATCACCCACCAACGATACTTGGGGTGACGAACAGCATTGCGATACCAATCGTACAGGGAAGAAAGAGAAAAGTTCATCTTTAATACCAATGTCCTTGATCAACTGATTTTATTGTGACAGACTAAGGCTTAAATTTCAGTGTGGATAACCGATATAGCGGTATACATTTAAGTTAGTACAACTTTTGTGTGTCTGCTCGTAAGTAATAAGTAATAAGTAATAGGTAATAGGTAATAGGTAATAAGTGTTTTAACCTAAGCCTGTATTGCTGTATCAAAAATGTCCTAATCCATAGCCGTAGTAATATATATAGCGTTTCTCGAACTTGATGAGATAAACATTAGTTATGTTTGATTAAGGATTAAGAGGAAAAATTAAAAATACCTTAATGACTATAAGAATTGCTATAAGCTGTCGCAAATTATAATTTACTAGTTGAAATAAAGTTAGAGAAGGCAGAAGAGCAGCAGAGAAAGCAAGAAAAAAATAAGTATCTTAATCTTTACTTCAACTGCTGCCAAAAAATAGCTATGCCTTGATTCTCATGTCTGAGTCTTCCATTTGATGAGCAATTTTCATGAGCTTTTCACGAACAAAGGTAGGTACTTTGTTCCAGCTACTAATTCGAGGATAATCCATGGGCCAGAGCATTAAATTACTTCCTTGAGGATACAATGCTTCGTATTCTGCATAGTTATCATATTCTTCGCGATTTTCCTTTTGAGGAAGATAACTCTCAGCAGCCGTTCCTTCAGCCAACAATAAACAGTGATTTTCTAGCTCAATATGATAATAGATAAAAGTTTCTTGGGGTTCAGTTTTAATAATAGAAACATCGTTGACTAATGCTCCAGCATTAATTAATAACCCATCAACCCATAGCGAATGGTCTGGAGAAACAAAAAGATCTCGATGAGGAAGATTGTTCCCTAATGCTCCAGCTTTAATTAACACTGGGTATCCTCGTAAACTGTTGGTAACTTGATTTGGATTAATGGTTTGGTGTCCAATCCATTTAATAAGTTCGAGCTTTCCCTCAGCAGTTTGAACTCTCTCCCCAATTTTTAAATCTTCTACCAGTTTGTAACCATTTTCCGTAAGAATTCGGGTGCCTGTGAGAAAACATTCTGGCGTTGGCGTCGCCACGGCAAAAGTATCAGAACCATCTGGAGATCTGCGAATAGATTGACCATCAGTATCGTTACCAAAGTCTTCAGAAGCTGCTCCAACAGGAATATCTCCCGATTCAAAACTGCCGTATGTAGCAACAATAGTATTAGTGCCATCGCTGAGAATTATCTCCTCTCCTCCATTATTCCAGGTTCCACCAGTTGCACCAAGTTCAAAAAAACCATCAGGAAGTGCGCCATTGTCCCACCCACCAACAATAGTTACATGTTCTCCAGCAGCAATAATGGTTCCAGCAGGGAATATAAAATCGGGATCGGCTGTCTCTCCATCACTTAGAGTCCAGCCAGAAATATCTACTGGATCACTGCTAGTATTAAATAGCTCAACAAACTCATCGTTAGCCTCAAAACTACCATCTCCATCGGTATCAAAATTATTTGCAGTACCACTAGGATCAGGTAAAATCTCATTAATTACTATTCCTTGTATACTTTCTGCCATAATTTATGCCTTGGGTTACTTCATCAATTAATTAGTTTTTGTTCGCTTTCTTTCCAAGCTCGACTTTATCTAAAACTAGAAACTTAAATCTCCTTACAGATCAAAAAGTTTTAGACTTTTGGCTAATATTTTGACTTATTAGCGATTAATGGCGATATCAAGAAGTAAAAATATTGCCATATATTAAGCTTTAGCAATTGCGATCGCCTTGTTAGAAAATAGATTAAATTGAGCTTAGATAAAAGCGTCATTAACATAACACTGAAGATTGAATTCAACAATATTTAAATACATTTATTCCGATAATGTCTATCGCCTGACAAGTCTTCAAGCATGTAATTTAAATTACTTTTTTAATATGTAATCTTAATTACTAAATAGCTTGAGATAACGAAATAGTAAAAATGTTAGAGTAAATTTTATTCTATATTTAATTAACGTCCAATTACTTATTGGGAAAAATAAAAGATTAAAATATTAAAAAGATAAATTTATGATAAACCTTAGAGCGATATCACGAAATCTTGATGATTTAACCAACCATCCAACCACTAAATGATAAATCAGCCAAGATTTAAGCCACTTAATAAACCTGGATTTCAGATGAATTTGGAAGATTCCCAAAACGATAATAATAATAATTAAGTTGATTAATAAACTGAGAGAAAAATAATAATTAATAAATAAGCAGATTATGCTAGCTATCAGCATAAAACTAATAGAGATTAACCATAAATCAAGACTATTAGGTTTGCAGGGCAACTGAGCCATAATTTCCGCAATCAACCAATAATGTATCGTCGTCAGCTGTTCCAAAAGGGCAGGATTTTGCGACAAATCTTGACGAACCAGTTGGGAGATTTTCCCCTGAGGTTCAATAACGCTACGCAACATAGTCTGCGATCGCCCGCTGGCAAGATCAGGATATGCAGTATCAAAAGTTAGTCCTAACTGATGAGATCTTTGAGCAGCAAGGGAATAATTGATTAAATGCCCCTGTTCCAAAGGCGAATTAAGCAAGGCATAGTAGCGTAATTGATTTAGCAGCCCAGGAGGCAGAGATAGTACTTGCTGCTGCTGCCTAATCTGAGTGATTTGCTCTAGTAAATCTAAATTGAGAGCAAAACGAACCTTTTGGGTTACGCTAACCCCCTTGGCAATCTTTATTTTCTCTAGCTGAATCCAAGAAGATACTGTCTCTAGGGGAATTGAAGGACTAAGTTGAGAATTGCTTGGTGATTCCATTTTTGATCATGATTTAACAACCAGAGAAAGCATAAAATTAATTAAACCCCGCCACTGTTGTTCCCCAGATGCCGTTGACTGTTCGTGAAGCTGTAACAGCAGGTTGCGATCGCTACGGGACAAAATTGCCTGGGAGTAGCGGTTGATAATCTTACCATCAAGCTGCAAGGAAGTTTGAGCATAGGTCGTGTCGGTAATATTATCTTGCTGTGATGAATCACGCAAAATGCGATCGCGCCTATCTAGAGCAAGCTTAAGCTTATTTAACTGGCGTAAGACATTAATAAACTTAGGCTCGGCTAAAAGCTTGCTGATCAGGGACATAGTTGAGTCCCGCTGAGGGGGAATTGGCTCTGGTAGCCTCGTGTCAATGGTTTCCCCTCCTAGGTCAGGCTGGCTTAAAACAGCTAAGTCTCGCTTAACCTCCCGCACCCGACTGCGCTGAAAAAACTGTGACTGGGGATCGACCAACAGCAAACAGTAGGATAACTCTAGCTGACGACGCAAATGTAAATAGCGATCGCGCAACGAAACATCAATGCCCAAATGCTCCAGATAAGCAGGAGATAGAGGATATAGTCCCTGATATACCTCCCAAGGAATAAAGACCTCATCCACAATTTCGGCAACGATCACAGTGCTGATTTCCACAGCAGTCAGATTTTCCAAGATGTTGTGAGTCATTAGCTTTGGTCAGCAGGTAATGCTATTTAAATATATTTGATTACTGATCTATTAAAAAATAGCTCGATTTTAGGACTGCTCTGATTCTTCCGCCGAGTTCGTTTCCTCTGTATTTTTCGGAGGCTCCCAGTGACTCCATTTAGCAGTAGCCTCGCGAATATTGAGAGATTTCAAATCAAACACTTTAGGATCTACCTGTGGCTCCTCATCTAACCACTCGCCCCAATCCTCCTGATTTTCCGACTCCGACTGCGCCAAATCATCATCAGAATCATCATCAATATCAGCTAACGATAGCAAATCATCTACCACAGCCTCATCCTCATCAAAGGAGGGCAATTGAGGTTCAGAATAATTCATTTCTTCTACTGACTCATCGGGAGCAATCTCTTCCTTAGTAGTGACAGTTCCCCCTTGGAGGGCGTTTGTAGCCTTTGCGCCATGAATTTGATTAGCATCAGGTTCAGCAGGTAACGATTCTCGGGCAACATTAGCAGCAATATCAACCCAACTACCGTGGTCAGAAGTTTGTAGCTGCTGAAAAGCAGACATTAATTGAAACATTTTTTGCAGGCTAATCAAATTACGCTGAATTGTTTTATGTCCCTGAGTTACCTGCCTCAGATGAAACTGCTTAATTTCCGTATAGCGATCGCCCGTTAACTGTTCTCCAATTTCATTTTCTACCTTACCTTCAATCAGATTGATATGGGTATGAAGATAATTATCTAGTTGCGAGCCGACATCCTGACTTCCCTCAGTCTGTTCTCCGTCTGCGGTGATGATTTTGGTCGTGATATTTAATTGGGGAGCATTGCTCATAGCAACGAGAAAAGCTTCGCTGATATTACCTGCTCTGATTGCCTGTTTAAACTCTTCACTAGATGTCATCGGTTTCAATCTCATAATTATCAACTGACCAATTGAGCAAATATCATATTACTTGAATCAGTTATCAGTTATTAGATTAGACCTCTTGCACGAATACGAATCTTAGCGGTTTCAGCAATTATCTGAAATTCTCTAAATAGCTTGTCAAAAATAGATTTGACTTATTCATTAAATTATTTATGCAAGAGGTCTATTTATTGTTTGATGACTGATGTAATTGCTCAACATGACATTGTTGTAGATCCCAACTACTAAAATTGTCAATCAATTTGAGATTAATTATTCAAATCTAAAGCATATCTGGTCTAAACCGTACCTTCTTCAAATGATACTAAATCCGATTACCACAATACACTTACTAAGTGCAAACCTGAAGAACCTCAAACTCCTTTACCCGTTACCCTTCTTGCCGAGCATTCCCTTGCGCCTGGCGGCGATATTATGCCCTTGTGGTACGCGGGGTCTCGGCGCTACCCGTTACCCTTGCATAATCAATAAGTGTTCTATCTAAACAGGATTTAGTATGAGAACTACTATAGCTACCCTAACCAATCAATGTTCTTGCCCCAGGCTGACGTTAATTTAGCAGAAAAAATTAATCATCTGGCTCTTCTGATGCCTCTTCCTTAGCAGAATCAGTTCCTTGAGATAAAGATTTCATGACCTCTTGGGGATCATTAAGCTGGAGCAATTTTTGCGCCTCATCGGCTGCGAGGGGACGACCAAACCAAAATCCCTGCATATTTTCACAACTCATACTGCGTAATAGCTCCACCTGTTCCTGAGTTTCTACTCCTTCCGCAACTATTCTGAGCTTAAACCCTTGACCAAGCTCGATCAATGCCGTAACAATCGCTAAATCTTGGGGACTATCAGTAAGCTGTTGTACTAACGATCGGTCTATCTTCAAGGTATCGAGGGGAATTCGCTTCAGATATTCTAATGCTAAAAATCCTGTGGTTAAGCCGTCTACGGCAATTTTTACGCCCAATGCTTTTAGCTGATTAATGATGTGGCGACTATGGTCTATATTATCCATCAGAGTGGCAGCACTAATCTCCAACTCCAATAAGCCAGCAAACATATTAGTTTCGGCAAGTATTTCAGCAATTTTTTGAGGCAGATTGGGCTGTTGAAATTGAACTAAGGACAAACTAACAGTAATATTGGAAGCTGGTAACTCTGGTGTTTGCCATTGCTGATTCTGATGACAGGCAGTACGAATTGTCCACTCACCAATTGGCACAATCAATTTAGTTTTTTCTGCCAGCCGCATAAAATTACCTGGAGCAACCAAGCCTAGTTCAGGATGTTTCCAGCGCAATAAAGCCTCAATTGCTTCTACTTTGCCTGAGCTAACGTTAATCTGTGGCTGATAGTAAAGCTGAAATTCTGAGCGTTCAATCGCTTGTTTTAGTAAGGTTTCTAACTCCAGAGCCACTAAAGCTTGAGAATTAACGGCATCATCATAAAACTGATAACTGCTGCGATTATTTTGGGCTCGCTCAAGGGCAGTATTCGCACTAGCCAATAAAATTTCAGGATCGCTTCCATCTTGAGGGTAGACAGCAATCCCCGTTGTGCTGTCAATTGCGGCGCGAGTTTCCCCTAAAATAAACGATTGCTCAATAGAATTATTGATTCGTTGATTAATCTTGGTTATTTCTTCAACATCACTAACCTGGGGCAGCAATAGAGCAAACTTATCTTCCTGCCAACGAACTACGGTATCCCCTGCACGCAAACAGGTACTTAATCTTTTCTCTAATGCCGTTAATAATTTTTCGCTATTGGCAGCACCAATAGTAGTATTAATATCGGGTAAGAAATTGAGCTTGCAGACCAGAATTGCTAGCAATTTTTGACTTCGTTTAGCATTAGCAACTCCTGTAATAAGCTGTTGAGTAAATAGTTCTCTTTTAAATACCTGACTTGATGTTTGATTGGTAAATGTTGCAGGTTCACTATGAGCTAGATTACGAATTATCAAGCAGATTTTTTCCGCCGCTCCCGCACCAATTAAACTGACGTTAACTTGGCTTCTAAACATATTTTTATTTTTCTGGAGCCATAGATATTCGCCATCAAAGCCATTTCCTTCTGCAATTACCTTACGCAGCAATATTGCAAGTTTTTCTGACTCGCCTACTAGCTCATAGATATTCATCTGTAGTAGCTCTTCCTTAGAATAGCCAAATAATTCAATGCAGAAGGGATTAGCTTCTATGATTTGTTTGGTTGCTGATTCAACAACAATTACTCCCTCTGTAACCTGCTGAAAAATCTTATCGAAGAGCATTTGCGTTTGTTCTAGCTCAATCTCTAAGGATTTTTGCTGACTAATATCAATTACATAATTGCAGATTACTCTTTTTTGTGGCAGATAGTGAGCAGTTTGCCAGTAAGTTTGATCATTGATCTTTATCTCACGAGTAATAATATTTTCTTTTCCTTGGTTATATTGTGAGATTAGATTGTTGAGCAGAGGATGATTAAGTTTTTGATGATAAATATCTTTAAAATTAACTATGCCAGCTGAATTTATGTAAATTATATTGCCATATAGATCAACCTCAATAATTGCTTGTGGACTTAGTTCGACCAACGAATTATTCACAGAATATTCACTAGCTTGATTAGTTCTAAAATCATTCTTTTGAATATTTTCAGAAACGATAGTTTCTTTATTAGTAAATGTATCGCGGCTAGTTACTCTATTACTAACAGAAACGTCATTGTTACGATCATCATCTATCGAATCTGAGGCGGGCGCTAATGGTTCAGTAGCTGTTTGATATTTTATTGAAGCATCACTACTAAAAAGAACTATATCTCCAGACTTCAACTCATGAACCAAACTCTTTTTGCCGTTGATGTATATACCGTTTCTACTTCTATTACCCTGTAAATCACCATCTAAAATCCAGTAGGAGCATTGATTAGTTTTGACATCAGTTCTTCTAAGCAGAGTTGCATGATTCCGAGAGGTTTTCTGGCAAGAAAGAACAATATCATTACTAGAATGACGACCAATGGTATAAGTAGCAGCATCAAGCTGAATTTCTCTTACAAAAGAAGGATCTTCAATAACGAGAATATGGTACTGCTGCTCTAAACTTTCCATTGTCTGATTTTGATTGTATTTTGTATCCATATTGTTCTGATTATCAAATGGAAGTGATGCTCTAGAAATATTTTTTAGTAGTAATTTTGTAATGGATTAAGCAAGAAAATATCGAAACGGTATCATTAAGGAGCCTATCATTAGTTATTAGATTGCATAGTATTAAATTTGTAAGATTCAATCAACTAGCCGTTGCATTTATTATTCCCCAAAGAAACTATAAAGTATCAGTAGCAACTAAATTATTACCTCTATATTAACTACCAAATTAATCGTTAAGCTAAAAAATGCCGTGATTTTGCGGTTAGCTAATCTTTGTTTCGAGACCTAGGCTAGAAGAGATGAATAGGTGCATAATTGATGTTGGCAAGGGTTTGGAGTTCAGCAATTTCTGGTATTGAGGCAATTAAAGTCGGGGTAGAGGTTGATGTTTCTGGTGGCTTACCCAAAATCATCATTGTCGGATTACCTGATGTAGCCATTCAAGAGTCTAGAGAAAGAGTCAAAGCCGCCATTAAAAATTCAGACTTCCCATTTCCTGTCCGCAAAATTGTCATCAATTTAACTCCTGCGGATCTGCGGAAGGAAGGTCCCTGTTTTGATTTACCCATCAGTATTGGTATCCTCGCTGCATCGGAACAAGTAGATCCCCAATTATTAGGAGATTATTTATTTTATGGCGAAGTCTCCCTCGATGGCTCTCTGAGGGCAGTTTCAGGAGTACTGCCGATTGCGGCGGCGGCAGCAAAAATGGGCATTGCGGGTCTAATTCTACCCCTAGATAATGCTCAGGAGGCAGCAGTTGTCAAAGAAATTAAGGTTTATGGATTTTCTAGCCTGAAACAAGTAGCCGACTTTCTTAACCATCCAGAAGGATATCAGCCTGTGGTTGCGAAAAATTACTTGTCTCATCAGCAACCTGGAAGCCAGATCCCCAATTTGAAAGACGTTAAGGGACAGTTACCCGCAAGACGGGCTTTAGAAATTGCGGCGGCGGGTGGGCATAATTTAATTTTTGTGGGTCCTCCTGGAAGTGGAAAAACTATGCTAGCGCAGCGTTTACCAGGAATTCTCCCTCCCCTATCTTTTGCTGAAGCACTAGAGGTTTCCCAAATTCATTCTGTTGCGGGGCTACTCAAAGATCGTGGTCAGTTGATTACTCAGAGATCTTTTCGTAGTCCTCATCATTCTGCTTCGGGGGCATCTCTAGTCGGAGGGGGAACCTATCCCCGTCCAGGAGAAATATCTTTGGCACACAAAGGCATTCTTTTTTTGGACGAATTAACGGAATTTAAGCGGAACGTTTTAGAGTATTTGCGACAGCCTTTGGAAGATGGACAGGTAACAATTTCTCGCGCTCGTCAATCGGTGGCTTTTCCTGCTCAATTTACCCTCGTGGCTAGTACAAACCCTTGTCCCTGCGGCTATTTTGGCGATCCGATCCAAAACTGTACCTGTTCTCCCCGTCAGCGGGAAAGTTATTGGGCAAAGTTATCTGGTCCTTTAATGGATCGGATCGATCTTCAGGTAGGAGTCAATCGCCTTAAGCCTGAAGAAATGACTAAACAAACCCTGGGAGAAGATAGCCAAATTATCCGAGATAGAGTAATTACGGCACGGAAGATAGCCGAAGCGAGATTTGTTAACCATCCTGGAATTAGCTGCAACGCCGAAATGCGATCGCGTCATTTACGGGACTTTTGCGTCTTAGATAATGCTAGTCGTAATTTGTTAGAGGGAGCAATCCGTAAACTTGGTTTATCTGCTAGGGCAATGGATCGTGTGCTTAAGGTATCCCGTACCATTGCCGACTTAGCAGGGGATGAGAGCTTACAAAGTAAACATCTGGCTGAAGCGATTCAATATCGCACCCTCGATCGCCTGCAATAGCCTAACTCAAGTGGATTAAATACTGAGAAATGTTTCAAAAGTCATGATGATTTCTGCGCTACGTTTTAAAAAACCCTAAATCTACCAGTTAATGATGTTCCTGGATGCTAAACATTTTAGCGATCGCTGGCGACAAAACTTTTGATTAATTAAAGTCGTTTCAAATTTTGCTAGCAGATGGTCTGCGTCTCCTTCTGAAATTTTTTAGTCAGTAGACCATAACATGCTGGCAGTTATGTGACGATAAGAGGTGTATTATATAACACTGTCATGCAGTTGACTCTTTTCTGCGGCGCTTTAAAAGATTACTTGGCAAGGTTCTAAGGACAGCGACTGATGACGAGATTTATTATTATGAAAAATTTATTGATAAACGAAAAAGAATGTATTACTGAAGTCTTTGAATTAAAAGATGGAAGTGGAACCATAAAAATCATAGGAGACAAAACAGATTCTGCTATTTTTTTAAATGGAGAGATGATTCATTTTACCTACCTGAGAGAATATGACACTATACAGAGGTATCAAATTGCCCAGAATATTGATTTATTGGCTAAACCTATTGATTCAAAACTGCAAGATTTATTAAAAAATGGGAATTTATCGGGCGACCCATTATCAATACAATTCAAAGAAATATTAAAATTCTTAGAAAATGGTAAATATTACCTTATTTTAGGATGTCTTCACAACGAAATAGATTCAGTAAAAATGTCGGAACAGGATGAGGGATTTCAGGAAATTGAATCTTATGGTGGAATAGTTGAAGTAATAGAAACACAATCCTTTAAAGATCAAAAATTGATTGCCAAATATAAAAAAAATATCATAAATGGCATGAACCCCATTGTGATTCTATTAATGACTAATAATTCAGATAATATATTTATATTAGATGGGCATCATAAATATGAGGCATATGTCGAGCTAAAGAAGAAACCAAAGTGTCTGATTATCAATAGAATAGAAAGCGAAAAAATTGATCAGAACACAGGAAAACTTTTTTTACAAAGATGTAATAAGGAATATTGGAAATATTACAATAGATATATAGAAAAAATCGACACGGTTCAAGGTGTTGACTTGCCAAGGGAAGTGGCAATCGAAATTATTCAAGAAATGTGTTTACTGGGGGCAAACAATCCTGAGAAACTTTACTATCTCTACATGAAATATGGCACTGCAATTGAATATATTTTCAGAAAAACTCCATCAATGTGGACTTTAATCTTCCAAGAACAGAAATCATTTGATGAAGTTATGGGTTATTTAAACAGCCCTAAAGACAGTTCAATTATGCTGTGAATACTTAAAATCTAGGCATAAGTTTTCATAAGTGAATCAAGATCTATCTCAGGCAGTGACAGAAGAAGGGTAGTTCTTAGTGCTTGCTCATTACATTTCAGCAACGTCAGAGTTGCTTTCTAAAATGGATAAAATATCGGCGTTAAGGTAATAGTAATCAACCAAAATAGCATGTTGAGAGGAATGCCCACTCGCATAAAGTCACTGAAGCGATAGCCTCCTGGTCCATAAACCATCAAATTAGTTTGATAACCAATGGGGGTTGAGAAACTGGCTGATGCTCCAATCATAATGGCGATCGCAAAGGGGGTAAAGTCAACGCCCAAATTCTGGGATAAAGCCAGAGCAATCGGGAAAACTAGTGCCGCAGCGGCATTATTGGTAATCGCCTCCGTTAATAAATTGGTCACGCCGTAAACAATGGCTAAAGCTAACCAGGGATTATCTCCAGAAAATTGAATTAGGCTACTGGCGATCGCTCCTGCTGCCCCCGTAGTCTCCAGCGCTTTACCAATGCTTAATGCTGCACCAATAACCAGAAGTACTGACCACTCAATATTGCGAAATGCCCTCATAGAAGAACAGCAGCGAGTTAAGAGCATCAACACTGCGGCTAAGACTGCCGCCTTTAACATGCTTAAAATACCTAGAGCCGCTAATAGTACCATCATTACTAGAATGATAACCGCCAGGGGGGCTTTCTCATGACGTAATGGCTCAGAATCAGGGATGCCGTTAACTAAGTAAAAATCTTTAGAAATGCGTTGTCGAGATAGGAAACTGGGGTTTGCCTCCAGCAGTAGGGTGTCTCCAGCCTTGAGGCGAATACTACCAATTTTTCCTGGTAGCCGCTCTCCGTTTCTTGCTACGGCTAGGACAACGGCATTGTATTGAGTCCTAAATTTACCTTCCCGAATCGTTTTACCTACCATGAGACAGGTATTAGACACTACGGCTTCAATCAGACAACGTTGTGAACGTGGTGTATCTAGCTTAAAGACCTCATCGGTAGCTGGTTGGAGTCCTCGGAAACGGTGTAAATCAACAATTGAGTCAATCATGCCGATAAATACCAGGCGATCGCCCTCTCGGAGTATTTCCTTAGGGCTTACGGCGGGAATAATTAGTCGGTGGCGAATAATTTCTACTACATATAGTCCTGGTAAATGTCTCAGCCCTGCTTTTTCAATGCTCTTTCCCGCTAGGGGGCTATCAATGGGCACCATCATTTCTACGGTGTACTGCCGTACATCGTCTGTCTCACTAATCACTGGTTTACGACTCGGCAATAGCCAGGGATGAGCCACAAATAGATAGGTCATGCCCGCGACAGCACAGGGCAAGCCGACAATTGCTAGATCAAATAGCTTTAATCCTGGTAAATCGGTGGTAGACAACAGCAAACCATTAACCACAAGGTTGGTACTGGTGCCGATGAGAGTGCAGGTACCGCCAAAAATTGCCGCATAGCTGAGGGGAATCATTAATTTGGAAGGACTTATTCTCAGCTTTCGTGACCAGTCACTAACTATAGGAATGAACATTGCCACCACAGGGGTGTTATTGAGAAACCCACTCATCCCCATCACTGGAACCATTAAGCGCATCAAAGCCGCATTATGCCCTTTGGGCAATCCCAACACTTTCTGGGAGATTCGGTGTAGCCCTCCTGTTTGAGACAGTCCCGTAACTACGATATATAGCACTGCTACTGTAACCATTCCTGGATTACTAAAACCTCCCAGCGCATCCTGTTCGGTCAAAATACCGCTGACCAATAAAATTGCCGTACCGCCCAAAAACACCACGTGGGCAGACAGGTTGCTGAAGGCGTTAAGTAAAAATACTCCCAAAGTAACGGCGATCGCCGTCCAGGCTTGCCAGTCTAGACGGTAATTAGGAGAAGTGGCAAGGTTAGAGAAAAAAGCTATTAAACAGGCGATCGCTAGACCCCCCAAGCTGAACAGAAACCAATGCTTCCAAGTTTTGAGGGACAGGACTCCACGAGATAGAGGTCTAGCTTCCATAGTAAAGATTCTTTTAATGTTTACCATTTCAAATCAAAGTGTATCATGAAAATAAGGTAAATGTTTTTCAAATGAATTTGAATGCACCTTGGATACATTTCGATTCGACTTTAAATCATAACAGGAGTATTTAAAAACTCACAGTATAAGAAGCAACCATCTTAAAGAATGCCAAAATCCCCCAGAGCCATCAATAAATCAGAGCTGATCACCAATCTAATACATAATAATTTTTTGTTTAGGGAGCTAGACCCCTCTCTAGTTAAGAAATACGTTGATCCTGAGCAGCTTGTCAGAGAAAAGCTATATTCAAGTCGTCCCATTTATACTGCCTTTCGCTCGGATACACCGTTGGAACATCTTTATGTTGTGCTGGATGGGGGACCAATTGTGGTTCGTAGCACGCCCCTTGACCGCATTATTGGCATTACCTATACCAATAGCTGTTTTGGCATGCAAAACCTAGCCTTGAGCTATGGTAATTTCTCGCGGGCGTTTCCCAGCCTAGTAGAAGCTTATAAAACAACCGATGTAGTTAAAATTCCCTTGGCAGCAGTTCGACTGCTACACCTAGAATCTGAATTATTTCGACAACGTTATGGGTTGATGTTTGAACTACAGGAAAAGTTTCAATATCATTTGCTCAACTGTAGTACATATCCACCTCAAGCAGTAGCAGCATTATTGCGAGCCTTAATTTATCAAGAAAGAGAACTGGGTAATCAACCGCAAGCTGATGAGTATGTATTTGATTTACCCGTTGAGGTCATTGCCAAAGCATGTCAGTTAAATCATCGTACTGTAGAGCAAGTTCTTAAAGGCATGAAGAAGATTGGTTTGTTGCAAACTCATAAAAGCAACAGCGATTTGATTACCGTAATCAATCCTGAAGAGCTGAAGGCAGTGTATGGCGCAACTCGCGATAAGGTTTCTTGGTGGCCATTACGCTAGAGTTAGTTTGGGATAAGCATATTGATTTGTTTTTACAGCTATTAGCTTTTAGCTATTAGCCGTTAGCTTTTAATCCGTTTTTAGCTTTAGATCAAATAATCATATTTCCTAGAAAAAGCAATTTCAAGGTTCTTACTGGGTAAGGATTAGAGCTTAAGACAAACTCAGGTTAACCAGTAATTAATAGGCTAAGGTCTAAAAAATAATTATCGATAAAACCAAGCTAAAGATAGCAATCAGTAGCCAAGTAACCCTTTTAAGATAGCGTTTTTGGCGATTATGTTGAATTATTGGTGGGTTGAAGACTGATAGCTGCTGAATTTTACTCAGCCCTATTTGAGAGTTGGGATATTCAGACAGATCAAAAATCGGAGCGAGACTGGCTTTAGTTATGCCATGGTGAGTTCTTTGATATTTCTTGGTTCGTTGAGATAGACTGAGAGAATTTTGTCGGCGGCGAGCAGGCTTATAAATACTTTTACGATGTTTTCTGACGTAGGTAATTTTTTCTTGGTACCTTACAATACTTTTGGCTGAAATTGTATTGCAGACTGGAGCCAGCATCTGGAGCTTAACTTCAGCAGAACCCTTGCCTAAACTATGAATTGTCTGCTTAAGATCTTGAAGTAAGCTATTTTTGAGTAAGTAACCAGCAGCCCCCGCCTGTAACGCCTGGTTAAGATACTCCTGATTATTATGGCTAGTAAGTACGATCACTTTAGTTTGGGGCTGGTCTTGACAAATATACTTGGTCGCCATGATGCCGTTCATTTTCGGCATTTCAATATCAATCAAAACAATATCTGGCTGTAATTTTCTGACTTGAGTAACTGCGCTTTTCCCATCCTTAGCAGTCCCCACAACTTCAAATTCTGGTTCATGTTGGAGGACTGTCTTGATTCCTTCCAGCATCAGGCACTGATCATCCGCCAGCAAAATTTTAATGGTCATAAATTTACTCGATCTTAAGCTCCTTCAGCAACTAAAAATTAAGGACAGGTTATTGGCAGGCATTTCCACAATCTGTTCTAGGCTCAGGTTCACTTCTGAGGCTGCATTTATCACCGTTTCCAAGTCCCTAACTCCCCATAAAGAATTACGTTCCCGCAGAGAACGATCAAAAACAGCATTGCTCGGGGCGGTGTGTTGACCATTACGTCGATAGGGACCGTACAGATATAGAATTCCCCCAGGGGGCAGAATTTGTGATGCTCCCGCCATTAATCCGAGACAAGCTTGCCAAGGAGCGATATGAATCATGTTGATGTTAACTATAGCGTCAATTTTTAATGGCGCTACTTGCTGGTGCCAATCTTTTTCAGTGACATCAATTGATAAAGGAGCATCGAGGTTATCTAGCGCAGCTGAATCACGCCAAGCGAGAATGCTTTCCTGCGCCTGGGTGCTGGTATCGGAGGGAATCCAGCGACATGATTGTAACTCAGAAGCAAAGTAAACAGCATGTTCTCCTGTCCCGCTGGCAATTTCTAGAATATTGCTTTCGGGACGCAATACCTGTGACAGGATTGCCAGAATTGGTTCACGATTGCGTTGAGTAGCAGGGGCATATTGCTTGGCAGACATTAATCGGTGATTTAGAGATTAATCGGGGTCGGGAATGCCATTGTATACTAAACTTCTACAGTTTCTTAAAAATATTCCTTAAATTTCGATTAATCTCTAGTTTGCAGTACCTGGAGGCGATCGCCGATAGTAATCAGTCCTTCATTTTGGGGAATCATGTTCACGCCAAACATAACCCCGCGCTCACTAAGCTGTCTAAACGTACCCAAGGTATTTAAAGGCTCCTTTAATTGGTTTTTAACTCCTTGCTGTTGATCAACGGTGGTAATGATGCAGCGACTACAGGGACGTAACATCTGAAATCGAACTTCTCCGATCTGAATCAGACTCCACTGATCTTCGACAAAAGGTTCGGTAGTGTTAACCACCACATTAGATCGAAAACGATCCATGGGGATAGCCTGGCTTTGTTGCTGATGAATTTCCACAATCCGCTGATTGAGTTCTGCCAGGGAAGCTGTTGCCGTAAGCATTACAGGGGAATTATCGGCAAAACCTAAAGGTTGCTCCTCATCATTGGGATATTTTCTGGTCAGCAGACGAATCTGCTCAGTAGACTGCCGCACTAGGCGACAAATTTTATCTGCCGAGAGATTTAAAAGTTGATGAAACCATTGAGCAACTGAGTCGCCCTGATCGACTGCCAATAAGCGATCGCCCCAAATTTCTATTTCTATGAGGGAGCCATCAACGGTAGACTCAAAAGAGAAAGGAGGGATTTGATTATTTTCCAGCTTAAAGGTAATGTTTTGTCCCGTGATGGTAACTTGAACCTGTGCTAACTGTGGAAACTGTCTTTGGGTAATAAATCTGCCGCTACCAGAAACCAACATGAATTCTCGATCCCAGAGAAATCCCTTTGGAGTTACCGATGCTTTCTGTTGTGAGATTCCTTGGGCAGATTTAAGGGGATAAACACACAGTTCTGAGACAATCATAGGCTTTGATAAACTGTTAACAATCAGGCTAATCAATCATGCAGGAGATCGTGCTTACCCAACATTCCGCGAAAATTTCATGGAAGCAAATATTGCTGTTTGCTTTGTAAGGCAAAAATCTTGATTCGTCCACTATTGACCACAATTTAAGTAAGTTTTCCTAATTGAGCTAGAATTAATCTTTGACCAGGGTAAGAACTTGTAAGATCAAGGTAAAACCTTAATTTATTACATGACCCAAACGTCTCAAACTATTCAATTACCCGATAGTCAAAGTGCGATCGCCCTAGCGGGAGTCAACGAACAGAATCTACAGTTGCTATCACGCCATACTTCTGTCAAGCTCGTCTTGAGGGGTCTAGATCTATTAATCACTGGTCAGGAGAAAGCAGTGAATCGTTGCTTTAGGGCGATCAAAACTTTAGAGCCGTTATGGTCGATGGGTAAGCCTTTATACGAGCCTGATATCTTAACCGCATTTCAGGCGATCGACACTAACCGCACGGAAGAGTATCGTGATCTACATCAAAATATCCTGGCTCGTACTAGAAAAGGGGAATTAATTCGCGCCAAAACTTTTAAGCAGAAGCAGTATATTAAAGCAATTCAAAAACACGATATTACCTTCGGGGTTGGACCTGCGGGAACAGGCAAAACCTTTTTAGCGGCAGTTTTGGCGGTGAAAGCCCTGCTGGATGATGAGTGTGAACGCATTATTCTGACTCGCCCTGCGGTAGAAGCAGGAGAAAAGTTAGGCTTTTTACCAGGTGACTTACAGGAAAAGGTTAATCCCTTCCTCCGCCCTTTATATGACGCTCTCTATGAATTTATTGATGCAGAGAAAATTCCTGATCTGATGGAGAGAGGCAAGATTGAGGTGGCACCATTGGCATATATGCGCGGCAGAACTCTCTCTAATGCTTTTGTTATCGTAGACGAGGCGCAAAATACTACCCCAGCTCAACTAAAAATGGTGCTGACTCGTTTGGGCTTTGGCTCTAAAATGGTAGTAACAGGAGATATTACACAAACCGACCTACCAGCAAATCAAGATTCAGGCTTAATTGTTTCTCGTAAAATTCTGCGTAACGTAGAAGGCATTGCTTTTTGCGAATTGACCCAAGCCGATGTGGTTCGTCATCCTCTAGTGCAGAAAATTGTTGCCGCATACGAAAGACATAATCACTAATAATTTCTGCTTGAGAGAAAATTATCATAAAAAAAGGGTGAACTGATTAATATTTCTTAATTTTGACAAGGTTAATTTAAGAAACTATCCACCCTATGGTCAAGTATAGCTCTAAATTATGGTCTAGGCATTGATAGTCAGGAATGGAGCATTATACATGATTTACTGAAGGCATCCTCTTAATAAATAGTAATAAATGGATATATAGTCATTCTACTAAATTGACCTTCTTAGGAAGTTTGCTCAATGGGAGAAGCCCCCTTCGGGTTCAGCATTTTTCTCAACGGAGGGAACCTCCGCAACGAAAATGCTTCACCGCAACGCAACTTCGCGCTATTTTTTAAGTTATTTGTTTGAGGGATTATGGATTGGAGGCTGGGAATTAGTGACCAAGAGATATTACATACTAAAGGGCTAGTTCTTATATTGGAATGATTATAAATAATTGCCTCTCTATTTGTTGATCTCGATTATTTCTCCACTGATTTAGTGATTTTCAACATCAAGTTTTGCAGTTAACTTTGTAGATTTTTTTTAAATACTTAAGATTAGCATAAAAACTATTTATAATAGATACATTAATATATGTTCGTTAGTCTCTTATTCGCTAAGAGGAATAAGTCGGGAAAATTAACTAATCCTGAAGGAACACGTCTAGATTTTGTCAGTTGGAGCGATCGCCAATGGAATTAGTTTATCGTGGTATTAGATATCAAAATAAAAAGTCAGAATTTCCTAACTTATTTGCCGATAATCGTCTGCCGATTTTTTATGGTCAGAAAAATATCGGGAAGCAGACTAAATGTGGATTTCCCTTGGTTAAATATTGTCAGCAAATATTGTTGCGGCAAAAGCCAGTAATTCTATCCCCTGCTAAATTTTGGCATCAATATCAAATTCAGCTTTTAGAGAGTTGTTGGCAGCTGGATGTTGTCATAATGCTTAACTTTTGCTGGCAAGCAAGCATTGTGATTGAGATGGAACGTAGCTTGAGGCAGTATAGCTATACTGAATTGAAATATCGTGGGGTTACTTACTATAAAAGGAATATGGTTAATGGCGTTGCTAAATTAAAGTATCCTGTAGCGAGACAACATGAATCCGAAAAGTAACTTAATCCTTAGTTTGGGGTAAGAGAAAAATCCAGCTTTAATATACAAGGAATATCCACCACACAAGAGCAAGGATTCTGGCTATTGGTCATTAGTTATTATTTCCCTATTGTGGCTCATGTTTTGCCGTTCGATAAGCCTGTGTTGGATCGTTGGGATTTTTAGGATTGGTATATTCCAACAATCCTTCATCGATTAGGGGTTTGAGATATCGATCTAATAGATATTTACGCTTGCGTTTTAATAAAGCTTGCAAGTCGCTAGAAGATCGTGGTTTTAGTTTGCATAATTCTAAAATTAAAGCCTTGATTTCCTTAGCGTCAGTACGTTTGCCTATTTTTTTTAAACGCTTTTTGAGAGATTAGACCTCTTGCACGAATACGAATCTTAGCGGTTTCAGCAATTATCTGAAATTCTCTAAATAGCTTGTCAAAAATAGATTTGACTTATTCATTAAATTATTTATGCAAGAGGTCTATTCTTCTGTTATAGTTGGGAATAGTTCTAGATTAAGCTGTTCCAGTTGTAATGTACTACTGTCCAGATTTGAGGATTCTTGCTGTCCAGATAAGCTTTTTTCTGTAAAGTTACTGTCCAGATTTGAGGATTCTTGCTGTCCAGATAAGTATTTTCCCGCAGAATTACTGTCCAGATTAGAAAAATCTGACTCTTCTTTCGACTCTGATTTCAGAGTGTAATAAGTGGCGGTGCTTTTGCCATGTATTTCAATCAAGCCGATATCTCTCAACCTCTTGAGCATTTGACTCGCTTTGAGGGTGTCGATATCGTTGACTATACGACATATAGCATTGTTAATCATACCTTTTTCCTTGAGGACAACCAAAATTTTGGCTTCCTCATCTGTCAAATTATGCTCTTTAAACTGGGACAACCAGTGCAAAGCTTTATCATCAAAAAGATTGTGAGAATAGAGAGTAACCTGAAAGCGATCATGATCGCGATCTGAGTCAAATAATGGAAGGCTTACATTAGCTTCTGACATAGATTCCAGCATTACCCTAATACCAGAGCCTTTAGTTTCGGCAAATCCCGTTTCATGCAGCACTTCGGCGATTGCTGTCTTGATGCAGTCGCTACAACGGGTCGCAGACCCGCAACGCGCTGCATCGCTCCATTCCGAATTACCGATCCAGGTTCACCTAATGTTTCTTGATTAATTGGTTTTAAAGAATAACCAGGATTACGAATTTCCAAACGATTAGAATATTTGATAATTTGGATTGGGCTTTGAGTGCGATAGTCTCTGTGCATTACTGCATTAACGATCGCTTCTCGAATCACTTTACGAGGAATCAAGGGTATATCTTGGCGTTGAATACTATCTTCTGCTAACCCAAAACGGGTAGGTAAATCGTTGAGAACATTAATCACCAATCTAGGTATCGCAAGCAATAATGGTTCGCGGATTTCAATAGTTTGATATCTATCCTTATCATCTGTAATCCAGTCTGTACCTTCTATTAAGATATAATCTACCCGATGTAATGGAAAATAACGCCTTAGAGCGATCGCTTTTCCAAAAAGAATCAATCCGCCAATGGTGGGACAATCTTCACCCTCATACCTAGTAATGACATTCAAAGAATACAGCAAATCTCGATCTGAAAAGTCGAGTTCGCTGGCGTTGGGATTCAATTTAGCTCTTGCTTGCCTGTAAGCATTAATAGCATTGGGTTCTAGATCGTTTAAGGTTGCACCCTTGACAGGAGTTTTATCGAAGCTGTCACCTTGCTTTTCTTGATAAAATCGTTCTATATCTCTTTCAGTACATCTTTGATCTGTTGATGCAATACGTCTAAATGCGCCTTGAGGTAAACCTCGCCTTTTAATATATACAGGTTTTTCAGAAGCCTGTACTTCAGGAATAAAAGTAACAATGACAGTTCTACTGTCTTTAGTAGCAACTTGAATCCGAGGGCGAATAACACTACTGAAAACTTCACTACACTGACTAGCTAGGTCACACTGAATTTTATCTGGATCTCTTAGTCCTTCAATTTCATATTCACCACTATTGCTATCTTGAGGCGATTTAATTCCTAAAATGAGATAGCCACCACCTAAACCAGTTTCATTGGATAAAGAGGAAACAGTCTCCCAGCAGCTTTTACCAACCTCTGAGGCTTTTTTTGCTTCTATTTCTACGCTTTCATCTTGAGTAGTGAGAATTTCCCACAATTCATCAAAGGACAACACTGTTTAATTTTCTTGTGCTAATTGGATTCAAACAATGATCTTGCCAAACTAGATTGACAAATAATAGACTGTAGTGTGTTGATAGCTATTTCTTGATAGTTAGGTATGGATACGATCATAGTTATTTCTTTTGTCTCACTTTAGCTTTGTGTTCCGTTATAGATGTTCATGATACAAGCTTCCAAATATCTATTATGAATGCTTAAGATTTTAGAAATAATTAAATCAATCTAATTTATTACTTTTCAGTCTAATTTTTGATGAATTCTCTCTAGCTAAATAGGAATTAGAGCTTATCCTTTATCCAAATCATGGGCTCGTTTTTTCCCTGTCCAACTCCTCAACGACAAGCAATCCACTTAGCGTCGTCGAAGACTCTCGCTTTTGTTCATTCCCACACAGCATTCAACGTTTCTTACTTTGGTGATCGGCATAAAGAACATCCGTTTCAACAAGTTCTTTTAATCCTCTACTTGCTTTGCTGAAACTCAACCCCACCGAAAGTAGATATTCCATAATTGCCAGTCGCACTACATCAGATTGGGAATATTAGATGCTTCCACTAACTTGTTAAACGGCAAATATCTTGTAAAGATGACGTTAATCTATTACCGATGATAAATAATCGATCAATATATATGAATTGCCTGGTTAAAACTCCCCAGGTAGGATTTGAACCTACGACCAATCGATTAACAGTCGACCGCTCTGCCACTGAGCTACTGAGGATTGCTTAAATAGCACTAGATAATAATAACGAATGCCCTAACAATTGGCAAGCATTTTAGAACAAGTATTTTTTGCCATTCCGATTTATCTCAGGTAGAGGATATGCTGGAAGTAAATTTAACTCTGGCTAACGTCTTTTTCCCTCATGCTAGTTAATCGCCATCGAACTGTTTATTTTTCCCTAATCTCTACGGATTTACCGATTTGGAATGTGATTGAGGCGAAAGCCAGCCTATATCAAAAAGATCATGAGCGATTTCATCTGCTGCTAGAACAGCAAAGTTTACCTCATTCCTTCATATCTGGGAATTCTCAGCAGCCAGCCACACAAGGATTATTTTGGTGGGAGATCTCTCCCTACCGCATTATGATGACAATGCAGAGCAATGGCAAATTAAGCTATCGTCATTTTTGGGAGAGGGGTGTTTATGGCGTTAGTAGATATTGCCTCAATTCAGATCCAGAACAACCCAGTAAATCCATCAGGTTTCGCAATTTTACCCGTTACATCAAGGTTGAAGGCGATTCTTGCCCGCAAAATATCCGTCTTGAGTATGAACTATGGTCAGCAAAAGTTCGTCTTGGTTCCTATGTCTTGCATCTATATATAGAAAGATGATCTTAGTTATTCAATCTCATGGAGATTAATTAAGCCATCAGGGGGAGATAGGATTAAACGCTGATTTGCCAGATCAACTATGGGCACAATCTCCTTAACGAAAGGAACAAATACAGTTAGTGGTTTTATAGGTTTGGGCTTATATTTTTTGCGTTTGCTACGACGACTTATTTGAGATAGATCTTTGTCGGGCTTTTTCTCTACTTCGGGCTGTTTGTGGAGTTTAATTTCTAGTAAATCATTGCCCGCAGAGTAAAGATCGATTACAACGCCAATATTCTCTTCGGTTTCCTGAAGATAGACTTCTAAACCGACTAAGTCTGAGACATGATATTCATCTTGCGCTAGTTTAGGGCGATCGCCTGCATCAACTAACAGTTTATAATTGCGTAGGGTTTCGGCTTGGTTGCGATTTTCTATGCCTTCTATCTTAATTACATAAAGATTCTTTCCCTTGATAAGCCTTCCTTCTGTTAGCTGTACTTCATTAATAGCGGCTGTGTCGGGATGCTGTAGCCAGCGTTTTCCTGCTTGAGTGAACCGTTCAGGAAAATCTGAATCAGGATATACTCGCAGTTCCCCCTTCAAGCCCTGGGGCGAGGTAATAGTTCCTACTTCCAGCCACTCTATTTCTTGGTTGTTTGCTGGTTCTGGGATGGGGGTTAATTGCTGGTTTTGGGATGGGGCTTGCTCTTTCATTGCTTAGTCATTGTCTTGGTTTAGTATATCGCTCTTCAATTCCAAGGGATATTTTTGCTGGGGTCATAGCTACTATTCATACTAAATCCTGTTTAGATAGAACACTTATTGATTATGCAAGTGTAACGGGTAACGGGTAACGGGTAACGGGGTTTTTCAAGTTTGCATTCAGTAAGTGTATTTTGGTAATCGGATTAAGTATCATTAATCAAATATAGTGAGAATTTGCTGAATTTGGCTATTTTATCTTATGGAATCAAGCCTACCCCCTCAAGACTAAAACCCGTGGTTAGAGCAAATGGCGATCGCTCTAAATACCGATCGCCTGACAAAATAAACTATGATTGATCAAGTATTAACTTGTGTAAAAGCAAGTAATCGCTTCATTGTTGATTAAACATTTACAGGCGTAATGTGTAGCGTCTTAACAGAATATGAAATTACCTATTGTTGCTGTTATTGGTAGACCCAACGTTGGGAAATCTACTTTTGTCAATCGTTTAGCAGGGGATCAGCAGGCGATCGTCCACGATCAGCCAGGAATCACTCGCGATCGCACTTATCGTCCCGCATTTTGGCTAGATCGTGACTTTCAGATTGTGGATACTGGGGGACTGGTGTTTGATGATGATACGGAGTTTCTGCCGATGATTCGTCAGCAGGCGATGGCGGCTTTGGTGGAGGCTTCCGTGGCGATTTTTGTTGTTGATGGTCAAATGGGCTTAACGGCGGGCGATCGCGAAATTGCTCAATGGTTTCGTCGTCAAGAGGTTCCCGTAATGCTGGCGGTTAATAAGTGTGAGTCGGTAGAACAAGGTTTGGCGCAGGCGGCGGAGTTTTGGCAGCTAGGATTGGGAGAACCCTATCCGATTTCAGCAATTCACGGTAACGGTACGGGAGAGTTACTGGATCAATTGGTGACTTATTTACCTCCGATAGATCAGCTAGTAGAAGACAACGAGATCAAGGTAGCAATTATTGGTCGTCCCAACGTGGGGAAATCCAGCTTGCTTAATGCTTTGACTGGGGAACAGCGGGCTATTGTCAGTCCGATTTCGGGAACAACTAGAGATGCGATCGATATGATCGTGGAACGAGGGGAACAAACCTACCGCCTGATCGACACCGCAGGCATTAGGCGGAAAAAAAACGTCAACTATGGTGCAGAATTTTTTAGTATTAACCGTGCTTTTAAGGCAATTCGCCGTTCTGATGTGGTGCTATTTGTGATTGATGTTCTCGATGGAGTAACGGAACAGGATCTAAAGTTAGCAGGGCGGATTATTGATGAAGGTCGCGCAGTAATTCTGGTTATTAATAAGTGGGATGCGGTAGAAAAAGATTCAAGCACTATTAACCAATATAAAAAAGAAATATTAGCTCGTCTCTATTTTATGGAATGGGCACCGATGGTTTTTGTGAGCGCCATGACTGGTCAACGGGTACATAAAATTCTTAATTTAGTGGATCTGGCTGCGGAATCTCACCGTCGTCGGGTTACTACTTCGGTGATTAATGAAGTATTAGAGGAGGCGATAAGCTGGCATTCTCCACCAACGAGTCGCCAAGGAAAACAGGGAAGAATTTATTATGGCACTCAGGTAAGTTCTCAGCCACCTACTATTGCGTTGTTTGTTAATGATCCGAAACGATTTAACGATAATTATCGTCGATATATTGATCGCCAGTTTCGCGATCAGCTTCAGTTTACCGCCACTCCCGTTAAGTTAGTCTGGCGCGGCAAGAAAATGCGGGAAATGGAGAGAGGGGCTAATAAGGCAACTAAGGTTAGGTAAGTTTGGCATTTTGGCGATCGCCTGGTTGATTTATGGGTTGACTATCAGGCGATCGTTTTTAGCTCCGAGAAACGGAATTATCGGAACCCAAAAGAAAATTCACCTGAAAATAACCGCTAAAATTGATTTTTGTAACCTGTTTATCTTATGTGTAACAACTGAAGCTGTATTATGTGATTTTAGATGTATTTCTAAGCTTTTCTATCTCACATACACCATGAAAAAAGCTCTGTTGTTTCCTTTTCAGATTGGTCTTGGTACTTTTGGCTTTTTCTATCCCAATTCAGCGCAGGCTCAAGTTACCTCTGATTTCACAGTCAATACTCAAGTTAATCAGAATGGTAATGTTGCTGAGATTACGGGTGGGGAAACGCGAGGGAGTAATTTATTCCATAGTTTTCAAGATTTTTCAGTACTGACTGGTAACGAAGCATTTTTCAACAATGCTAATGATATTGCCAATATCTTTAGTCGAGTAACAGGTGGAAATATTTCTAATATTGATGGGGCAATTAGAGCCAATGGTAGTGCTAGTCTATTCTTGATTAATCCTGCTGGAATTATTTTTGGTGAGAATGCCAGATTAAATATTGGTGGCTCTTTCTATGGCAGCACTGCTAGTAGTGTTTTGTTTGAAGATGGGGGGTTTAGCGCAGCTGACTTAGAAAATCCGCCTTTGCTAACGGTTAATGCACCCATTGGGTTTGGTTTTCGGGATAATCCAGGGGATATAGAGAATAATAATGTAGACTTACGAGTTGTTACGGGAGAAACCATAACTTTATTAGGTGGGGATATTAGTTTAAATGGTGGCAATTTAACTGCTCCTGAAGGAAATATTCAGTTAGGCAGTGTAGCAGAATCGGGAATTATTAATCTTCAGGAATCATCGCCAGGTCTAATGTTGATATATGAAACCATAGAAAATTTTGGTGATATTCAATTGACTAATAATGCTTTAGTTAATGTTGATGGTCAACAAGGTGGGACAGTTGACTTACAGGGAGATCTAATTTCGTTATTAGATGGTTCACAAATTACTTCCTCTAATTCGGGTTCTGATGGGGGTAATGATATTACTCTCACAACACAAAAACTATTAATTCAAGATAACGCCAGAATCCTAACTAGTACTTTGGGTCAAGGGGCAGGTGGAGATATAAATGTTACTGCTTCTGATTCAGTGGAATTGACTGGAACTGGATTTGAAGACTTTCAACAAAATTTCATTCTCAGTGGCTTGAATGGCACGTTTAATTTTTCGACTCCAGGTACAGGATTATTAACTGGTACTTTTGGCTCTGGTCAATCGGGACAGATCAATCTCAATACATCTTCCCTCAAACTTCAAGATGGAGCGTATATCTTTAGTCCAACTCTAGGAATAGGTAATAGTGGAAACATCAGTGTAAGTGCAAATCAAATAGATATCATAGGTTCATCTATAGCTAGCGTAGCTTTAAGAGGTAGTACAGGTTTCGCAGGAGATATCAATATTGATACTGATAACTTGGTAGTTAGTGATGGCTCTTATATTTTAGGTTCGACTTTAAGTTCGGGTAATGCAGGAAATATATTTATTGATGCATCTGATTCGGTAGAAATTCTACGCACCCCAGAAGGAGTAATTGTTCAAACTGGTATATTTCCTTCTAATCTTGGAGGGACTGGGAATTCTGGTAATGCGGAAATTAATACTAGCAAACTAATTATTCGAGATGGAGCAGGTATTGCCAGTGTAAGTGGCGGCATATTTGGTGGAACGGTTGTCAGTCGTGAGGGAGGTTCAGGTGGAAACATTAGCATTAATGCTACTGAATTTATTGAAATATCTGGTATTTCAGAACCTTTAGTTGATGGAACAAGAATAGGTAGTTTTATCAGTGGACAAACCACCACTGATAATCCTGCTGGTCAATTAACAATTGATACTGGAAAACTAATAATCAAAGATGGAGGTTTGATTTCTGCGGCTACCTTGGATGCTGGTGATGCAGGAGACTTAACAATTAATGCTTCTGAATCTATTGAGATTTCTGGAACAGCATTAAATAGTCAATTTCAAAGCAAAATAGAAGCTTCATCAGGACAAGCATTCAGTATTGAAGATATCTCGGCTAGTGGTGATGCAGGAAATTTAAATATTACAACGAGCAATTTATCAGTTAAGGATGGTGGGTCAATAATCACTAGTACTTTAGGTCAAGGGGCAGGTGGAGATATAAATGTTACTGCTTCTGATTCAGTGGAATTGACTGGAACTGGATTTGAAGACTTTCAACAAAATTTCATTCTCAGTGGCTTGAATGGCACGTTTAATTTTTCGACTCCAGGTACAGGATTATTAACTGGTACTTTTGGCTCTGGTCAATCGGGACAGATCAATCTCAATACATCTTCCCTCAAACTTCAAGATGGAGCGTATATCTTTAGTCCAACTCTAGGAATAGGTAATAGTGGAAACATCAGTGTAAGTGCAAATCAAATAGATATCATAGGTTCATCTATAGCTAGCGTAGCTTTAAGAGGTAGTACAGGTTTCGCAGGAGATATCAATATTGATACTGATAACTTGGTAGTTAGTGATGGCTCTTATATTTTAGGTTCGACTTTAAGTTCGGGTAATGCAGGAAATATATTTATTGATGCATCTGATTCGGTAGAAATTCTACGCACCCCAGAAGGAGTAATTGTTCAAACTGGTATATTTCCTTCTAATCTTGGAGGGACTGGGAATTCTGGTAATGCGGAAATTAATACTAGCAAACTAATTATTCGAGATGGAGCAGGTATTGCCAGTGTAAGTGGCGGCATATTTGGTGGAACGGTTGTCAGTCGTGAGGGAGGTTCAGGTGGAAACATTAGCATTAATGCTACTGAATTTATTGAAATATCTGGTATTTCAGAACCTTTAGTTGATGGAACAAGAATAGGTAGTTTTATCAGTGGACAAACCACCACTGATAATCCTGCTGGTCAATTAACAATTGATACTGGAAAACTAATAATCAAAGATGGAGGTTTGATTTCTGCGGCTACCTTGGATGCTGGTGATGCAGGAGACTTAACAATTAATGCTTCTGAATCTATTGAGATTTCTGGAACAGCATTAAATAGTCAATTTCAAAGCAAAATAGAAGCTTCATCAGGACAAGCATTCAGTATTGAAGATATCTCGGCTAGTGGTGATGCAGGAAATTTAAATATTACAACGAGCAATTTATCAGTTAAGGATGGTGGGTCAATAATCACTAGTACTTTAGGTCAAGGGGCAGGTGGAGATATAAATATTACTGCTTCTGATTCACTAGTGCTTGATAATAATGCTTCTATCTTGGCTGAAACAGCCTTTACAGGAGGAGGGAATATCAATCTAGAGATTGGAAAAATATTTTCATTGAGTAATAATAGTCTGCTATCTGCTCAAGCTTTAAATAATGGCAATGGTGGAAACTTAACTATAGATAGTAGATTTATTATTGCTTTCCCTGATGGAAATAACGATATCTTGGCAAGTGCAGAACAGGGAGAGGGTGGAAACATTACTATCAATGCTGAGTCACTATTTGGTATACAAGAGCGCAGTCCTAGTAATTTAACTAACGATATCAATGCTAGTTCTGAGACTAGTGGATTAGACGGTACTATCTCTATCTTTACACCTGATATTAATCCCGTTCAAGGGGCAACGGAATTACCTACTAATGTAGTAGAGACAGAAAAAATAACCCAACAAGCCTGTGAAGCTAATCGTGAGGTAGCAGCAAGAAATGGTCTTACCATTTCAGGTAAAGGAGGAATTCTTCCTGATCCAGCATTACCCTTAAATTCTCTAAACGTTACAGTAAGTGAAGGAAACACTTCAATTTCAACTATACCTGCACCTATAGAAACAGCCCAAGGCAGAATCCAACCAGCCAGGGGAGTAAAAGTTACAGATTCTGGAGAAGTAACTTTAACGGCATATCGAACTAACAATTTAGGCGATCGCATTCCTGAAACTAAAAACTGCGCTTAAGTTTAACTGTCCAAAATGTTATAAATTTATAGGCACCTCAAAATTACCTTTGAATAGTTTCTATTAAATCGTTGTTGTGAGTTTAATAGACACTATCATCTACTAATCGACTTAAGAGACAGTTTTTCATTGGCATTCTCGACCAACTACATTAACAGTACTTCTTTGGACTTGAGTTGCTTAAATGTTACAGGTTGTTAACTTAGATTAGTAATGCAATTTTTGTATCGTTATTAAGGTGTTTCGCACTCAAGCGTTACTTGCTAAATTATTGATTAGTTTTTGGCGCAAGACTATATTCTTCTGTAAATACTTCTTGCCAAGTCAATTCATCAACATTAGATTTACAGCTCATTTCCGCTTCAGCTAACTTTTTAGCTTTAGCAAATACCTGTTCAAATAGTTTTTTTAACTTGGGTTTTAAGCTGGGTTCATCTGATAAAAGATCATCAATTTCCATCCTGGCACTTTCGATAGTATAAACCCAGCTAGCGGTTCTCTTTTCTGGTTGAGTTTTCCACTTAATAACGTGCATCATCAATCGTATCAACTGACTTTTTAAAGCTCGCTGTTCTGAACGCCCCAAAGCTTCAATTAACTCCTCGATTCCTTGTTTAGCCGCCTCTGTATTGCCTGTCATGAGTTCTTGCTTAATGGCAACTGCCGTTTGATAATGAGAAGCGATCGCCAAATCTTTCCATTTAGTTCTCATGTTTAATCAACCTATAACTTATCCTCAATTACCTATCAAACCTTTGCCTAATCTTATCGGTTAAAATATTCAATTCCGTTAATCTTAACTGCATGGCAACCAACCCAAAAATCAGAATTGCCACTCCACTAGCCACGCTTAACTCCAACAATAGCAACAATAAATTACCATTACCCCAGGCATTTTCTATTCCCTGACTTACTCCATAGCTAGCGATGCCTGCTACTGCTGTCCCTAGAAATAAGCCTATCATTTGTTTACCCCAGCGGATTAGAGGTAATCCGCCTAAGCGTCGATGCAAGATCCAGGTAAACACCGTCAGAGAAATTAAATTAACTCCGATCGTTGCCATAATTAATCCAGGGGCGCCAAAGACCCTAATTAGTAAATAATCAAAAATAGCATTGAGGAAAATATTAATGATGCTGATTTTAAAAGGTGTGGTGCCGTCTCCCAGAGCATAAAAAACCCGCAGCAGCACATCACGACTCATATAGAAGAACATCCCAAACCCATAAACCACTAGCAAGGAAGCGACAAACTCAGCATCTTGGGAGCTAAATTGACCCCGCTCGAATGCTAGTTTAGTGATGGGTAATGCTAAAGACATAAAGATTGCCGTAAAGGGTAACATGCTTAGGGCACTGAGGAATATTCCCTGGCGAATTCTGACTTTTAGTTCTGACCAATTTTCGGGGGCAGCCAGGCGAGAAAAAGCAGGATATAAGGGCACTAAAATAGCGTTAGAAATAATTCCCAGAGGGGTAATAAAAATAAAGGTAGCGTTTTGAATAGCTGCGGCTGCCCCAGGGATGCCCGAAACAAAAAACTGATCTACGTTGAGGTTAACGTAGAGCATACCTGAGGAAAGGGTGGCTGGAATCATGACGCGGAACACCTCTAGAACTCCTGGGTGTCGCCAATTGAAGCGTAGCTTTAACGTGCCCATTCCTACTCGCCACTGAACAATTAGCTGTGCTAGCCACTGTAAGACGGCTCCTGCTAGGGTTGCCCCTGCGAAGATTATTGCTCCCCAACGAAAGTAGGCGGGGGTATTTAACTGTTCCCCAAGCCGCCATAACGCTGCCCCTACCCCAGTAATGATTACTACACTGGAAAAGAGGGGGCTGAGGCTGGGTAGAAGATAGCTATTTGCCGCATTGAGGCTGCCAAAGCCAATACCGATTAAACCTGCTAATACAGCCATCGGTGCCATAATTTGCAGCTGTAGGGTAGCTAGCTGCTGTACTTCAGGGGCTAATTTAGGTCCTAAGATAGCGATTAAATTACTAGCAAAAATCATGATCGCCAGGGTAATGGTGATCAACAACAGGCTAACTAGAGAAGAAACCGTCTCTACAATTACGGGAGCCTCAGACTTGTCTTTTTTTGCGAGTACGCTAACTAAAGCACTGTGAAAAGGTCCATTAATGCCCCCAATCAGGACAAAAAGAAAGCCTGGAATTGTATAGGCGTAGGCATAGGCATTTTTGACCGCACCAATCCCAAAAGCGGCGGAAATCACCAGTTCCCGCCCAAAACCAAACAGCTTGCTTACGAGAGTGGCGATCGCCACTAGTTTAGCGATCCTGCCGACGGAAGGGGCTGATTTTTGATTTGCAGTCACAGGATACAGATATTTAGATAGATTTCGCTATATTATACGGACATATATAAAAAGCTGATTAATCTTGAATTTTCATGAGCAAGTTAGAATCTCAGTACCTAACGCTGATTGAAACTTTACTGAACAATCCCCGAGAACAGGAACTCAATATTCTAAATGCCCATCCTGAATTAATCAATCAGAAATTTATTAGCTGCTTGATGTCTGTCGGAGAAAAGCAGAGGCGTTTGGGAAATATTACTGGGGCGGAGCGACTGCTTAATCTAGCCAACAAATTACTACAGCTCGAAAACACCAACACTGGTACTAATCGCCGCAAGGAATATTTTACGTTTTTAATGAATTTGCTCCAGCAGGTGGCGAATCGGCTTCCTCCAGCTAAAATTTACGCCCTAATTCAGCAAAATCAGGATAAGTTTGACCGTAACACGATACAAATTCTCAAGTATTGGGCTAATGAGACGATTATCTCAGTAGAGCCTAATCAGGCTAAAGCGATCGCCAATGATTTAATTAATTTGGGTAACATAATTAGTGCCTACCCCGCAGGAGATAAGTCTAATAATATTGAGCTGGCGATTGTCTCCTATCAGGGAGCTTTAAAGGTTTATCAACCGACTAAATTCCCCAGAGAGTGGGCAATGGTAATGTCTAATCTCGCTAACGTCTATCGCGATCGCATTTTAGGCAGTCGTCAGGAGAATATCGAACAGGCGATCGCTACCTATAATCTGGCATTGGAAGTAATTACCCGCGAAAAAGCCCCCCATGTTTGGGGCAATACTCAGCGCAACTTAGGCATTGCCTATGCCCATCGTGAATCAGCAACTACAACCACAGATAAAAAGGCATTTCGCGCTAAAAACGTAGAACAGGCGATCGCCTGCTACAATCGAGCCTTGGCTGTTCATACCCGTGAACAATATCCCCAAGATTGGGCGGCATCCCATAATAATTTGGGGGATATTTATCCTAATCGTTTGGTGGGAGATAAGGCAGACAATATCGAAACCGCCATTGAGCATTTGGAACAGGCTCTCCAGGTATATAATCTGGTTGACTATCCCCATCGTTGGGCAATGTTACAAAATAATTTGGGGAATGCTTTTCAATCTCGTCTGCTGGGAGATAGGGAGAGTAACCTAGAACGTTCTATTTCCCACTATGAAAACGCCCTCTCTATCCATACCCTAGAAAAATTTCCCTACAATTGGGCAATGTTAAATAATAATCTGGGAGGGGCTTATCGCCATCGCCTCAAAGGTGAGCAGACGGAAAATCAGCAACAGGCGATCGCCTTTCTCAATAAAGCCTTAATAATCTACACTAAGGAAAAATATCCGCGCCATTGGGCAGAAATCCAGCATAATCTGCGGAATATTACTAGAGATTTAGGTAATTGAGATCATTGCCCTGAATTCCCTATTCCCTATTCCCTATTCCCTATTCCCCATTCCCTAACTTCACCAAGATATATCTCATTAATACGAGAAACTCCATAGTCTAGTCATTAAACAATTCCTGTAAGCCGACATAGCCGACAAAAAAGGTATAAATCCCATAGCGCAAAGGGTTGCGATCGCAAGCAGGAGCTTTAATAGCGGCAATAATTCCTTCTACAACATGAGCGGATAAACTAATATTTCCCAGCCAGAATATAGAGCTTAAGCCTGGGGGTAAAGACTGTCCGTGTTGCTGTAAATAGATGTTCCAGCAGTCTAAGCTTAAAGCTCCCGTGATGAGTATCGTTGAGAGAATTTTAATAAATTGATTAATTTGTGATTTCACGGACTTATTTTGATTGAAGTAGATCTAGTTATTGTCCCGCAAGTAGAAATAGCTACTGTTTAGAGATCTTATAATTTTTATTTAGCAATTAACCCCCTCATAATAAAGAGGATTTACTGATAATTTATGAGAGCTTTAAGGAAAAACTCGGGTTCTTTATCATAAGTTTACCTGATAATACTGAGGCTAGGAGATGATGTTAAACATCAGATACAGCACTTAAGTAACTGATTTAAAACATGCTGACTGTGATTTAGTTATCTATCTATTATTTCTTTATTAAACAACTTTAAGATTATGATTGAACTACTATACTTTGCTTCCCAGATTCAGTGTGGCGCTGGTGGAGATTTCTTCGATATCCAGATGGATGTTTATCATAACCAAGAGTTGGTTAAAACTATGGAAGTAGGCGATCGCGCTTTGTTTTCCGTTGATTCAGTAAACGAGCTAACTTTTGAATACAGCACGATTAACAACACTACTTCATGCACTACCTTAGCGACTCCTGATGAACTGGTTGTCGGTTCTAATGACGATTTACCGAATGTAGCTGGCTTTGCCTTACAAGATTCTGTTCAAACCCTGCTTGATGGTTTAAATGAATATCAGGAACTGTTGCTAGTTGAGTTGGGTGCTGAGGATACTAATAGCGAGGCATATGATTTACAAGATATGGTGCTCATAGTAGATAATAATCCCCCTGTTGAGGCGGCTGACGAGCCTGTGGCGGAGCTATTCGCCGACTAGTCTTCTGAAAGAGTTAATTCAAGCTTTATATTTAATTTTGATATTTAGACACTATATATTTCTCTGCACTTTGGCGATCGCTGATATGACCATCGAGAGTCGCCGCCAACACATCATCTAAAATCTGTTTGTATAAAGGTCCTGGTTTAAAACCCAGGGCTTTTAAGTTTTTACCGTTAATTATTGGCTTAACCTGGGATAATTGACTTAAGTATTGCCAAATTAAACGCCGAAGCTGTCGCTCACTGCGGGCTGCCCACAAAATTAGTTGAGAAGAGCTATAGGGGTGGAGAAGTTGGTAGATTTTACTAGGAGACTGGCATCGGGATAATTGAGTAGCAATCTCTTGTGATAAAAGTTCTAATTTTTCCAGTCGCTGGAGACTTTCTTTGGTTAGCTGGAGATTGGTAGCTACTATCAGTCGCTCATCAGGGGGTAAATGGGCGATTAAGGTTTCTAGTCTAACTAGCCAATGGTCTGCGGTTTTGGGCTCAAAGTAGCGTAACCACCGAGAAACGCAGTTGAGCTGCCATGCTAGTTCAGGAGTTCCCCCTAAATCTTGGTGAAGACAGCTTAAAGCATTGAGATCAGCCAGGAGCTTGATTGCGGGTTTCCAGTAGTGTGCCTGGAGGATATATTTTAATTCCGCGCGGAGTCTGGTAGTTAATGCAGGTGTTTGGCGATCGCCGAGACGGAGGCTTTGGTAGACCCCACTTTGCACTGCGTAGTGAATATACTCTTCCGTTTGGGATTCAAGCTGAAATTCTAACCGTACGGCAAATCTCACAGCCCGATAAATACGGGTAGGATCTTCGATAAAGCTGTTGCTGTGGAGTACCCGAATTAGACGGGATTTGAGGTCAAGTAAGCCCCCAAAAAAGTCTAGTAAATCCCCCTTGCGGGAAAATTCACCTTTTTTTGGCGGTGTCAGACGCACTGCGAGAGCATTAATCGTAAAATCCCGCCGATATAAATCCTGACGAATCGAGCTGGCTTCTACCTGGGGATTAGCCGCAGGATAGGGATAAAATTCTGTCCGCGCCGTAGCGATATCTACTAGTAAATTTCCTAAATCAGGGTCCTGATGCCAGGCTAGAGCGGCGGTTTGAAATTCTCCGTGGATAGAAACACTTACCTGGGGGTATAGCTGCTTAATTACCTGTGCCAGCTCTACCCCCGCGCGATCATCGAAAGCACGATGATAACCATCAACCACTAAATCAATATCCTGTAATAATAAAGGCTGGCGATCGCCAGTCAACAAAACATCCCGAACTCCTCCTCCCACTAGATAGAGATTCCATCCCCTTTGCTGTGCGGCTTGGGTCAGCTGTTGCAGCAGTTGCCAGATTGCAGGCTCTAAGCGATTTTGTAAAGTAGGCAGTAGATGAGATGTGAGATTTTGTTTAGTATCAGAATCCCCTTTTTGCTGATTGCGCTGATCGTGAAGCTGACGCAATACGTCGGTACGAGTCACAATGCCAATCAAGTCTCCCTGGTCAATTACGGGTAAGCGCCCCACGTCATAGGTGACCATCAGGGCTTCAATCTCAGGTAAGGCAGTATCAGGAGTAATAGTCTTCAGGTTGCGACTCATGTAGCCCTTGACAGGAGCATGACTAAAGCCATGGTGAATTGCCAAATCCAGATCACGACGAGAAATCACTCCCACCAGGCGATCGCTGGCATCAACTATCGAAAGTCCAGAATGACCGTAACGAAATAAAATTCGCTGCGCCTGCTCAATAGTAATATCGGGTCGTACCGTCCTCACGGGAGAAGACATCAAGTCCCTTGCCGTTGGTGGTTGGGGAATTTGCGCCCCTAACTGCTCTAAAAGCTCCTGAAAAACCGTCTGAGGCTCGTCGGTGGCGATGGACATGGATGCCGCCTGAGCATGACCCCCACCGCCAAAAGGTTTGAAGAGCTGATTTAAATTGGTTGCAGATAATCGCGATCGCCCAATAACTACCAGCTTATAGTGGTCTTTCTGACGATAATAATGACCCAGCAACATTACGTCGCTTTCCGTCAGCTCAATTAATCTCCCACTCAGGGAAGCTAGCCCTGTAACAAAATCCGCAGATTCCAACAACACCGAAGCCACCATATATCCTTGAACTGTGTCCCGCTGGAGATTTTCCAAAGCTTCCTTAAGCAATTCCTGAAGCTGAATCGATAAGCCAGGCTCGCTATACTCCGCCACCATTGCCACATTAGCCGACTGCTCCATTAACCATGCCAGCGCCCGCGCATCTCTGGGAGTAGAGCCGTCAAAAGTTAACGAGCCTGTATCCGCATGAATCCCCAAAGCCATCGCCGTCGCCTCAACAGGAGTTGGCACAATCTGTTGTTGCTGGAGCAACTCCACAATATAGGTGGTAATCGCCCCCACCGCTTCAGTATGAATTGCCGTTACGGGGATATCCGACTGCAAATCCAGATGATGATCGAACACTTCAATCCGTGACACGTTAGGTAAAGTTAACCACTTAGCTGCCACCCCCAGGCGATCGCTTTTTTGGGTATCAACAATATAAATCCTGGCGATCGCTTCAGGAGTAATGCTCCGCAACTCAGCAAAATTAAACTCATCGCGGTGTAGCGCCAAAAAACTTTTAACCACAGGATGTGCCCCACCAGTCAAGACAATCTTTGCCCCTGATTTGAGGCGCGATAAAGCGATCGCCGAACCCAAAGCGTCAAAATCTACGGTTTGATGGCAAAGAATTACATTCATTTACTTTAGTTTTTAGTTTTTAGTTTTTAGTTTTTAGTTTTTAGTTTTTAGTTTTTAGTTTTTAGTTCTTAGTTTTTAGTTCTTAGTTTTTAGTTCTTAGTTTTTAGTTCTTAGTTTTTAGCTTTTGATTAAACGAGTGAATCATTCTTGACACTTCATTTATCTTTTCGGTTAACAGTTGGGAAACTTTGCTATCAATATATTCTAAATCTCTAGCAATAAATATCTGACATTTTACTTCGTTAGCACTGCCTTGTGCTATATCAAGAAAACGACAAAATTCTTTATTTCCATTTCTACCACGTCCTTCAGAAATATTTAACTCAATGGATACTGAAGCGCGTCGAATCTGACTAGTCAGTCCATATTGCTCCTCAACTGGAAAACTTGATGTTATTTTATACAGATTAATTGTGAAAAAGATGTCCTGTATTGCCATACTTTTAGCTTAGTAAAGTCTTGCATTTTTTGATCTAATAACTAACGACTAATAACTAATAACTATCTCTCATTAAACACTGAAGACTGCATTTGATTACAGTCAGGGTCAGTTAATCCAGGATTATAACCAGCCCTCGCTACAGGCTGATCCGTCAACACAACGTTGCCATGAGCATCGATAAACCAACCCTGAATTAACGCTAGCTGCTTCTCTTCTGGTGTTGCTTCAACCTCAGTCAGTTCCTCAGGTGCTTCTGCTAGAGCTGTATCTTCTGCGATACGCCAGTCCGACCAGTTTTGCTCGATTATGGTCGTTTTGTCCTCCAGGGGGTCAGGAATTCCCGAACCACCGACAATCGTAAAGCTGCTATCTTTGCTCACGTTGCAAAATCGACCATCAAAATATTCCCTGATATTAGCAAAGTTCTGTGGCAGTCTAAATATCGCGTTAAGATCCGCAAAATCAGGAAACCCCAGAGTTACTGTTCCTGATTGACCAAATTCAGAAGTAGCGTCAATATCATTGGTGAGATTTGGTGGTCGGGAAAGACGCTCTTCAATACCGAAAATCCCTTCACCGCTAATGGTAATATTGCCACCATCACCAAATACTGCGCTGGCTAAGATATCGTTGTTTCCCTGGGGAAAAGCAATCAAAAAATTAACCGCAATATCGAGATTGCCCCCATTGGCATCTTGAAAAGCTTGGGAAGAAATCAGGCTATTATCTCTAAGGGTCAGATTCTCCGCAATGTCCAAATTAATATTACCCCCCGACTGAAATTCAGTACTCGAAACAATATTCCCCCCATTCTCTAACTCAACAAACTCAGCAATAACGTTGATATTCCCTGACACACCATTACCTGTTCCTTGAACGCTAAGGCTGGCGCGATCGCTGATCTTTAAATCACCTGTATTGATAGAGATATTGCCCCCCTTTCCTCCATTTACAGTCTGTGCAGAAATAGAACTAGGAACTTGATCAGAAGAGCGAAACCCACTAATTTCAACTGAAGAAGCATCAATACTAATATTGCCTGCATTTCCAGAAGAGGCTGTTGTGGAGATTAAAAATCCTCCATCTTTGACTGATAATCTATTCGTAATGATGTTCAAATTACCAGCGTTACCGTTAGAAAAAGTATTAGCAGTGATAGAACTACTCGAACTACCTGTTCTAGGGGAAATACCAAAAATCTCAATTGACTGACTTGCCTCTATATTTAGAGAACCTCCATTCCCTTCGCTGAATGGATTAGCAGCAATTGATGCTCCATCCTCTAGACGAATTTTTTTTGCCTTAAGGTTAATATTCCCTCCATCTCCACGACCAATTGATGCAGTTGATATTTCACTAGCTTGATTGATATCAATTGCTGTGTCGAGATCAATAGTTGGAAGAATCAATTCGGGTACATTTTCACCTAATCCTAACAATGATCTTATGCCTTTTAACTCAACAAAACCATCAGCCACAATAAATAAATTACCACCTTGTCCTGTGCTATCAGGAAACGTTTGTAGCTCAATAGAACCTCCGTCTATCAGCTTTAAGTTATCTGTTGTAATATTTATATTGCCTCCGTCTCCTGCACCAAAAGTATTACTGGAAATCTGACTTGAAAAGGGCAGAAATATTTCTGTTTCAGCCGCCAATAACAGATCAATTTTGGCTCCAGTAACATCACTACCGTTGATTTCTAATAAATTAGATGCCTGAACACTAATTGTGCCGCCATCCAAGTCCCCAAGAGTATTAGAAGTAATTGCCGAACCATTAAGGATACGAATATTTTTGCCCTGAACATTAATATCTCCTCCACCATCGCCACTAACATCAACAGCAGCTAAACCATCAAATACTAAATCTTGAAACTGATTTACATTTCCATAATTAGCTCGCCATCCTTTGGCAATTGGCTCAAGAGCAACAAAGTTATTATTGGCAACGCTACCTAATTCAATATTGCCTGCGGGAGCAGTAGCCGCGCCACCATCAAAGGTAACGCCGTTTCCCAGTAGTGCCAATGTTTGACCTGGGCTAACTGCCAATCCTTGCTTGATTTGATCTTGACCAGTGGGATCGAAGGAATTAGGAATTGAGGAGTTTGCCCTATTGATGATCTCTCCTGAATTGCTGCCAAAGTTTAACCCCAAAGGTCCATTGATGGTTAATAATGGTTGGGAGCCGTCGGCATTAGAGCTAAACTCTACGCCATCCTCAAACAAAATGCTTTCCGCAGTTGTGCCAATAAAAGAACCACCAATATTTAAGCTGGCATTTTCACCAAAGATAATCCCGTTCGGATTTAATAAGAACAGATTGGCGTTACCGTTATTACTGATTAAGCCATTAATCTCGGAAATTGAGCCGCCTGTGACGCGAGTAATGATATTTTGAATCGTTACTCCATTGTTGAAAAATACTGAGCCGTTGTCGGGAACAGAGAATTCTTGAAAGCTATGAAATAAATTATCACCTCGCTGCTCTCCTGCCTTCACTGTAAAGTCAAAATTATTTTCTGTATTAACTTCTGTCGAGAGTGTATTATCTTCAATGACTTGAGCATGAACCATAGAAGAGACAAAGAGCAATGAGAGAGGAAAAAACAGTAACGCTTTGGAATCCATGTTTAATTTTATTAAAAGCCTATCTTACACTTTAGGTTTAACAGTAAAACTATAAATAAATCTTTATGATTTTTTATAGGATAAAATAAATTTGTTATTTTATTTTTAATCGTTAATATTTACTTGTTAAAATTATGACGCTCTCTCAAGTATTCAACTTAACTATCTACTACGTTGCAATTTTCTGGGCGGGAATGGTGATATTTCCCAATTCAAATATTACTAAAAAAGTGATGAGTTCTTTTTTGCCTTTTATTCCTCTGAGCATTTTATATATCTATTATTTATTAACTACAGTTGATCCAGGCTCTTTGTCTAGTGCATTTATTCCTGATTTAAGTCAGTATGCAAATTTATTTTCTGAAGAGGGTGGCACATTAGTTGTGACCGTACATTTTTTGGCTATGGATTTATTTCTAGGGAGATGGATTTACTGGCAAGGACAAGAGAAAGAAATTTGGACAGTTCATTCATTAATTTTATGTCTCTTTTTTGCTCCTGCTGGTCTACTATCCCATATAATCACGGCTTACTTTTTTGACAAAAATAACTCAGATGATGACCATTCAAATCTTAAAAAAGATGAGCTTAATGAGGCAGTTTCTTAACTTGAGAACTGCTATGGCGATCGCCTGAAAGATATTTTGAATGGCGATCGCTCATAATAAACAAGCCTTGATCCTAAATCATCAATGCTCTAGCCCCACCGCATCACTAATACTTTCTAATCCGTTTTGATCTAGCTTCTCTAACAAACCAGATAAAACCTCTTTGACTAACCAAGGACCTTGATAGATCCAGCCAGTATAAACTTGTAAGATACTGGCACCTGCGATAATTTTCTCCCAGGCATCAGAAGCATTAAAGATGCCGCCTACTCCAATAATCGGCAATTTACCCTCAGTTTCTCGATAAATAAAGCGGATAACCTCAGTAGCTCGCTCTTTAACTGGTAAGCCGCTAACTCCCCCTGCCTCATCCTCAATGCTATTACCAGTTTCTTTAAGGATTCTCGTTTTTAAGATATCGCGGCGAATCGTCGTATTAGTAGCAATTACCCCAGAAAGATTATAGGTAGTTGCCAAGTTTAAAATATCCTTAATATCTGCCCATTCCAGATCAGGAGCGATTTTAATCAAAATAGGATTATGATTGATATTTGCTGTCTGTAAACCTTCTAGAATAGGCTCAAGCTGTTCCGTTGCCTGTAGCGATCGCAATCCTGGAGTATTTGGGGAGCTAACATTAACCACAAAGTAATCGGCAACATCCTGTAAATAACTAAAGCTGCCAACATAATCTGCTGCGGCATCCTCAAGGGAGGCAACTTTTGATTTACAAAGGTTAATCCCAATGGGGATCTGACGAGGCTTCCGCTTCCAGGCTTGAGCTAGAGTATCCGCCATCACCGCCGCACCTAGGTTATTTGCGCCCATACGATTTAATGCTGCTTGATCTTCAGGTAAGCGAAACATCCGAGGGCGAGGATTTCCAGGTTGAGCATGAAGCGTAACCGCCCCCAATTCAGCAAAGCCAAAGCCCAAGCTGTCCCAGATACCCCCCGCAGTGCCATCTTTATCGAAACCAGCGGCTAAACCTAGGGGGTTATTAAAATCTAATCCCCACAGGGTTTGCCGTAAACGGGGATCTTGAAGACAAAAAGATTTTTCTAATTGCTTGACGGCTAAATTACCCCAAACAGATTGACGATTTGCATCCAAGTTAGTCAGGGTTTGCAGCAGTTGACGATGGGCTGACTCAGGATCACTTTTAACAGCGGCTAGCAATAGAGAGTAAAAGGGCTTAGTGTAGTTAAGCATTATCATGGTTGAGCAATAATAGATTATTGTTCACTAGCCGCGCTCATTCATCAAGCTTTTTCTGGTATTTAACCTAAAAAGATGCTCTCAACATTAAACGCTCAACAAAAATGATAAAAGAGCTCTTTGTTTTCAAATTCGTGGTCTTGACACACATGCTCAATTAAATTATGGTCGATTAAGCTTTGTCCCCAAGCGATCGCTTCTGCGGTAAGTAGCTCTTTATTCTCGATCAGCCACTGGACTAATTCCTTCCCTACAAAGCATTGTGGATAGGTTGTGAGGCGATATCTGCGATCTTTAACTTCTAGGGTGGAGGAGCTTTGTATCTCCTTCATCAGTAATTTAGCATCATCAGCCGATAATTTAGGCAAATCACACAGTCGCTCATTTTTAAAAATTACCTTACTCAAATTCAGCAGTTTAGCGAGGGATTGTCGCGATTCTTGGGGATGATCCGTTAACCAGCGATCAATAATTGAGTTAGATTTTTGTACGGATAGGCTGTGCTTAAGGATTAAATATGCGCTAGGACTCTGTTGCTGAAATGTATCCATTTTTCTACGATCTGGTACTCAGTGAACTTTAACCCGAACACTAATAAGATTACCCAGAATCATTAATTTTCTACCTCAGGCGTTTCATTTATCATTTATCATTTACCATTTACCACTTATTTAATCTTGAATGCTCAATGTTCAATGATTATTGCTCCGTCTAACTTCATCCGCTGGAGTAATACAGGAGATAATTGAGCGATCGCCAGATTATGGTCAATTAAGGAAACCTGAGATAAATGGGGGCGGGGATTAGTCAACTGCCAACGAAAAGTATATAAAATCTCCCACTCCGACTGATGCTGTTGCGGATCAAAAAATTTTACTCCGACTAAGCTAGTTACAAACTCTATCGCCTCCCCTGATTGCAGACGGTAATCTGCGGGAAAATCCTCAAAGATAAGCTGAAATTGACTGCTATTGTAGGCATGTTGAAAATGATGGCGTGACTTACAGCGATCGCACTGAACAACATCCCAATAAAAAGGCAGCATGTCTGCTGCATCGTAACGGTAACCCCCCTGGGGCGGATCATTATAAGGAGTCTTTAATTTCTCTCCCTGGTGATTCACTATCCCATAGGGATCTTGTTCAACGTAACTCGCCCAGTTGAAATGATCGTAACCCAAACTAGCAGCAAGCAGATTAAGATCAATACTTTGAGCATCCTGATCTCGGGGCGTAAATTTGGTGATAATCCCTGAACCAATTATCTGATGGGTAATATACTGTGCAAATTCCCGCTCGTTTCTATTAGGAGGTTCAACAGCCTTATTCTGGGAATTATTTTCGGCAAGGCAGATACCAGCACTCTTATTGAAGCATAATGTCGAGATGAAAATGCCAACTATCAAAATGCTAAAAGATATGCCTTGGGAATTCATGGAACTGGTCAACTTGAAACTCACAGAATACGCTTATGCTATTACGTACTTATACTGAGAACAGCAGCCCAAGTTAAAATTAATCAAATCTTGATGTTGTCTTTACAGAAAAATTGCTGACCTTTAGTAGCTCTCTATGCCCAAAACTCGCAAAAATCAATGAATTTACGAAAAGTACGCCGACTAATTCAGGAAACATTTCAAGAATGGCAAGCAGATAAAGCATCGCTGATTGCTGCCGCATTAGCCTACTACACAGTTTTTTCCATCTCCCCCTTGCTAGTAATTGCTGTGGCGATCGCTGGAGCATTTTTTGGCGAACAAACTGCCCAGGCGCAGATTACCGAACAATTGACTGAACTGATCGGAGAAGACGGGGCGCAGCCAATTTTATTGGCGTTAAATAACATGAGTCAGCCGAAAATCCGTGGCATAGCCTCTTTAGTCAGTATTGGGGTGCTGCTGCTGGGGGCATCGGGAATCTTTGCTCAACTGCAAAATGCTTTAAATGTGGTGTGGAACGTTAAACCACAGCCTGGGAAAGGAGTTTGGACTTTTATTCGCAAGCGTATCTATTCTTTTTTTATGGTGTTGGCAATTGGTTTACTGCTAGTTTTATCTTTAATTCTTAGTGCAGTAGTCTCTACGGTAAGTAAATATCAGCTAGATTTTCTCCCTGGTTCAGTCAATTTGTGGGGGAATCTTGACACCTTAGTTTCTTTAGGGTTAATGACTTTTTTATTCTGCCTCATGTTCAAATATGTTCCCGACGTTAAAATTGCCTGGAAGGATGTAATAGTAGGTTCATTTATTACGGCATTATTATTTTTATTCGGTAAGTTTTTATTGAGTGTATATATTAGTCAGGGTAGTTTGGGTTCAGCGTATGGTGCTGCTGGCTCCTTAATTGTCTTTTTAGCCTGGGTTTACTATACTTTTCAAACTATTCTATTAGGGGCTGAATTTACCCAGGTTTATACTCGACTCTATGGTTCTAAAGTTCGACCTAGGAAAAATTCTCAAATTGATTAACTAGATCGGTATAAATAAAGTTAACTGGTTAGGAATGTTAGTAGTTAGTGGTTCGTCATTAGTAATAATAGTTATAAACGCATCTAGATTTCTTAATCTGTACAACTTTATTCTACTTTGCTAATTTAATAAAGATTAAATTTACTCTCATTTAATTAGTTTTATTTTTGATTATGAACGATAATTTTGAAAAATTGCGTTACTCGGATAATAATCAGCAGCCGCATCAACGAGGGATTGCAGGTCATTACCATTAGGAACTATGCCGTTTTGAATCTGTTGACAGATTTCTTGCCAATAACCCAAGGTAGTTCCTTGAGTAGGAAATATTGGGCGCATGTGACCAGGAAAATTAATATCATTTAACAACAGCTCTGCCATAGCTTTTTCATTACATGAGCTTGCAAGTTCTTGAAGTATGCCATTTTTAATTAAATCTCTTAGATTCATTTTATTATTGTTAACCTTCTCTCTTGGAACTTGTCCTGTAGTGCCTGCATTTATTTGGGAATAGCTTGCTAAAGACTGAGGAATTTTAGCAATATTATCGGTAATAAAGTGTTTCACCCCTTGATAAAGGCGATCCTCTGGAGACTCAGGTTTAGCAATATCAATATGGTTTCGCTTTAACAATATAGGGTTTACCCCTGAGATTCCTGGATCAGCAGAAGATTTATCAACAATCATTCCGATCAGCCTCATTGGTTTATCTTCGGCATAAACCTTCATCGGAATTTGATTGAAAGTCTCATTATTTCGATAAACACGATTAAGTTCTAGTAATCGCGAATCGTGGGCTTCTAGTTCTTTAACGCTAATTGAAGTTAGAATATCTGCTTTAATTGACTTCAAAAAACTAGCTTTTGCCGAACCAGCATGAGGGGTAGCTAGATAAACAATGCCTTGAGTATTTTTTAATATTTGTAGCCAAGCATCGTTACCAGAATCATGAGCATTACGCAACATCTGCTTAACTAATAATCCACCCATGCTATGAGTAACAAAAAAAGTAGGGCGCTTGCCAATGCTATTGATTTCTAACAAATCCAGGCTATTAGTAGCTCTATCTATTAAAGCCATGGTGTTACCTTTCCATCTCATAGGCTCGACTTCATAGGCTAGTGACCATATCCCCATCTCTGGTAAATCTCGCCCTAACCACTTGAGCCAAAAATTATCAGGATTATTGTTATTAGGATGTCGCCAGGTATCAAGAGCATCTCCTCCTAATCCATGAACAAAGATAATATCGGCAGTTCGATTCTTTATTTCGGTATTAGCGACAGAAATTAAATCAGTATATCTACTCAACTATAAATTCTCCGTACTTGGATAAATGCTGGAATAGCTTGGATTTTTAGCAAAATCTGAAGGAAAACTTTATGATGATATTAATAAACATACGTGTAGCTTTTATTAGACTTATAAGTAGTATAAATACTGGTATTATGACATTCTGTAGCCAGCGGCTTAATTAAATAAAGCTAAACAATTGCAGCCTCCGTCGTTAGCTTCGTTGCTAAATTAGCTTTGTACAAGTTCATGTGAACTATTATCAATCATTGAAACGAACATGTTTGAAAAGTTTTGGGAAAGCTCTATTAATGTAATAATGCTCGCTCAGGAAGAAGCACGTCGTTTAGGACACAACTATGTTGGCACAGAAATGATTCTTTTGGGTTTAGTTGCAGAAGGAACTGGATTAGCCGCTAAAGTACTAAAATCTATGAGGGTTAATCTCCAAGATGCCCGAATTGAGGTGGAAAAAATAATTGGTCGAGGTTCTGGCGAATTAGCAGTTGAGATACCCTTTACTCCAAGAGCAAAGAGGCTTTTGGAATTATCGCTAGAAGAGTCACGTCTTATTGGAGATGGTTCTGTTAGAACCGAACATCTGCTTCTTGGATTAATTCAAGTAGATGATGGAGTTGCAGCAAGAGTTTTGGAGAATTTAAGTGCTGACTCGGCAGCTATTAGGGCTAAAGTTACTGAAATTCTTCTGAGGAAATTTAATAGGTATACTATTGAGCCTCAAAAGTCAGATACGGGTATCCTTATAATGAGTAAACCTCCAATATTTGAAACCTTTACAGAGAAATCCATCGAAGTAATCATGCTCGCCAAGAAAGAGTCACGTCGTTTAAGACATAGCTTTGTTGGGACAGAGCAGATTCTCCTTGGTTTGATTGCAGAAAGAACTGGGGTTGCGGCTAAAGTACTAAAATCCATGGGGATTAATCTTAAAAATGCCCGAATTGAGGTGGGAAAAATTATTGGTCTTGGTTCTGACGTGGTAGAAGAGAGTATTTACTTTACTTCAAGAGCCAGTAGGGTTTTGGACTTATCGCAAGAAGAGTCACTTCTTGTATTAGGAGATGATTATATTAGAACAGAGCATTTACTACTCGGATTAATTCGAGAAGAAGAAGGAGTTGGTGCAAAAGTTTTGAAGAATTTGGGTACTGACTTAGTAGCTATCCGAACTCAAATTATGCAAACAATAAATGAGGATGAAGTAGGAATTAGTGCAAGAGTTTTGGAGAATTCAGTTACTAATTTAGCAGCTGTTCAGACTCAAGTTATGCAAACAATAAATGAGGATAAAATTCAGGAGCAATATCTACAGGGGAATCAAAGTGTTAAAACTGATATTTCTTCACCATCGAAATTGACAATTAGTAAGCTGCTCGAAATTGGTCTTATTGATACTTTAGCCGAATGTTTTTATCAAGAGGAAAAAGCGAATAATTTGCTTCTGGGAATCAATTTTCCCAAAAGATATCAGCCAAATTTTAATAACTTCGGTACGCCCTTTGATTTTTGGCAGGAGATTTGTATCAAGATAGAATCAGGAATTTTAGATTGTAAAAGTAGCCAAGCTGGGTTTGAATTAATAGTTGAACAAGCACTCTCTTTCTATCCAAGCAGCACTAAACTTACTGAAATTAAGCAAAGATATTTTCATAGTGCATAGTATATTTCTAAATGGCTTTTAGTTGCCTACAGTAATGATTAATTTTAAAAATTAATCTGATCAAGAAGTTGATTTATTGACCGAAGAATTACTAGTTTTAGCCAGATAAATTCCAGTTACAATCAAAATTAAAGCAATACCGCTATACAAACTAATACCTTCCGCAAAAATTAGCCAAGCCAGCAGCGCAGTAATAATCGGTTTTAAGAGAGCAAAAATACCGACAAAGCTGGAGGAATACTGCTTAAGACTAAAGACTAATAAACCCTGTCCCAAAGTCTGACAAACAACCGCTAAAGCAATTACGGTGAACCAGCCAAAGAGGGAAATTGGCAGCAGCGGAGTATTAGTTAAATAAGCTATTGGGAAGGTAACAATCGCTCCACCACCACATCGCCATAACAAAACTTGTTCCGTAGTCGAACCGCGATCGCGCAAAAAACCAATGATCAAAATATTAGCACTATGAAGCGCCGCCGACAGTAGAGCGATCGCATCACCTATTAAATACTCAGTCCCCGTCTGCCAATCATCCCAGCCAATCGTTATGCCTCCCACAATAGACAAAATCATCCCCAGAATAAACTGCCGATTAAAAGTCTGATTTAAGATTAACCAGGCACCTAAACCAATGAATAATGGCGTGAGACTACGTAAAACTGTAGAACTGGCAACGCTGGTTTGAGTAAAGGATACTGCCCACAATACTGCTGAAGCAGTAGCACTAACGCTAGATAAAATTAATAACCCCCGTCGTTGATAGTTGGTCAGTGACTCTGATGGATACTCTTCTAAAGGATCTAAAGTTTTGTCAGATTCTATTAACCCACTATCAGAAAGATTTCTCTGCGGCTTTGGTTTCCCTAGCTGCCATACGCTCATCACCACGGTGGCAATCCACAAACGATTAAAAATAGTGGCAATAGGACTTATTTCTAGCTCACTAAGCTTAGTAAATATCGGAGAAAAAGCCAAGGCGATCACCGCCAGGGAAAGAATCCCCAGCCCAATAACATCAGCTATCGGACGAGCTGGTGCAGACTCAATGTCTGAGGCTCGATTTTGCTCACTTTCGGAAGTTAAAAGGCTGCTGTGCTTCAAGTTAATTTTACGTTAACCAAACATTGACTTATAGTTAAACTAATTTTAACCATAACACTTGACGGTAGAGGTATATTTATTCCTCGTAATAGCCTAAAACTCAGTATTTGAGCTGCTAAAGATTAATGTCTGTTATCAATCAGTCTTCTAACTTTCTGCCCCGTTTCTATCGACTAGCCACCGTCAGCGTCTTGTCGAATATGATGGTGCCTTTGGCGGGATTATGCGACACGGCTTTTCTAGGGCATTTACAGGAGATTAAATACCTGGCAGGGGTAATTTTAGCCAGCATTTTGTTTGATTATCTCTATCGTATTCTGAAATTTTTGCGGAACAGCACTAACGCCATGACGGCGCAAGCGGTAGGACAAGACGATTCTGTGGGGGTATTGCTGGCGGGATTGCGGAGTGGTTTAATTGCCCTGGCGATCGCTTTAGGGATTGTAACTTTACAGTATCCCATTCAAAAACTGGGATTTTTTATTTTATCTGGTTCCCAGGAGATTGAAGCGGCGGGGGCAGCATACTTCAATGCCAGAATTTGGGGCGCACCTGCGGTATTGCTGAATTTTGTTCTGATTGGCTGGTTTTTAGGCAGGGAGAAAAACGGAGTTGTGTTATTAATTTCGATTCTTGCCAATGGTTCTAATGTTCTACTCGATTATTTAATGATTTACCGCTGGAATTTATCGAGTATGGGAGCGGGATTAGCTACGGCTTTAAGTCAGTATTTGGCTTTGCTGGTGGGCTTAATTGCCGTGGCATTAACCATTAACTGGCAAGAGTTAATCAAGGCAGCGTCAATGGTTTGGGAGGCAAATGCCCTCAAAAGTGCCGTTGCCCTCAAAACAAATATTTTGATCAGGTTTTTAGCCTTGATTTCGGCATACTCGATTTTTACCAATCTCAGCGCCAGCATGGGGGCAGAATCTTTAGCGGAAAATGGTCTACTGCTGCAAATAGCCTTACTTAGTCAGTTCACCATTCAAGGTGTTGGCATGACGACACAAACCCTCATTGGTAATTTTAAAGGCAAAGGAGAGCTTAATCGCCTGATGCCCCTAATGATTACCGCCCTAGTGAACAGTGTACCCATTGCCCTGATGTTTGCTTTTAGCTGCTGGTTTTTCCCCCAAACTTTGTTTGGCTTATTGACTAATCATCAGGAAATTAATCAGGAAATCACTCAATATACTGTGTGGCTATTTCCTCTCTTGAGCTTTACGGCGATCGCCTTCATGCTAGAAGCCTACTTTATTGGTTTAAAGGAAGGGGCGGTGTTGCGAAATGCTTCTCTAGTATCCTTTATCTTAGTTTTTCTACCTGTAATTACTATAGCTAGCTATTACAACAGCATTGATCTACTCTGGATATCTCTAATCTGCTATATGCTCTCGTTGGTGATTTACTTAAGCTGGCAGATGTTAAAAATGCAGCAGCAATTAGTTAATCCAATCACTAGCACTAACTCGCAAAAGTCGTTAGAAACTTAGTAGAGAATCCTCTCTTTTTTGAGCCAGGGCGATCGCCTCTAGCTGAAACTTGGTTTTTAGAATCCAACACTTTTCATCGTTTTGATTTGATCTTCATAGAATTTTATTTCTATTCTTTTATTGCTGATTGGATCTTCCCACACATGTCTACCTGTCGCTTTTTTCTGCTTAGGAGAAAATCCGATAATACTATTGACCTCAGAAAGGGTAAGTGATTTTTTATTATCAGTATCTATTTTACGCTGGCGATTTTCATACATAAGAGTTTGCCAAATTTTTATAGTCAAGATATTTCCCCTTACTCTCGCTAACTTTTCACAAACATAGCCATCATTATCTAAATCAAATTTACTTTTATGCTCTGAATTAATATCAAAATAGCTTTGTGCTGTATGCTGATATTCAAAATCCTTACAAGTCTTTTTTGGTAAATTATCTGCTGCTCTATTATTGTTTTCTGAATTATACCGATAATTTGTTTTATGTACAGTATTGGTATTAGTATTTGATTCTTGCGATAATTTAATACACTTGCCATCTAAGATGATGTAGCTGTTAAAAGGACATTCCAAACTCCAAGCAGCTTTAGGAAAAAGCATGAAGGCTAAATTAATATTTATAGCTTGAATAATCCCCAGAACAATAATATTTGTACTTTTCACTTGTAGACTTGATATATAGTTGATTACTATCAAATCTACCATTGAGAAAAATCTATACTATGTGATTTGAACACATATTAAAAACTGATCTAGCCCAGGATGTTAATTCTTGGCGATCGCCATAGATTAGAAAAAAAGGTTTCTTAACAAAATTCACTAGTAAAGATAAAAATAGATTACAAAAATGGAATATAGTATATGACAAAAAACTGAAACTTAGGCTGTAAGCTAATTAATTTGATCAATGTTAAATGCCCAATGCTCAATGAAATAAACCCGACGACACCAACTCACTGGCTAACTAAAATTTGCGTCAGCTTCGGGCTGATTTAGCCAAGCTGACAAATCGGCGATCGCTTCAAATTCCAATCAAGCTTCACTTAGGTTTTCTATTTGTTCTAAGGTTAAAAAGGACTGCTGAACCCGAAGGGGGTCTCGGCGCTTTACTCGTTACCCGTTACCCTTGCATAATCAATAAGTGCTCTATCTAAACAGGATTTAGTATAATATGGCGATCGCTTATGATCTATGGCTTTCCCAAGTCAATGTCAATCCCCAGGCAAAACTGCGGTTATTCTGCTTTCCCTATGCTGGCGGTTCATCTTACACTTATGATCGCTGGTCAGATTTTCTTCCCGATACGGTGGAAGTTTGCCCAATTGAATTACCAGGAAGAAGGAAAAGGTTTACTGAGCCTTGCTATGAAAACTTAAATACTCTGGTATCAGATTTAGCAGATGTTTTACTACCTTACTTATTAGATAAACATTGTACTTTTTTTGGTCACAGCATGGGGGGGTTAGTCAGTTTTGAGCTTACTCGTTTGCTGCGTCGCCGCTACCAGTTAAGCCCAGTGCACTTATTTATATCTGGTCGTCGTGCTTGCCAGCTACCAGCTTCTAAACCACCGATTCATCATCTAGACAATACTGCCTTTACTCAAGAAATTATTCGTTTTGGGGGCACTCCCCAAAAGATTTTGGATGATCCAGAAATGATGGAACTAGTTATACCCATTCTCAAAGCCGATTTTAAAGTGAGCGAAACTCACGTTTGCCAGCCAGAAGTTCCTCTTAATATACCTATTTCTGCTTTCGGCGGTGATGGCGACGCTGAAGTAACTTTAGAAGAATTAGCAGCGTGGCAGGAACAGACTACAGCTAAATTTTCTCTAGAGATATTTCCAGGAGGACACTTTTTTATTGAATCCGAGGCAACTCCTCTTTTAAAATCGATTAGTAATGCTCTTGAGGCTTATCTCTAGTTCTGAGTCATCCCTCAAATAGCCTAAGAAAAAAAGTTTAAATTTAGCTAAAGTTATATACAGCTAATCACTAACCTTCATTACAAGTTCAATTTAAATTATTTTAAAATTGCTAATCATAAGATGGAATTAATCGCGCCCGTGATGGGCTTTATTAAATATATTCTGACGGGGTTTATCATGTACGGCTGTTTTATTGTCGTAGAAAGAATATCTCCTGTAGAACCCCATCAGCCTTTAAAAGACATCTGGTTTAATTTGCAGTGGTATGTTCTTTACAGTCTAATCGCCATCCTGTTACAGACTGCTGGCATCGGCAAAGTTATTGATCTGGCTCAAAATAGCCTCAATGCCCCCTACCTAGAGATTCCTAGCCCTAATAGCTGGTGGCAATATGTTCTGGCATCCCTGTTCTATTTTCTGATGACCGACTTTTTCTACTACTGGTTTCATCGCTGGCAGCACACCACAGAATTTCTGTGGGAAGAACATAAGCTACATCACAGTGAAAAATCCCTCAATGTTACTAGTTCGAGAAAAGTTCACTGGCTAGAAGACCCTTTTTTACTGCTATTTCTGGGTATACCAATGGGAATTCTCTTTAATTTTGACAGTCTAGCGATCGGTATTTTGACCTTGATTGAGGTTCTCTGGCTACAATTTATTCATCTAAATTTACGTTTAGAACTAGGGTGGCTTTCCTATGTATTGACTGCGCCTCAGTACCATCGTATCCACCATTCTTTTCAGCCAGAACATATAGATAAAAACTTTGCGGCATTCTTTCCCATCTGGGATATTGTTTTTGGCACTTACCATCATCCCCGTAGAAACGAATTTCCCAAAACAGGATTAGACACAGGAGAAACGTATCGCAGTCTCTGGAAAGCTTCTATCTTGCCCTTTCAAGCCTGGGGTAGTAGACGGCAGTTCCAAATCTGGCTTAAAAAGATCAAAATCGTAAAATGAGCTGGTTTTTTTCCTCAGATTAAAAAGCCAACTATAATAGGTTATGTGCCTGCTTAGTTAGGCTCACTGATTTATAGTTGTTTTATCTTAGTTAGCTATTCAAAGTTATTTTAAATTCCGATGACAGTCTTCCAAGTAACCTTTATCAATGAAGAAAATGGCTTAAATGAAACAATTGAGATTGCCGACGATGAATACATTCTAGATGTGGCTGAGGAAGAAGGGTTGGAGTTGCCTTTCTCCTGTCGTGCAGGAGCTTGTTCAGCCTGTGCTGGAAAACTTTTAGCTGGTCAATTAGACCAGTCAGATCAAGCTTTTCTTGATGAGTCTCAAATTAAAGAAGGCTACGCCCTGTTATGTGTAGCCTATGCCGTCTCTGACTGTACTATCGTCACAGGTATGGAAGAGGAACTTTATTAAACTGACTTGGTAAGTACATAATGACAATTAGAGAGAGCTACTTACTCAATTACCTATAAATATGGAAAATTGATTAATCATTTTACAGATTAATGAAAAATAGCAATCTTACATATTTTTGATGCAGTTGGATATCAATTACCGAAATTATCCCGACTGGATGATCAGGTTAATTACTTAAAATCTCCTCTGTAGTTCGATGTTTTCAATTCCTGATTGCTTAATGATAATTATTCTAATTAAGCTAAAATAAAATTTAATTTAAAATTAAGTTTTATTGAATGAAATTATATAGTCCAGAGGAAATATATTGTCTTTACAAAGAAAGCTTAATCTACGAACACGAAGAATTTAACGTTCGTGGATTTGATAAAATATGTACCGCTAAAAGTCAGTGGAATGAAGAGCAATCCTACTGCGCTAGAAATCTGTCATCAGGAATTACATTATTTCTTAAAGATGAGCAAACATTTATAGATCATCAAATTATGGTAGAGCACGATGATGATAATTATCTTACAGCTAAATTTTATCTTAGTGGCTACCATAGCGTTATTTGTCCTGGTATTGATGGTATTGAACCAGAATATGCCGAAACAAAAGGACAAAATTATTTATTTTATCTGCCAGACATTAGAGAAATTGAACAATCTTGGGCAGGAGATTATTTACAGCGACTCAGTTTATTTATTGATTTGTCATATGTCACCAACTTAGCCAGCGAACTAAACACGGCACCTGAAAAGTTACAGGCACTGATTGAAAACCAGAATCCCCAGCGATTTCACTTTAACGTGGGTCGCATTATCCCTCAAATGCGAACTATTATTCAACAGATATGGCATCATCCCTATCAAGGTGCGATCGCTCGGATGTATTTAGAGGCGAAAGTTACGGAACTATTGATCCTCCAGCTATCCCAGTTGACAGAATCAGGACTCGATAGGGCAAAAACAACATTACAGTCCAAAAGTATTGACCGCGTACATCATGCCAGAGAAATCTTAGCAGCCCGTCTCGAAAATCCGCCTTCAATTCTAGAATTAACTCGACAGGTAAGACTTTGCGATCGCACTTTACGTCGTGGATTTCGCGAATTATTTGGGACGACAATTATTGGCTATTTAACCTCATTACGGATGGAGCAGGCAGAAAGACTTTTGAGAGAAGGCAAATTGTCCATTTGTGAAGTTGCTAATTCAGTAGGCTATTCTCATTTAGGTCATTTTAGTGCGGCATTCAAGCGTCAATTTGGTATTACCCCTAGCCAGTGCTTGGCAGGAGAAAAACGTCTAAAAATATAAAATTTATGGCAAGTATTCCTGTTTTGGGATTGCTTTCCGTTTTTTGGATAGACAACTAAAAAGCGATGTCTATAAACTATTGCTTACTTGCTATGACATTTTCTAAATTTTTTTTGGTGTTGAGTTGAAGGAGTGGTAATGAAATTATTATCGATACTAGTATCTGTGCGTCTTGCAGCAATTTCCCAGGGGGCTAAACGCTGGGCGATCGCCAGTATCTTGGGAACCCTCGCTCTTAGTACCGCTAGTGCAGAGAAGGCGAAAGCAGAAGGTATCCTGCCTTCAGAGCTAGGTACGGCGGCAGATTTATTGGCTCAGGGTGAAACTCGCGTTACGGGAGTTGAGGTCATCCCTACTGAGTCAGGATTGGAGCTAGTTTTAGAAATCGCAGCGGGCAGTGAGAGATTAGTGCCGCTGATTGTTCCAGAAGGGAACGATTTGGTTATCGATATTTTGGATGCTGCCCTGGCATTCTCTATTAGAAACGGCGTAACCGAGCTTGACCCCGCACCAGGTATTGAGCGGATTACCGTCACTCAAGCCGACCCTAACAGTATTCAAGTCAGAATTACTGGTATCGATGAAACCCCCAGCGCCGAAGTGCTAGCAGGAAGAGACGATCTAGTATTAAGTATTACCCCTGAGACGGCTACCGCCGAAGAAGAGGAGCAAATTGATATCATTGCTACAGGGCAGGTAGGTGAGGATACTTACAGAGTGGAACGCTCTAGTAGAACTGGGACGCGCACCGATACCCCTCTTAGGGACATTCCCCAGTCGATTCAGGTGGTACCCCGTAAGGTCATCGAAGACCAGGGCATAACGCGCATTGGAGATGCGTTGCGCAACGTATCTGGGGTCGGGGTAATCAGAGATTTTACTGGTTCAAACTTTCGCTTTAGTGCTCGCGGATTTGAAAACACGAGAATTCTGAGAAACGGTATTTTATCGGGCGAAGAAGATTCCACAATCGGTACCTCACCCAGCACCGTAGAAAGAGTAGAGGTGCTCAAGGGACCTGGATCAGTCTTGTTCGGCGTAGCAGAGCCAGGGGGAATCGTTAATATTATTACCAAACAGCCAGAAAAAGAGTCCTCCTATGAGCTGGAATTTCGTGCGGGGAACTTTGGCTTTTTTGAACCATCCATCGATATTACAGGACCTTTAACTGAGGATAAGAGCTTAACCTATCGTTTTAATATTGCATATCAAAGTGATGGTCTGTTCCGCGATTTTGTCGATGTGGAACTATTCTCTATTGCTCCAGTACTGCGCTACGAATTTAGCGATAAGACAGACTTAACTTTTGAATATGAGTATCTGCAAGATACGCGGACTTTTGATGATGGCATACCAGGATTTGGAGGAAATTTTGACCCCTTTGAAGCACCACCAGAGCTATTTTTAGGGGAACCAGAGAATGTGCAGGATGATGGTATTCACAGATTCTTTGTTACTTTAAACCATAGTTTCAACGAGGATGTCAGGATACGTAGTGCTTTTGGTGCTGAAATTGAAAATGCGACAACTGCTGCTATTCGCACATTTGGAACTCTCGACCCAGTAACTGGTGATCTAACGGGGAGATTGGCTCAAAATACTAACTTATTCAGCAATAACTTTTCTTTCCAAACCGATCTCATTGCCGAATTTGAGACAGGTTCGGTGGAGCACGAGCTGGTAGCTGGTTTCGACCTAACGTTTGCTAATTTTGGCTTTGTGGGAGCCAATCTCTTAGGTACTGCTGGTTTTCCTTCGACAATTAATGTGTTCGACCCAGTGTATGACGATGGAGTACCCCCCTTTCCTGATCCTGAAGATGCTGATGTAGTTCTTGACTTTGATACTGAAGAGGATTTTGTCGGGTTTTTCCTGCAAGACTTAATTACATTAACGCCCGAGCTCAAACTGTTAGTGGGTGGCAGATTTGATTTTGCCTTCAACAAGCCTAATACTTTTTTCGTCGTTAACACTACTGGCTTTGAGGGCGGTACTCAGACACAATTTGACAGTGAAGCCTTTTCCCCTAGGGTAGGCGTTGTCTATCAACCTGTAGAGCCCCTTTCTTTCTACGCTAGCTATACTCGTTCTTTTCTTCCCAATTCTACCGCCACTATAAATGGTGACTTAATCGAGCCAGAGCGGGGGCGGCAATTTGAAGTCGGGGTTAGAGGAGAAATTGGAGATGTTTCTGTTACCTTGGCGGCTTATGATATTACCAAGTCTAATATTGCCGTAGGAGATCCCGATCCTGTCAATATGGGTTTTTCTCTTCCTATTGGGGAAGCTACCAGTCGTGGGGTTGAGCTAGACATAGCAGGAGAGATTTTAGACGGCTGGAACGTTATTGCTTCGGGATTTGTGAACAATGCTTTTGTCGTGGAAGGGGATGGTGCAGGATCTTTTGCCCCTGGTGAGACTTTGACGTTTGCTCCTACAAATGGTGCCAGTCTGTTTACGACTTATGAAATCCAGCAGGGTAGTCTCAAAGGCTTAGGTTTTGGAGCTGGGGTATTTTACACCGCAGAGGCAAATTTAAGCTTTTTCAATGACCTTGTTAATCCTTCCTTTGTGCGTGTTGATGGCAGTCTGTTTTATAGGCAGGAGAATTGGGAAGCTCAGATAAACTTCCAAAATCTGTTTGATGAAGATAACTTTGAATTATCTGATAATAATGTTTTCCCCGCTCCTCCATTTACGGTGATTGGTACTCTATCGCTGAAGTTTTAGTTATTGAAAACTAAAGCATTTATCATTTTGGTAAATGCTTTAGTAATGAATGCTTCCTATGCCTAGATTATGTCGTTTGCTGATTATAGGAATCTGTAGTGTCATCTTTTTCGTAGCCTGCGGAGATTTTCTGGAGGGCGATCGCTCTTTTAATTCTCTAGAGGGGGATAAGCCTAGTGCTGCCGAATATTGTCGCCTGGTTGAACATCAGGTGGGAAAGACAGAAGTTTGTGGTCAACCTCAAAACGTGGCAGTCATTAGCCCCTACCTTTTAGACACAATGCTGGCTTTAGGAGTGCAGCCTGCTGCTTTTGCTCAAGCCGTCAATCCTAGGATTCAAATCTTTGATAACCCAACTGAACAGATTCCCTACGTTGGTAAATGGGTAACTTCTAACCCAATTGGGCTAGGCTCTCGTAACACCCCTTCTCTCGAACGTCTCACGCTACTTAAGCCAGATTTAATCTTGGGAGAAAGCTGGCAAGGGAACCAGTATGACCTGATGACTCAAATTGCCCCCACGTTAATGTTTTCGGATCAGAAAAATCCTGATCGTGTGCTGTCTTGGGAGCAAAACATAGTAGAAGTTGCTCAAGCTTTGGGAAGAGCAGAAAAAGTAGAAGACTTGCGGGCAGCCCACGCCGCGCAAATTGCCCAAGCCCGCGCTGCCCTACAGCCAGTTCTGCAAGCCTATCCAAGGGTGTTTTTAATGAGTTCTAATGTGGGATTGACCCAGCCTAAGTCGGGCTCGGATACTTCCTTATTAAGACTATTACAGGAAATTGGCTTTGAAATCGTGCCTCCCCCAGGTTTCACTGGTAGCCGAGTACCACTTTCTTTAGAGGTAATACCTGAGATTGAAAGCGATCTAATGTTCGTTGCTGGCTGGGACGATGACCTGGCGTTGAATCCCGAAGAGTCAACCCCTGAAGCTACTGTGCAGGGAACCTGGAAAAGCAGGCCTGTACTCAACACTATGCCAGTGTTTCAGCTGGGTCGAGTATTTTTTGTGGATTATTATCTTTGGGGCGGCGTGGTTCGCGGACCGTTATCGGATCAAATTATTTTAGAAGCTCTGCCTGATTTACTGTTGCCTGTCGTTGAAAACCCAACATAAGCACAATCTGATGAATGAATTTATTTGTAATTAGTTGATGCGATCGCTACAATTACATCGATTGGAAGATAAAAGATCATTATTAAAAAGCTGTCTCTCAGTTTAATGCTTTTCCGCTCATAGCTACTTAATGAGAATATTTCTAATTAAGCTAAGATCTAGTTTAATTATAATGATATAGCTTGATTAGATGAAAGTTTATACCCCAGAAGAATTTCAGTACCTACACAGAGAAACCTTGTCCTACGAACAAGAAGAACTCAACGTTCGTGGATTTGATGAGGTGTGCACATATAAAAGTCAGTGGTGTGAAGGGAGATATCAATCTATTGAAGAGCTTTCATCGGGGATTAGGTTTCGTCTTGATGAGGGACAAGCATTACTGGATTATCATACTATGATAGAGCATTATGATTGGAATTTTCTCACGGCTAAATTCTATTTAAGTGGCTATCATAGCGTTATTTGTCCTGGCATTAATGGTGTTGAACCAGAATACACTGAAAAAAAAGGATATAGTTACTTACTTCACCTGCCACATATAGAAGAAATTGAACAATACTGGGCAGGAAATTATTTACAAAAACTCACTTTAAACATAGATTTGTCCTATATTGCCAACTTAGCGAGGGAGCTAGACACAGCACCGAAACAGCTACGAAACCTGGTGGGAAACTGCACTCCCCAGCGATTTCACTTCAATGTGGGTCATATCACCCAACAAATGGAAAGCATTGTTCAACAGATTTGGTATCATCCATATCAAGGTAACCTAGCCCAAATATATCTGGAGGCTAAAGTTACAGAGTTATTAGTAATACAGCTATCACAGTTGACTGAATCTAAACCCCATACTGCTAAATCAACATTGAACCCCAAAAGTATTGAATGTGTTTATCAAGCCAGGGCAATTTTAGCAAGCAGCTTAGAAAATCCGCCCTCAATCTCAGAATTAACCAAACAGGTAGGACTTTGTGATCGCACTTTACGTCGCGGCTTTCGCGAATTGTTTGGGAAAACTGTGATTAACTATCTAACTTCCTTGCGAATGGAACAAGCAGAACGATTATTGAGAGAAGGCAAATTTTCTATTAGTGAAGTTGCCAATTCAGTGGGTTATTCAAATTTGAGTTATTTTGCTACTATTTTTAAGCATCAATTTGGCATAACACCTCGTGAGTGTTTGATAGGCAATTTGAGAAAAAGACACGACTAGAGAACCGATTAATAAGAGAATTGTTGGCGATACTGTTACTAGAAAGTGCAATTTTTTTTCTAACTGTTTAGAGAAAATCAAGAGTAAAAATTCTATTTTTGCTACATATTATTTTATTTTGTTTTGTTTCTGGAAAAATGTATGTTTTTCAAGAAAAAATTCCGTTTTTGTGGTAGACAAGCTTTTCTTCACTTGTGTAGACTACTGCTCATTAAGTTGTTAGGAATTATTTTAAATAAGGCGATTAAACGTCGTGTGTGAGGAGTAAGAATGAAATTATTATCGCTACTGTTATCTGCTACTGGTGTTTCGGCTTTGGTTTGGGTAAGTCCTGTCGTAGCACAGACTGAGCTAGCAAATATCAGCAAGAATGCCACAGATTTATCCCTAATCCTAAAGGATACACCTTCGGATAAGGGTACCCCCATGCGAGGGCAAGCCGCTTCGCATATAGCTCAAGGTGAAACCCGCGTCACTGGAGTCGAGGTAGTTCCTACTGAATCAGGGTTAGAGTTAATCTTAAAAACCGCAGCGGGCAGTGAAAGATTAGTGCCGCTGATTGTCCCAGAAGAGAGTGATTTGGTAATCGATATTCTCGATGCTACCCTGGCATTCTCTATTAGAAACGGGGTAACGGAGGTTGACCCCGCACCAGGAATTGAGCGGATTACCGTTACTCAAGCCGACTCCAACAGCATTCAGGTTAGAATTACAGGGACGGAGCAAACTCCCAGCGCTGAAGTAGTGGCAGGCAGAGATGACCTGGTGTTAAGTATTACCCCTGAAACGACTACTGCTGAAGAAGAGCAAGAAATCGATATCATCGCTACGGGGCAGGTAGAAGAAGATACTTACCGCGTTGAAAACTCTAATAGAACTGGTACTCGAACCGATACGCCTTTAAGAGATATTCCCCAGTCGATTCAGGTAGTACCTCGCAAGGTAATCGAAGACCAGAGCATCAATCGAATTGGTGATGCTCTGCGGAACGTGTCTGGAATTGGTGTAACCAGAGATTTTGGCGGAACTAACTTTACCTTCAGTGCCCGTGGATTTAATGACACCAGAATTCTGAGAAATGGAATTCGTTCGGGAGAAGACGATAGTCCAATAGGTACCTCTCCTACCACTGTGGACAGTATAGAAGTGCTTAAGGGTCCTGGTTCAGTATTATTCGGTATTGCAGAACCAGGAGGAGTGATTAACATCATCACTAAACAGCCAGAAAAAGAAGCCTCCTATGATTTCAAATTTAGAGTCGGCAGTTTTGACTTTTTTGAGCCATCTATCGATCTGGCTGGACCTTTGACTGATGATAAAAAGTTAACTTACCGTTTCAATGTCTCATATCAAAGTGACGGTCTGTTCCGAGATTTTGTTGAGTCAGAGGCTCTGGTCGTTGCTCCAGTGCTGCGCTATGAGTTTGACGATAAGACAGACTTGACTTTTGAATACGAGTATCAACAGGACACGCGGACTTTTGATGACGGTATCCAAGCATTTGATGGTTTTGACCCGTTTGCAGCACCAGATGAGCTATTTTTAGGCGAGCCAGACAACGTCCTTGATGATGGCGTGCATCGCTTCTTTCTGACTCTAAACCATCGTTTTAACGAAAGTGTGAGATTGCGTAGTGCCTTCGGTGCAGAAGTTTCTAATGAAAGCATTGCTGCTTATCGAACATTTCCATTCTTTAATTTTGATCCAGAAACTGGTGATATCTTCGACAGATTTTTTCAAAGCACTCCTAATTTAGCTAGCAATACCTTCTCTTTCCAAACCGATTTAATCACTGAATTTGAGACGGGACCAGTAGAGCATGAGTTAGTAGCAGGTTTTGATGTAACATTCGCCTTTGTTGGCATTGAAGGTGCTAATATCGGAAATACTTTTACATCGATTAATGTATTTGACCCAGTATACGATGATGAATTCCCCCCCAATCTTCCTGCTACTACAATTCTCGACCTTGAAACTGAAGAGGATTTTGTCGGGTTTTTCCTGCAAGATTTAATTACACTGACGCCCAAGCTGAAACTGTTGGCAGGCGGTAGGTTTGATTTTGCTTTCGCCAATTCTAATACTTTTGTTGACAATGTTGGTGGTTCGCTGTTTGAAAGTGAATCAGAATTTAATGATGAAGCCTTTTCTCCTCGGGTGGGCATTGTTTATCAACCCATTGAACCCATTTCTCTCTACGGCAGCTTTACTCGTTCTTTTGTTCCTAACGGTGCAACCCCTACCGTCGATGGTGACGTGATTGAGGCTGAGCGGGGTAGACAGTTTGAAGTCGGTGTTAGAGGGGAGATAGGAGGAGTTTCCATTAATCTGGCGGCTTATGATATTGTTAAAACCAACCTCGCTGTGACTGATCCTGATAATATTGATTTTCAGCTTCCCATTGGAGAAGCGGCAAGTCGCGGCGTTGAGTTAGATATAGTAGGAGAAATCTTAGACGGCTGGGATATCATTGCTACGGGATATGTAAATAATGCTTTTGTTTCAGTGGGTGATGATACTTTTCCTGAAGGTGATGATTTGCTAGCTGCTCCGAAAAATGGCGCGAGTCTATTTACAACTTATGAAATCCAAAAGGGTAGTTTGAAGGGCTTAGGCTTCGGTGCTGGATTATTTTATGTTGGAGAGGCAGTATCGAGTGTTCCTAATGATAGTGGTCTTGTCTTTCCTTCTTATGTAAGGGTTGATGGCAGCATTTTCTATAAACAGGAAAATTGGGAAGCGCAAGTAAATTTCCAGAATTTGTTTGATGAAGATTACACTGAGCTATTTGATAATCCTGTCGTTTATCCTGGTGCCCCGCTGACGGTAATCGGTTCTTTGTCACTGAAGCTTTAGGCATTGAGCAGTAGAGCATTTATCCTCCCTTGAGGAAATCAATTATCAAGTGCTCTACTGCTTAACATTTTCTTATCTGATTGTAAATTGAGAATAATGTATTCGATATTCTCGAAATAATAATGATTAAATTACGCCGTTACATATCTTTTATACTCTTGGTGATATGTGCTGTTATCTTCATTGTGGCTTGCGATCGCGCAGCGTATTTGAAAGGTAATCCCTCTTTTAATTCTTCAGAGAGCGCTAATACCGTATCTAGTAATTCAGAATCCTGTCGTTTGGTTAAGCATGCAATAGGGAAAACAGAAGTCTGTGGTCAACCACAAAAAGTTGCCGTCATTAGTCCCCGTATTTTAGATAGTATTCTAGCTTTGGGAGTGCAGCCTGCTGCTGTGGCTCAAAATGTCAATTCTAACGTTAAAATTTTTGATAACCCGAGGGAACAAATTCCCTATACTGGTAAACGGATCACGACTGAACCCATAGGACTAGGCTCTCGTACTACACCTTCCCTCGAACGTCTCCAACTCCTTCAACCAGATTTAATCTTTGGGGAACATTGGCAAACTGGTCAGTATGACTTAATGAATCAAATCGCTCCTACTTTTCTATTTGATGATCGGAAAAATCCCAATGACTTCAGTTATTGGAAGAACGATATTACTAAAATAGCCAAGGCTTTAGGGCGAGAAGACAAGGTAAAAGAACTGTTGGTGAAGCATGAGGCACGGATGACACAGGCTCAAAAAGCCCTACAGCCAGTGCTAGAAAAATATCCCCGCATTTTTTTTGTTACTTCCAATGTAGAAATGACCCAAACTAAATCTGGAAATAGGACTGTCCTGGCAAGATTATTAGAGGAAATTGGCTTTGAAATTGTCCATCCACCTGGCACTGCGGGTAGAAGCACGGTACCACTTTCTTGGGAGATTATACCAACTATCGAAAGTGATTTAATGGTCGTTGCTGCTTGGGACGGTGATCTGGCGTTAAATCCTGAAGAATCAACGCCTCAAGCAAGCATCAGGAAACGATGGGCACAAAATCCGTTACTTAGCTCTCTGCCAGTGTTTCAAGAGGGTCGAGTAGTTTTTGTAGATTACTATATCAGCGGCGGTCCAGCTCGTGGTCCTTTATCAGACCAAATTATCCTGGAAGCTTTGCCTGATTTGCTGTTGCCTATCCTGGAAGAATCAAAAAAAGTAGAGCCTGATACGTAAATTTATTTCTAGTTAGTCAATGCGATTGCAAACTTGATTACAGAACTATCAGGCGATCGCCATATTTATGACTAGGATAATTAATTTGAGCATATTGAAAATAATTTTCAATTAAAGTATCTTTTAGTTAAGTCTTGTGACCTAAGTTTACTATCTGTCCCATACCCTAATTGATATATCTAAAGCAGCAATGATAAAGGCTTATTAGCTGCTGTAGATTATTACTTCCTATGACAATTACAATATATGATTCTGATTATGACGCTCTTTGGCAGGAGGCAAATCTATCATCTCAAAAGATAGAGTCGCCAGATTTTGCCGATAAATTAGAGCTAGTTCCAGAGATTTTAGGAACGGGATATATTCAATCGATTAACATAAATGGCATTAATATGATGCTGTTTGACTATCAGCTTCATGAGGATTTGTGCGTCATCAGAAAGGTCGGTGCTTTTGATAGCCGTGAGTTTGGCTTTAATTTATCCTGTAATCACTATGGTAAGTGTAAGAGAGAAAACTTTATTGAGTGGGGTAGTTTGGAAGCTGATCATCAACGCTTACATTATTCAGGAGAACCGATCCAAAAAATAGATATTCACCTAGAATCTGCTCCTGAGTTAAGTCAATCAATAACGGAAATTTTTGAGGAATTACCAGCATCGACTCTCCAGCGTATCGGAGGGCAAAATTTAATCGAGGATGTTGGTCACATCACTCCAATGATGGAAACGGCACTGAGACAAATTTTTAGCTGCCCGTTTCAGGGAAAAACGAAACAGATTTACTTGGAGAGTAAATGTTTGGAGCTAATATCATTAAAGTTAGAGCAGCTGAAACAGAATAGTCGAAGAACAGAAAAGTTATCTTCTCTCAAGTCAGATGATATTGAGCGCATACACTTCGCGAAAGCTATTCTTACCGATAATTTTAACAATCCACCATCTCTGATCAAGTTAGCACGTCAGGTAGGATTAAATGACTGTACACTGAAACGGGGATTTCGGGAAATATTTGGCACAACGGCTTTTGGCTATCTACATGACTATCGATTAGAACAAGCGCGAATCTTGTTGTTGGACAACCAGCTTAACGTCGCAGAAATTGCCCATAAAGTGGGTTTTGCAAGCTATCGTTCTCTATCTAGAGGATTTCGTAAAAAGTATGGTGTTACCCCTAAACAGTATCAAGCGCAATTGAAAAATTCCGTTTAAAGCACATTTTATTCCGTTTGCGGGCTGTTTAACGGTATTGACTTAGCGCACCTTTTGATAGGATTTAGCTTACTAAAAAATAGTATCAATAATTTATCAGGTCTAAGTTTTCTGTTTAAAGGTGTATGGAGTTATGGTGAATCGATTACAGTGGTTATTTTTATTAACAAGTTTATTCTCTTTGATGACAATGCCAGCTTTGAGGGCAGAGGAGCAGGCAAAGGTCTCTAATGCAGCTATGGGAGCAGCTACGAAGATTGCTTCAGACGAAGAGACGGGGAGAACAGAAAAATTTACTTCAACCAATTTTTTGCCATACATTCAGGGTACAGCTAAAGATTTGATCCTAAAGGATATATTATGCCCTTGTCCTAAAGGATACCGCTTCGCATATGGTACCGCTTCGCATATGGCTCAGGGTGAAACTCGCGTTACGGGAGTTGAAGTAATCCCAACCAAATCAGGGTTAGAGTTAATCTTAAAAACCGTGGCGGGTAGTGAGAGATTGGTGCCGCTGATTGTCTCAGAAGGTAACGAGCTGGTCATCGATATTTTGGATGCTACCCTAGCGTTCTCTATTAGAAACGGCATAACTGAACTTGAGCCCGCACCAGGAATTGAGCGGATTACGGTTAATCAAGCCGACTCCAACAGCATCCAGATCAGAATTACAGGTAGTGACCAAACTCCCAGCGCCGAAGTAGTTGCTGGCAGAGATGATCTAGTGTTGAACATTACTCCTGAGACGACTACCGTCGAAGAAGAGGAGCAGATTGATATCATTGCCACAGGGCAAGTAGAAGAGGATAGTTATCAGGCAGACAATGCCACCACTGCCACTCGTATTGATGTACCGATCAGGGATGTTCCCCAATCAATCCAGGTCATACCCAGAAAAGTAATTGAAGATCAGGGTATAGTTAGGGTTGGCGATGCTTTACGCAACGTGTCAGGCGTGACGATTCAAAGAGCTCGCGGTAACATTTCTAATGGCTTCACTGTTAGAGGATTTACCGACCCTAGGATTCTGAGAAATGGATTTAGATCGGGAGATACGAGTGGCACTCCAATATCTGTCTTACCAGATTTAGTGGAAAGGGTTGAAGTTCTCAAAGGACCATCCGCAGTCTTGTACGGTCAGGTAACGCCAGGGGGAGCAGTGAACTATATCAGCAAAAAGCCCCAAAAAGAATCGTCTTATGATTTGGAGTTTAGGGCAGGAAACTTTGGCTTGCTTCAGCCCGCCCTTGATATTACGGGACCGTTGACTGAAGACAAAAGGCTCACTTATCGCCTGAATCTTTCCTTTCAAAATGGGGGGAATTTTCGTGAGTTTTCGGACGCGGAAATCGTCGGTGTTGCTCCCGTAATTAGGTACGACTTTAGCGATAAAACCAACGTGACTCTTGAGTACGAGTTCTTAGATCAAAATGAATTATTTGATGATGGATTTCCCATAAGCCCTCTTGTCTTTGAAGTTCCTCCTGAGATTAATTTTGTGGCAGATGAAGATAATGTTCGCGACAGTACAAGTCATAGTGTGTACTTTAATTTAAATCACCGCTTTAATGACAACATTAGGCTGCGTACTGGCGTTGGTGCAGAATACACTAACATTACTGAAATCGGTTTTCGCCCAATATCTATAGATCCAGTAACTGGAGACATAACCCGCTCATTTAGTGAGGATTTCCAAGATAGCAATAATATTACTTGGCAGACGGATCTGATCACTGAATTTAATACTGGTCCAGTGAAGCATGATTTCCTGCTAGGCTTTGAGCTGACACGGAGTACTTTCACTAGTGATAATCGGGATGTGTTCGATACTGAAAATAATCCTTTTACGATCAACGTATTCGATCCGCAATTTGATACGCCATTCCCTGATGATGATGCTTTTAATATTTTTTTTGAATCCGATCTTCCAATAGATACGAACGGTATTTATCTGCAAGACCTGATTACTTTGTTGCCCAATCTTAAACTGCTGCTGGGTGGCAGATATGATTTCGTGACCAATGACACTGAATTTGAATTCACCTTCAATGATTTTTCGGGTGAAGCTGGTGGTGTATTTACGGACGAAGCCTTTTCTCCTCGTGTGGGTTTAGTCTATCAACCCATCGAAGAAATTTCTTTCTACGGTAGCTTTAGTCAATCTTTTGAAGTCAACAGTGCATTTACCGCCGAGGGGGATTTATTAGATCCAGAACGGGGAACTCAATTTGAAGTGGGGGTCAAAGGAGAATTTGGCGGAGTTTCAGCTACCATAGCTGCTTACAATATTGATCAAACCAATATTGCTTTAAGCGATCCTGACAATCCTGATTTTTCTATTCCCATTGGGGAGGCAACAAGTCGTGGAATTGAAATAGACGTGGCGGGAGAACCGATAAGTGGATGGAATATTATTGCTTCTTTGTTCTTTAATGACGCTTTTGTCTCTGAGGGAAGCGAAGACGATGGACCGCCCATAGGTGATAACCTAGTTAACGCTCCTCGTAGCGGTGCTAGTTTGTGGACCACTTATGAGCTGCAAAAGGGTGACCTAGAGGGGTTAGGTTTTGGCGCTGGCTTATTTTATGTAGGCGATCGCGAAGCATCAATTCCTAATGATTTTGTCCTGCCTTCCTATGTCCGCTTCGATGCTAGTCTGTTTTATAATCGTGAGAAATGGCGCGCCCAGTTAAATTTCCAGAACCTATTTGACGAAGATTTTCTAGAATCATCTCAGAATACATCTGCGGTTCAGACGGGCGCGCCTTTTACGGTCGTGGGTCAACTTTCATTGGATTTTTAATGCCTGAGCAGACAAAAGTGAGTCACTGGTCAAACTGTTAAATTTGCTTCTATGCTTAAATTATGTAGTTTACTGAGTCTATGCATCTTGAGCGGCAGCTTGACCGTGGCTTGCACTCGTGCTTCTGAGGTTTCTAAGGGTGAGCTGGCTCCCTCTGCCAGCCCAGAATCTTGCCGTCTGGTTCAACATGAGGTAGGTAAAACTGAAGTCTGCGGTCAACCACAGAAAGTTGCTGCCCTTAGCCCTCATCTTCTGGATAGTATCCTGGCATTGGGAGTCCAGCCTTCTGGATATGCTGACTCGGCTGAATCAGTGATCAAAACTCCTGTTTATAACAATCCCTCAGAACAGATTCCGTATCTTGGCAAATGGGTAACCACAAAGCCCGTAGCAATAGGTGATCGTGATTCTCCTTCTCTTGAACGTCTTACCCTACTTAAGCCAGATTTGATCTTGGGGGAACATTGGCAGGATGATGAATATCCTTTACTGACTAAAATTGCACCGACCTTACTGTTTAACGATGCTCAAAATCCCAATAAACCTCAATCCTGGCAGCAAAATATCCAAGGCATTGCTCAAGCATTGGGACGGCAGGCTCAAGTAGAAGAACTGCTAGCGACTCATGACCAGTATATTGCTCAAGCAAGAGCGGCACTGGAGCCAGTTTTGCAGACTTATCCTCGGATATTGTTACTTCATTCTGACCTCGATACCCAGGTAGGCTTGGCATCGAACAACACTACAGGCAGGCTGTTGCGAGAAATTGGCTTTGAGATAGTTGAACTAGAAGGCGTCAAAATAGATGCCACAATTTCCTGGGAAATCATACCTCAGATTGAAACTCAGATGGTTATTGTCTTTGACTGGGGAAATGATTATTTTAAAAGTGCTAAGGCTCCGAGAAAGGAAAAATGGGCACGAAACCCTTTACTCAGATCCATGCCAGCTTTTCAGCAGGGACGAGTATTTTTTGTCGATTACTATCTTTGGGGTAGTCATACTCGGGGACCTTTATCAGACCAGCTTATTCTGGAAGCTCTGCCAGATTTACTGTTGCCCCTCGTTGAAGAATCGTAGCTTAGGGGTCAGTTTTGTAGTTAGTTAAGGCGATCGCCTGGTATTTAATTTGGATTTCTGCCTTCACTATACTTTTTTAAGTAAAGCTACTTGGTTCAGTAATCTTCGGGCGGAATGAAAATAGGTGCATAATCTGCACGCTTATATTCTATCCTGACTAGTTCGATTAGTTTCTGCTATGATAAATTGATTGTAAAAGTGCATCTTAAACCGCGTCTAGTTTGGAACCCATAGTTTTTAAGTTAACTTTCCGAGGGATTAGGGATTGGGGATTGGGAATTTGGAAGATAAATTGCTAGTAAACAAAAACTCCAGTTTTCTATGTGGATGCGGTTTAATAAGATTTGCCAAGGATGCCCTAATGTCTTTAGGACTTGCTTCCCTGACTTGTAAGATAAATAATTGAAACAAAGCGATCGCCATGAATAACGGATTAGAGATTGCCATTATTGGGATGGCGGGTAGGTTTCCTGGTGCAAAAAATGTTGCTGAATTTTGGCACAATCTGCAACGGGGAGTAGAATCTATTTCTGGTTACAGTTTAGAGGAATTAGGAGTTAACCAGTCAACGGGCGATCGCTCTAATTTTGTCAATGCAGGGGGGCAACTGGAAGATATAGACTTATTTGCCGCCGACTTTTTTGGCTTTAATCCTAGGGAAGCGGAATTACTAGATCCTCAGCATCGTTTATTTTTAGAAACTGCCTGGACAGCTTTGGAATCTGCTGGCTACGATGGTCAAAATTACCCGAAGGCGGTGGGGGTGTTTGGCGGTGCAGGGATGAATGGCTATATGTTCAATCTCTACCGCAATGCTCAGATCAGGGACAACACCAGTAAGTATCAGCTATTTCTGGCTTCAGAAAAGGATTTTTTAACTACGCGAGTATCTTACAAGCTAAGTCTTGAAGGTTCCAGTGTCAATATTCAGACAGCTTGCTCTACCTCCCTTGTAGCAGTACACATGGCTTGCCAAAGTCTCTTGAGCGGTGAATGTGATATGGCTTTGGCAGGAGGAGTGGCAATTTCTCTCTCGAAGGGATATCAGTACCAGGAGGGAGGGATTTATTCTCCTGATGGTCACTGTCGGGCTTTTGCCGAGGATGCTAGTGGTACCGTAGGAGGTAGCGGGGTAGGGATCGTAGTTCTCAAACGTCTGGAAGATGCCCAAAGCGATCGCGATCGCATTTTGGCGGTAGTTAAAGGCTCGGCGATGAATAACGATGGGGAAACTAAGGTTAGCTATACGGCTCCCCGCATCGATACTCAAGCCAAGGTGATTAGAGCGGCTCAGTTAGTGGCGGAAGTATCCCCAGACTCTATCTCCTATATTGAAACCCACGGTACGGGGACTGCTTTGGGCGATCCAATTGAGGTGGCTGCTTTAACTCAAGCCTTTCGCCTAGAGACGAAAGAAAAACAGTTTTGCGCCCTCGCCTCCGTCAAGCCTAATATCGGTCATCTGGACGCAGCCGCAGGCATAGCTAGCTTAATTAAAGCCGTTTTGGCGCTGCAACACCAGCAGATTCCTCCTAGTATTAATTGCGATCGCCCTAACCCGCAAATTGATTGGTCAAATAGTCCTTTTTATGTCAACCGCGAGTTAGTTGACTGGTCAAGCCAGGGGAAGCTCAGGCGAGCAGGGGTTAGTTCCTTTGGCATTGGCGGTACTAATGTTCACCTGATTCTTGAGGAGGCTTTTCAGGAGTCACAAGAGAAGAGTATTCGTCCGAATATTTTAGTTCTTTCGGCAAAAACGAAAACTGCTTTGGAGGAGATGACGGGGAATTTAGCAAGGCATTTAAAGGACAATCCTAGTCTAGATTTGGCAAGCGTAGCCTATACGTTACAGGTTGGTCGTCGGGCTTTTGAGCATCGACGGATGCTAGTCGCCGCAACTGTTGCCGAGGCTGCGGAGTCTTTAAGTTCTCTGGCGCTGGATCAAGTTTTTACTAACCAGGTTGTGCAAGAATATAAGCCCGTCGTGTTTATGTTTTCAGGACAAGGCTCACAGTATCAAAATATGGGCTGGGGGCTCTATCAAAGTCAGCCTGTATTTAAAGAAAGCTGCGATCGCTGTTTCCAAATTCTCGAACCCGATCTAGATATCTCTCTCAAAGAAATTCTTTTCCCCTCTGCATCCTCAACAGCCTCAACGCTTCAAGAAACCCAATACTCCCAGTTAGGAATCTTCGTCATTGAATATGCTCTAACCCAGCTATGGCTGACTTGGGGGGTGGTGCCAGAGGCGTTAATCGGTCACAGTATCGGCGAGTATGTGGCGGCGACTATCGCAGGGGTATTTAGTCTCTCGGACGCTTTAAAAATTGTGGCTACCAGGGCGAAGCTAATGCAGCAGCAGCCACCAGGGGTTATGTTATCCGTAGCTTTATCCGCTGCTGAGATGGAAGAGTATTTAAGTGAGGGAGTTTGTTTGGCGGTAAGTAATGCCCCTTCCCTGTGTGCAGTTTCAGGAGAGGAACAGGCGATCGCCAAAGTCGAGACAGCTTTGCAGGAGCGGGGAATTGCTGCTCGTCGTTTAAAGACATCCCATGGATTTCATTCCCACTTAATGGAGCAGGCGATCGCTCCTTTAACAGCAGCCATCAGGGAAGTTAACCTTAATCCGCCGCAAATTCCTTTTATTTCTAACGTTACTGGCACCTGGATTACTAATGAGCAAGCAACTAATCCCGAATATTGGGGACAGCATTTACGACAGACGGTAAGATTTGCAGAAGGTATAGCGGAAATTGTTCAAGAGCCCAAAAGGATTTTATTGGAAGTCGGTGCTGGTAAAACTTTGAGCACCCTGGCGCAACAAACTTCTAAGCAGCAGGTGGTAATATCTTCCCTCCGCCATCCCAAAGATACCCAGGAAGATCTTTCTTTGATACTTCGCACCTGCGGACAATTATGGCTGGCGGGAGTCAAGATAGATTGGGAACAGCTACACGAGGTACAACCCTATCGTGTAGCATTACCTACCTATCCCTTTGAGCGACAAAGATACTGGATTGAGCCTGATCTGGCGGAATTTAATTTACCTTTAGCTAGCAAGCCACAGACTGATGGCGATCGCTGGTTTTATATTCCCACTTGGTCGAAAGTCTTACCCCTGGCTAAAATCGACAGTAGCAAACTGCTTCAAGCCTGCTGGCTAATTATGGAAGCTGAACCAGGCTTAGAGAAATCCTTAAATGAATACTTAATTGCTGCTGAACAACAGGTGATAAATGTATCTCAGGGAGAAGATTTTCAGGTGCTTAGTGATTCTCAGATTGTTTGTAATCAAGAGCATTATGAGCAGTTATTGGCACATTTAAATGAGCAGAATCTTATCACCCAGCATACTTTACAGATTATTTATTTCCAGGGAAACTTTGAGGACGCTAACTTTAGCAATCTCTTAAATCTGGTTAAAATCTTAGATAAACAGCGGTTAGAATGCTCTATTCAACTCAATATCATCACACAGCAACTTCACGATATTATCGGCACCGAAAATGTTCAGATTAAACATTCCAGTATTTCAGGAATAACCAAAGTTCTTAGCCAAGAATATCCCCAGATAAATTGCAGGGTAATTGATACCGATACCAGTCAGACTAGAGTAGATTATCTGCTGCCAGAAATCCTGACTTCTGATAATCTATCTATAGCCTATCGCGGCGATCGCCGTTGGCAACAAACCTATCAAAATCTAACCTTAGATAGTAGCAAGACTCGTCTTAAGCAGGGGGGAGTATATCTAATCTTCGGCAGTATTAGTAAGGGTTTGGGTTTAGTTTGGGCTCAATATTTACAGGAGAAGTTTCAGGCTAAATTAGCTTTAGTGGGAGATGTAGAAGAGACAGAGGGGCAGATTGATTTTGATAACCATGATTACTCCTTGATTCAGGCAGATATTAATAGTCAAGCAGATGTCAGTAAGGCGATCGCCACAGCAGAAGAAGCCCGAGGGAAAATTGACGGCGTATTTTATGCAACGCCAATGACTAATCAAAATTCTGCTAGCCTAATTACTGAGCTAAACTCTAGTCACTGGGAATATAATTACCAAACTAAAATTAAGCCCCTACATGTACTAGCTGCATGTTTAAAAGATCGGGAATTAGACTTTATTCTGCTTCAGTCTTCCTTATCTTCAATCTTGGGTGGTTTAGGATTAGCAGCCTATGCAGGGGCAAACTGTTATTTAGATGCTTTTGCTGAGGAGCAAAATAATAACTTTGATAATCACACCCCTTGGTTTAGCGTTAATTGGGATGCTTATCAGACTGAAACCGCCTCTCAAAATCTATCTGGTATTGGTGCCAGCCTCTCAGAATATAGCTTAACCCCTCAAGAAGTCGGAACAGCCACGGAAGAAATACTAAGCCTACCTTCAGGAAGTCAGGTAATTGTATCTAAAGGGGATTTAACAGCTAGGATTGAGCGCTGGTTAAACTCTACTCTTGAAGAACAACAGGCGGCTAACAATATTAGTAACATACAGCCTCATGCTCGTCCTAATCTCACTACTGAATATATCCCGCCGAGTAATGAGACGGAAAAGGCGATCGCCGAAATTTGGCAACAAGTATTAGGCATAGATCAGGTTGGGGTTAACGATAGCTTCTTTGAATTGGGAGGACATTCTTTACTGGCAATTCAAACTATTTCCCGCATCCGAGAACAATTTAGCGTGGAATTACCAATGAGCAGTATTCTTGCCGATACTCCTACCGTGGCTAATTTAGCTACGATGATTGAAAAACAACAGCCTCAAGCTGAGGAATTAGCAACTATTGAACAGCTACTAACAGAAGTGCAAAATATGTCTCCTGAAGAAATTGCGGCGCAGTTAGAGGAGAGGAATAACCTATAACCTATAACCCAATCATGACAAGTTGAAGGGGTGTGGTGTTTGTCCTAAAGGATTACCCTCGGTCTCAACTTTTTTTAGGTAACGGGTAACGAGTAATGGATTACGGGTATAAAAATACTATGAAAATACTATTATTATCAACCATCGAGTCCATTTAAATTGAAATATCTTATCCCTAATAATTATCTGCTACCTGTTACCTGCTACTTCTTAACCACGAGCAGTTTGGCTAACATCGCAGTCTCTTAACTTGTCGCGATTGCTCATAACCTTTAGCTTAAAATTCTGCTTTTATTATGAGTATTTTGTTCTAATGGTTACTTTGCAAATGATCTAACGCCGCCTGACATTTCGAGGTATCTATATCCCCAGCATATACTTGTCTATCTAATTGATGAGTCAGGGCAATAATTTCAGAATTGGGTAGCCAAGGAAAAATTATTTTCTCCTTAGGAGTAGAAAACATGACAATTAACCCAGTAAGTTTTTGTCTTGCGTATTCTGATTCAGGAAAGACAACCACGGTTTTAGCCTTTTCAATCAGCCAGTCATGCGCCCAATCATCTGTTGTAATAGCGATCGCCAGGGAACTGTAGGGAATATAATTGGTAAATTCTGGTAATGCAGTATCACCGCAAAAGAGATGATGGTTTGATTCTAGCTGATACCAACCACTGTCAACTATCAATTGTGGTGAAAGGGTTAAGCGGGGGCTACTATCAACTGAGGCGAGGGGTTTTTCAATCAGATTGGTTACAGAAACAGGAGGAGGTAAGGGTAAATTTAATACGGACTCCTGTTGTTTTGTAGGAATGGGTATACTATCATTTTCCCCTACTTTTCCCTTAGCTTTTCTCACTACCTTTAACACCTGCTGATGAGTAACTTTTTCTCCTTCTTGGGCTTTTAGAATAAATTCTTCCCGAACTTCATCAGGAGTAGATTCAGCTGCTAAGAGATATAAAGCAGAGGTGGCAATATTAACTTCTTCTAAATTAACGCTGTTATCAAATCTTTTGAAGACGCTAATGAACTTATAGGCTGTGCGCCGACTCCAATCAAACTCAGTTTTGATCCAGTCATCAAACTGCCCCCGCTGTAGCTTAGACTGAACATCACTAAGCATTCTGCCAATTTCCCAGATGTCCTGAGCCGCTTTTCTTAAGCGCTCTCTTATAGCGGCGGTTGCTTCCTCAATTTCCGAACGTTGTTGAGAATCCAGATCCTGATAATTAAAACTTGAAATTTCTGAAGTTTGTTGGGTTTGGCTACTCATACACTTGTTTGGGCATGTCTATACTAGTTTTAACAAATTTTGGGACATATTAAAATAGTAAATACTTTTCAAATTCAATCTCAGTATTTATACTGCGGCTGCTATTATAAATAATTCTCATTTGACTAAAAGCAAACTGCAATTTAGGTCAAATTGATTCCAATAATGTAATCTAAATAACATAGATATTGGCTAATTTGCACTCTGAATAATTTATTTCTAGGCTAAACTACTTATTGTTTTTAATGGTGCTTACTGAGTAATATTAGCTATGACGCTCAATTGGTGGCTACATTATACTCCTCTATTTTTTAACATTGTCATTATTTCTTAACAAAGAGCTTGTTGAAAATTATTCTTGATAGTGAGATAATTTCATGATGAGCTAATAAAGTGAGGAAGAGTCAAATCAGCTAACTTGACATCGAACCCCAATGAGTTCTATAGTGCCACACTGACCCAAATCTGAATATTATTTACCGAGTTAGATTTAGACTATAAGATTTTATTTTATCTTTACATAAGACCCACGAATTTTAAACGCCCCAGGTATAAACCTTAGAAATATGATTACCGCTTCTAGACTATCTCAGGAAATTAATTCTTATCAAGCAAAGCTACAGGAAAAACCAGGCACGGCAGCCGCTTTAAATCAAAGAAATAGTTCACTGCTGGAGATTGATCGCCTTTTTGTGTGTGTTCAGGAAGGAGCAAATGCAGTATCTATCCTCGAAAATTTTGGACTATATTTTCCCGACACTGTAATTAGAAGTGAAGCTGAAGGGACAAAATCCCGAATTTGCTTTCTGGAAAATCTTTATCTAGCGATCATTTGGCTGGAAGATAAGCCTCCATCATCGCAAACTGCGATTAATTTTCCTGCGCGAGTTAACTGGCAGGATAATCATACATCACCTTTTGGCATCGGCTTAAGTCGGAGGCAAGAACCAGACGTGACTACACTAGATAGCTGTCCAATCAGCGATCTAAGAGTCGATAAGTATCTTGCCTATTCCCAAAAAAATCAACAAAATGCCATCGAGCCTTTAGTTTTTTTTATACCTGATCGCTTAAAATATGCTAGCATTTTGAGCTGTAAGCAACAGACAAGCCAGAAATATCTCAGCCATCCTTTAGGAGTTAGAAATATTACTGATATTAAAATGTCAGTTCAGACTGGAAAGCGAAGAAACAGCAATGTTCTTGATTGGTTACAGCAAGAAAAGTTATTGAAAATTGCTCGGACTGATGCGCCGTTGTTGGAAATAACTTTTGATGGAGGCGTTAGGGGTGAAATATTTGATGCTCGTCCCACTTTACCGATTATATTTAGGTATTAATTTACGTATTAAGTCATAAGAAATAAATTAATCTTTTAGGATTGGTTAAAAGTCAAGGATTAAAGTAATTTCTAAACAGGATAGAGAAATGGCTATTTCTTCCTTTAATATATTGCTCTGTTGACTAACCACTAACTATCCTTTACAGACACAAAACAGGCATAAAGTATCCAATATAAATGTTTAAGTGGGATGTTGAACCTTTACAGCAGTTTTGGCAGATAGCTAAACCTTACTGGTTTTCTCGTTCGGAATCTCAAGGAAAGAAGCAACTTGTTGGTTTAATTAGCCTCTCAATTATTAGCAGTATCGTAATAGCTTTTGAGACTATACAGCGAGGAGAGATCATTTCTGCCTTAGCGGTTAGGGACGGCGATCGCTTTTGGCATACCATTAGGTTATTGGGGTTAATTATCGCTGTTAGTGTACCTCTACTATCCTATAAGACTTACCTGGAATCTAGGCTGGCTTTAAAGTGGCGTAGATGGTTGACGGATAAATTTTTGCGGCGGTATTTAGAGGAAAGAAGGTTTTACTTTCTCCATAATTATTCTTCCCTTGATAATCCTGATCGCACAATTGCTGAGGATCTTGATCAGTTTACTCAGCAGTCACTTTTTTTATTTATACAAACCTTAGAGGCTCTGGTGCAGCTAGTAGCTTTTATCGGGATTATCTGGTTAATATATCAGCCGTTAGTTTTATTTTTATTAATTTATAGTGTTGTTGGTACTGGTACCCTATGGTTTTTATTTATTCGTAAACTAACAGCGATTAACCTGGAACAATATCTTAAGGAAGCGAATCTTCGCTTTAGCTTAATTAGGGTTAGAGATCATTCAGAAAGTATTGCATTTTATCGCAGTGAAGCAATAGAAAAGAAGGGAGTTAAGCAAAAGCTGAACCAGGCGATCGCAAATTTTAATCGTCTAATTACGTGGCAGTTTAATCTAGATTTGTTTCAAAATGGCTTTCAGTTTATAGCTATGATTCTCCCTGCTATCTTATTAGCTCCTAGTATCTTTGCAGGGCAGGTTGAGATTGGGGCAATTACTCAGTCTCAGATTGCTTTTGAAAGGAGCTGGTTATCCTTAAGTTTAATTATCTTTCAGTTTGAAAAAATAACGGCTTTAGCAGCAGGTTTTAAGCGAATCTTTAATCTAAATCACTATCTAAAACAGGTAGATTTAATAGATAAAGAAGATCAGAAATTAATCGAAATTAAGGAAAAGGAACAGCTAGCCTTTAAGAATCTTACTTTAATAATTCCCAACTCCGAAAATAAGATTACTCATAATCTTTCACTAAGAGTAAAACCGAGGGAGAACATTTTAATTGTGGGTTCTAGTGGTGTGGGAAAAACATCCTTAATTAGAGCCATTGGCGGACTATGGAAGTCTGGTTCAGGGGCAATTTATAAACCGCGATCGCCCGATATTTTGTTTTTACCTCAAAGTCCCTATTTGATTTTAGGTTCTTTAAGAGAACAGCTAATCTATCCTCATTTATCTAACAATATTGCATCAGATAAGCTATTAGGAATAATAGAACAGGTTAACTTAAATCAGGTACTCAATAAATTCGGGAACCTAGACGCTCAAGAAGATTGGTCACGGGTATTATCCAGGGGAGAACAGCAAAGATTAGCCTTTGCTCGCTTATTATTACATCAACCAAAGTATGCTCTTCTCGATGAGTCCACAAGTGCTTTAGATAATAGTAATCAAGATTTACTTTATCAACTTTTAGCAGATACTGAAATAACCTACATTAGCGTCGGACATCGAGAAAATTTACTCCGTTATCATCAACAGGTTTTACAATTAATTGATAGTCAGAATTGGCGTTTAGTTCCAGCCCAGGAATTTAGTTTTTTATAAACAAATAGCAATCCCTAATGCAAACAACTTCACCCCTTACTCTAGAACAATTTTTAAAATTACCAGAAACTAAGCCAGCAAGGGAATATATTAACGGAAAAATCTATCAAAAGCTAATGCCCCAGGGAAAACACAGCACTCTGCAAGTAGAGTTAGCTTCTGCTGTTAATCAGGTGGGTAAACCCGATAAATTAGCTTATGGGTTTACCGAGTTGCGCTGTACTTTTGCAGGGCGCTCTATTGTTCCCGATATTGCCGTATTTGAATGGCAAAGAATTCCTCTAGATAATAACGGTCAAATCGTTGATAAATTTACCATCGCCCCAGATTGGACAATTGAGATTCTTTTCCCCGAACAGTCAGCAAATCAGATAATTCGTAAGATTACTTTTTGTCTTAGAAATGGCACTAAGTTAGGTTATTTAGTAGATGCTGATGATCGCTCAATCACTGTTTTTCAACCAGATAGATTACTAGAAGTAAGAGAAGAACAGGATATTTTACCTGTCCTAGATGTTCTGCAAGATTGGCAACTGAAAGTGGATGATGTATTTAGTTGGTTAAGTTTTGCTTGAGTTGTTTTATATTACACAAGGGATCGTAGATTTTTAATGTAATCTTATCATGAACTATTTTTACCATTTAATCATTTTGTTTAATTCCCTTTGCATAATTGCGTTATCATCTTTGGAACTAAATTTTCTAAATACATTGGATAAATAGTAGTTATTTCGTTTGTTTTCTTCCATGTTTAGCTTATACTTATCAATTTTAACTTTCTTTTCTAGATATATTAGAGATTTTACCCAGCGAACTTTATCTATATCTTTATCTCGATTACCTTTATATATTTTTCTAGTATCTAGAATAAGCTTTCTAATAAACTTTGAATAATATTGCTTTAAAGGATAGGCAAGACTTTTATTAATAAGTTTTTTATCAAGGTGATCCAAAGCATATAAGATAGAGACTCGCTCAAAAAAATGTAATAGAATATGTAAATCATCAAAATGTTCATCGTATTCTCTTATCGCGAAATAGTCATAATCTTTACCTTCTTGGTGAAGATTGCTGAAGAATTTTGATAATCTCACTCTGGACTTTGCTCGTTCCGTACTTTCAAATTCATCATAAAGATTTACTGTTCGAGCAATTCTATCTTGTTTGTTTTGTTGGCGCGTTAAAAAATAATTGGTTGCTATTGCTCCAACTAATGCACCTACTATAGCTGCCCCTATTGTTATGAAATCATTTGGATTGTGTTGTATATAAATGTAAATTTTATGAAACCAAAAATCAACAACAATAGTTAACGCATCATCAACATTTTTGAAAAAATTGTTCATATCCTTTTAAATTATCATATGTGCTAATTTAACAAACCTATTTAAAAGCAGTTTTAGGGAAATGTACTTGCTGTTACAAAACCACCATATTTCATATTCTTCATTCAGCAAGGTTATTTTACCGTTGAAATTATTTGAGATTATTCCTGATAGAATTAAATTCTGATCCTGTAAAGCGATTTATTTGATAACTATAAAGATTTTTTGTATCTAAATGAGTAATAAAAAAAATATTGAAGATATATTTCCCTTATCCCCCATGCAGCAGGGAATATTATTCCATAGTATTCTTAATCCTGACAGCAGTATATACGTCTCGCAAATTAGCCTTACCTTATCAGGAGATATTGAACCCAATTCAATTAAGCAAGCTTGGCAGGAAATTGTTAATCGACATCAAGTATTGCGTGCTGCTTTTCGCTGGGAGAAGAAGGATAAAATATTTCAGGTTATTTATAAACAGGTTGATCTACCTTGGCAAGAATATGACTGGCGAGAAGATACAACAGAGGAGCAAGAGGATAAATTAAGAGAATTTTTAATAGCAGATAAAAAACAAGGATGTGATCTTAGGCGATCGCCTTTAATTAGAGTAGCTTTAATTAGGTTAACGGAATCAGCTTATCGATTAGTGTGGACGCAGCACCATATAATCTTAGATGGTTGGTCATCAAGCTTAATTTTAAGGGAATTCCTGATGATTTATAACGGGCTGCCCTGTAAAAATTCTATTCCCTACGGACAATATATTGCTTGGTTAAGAGAGCAAGATTTAGCAGTAGCTCAAGGTTATTGGAAGGATAAGTTAAAGGGTTTTATTCAGCCTAACTATCTCAAAGTATACGGACAGGCTTTAGAGGAAGATAGAATAATAAAATCAGAAAGTATTGCTTTAAATATTGAGTTAAGTAATCAGCTAAGATCTTTTGCTCAGGAACATAATTTAACTTTAAATACAGTTCTTCAAGGAGCTTTTGCTTTATTATTAAGTCGCTACACTGATAAAAGAGATATTATTTATGGTTCAACTACTTCGGGGCGTTCAGGTGATTTACCTAATATAGAATCGATGGTGGGTTTATTGATTAATACTCTACCTGTGCGAGTTCAGTTAACAGATGCAGAGCTATTACTACCCTGGCTTAAGGAATTACAGCAGCAACAGGTTAATAACCTACAGTATGAATATACGCCACTAGCTACAATTCAAGACTTGAGTGATTTAAGCTCAGGAACAGGATTATTTGATACTATATTTGTCCTGGAAAATTATCCTGTTGATGCTAAAGGTATATCTCAGAATCAAACTCTTAAAGTATCCAATATTGAAGTTAAAGAAGCTAATAACTATACTCTTACCTGTCTGGTAAAAACTAGTGACCAAATAACCTTAGAAGCTCAGTATCGAACTGATAGATTCGAGGGCAGGTTCGTCAGCAAATTTTTAAAATCTTATCAATATATTTTAGCTCAAGTAATTGCTAATCCTCAGCAAACTTTAGCAGAAATATCAATCTTACTCTATGAAGAACAGGAGTTAATTGAATCTTGGCAACAAACAGAGGTTAACTATCCTTTAGATAACACTATTCCAGAATTATTTTTCGCCCAGGTAAATAAAACTCCCGACGCTACTGCTTTAGTTTTTGAAGAGCAACACTACACCTATCAAGAATTACACGATCGCACGTCAGAGTTAGCCAATTATTTAAGGGAATTAGGAGTACAGCCAGAAACTCCAGTAGGGATATATTTAGAACGCTCCGAAAAAATGGCGATCGCCATTTTAGCTATTATCAAAGCTGGTGGGGCGTATGTTCCCCTCGATCCTGATTATCCTCAGCAGCGAATTAACTTCATGATCGAGGATACAGAATTAAAGTTTATTTTTACCGTTACTAAATATCTTAAAAATTTTGAGACTCAAAATCTACAAATTATCAATTTAGACTCTCCTTTCCCATCCTGTAATACTATTCCCCATGCTTTCCCTTGTCCAGAAAATGCAGCATATATTATCTATACATCAGGCTCAACGGGTAAACCGAAAGGAGTCATTAATACCCATGACAGTCTGGTAAATCGTCTGCTGTGGATGCAGAATGCTTTCCAATTAACTAGTAATGATAAAGTATTGCAAAAAACACCCTTTAGCTTTGATGTTTCAGTCTGGGAATTCTGCTGGACTTGGCTTAATGGTGCTTGTTTAGTAATAGCTAAACCTGAAGGGCATAAAGATAGTAATTATCTGGTTAAGTTAATTAATCAGGAAGCAATTAGCGTGCTGCATTTTGTCCCCTCAATGCTGCAAGTTTTTCTTGAAGAATCTCAGGTATCTAGCTGTAATAGTCTGACAAAGGTTATCTGTAGCGGAGAAGCTTTACCAACTAATATTAAAAATCAATTCTTTAGACAGCTAAACGCCGAATTACACAATTTATATGGTCCCACAGAAGCAGCGATCGACGTTACAGCTTACCAATGTCATCCCGAGCAAAATAATAATGTTCCTATCGGTAAAGCGATCGCCAATACCCAAATTTATATCTTGAATGCTCAACAGCAAATTTGCCCCATCGGTATACCAGGAGAACTTCACATCGGAGGAGTGGGATTATCCAGAGGTTATTTAAACCGCCCAGATTTGACTGCTGAGAAGTTTATTCCTAATCCTTTTTCATTGAACAATTCTTCTCCTTTTCCTGCTTCCTCTGCTTACCTACTTTACAAAACAGGGGACTTAGCCTGTTACTTACCCGATGGAAATATTCAGTATTTAGGCAGGATTGATAATAACGTTAAGATTCGTGGTTTTAGAATTGATTTAGCAGAAATAGAGATAGTATTAACAGAATTTAGCGCCATTAAACAGAGCGTAGCTATAGTTAGAAATGACCTAGGAATTAATCCGAGAATAGTGGCATATTGTACAGGCGATCGCCAGTTAATAAAGGGGATATCATTAAATATCATTGAATCAAAACTACGGCAGCATCTCCAGTCAAAATTACCCTACTATATGGTTCCTGATAATTTTGTCTTCCTCGAAGAACTGCCCCTAAATCCTAACGGTAAATTAGACCGTAAAGCCTTACCCAAACCTCAAATTAAAGCTAAAACCTTTATTTCTCCTCGTAACGATCTAGAGCAAAACATTGCCCATATTTGGCAAGAAATATTACAGCTAGACCGAATAAGTATTGACGACAACTTCTTTGAGTTAGGAGGGAATTCCTTATCCGCAACTAGAGTTAATTCCAGATTAAAAGAAGCCTTATCAGTTGAGATTCCCCTAAGAACTATCTTTGAAAATCCCACAATTGCGGACATTGCCCAACGGATCGACTTATTAAAAATAGTGGCTAAGAATCAAGAAAATCAGTATAAATTTAATCAAGAAAATCAGCAGGGTCGAAAAGAATTAGAGATTTAAGCATGGCAATATAATAGTGTCAGATATTGCCTTATGCTATTACCAAAGTTTATACTTTAAAGAAGTTACTTCGCAATACACCCCTTCCTTCAGTGGTTATTTTAGCATCCTTACAAGTAATCCAAACGGAATCTAATCCTTCTATCATCTCTCCTTCTAAATACTTGCTGTCGAGGGCGAGCTGTAAATGCTCTTTAACTTCATCTCGACTGACCTTTTTTCCGCCAAAATCTTCTTCGGCGTAGCTGATATCCTGCACTTCTTCTCCACTTTCCTTAACTTTATTCAGTAGGAAATAGACAATATCGTCTCTTCGTTCATCTGTTGGAATAGGCATAATTTAATTTCTCCTAGTTAACTGTGTAAATAAAAACTTTAGGACTCAAGTAGTTCCATCTCATTATTGATAAATTGATAGTTGATGTTGGGTTTTATTCTCTAATCCAACATGCAAAATATCTAATATTTAATTTAGTGGAGTTCCTTAAAGTCTATATTGAGATTAATAGATAAAATCCCAGATAAGATCTACCGCAGGTTATAATCAATGCACTTATCAAGTATCAAGGAATAGATAAATAAAAAAATAGCCCGCAATGGCGAGCCTTAAATAAGATACTTTAACTAACTATTGGGTAGCTAAATTGATCTAGGGGTTAATCAAATCTTCCACCGTCGAAACCTGAATTTCACTCTGGGGTATTTCCTGAGTAATTACAGTGGAGTTTAAAATGGGAGTACTAGCCACAGAATCCGCACTTAAAGTAAATAGAGGATTAGAAAAGATTCCCGCCAAGGAAGTAACAACGGTAGAAGCGACAATCGCCACCTGAAGAGGGCGCATCCCAGGTAGTTTCCAGTCGATAGTAGGATAATTTTTAACCGACTCTGACATTTCTTGGGGTTCCTTAACCACCATCATCTTAACGACACGGATGTAGTAGTAAATGGAGATGACGCTGGTAATTAAGCCCAGCAATACTAAACCATATAGTCCAGCCTGCCAACCAGCCCAAAATAGGTAAATCTTACCAAAGAAGCCCGCCATCGGGGGAATACCGCCCAAGGATAGCAAGCAGATACTTAAGCAAAGAGTCAGCAGGGGATCTTTTTGGTACAAGCCAGCATATTCACTAATTTGGTCAGTACCTGTACGGAGAGAGAAGAGGATGATGCAGGTAAACGCCCCCAAGTTCATAAATAAATAAATAAACAGATAGAAAATCATGCTGGAATAGCCATTCTCTGTCCCTGCAATCAAGCCAATCATCACAAAACCCGCTTGGGCAATGGAGGAATAAGCCAACATCCGCTTGATGCTAGTTTGCGCCAGTGCCACCACGTTACCCAACACCATACTGAAAATTGCCAGAGCCGTAAAGATAAAGTGCCATTGATCTGTTAGTGCCCCAAATGCCGTTACCAAAAGGCGAATTGCCAGGGCAAACCCTGCTGCTTTTGAGCCTACAGATAAAAATGCCACTACAGGAGTTGGCGAACCTTCATAAACGTCTGGAGTCCACTGGTGAAAAGGAACCGCCGATATTTTAAAGGCAATACCCGCAATGATAAACACTAAGGAAATAGCCAAGCCTAAAGACTGCGTCCCATTAATTTCTGTAATTTTAGCGGCAATACTGTTAAGATTTGTTTCTCCTCCCGATAATCCGTAGAGCAGGGACATTCCGTAAAGGAAAATAGCCGAACTAGATGCACCAATCAACAAATACTTTAGTGCTGCCTCATTAGAGCGAGGATCACGCTTCATGTATCCCGTCATCAGGTAGGAAGAAATACTAAGCATCTCTAGGGAGATAAACACCATAGTTAGCTCATTTGCGCCACAAAGGAACATCCCCCCCAGGGCAGCCGTAAGCAAAATAGCAATAAACTCAGCCAAGGAAGTTCCCGACTGCTGAATATAGCGAATTGACATCGGAATAGTCACCATTGCCGACAGGGCAACAATACCGCGAAAAACCAGGCTCAGGTTATCACCATTAAAAGAACCCAAAAAGGCGATCGCATCACTATTGTTCCATTGAAAGAACAGCGCTACCAGAGTATTTACTAAGCCTGCGATCGCCAGGTAGGGTAGCCAGCGGGCGGAACTACGTCCGAAAATCAAATCGCCAATCAACACAGCCATAATGGTGACAATGACAATGCCTTCGGGCAAAATTGTCGCTGCATGAAGCTGTGAGGCTACATTGCTAGAAAAATCCATAGAGTTTATCGGTATTATCGGATGATAGATAAAATTGAACAATTGCTGAAAGAATTTTAAGAAAAAATCTTTAACTTTTCTTTCTCTTCTGTTTCAGCTTATTATGTTTTCACTTCAAAGAGTGAACTTTCTCTTATATTTTGACTAACTCTAGTTCATACAGACCCAAATTGAACATAAATCCAGGGAGTAAAAACTAGATCAAAAATAAAATATTTGTCGTTTGAGGGATGATCACTATAGATTAGGAAATAAACCTAACTCAAAATTAAAACTCCTATTTTGCTGCGTTAACCTGATCTTCTATGTCAACACTAGTAATTGTCGAATCTCCGACCAAAGCACGTACCATTCGGAACTACCTGCCTTCTGGGTTTCAGGTTGAGGCGTCGATGGGGCACGTTCGAGATCTACCGCCTTCCGCGAAAGAGATTCCAGCAGCCTTTAAGGATAAGAAATGGGCAACTTTGGGGATTAACATCGAGGATGAGTTTCAACCAATTTACGTAGTTCCAGAGAAGAAGAAGAAGGTGGTGAAGGAGCTAAAGACTGCCCTCAAAACCGCTGACGAGCTGATTCTAGCAACGGATGAAGATCGCGAAGGAGAAAGCATTAGCTGGCATTTACTAGAGATTCTTAAGCCCAAAGTTCCTGTCAAGCGGATGGTGTTCCATGAAATTACCAAGGAAGCAATTCAGCAGGCTTTAGAAGACTGTCGTGAGGTTGATCAAGCCCTGGTTCATGCCCAGGAAACTCGGCGTATTTTAGATCGTTTGGTGGGCTATACCGTTTCTCCCCTGCTGTGGAAGAAGATTGCCTGGGGATTGTCCGCTGGGCGGGTACAGTCAGTGGCGGTACGGTTAACCGTAGTTAGGGAAAGAGAACGACGGGCTTTCCAGTCTGGTGGCTACTGGGATCTTAAAGCTGATTTGGAACAGGATAAAAACCCCTTTGAGGCTAAATTAATTACCCTGGACGGCAAGAAACTAGCTACTGGAAGTGACTTTGACCCTGACACAGGTAAAATCGCTGAAGGGCGGGATGTGGTGCTGCTGAATGAGGCAGACGCTAATAAACTGAAAGAAAGGCTAATCGATCAAACCTGGACGGTAAGCGATCGCACGGAAAAGGCATCAACCCGTAAACCCTACGCCCCTTTCACTACCTCCACTCTCCAAATCGATTCCAACCGCAAACTAGGACTATCGGCACGGGAAACCATGGGAGTAGCCCAAAAGCTCTACGAAAAAGGCTTTATTACCTACATGCGGACAGATTCAGTACATCTTTCCCAACAGGCGATCGCCGCAGCTAGAACCTGTATTGAACAAAAGTATGGTAAAAACTATCTAAGTCCTAAACCTCGCCAGTACAGTACTAAAAGTAAGGGGGCGCAAGAGGCACACGAAGCAATTCGTCCCGCAGGAGAAACTTTCCGCACGCCCAAGGAAACCAAGCTTAAGGATCGGGAACTAAAGCTGTACGATTTGATTTGGAAACGTACCGTCGCCTGTCAGATGGCAGATGCCAAGCTAACCCAAATTGCCGTAGATGTTAGCGTCGATAACGCTGTGTTTCGAGCCAACGGCAAAAGAATTGACTTTCCAGGGTTTTTCCGCGCCTATGTCGAGGGTTCAGATAATCCTGATGCCGCTTTGGAAAATCAGGAAATTCCGTTACCTCCTCTCAAGCAGGGAGACAAGCCCAAGTGTAACGATTTAGAAGCAATTGGACACGAAACCCAGCCCCCCGCCCGCTATACCGAGGCATCCTTGGTCAAAACCCTAGAAAAAGAAGGAATTGGTCGTCCTAGTACCTACGCCACGGTAATTGGCACCATTATTGATCGGGGCTATGTCCAGATGCGGGGGAAGGCACTAGTACCTACCTTTACCGCCTTTGCCGTTACGGCACTGCTAGAAGAACATTTTCCCGACCTAGTAGATACTGAGTTTACCTCCAAAATGGAGCAGACCCTCGATGAAATTGCCCGTGGAGGCGCTGAGTGGATACCCTACCTTAAAAAGTTTTATCAGGGAGAAACAGGGCTTAAAACCCAAATAGACGTCAAATCAGAAGAAATTGAGCCAGCGATCGCCAAAACCATTCAGCTAGACAACCTGGATGCAACGGTCAGAATCGGTAAATATGGACCCTACATCGAAATAACTGACGAAGAAGGAGAAAAAGAAGCCCTTAAAGTTTCCCTCCCCGACGATTTAACGCCAGCGGATCTTAGTCCTGAGCAAATTGAAGCCCTGATCCGCCAGAAAAAAGAAGGACCCGAAAAAGTTGGCATCCATCCTGAAACGGGAGAACCGATTTATTTTAAAGTCGGTAAATATGGACCCTACGTCCAGCTAGGGGATAAAACTGAGGACAATCCCAAACCTAAAATGAGCTCGATCCCCAAAAAGGACAGCAAAACCCACGCCACTAAAGATGATGTAACTTTAGAAATGGCGGTCGGCTTATTATCCTTGCCACGGCTATTGGGACAACATCCAGCAACAGCAGGAAAAATTAAGGCGGCGCTGGGGCGTTTTGGTCCTTATGTAGTTCATGAATTTAAAGGACCAGAAGACACTAAGCTTCAGCGGGATTACCGTTCTTTAAAGAAGGAAGATGACGTAATTACCGTCACCCTAGAGCGTGCTTTGGAATTATTAGCGCAACCCAAGCGTGGTCGTGGAGGTAGTAAAAAAACACCCTTAAGAGAATTAGGGGCACATCCAGAAGATAAAGAACCAGTAAATATCTATAAAGGTCCTTACGGTAATTATATTAAGCACGGCAAAATTAATGTTGGTCTGCCCGAAGACGAAACCGTCGAAGAAATCACTTTGGAGAAAGCTTTAGAATTATTGGCAGAAAAAGCTGCGACTAAAAAGAAAACCACCCGTAAGAAAACCACCACTGCCAAAAAGAAAACTAAAACCACAGCTAAAAAGAAAACCACCGCCAAGAAGAAAACTACTAAAACTACTGCTAAGAAGGAAGCTTCCTAAATACTGTTTCAGTAAAAAATCCATTCTAATTATGGTAGCCATAGCAAATGCATTTGGAATTAACCACAGGAATAATAAATCCTGTCAGTTTTCCCGATGTTGCTATCACAGTAACTCAATTATTTACTACTTAATGTCAGCTTTGGATTATAAAATTTATCTGTTGGATTAGCTATTAGCCATTAGCTTTTAGCTTCTTGACGCATTCGCTCTTCTTACAAAAGTTGCTCATCGGGGAAACCCCAGCATTTCCTCTCGCAAAAACCGCACTTTTGCGCTTTGCTGGAGACCAACAAATCCTAAAGGATATATTATCCCCATTCGAGGACATTGCCCCGTCGGAGTGGGATAATATGCCCTTGTGGTATAAATGTTATACCTTTGGTTAACCGCGATGCGTCGCTTTTCAGAGATTTATTCAGCCAAAAAAAATTGAGTGGACTAAATTTGCTCCCTTATCTCCTTTGTCCCTCTTGTCCTCCTTGTCTTATCTCAACCCATCATTTAAAACTTGGTAGATTACTAAGGAATGCGGTCAAATATTTCTTTATAGACCAAATAGCTTAAGGCTAAACCATTAATAACCATCAGCAGAATAAATAAACTTGCTAGAAAATAGCTTATTGTCCCAATGCGAGGAGGACGGTTGACAAACTCTTCTTCCTCCATCGATTTTCGGACTTCTCTCATTCCAGCAGTAGTATCAATAGGAACAAGATCTGAATACTGTATTAATTTATTTTCAAACTGATTTTTTTTAAATACAACGCGACGACGGTATTCAATACCTTTAATCAAAGTTTGATATCCAAGCCACGCTGCTAAAAGCCCTAAGATATACAATGGTGCCGTTAAAAATTCCGCAAATTTAAAACCTGGTAATCTTAATAAGCCACTAGAGGTCGTTATTAGGGCTGAATTAAGCAAGACATAAAATTTACTACGATCCCAATTTAAATTGGTCTGAAAACGATATTCTTCTACTACAATTTTATATAGCTCTAGTAGTATTTTTAATTCATCTTGATTATTATCAGACTGCTGAGTCACTGGTTTGATTGATAAATGCTGTTGTTAGAATCTGCTCACAAAATTAGCATACTAAATCCACTGCCACTTCAGAATGTAAAAATTTTTACATAAGATTGTTACTTAGCCTAAGACCAACAAACTAATTAATAAAAAGCTTAAAATATCGTTATAGCTTGCTTCTACAATAGTAAAAATCATTAAAATGTTATCCAAAATTAAGGTCAAAAGACTGTTAATTTTCTCCAGTATTAAAATCACTTTATTATTCAGCATCTTAACTCCTGTCGTCCACGGACATCCCACATTAAGTCCTGTCTCCCAGGAGATGATCGACGAAGCCCAACATGTTGCAGAGTTGGGAAAAATTAAAGCCGAGTTTCAAAACTATAGTGGGGCGATCGCCGATTTTAGTAAAGCTATTGTGCTCAATCCCAACGAGGCGGATTTTTACTATCAGCGGGGCTTGATTTTACGTGAGCTTTCCGATCTAGAAGCGGCAATCAGAGATTTTGATGATGCTATTTTACGCAATCCCCGTCACGCCTGGGCATACCTCCAGCGAGCAGGAATCTTTTTTAACGTGGAGTCTAATCAGGGGTTGACCAGTTTTCAGGGCTTAAGATTTCGTCAGACAACTGCGACTCGCGGGGATACCAGAGGAATTCTAGATTTAAAAACCGCCCGCGAGTTATTTGCCCAACAGGGCGATCGCGAAGGATTAGAAACCGCAGAGCGACTAATTCAGCATTTTGCTGGAGGTTCAGATTCACCTGATACTTAAAATGTTTAAGGCATTTAATCAATAATGCGATCGCCAGTACCATTAGCCTAACAATTAAGTGCTTAACCTTCAAAACTTGGATTGAAGACTATCCTGCGTGGAGGTGAAAATTTCCAAAGCAGCCTGATTCTCCCCAGGGTTTTCTGACCAACTTTTTTGGAGTCTAAATAATTTTTTAGTATTAATTTGTAAATCATCTGTGGGAAAATTCTGCATCGCCTCCATGATCGTCCATCCATCAGAATTACCAGGTTTATCTGCTGCTTCAATCAATGCCGCGCGAATAGCGTAAAATCCGTTGCGCTGAGGATGAGTTTTGATCACCGTGCCCAATTCTTGCAGAAATTTTTCCCCTTCAGGAGTCCTGGTAAATTTATACATAGCAACGCGATCGCTCTGAAAACGATTATTTAACCATTGACGCAGTTTAGTTAGGGTGTCCCGTTTGACAAACTTAGAATAGAGACGAAACTCCGAATTCATTTCCCCTGTTGTAGCGTATTTTTCAATTGACGAGAGGGAGACTCTGCCGCTAAAAGGACCATAAATCAACTTAACTTTTTCTGCACTGAGTGCCGATGGCGTAGCGAAAGTCAAGCATCCCAGAGTAGCGGCGATCGCCTGACAACAAACCCAGCGGAGCTTAAGTTTGTATTTGATATTCATAAATAAATTTCCTAATTAGAAAACGGGCGGAAAATACACCAATGAATCCTTCAGCTCCTCAACAGTTATTATTCCCCATCAGCACAAAAATCAATAAACCTGAGCTAACTAAATGCCGAAACTTTTATAATCTGGGTGTTGCTTCTTAAAAAAGGTACATATGGAAGAATCTCAACAACTGCGGACTTTAGCTGTAGATATCGGCGGTAGCGGCATCAAGGTAATGGTTTTAGATGCTGCTGGTAATCCTTTAAGCGAGCGTCAACGGCTCAAAACCCCTCATCCAGCTAAACCAGATGATGTAATTGAGCGGATTTTGACTCTGGCAAAATCCAACGAGTTTGAGCGGGTTTCCGTGGGATTTCCTGGAGTAGTCCAGAATGGTTTGATTAAAACTGCGGTGAATCTGGATCAAGACTGGCTCAACTACGACTTAGCTACTAGCTTGGCGCAGCTTCTCTCTAAACCCGTTAAGGTAGCTAACGATGCCGACATCCAGGGATTTGGGGCAATCTCTGGGCAGGGAGTTGAGCTAGTGCTAACTTTAGGCACAGGATTTGGTTCAGCTTTATTTGTTGGCGGCAAACTAGTCCCCAACCTCGAAATGGGACACCACCCCTTCCGCAAAAAAGAAACCTATGAAGAACAATTAGGGAGAGCCGCTTTAGAAAAAGAGGGCAAAAAAAAGTGGAATACTCGTCTAGAAAAAGCGATCGCCAACCTAGATCATCTTTTTAATTACGATGACCTTTACATCGGCGGTGGTGAAGCGAAAAACATTAATTTTGAACTGCCCAAAAATGCTCAGATTATCTCCAACATTAACGGCTTACTGGGGGGAATTAAGCTGTGGGCGAATTAATCGAACTTCTCAACATTAAATAAAAATATGCATAATCCTGCTCAATTCTATTCCTGGAAAGATTACCGTTGTGCCTATACCGTTCATTCTCATCAAGAATCATCAACCACCACGCCAGCACTATTGCTGATTCATCCCATTGGAGTGGGCTTATCTCGTTTATTTTGGCAGCGCTTTATTCAGGAGTGGATGTCACAGCAGCCCAGTTCAACTATCTATAACCCAGATTTATTAGGGTGTGGGGAGTGCGATTTCCCTTCTTTGGCTTACTATCCCCTAGATTGGGCATCACAACTTAAATTCTTCATTGAGCAGGTAGTTAAACAACCCGTCATCCTAGTATCCCAGGGAGCATCCTTACCCATTGCTATTAAGCTAACTCAGATTGTAGATTCTCAATGGATCTCAGGCTTAATCTTATCCGCCCCACCAGCATGGCGCACCATTACCGATGAGGCAAAGCCGCAACAGCAAAAATTGCTGTGGAATCTGCTATTCAATTCTCCCGTGGGTTTGGGTAAATTATTTTATCTTTATGCCCGTCGTCGCCAGTTTATTGAGTCTTTCTCGATCAAGCAGTTATTTGCCCAGCCTGAACAGGTGGATACCAATTGGCTAGATCAGCTAACGGAGGGAGCCTTAGATCCCCAAAGTCGCTACGCCGTATTTTCTTTTCTAGCAGGTTTTTGGCGGGAAGATTACGAGGCTAGCATTGCCCAGATTGCTCAACCAACCCTTGTGGTTTTTGGCGAACAAAGTTCCAGCATCAGCAGTGAAGGCAAATCCGAAACCGTCCCCCAGCGCTTAGAGTATTACATGTCCCACCTGCCTCAGGGACAGGGCTGTATTATACCTGGGCGCAACGTGCTGCCCTATGAATCTACTTCGGAATTTGTTAAGGTGGCGGCTGATTTTTTTGATAAAGGACTTAGCCTCAGCTATGAGCTTTAGACCTTCTAGATAAAGATAGTGAGGTGTATACGACCACGTTTATTTATGGTGACCTATTTAAATCTATTCAAGCGATCGCATTTAATCAACTGACGTTAATTAAAAAGGCGATCGCTGATTCCCAAAAATTAAGATTATTAATTCTTAAACAAGATACACGAGCAATTAGCAGCATTTTAGAGCAAGTTAATAATGTTAATGAATCAAGAAGCCTGAAGAGCAACAGGCTGATATAGCAGTGGAATTAGTTGCTCTGCTGGTATGGTTTCCATTGCATAAGTTATTCCTTCTTGGTCTGCAAAATCAATTAGATAAGCTTTGTTCTCAAAACTAGTAAGCACTGTACCCACTTGACCTTTTCTTAATAAAATTGCTTGATTCGTTTCTTTGTGCTTTGCGGTGATATCTCTATCTAAAACTACTAGGTCATATTCTTGAATTTGAATCATAAATATCTCACTTATTAACTGGATAAGTATTCGTCAGTCTGGGAAAAGTTTCATTACTGCGAATAATCCAAGAACTTAAAATTAAGGAACTCTCTTAATCGCCTGTTTTTTTGTTATCTTTAACATCAAGCGATCGCATTTCATCTTTTTACATTTTATAAATTTGCTCTTTAATCAAACCCAAACAATTAAACTTTAATATATTAACAACTGAACATCACTGTAATGAATAAGCAACTTGTTGAATCTATATATTGGTTAATTCAATCTCTTTCAGAGAAAGAGCGATCTCTCTTAGAGGAAAAGTTATATGCAGATCTGCAATATCCTTCTCAAGAAGAAATCATCGCTTTAGCTGAAACTAGTGATGTCTTTAATTTTCTTCACGATGAACCCAATATCTATACAGTAGAAGATGGAGAACCTGTTTAATGGCTTTAAATAAAGGCGATATTGTCTTGGTCAGATTTCCTTTTAGCAATCTTAGTCAAACTAAATTACGTCCAGCTTTAGTATTAGCGGTTAGTAGAATTATTGATGAAATTACTCTTTGTTTTATTTCCTCTCAAAATCTCCAAAATCTAACTTATGACGAATTTGCGATCACAACATCTGATAATGAATTTACGCTAACAGGACTGAAAACTAATTCTAAAGTAAGAGTAACTAAAATAATAACATTAGAACAAAAATTAATAATCAGAAAAATTGGAAGCTTAGGTAAAAGACACACTAAAATACTTAATCAAACATTAATTACAGCATTTAATTTAGGTTAAGCTGATCGCCTGTTTTTGATTCTCTTCAAATCGCATTTCAGTATCCTAACTAACCACAGTACTAATAATTACTCTAAAGCTCTTGTCTTATCTTTTCTATTCCTCTGCTGATTTCAAGATAGGATTCTTCTTTTCCGCCCAAGCAGTGAGAATATGAGCCAAAGACTCTACTTTACATTCATCCATAGGACATTTTGAGACAGTATTATAAGCTTGTCTCCATCGCTCAATTTTAGCTTGAGTTTGAACAATCGCGATTATAACCTCGGCCTTTTTTTCTGAATCGAAAATTTGTTCGGTGGCACTAGTTGCTAGAGCAAGATATTGATCTGCTTGGGGGAAGTTTTCTAGTTTTCCTATGGTTTCGGCGATCGTGATTAAAACCCTGACTCTGTCAAATGATTTTTTGATTTGTTCGGTGGCAGTAATCGCCTGTGTCAGATATTGATCTGCTTGGGGAAAGTTTTCTAGTTTGCTTATGGTTTGGGCGATCGCGATTAAAACCCTGGCTCTGCCAAATGAATTTTCAATTTGTTTGTTGGAGTTAATCGCCTGTGCTAGATAGTGATCTGCTTGGGGGAAGTTTCCTAGCTTGCCATAGGTTTCGGCGATTGCGTTTAACGCCCAGGCTTTGTCATATGAATCTTCAATTTGTTCGGTGGCGGTAATTGCCTGTGCCAGATGTTTCTCTGTTTGAGGTAAGTTTTCTAGTTTGCCTATGGTTTGAGCAATTACGGTTAAAACCCAAGCTTTATAATATGAATTTTTGATTTGTTCGGTGGTGGTAATCGCCTGTGCTAGATAGTGATCTGCTTGAGGGAAGTTTTCTAGTTTTCCTATGGTTTCGGCGATCGCGGTTAAAACCCTGGCTTTATCCTCTGAATCTTCGATTTGTTCGGTGGTGGTAATCAC
>JBCBIE010000002.1:160386-226892 GCA_038524995.1 Cyanobacteria bacterium J06621_8
CATCTGAATCTTCGATTTGTTCAGTGGCAGAAATTGCCTGTGCTAAATATTTCTCTGCTTGAGGAAAGTTTTCTAGTTTACGCCTGGTGTCGACAATAGCGAATAAAATCCTGGCTTTGTCATCTGAATCCTTAATTGAATCAACAATTTTCATGGCTTGTGGCGCATGCTGATCTTTGACAAAAGCTATTGCTGCTTCTCTTCTATATTCATAACCCACTCGCTTACTTAGTCTTCCTAGCTCCCACCTGACTTGCTGAATTTGTCCCCAGGGGCTATACCACCAGCTGATACTACCTAAAGCTAATATCAATACCATGGCTAAGGCTATTAACTGTTTATATAGCTTGTTCCAGCTACGCCGTAAAAATCTTTCTTTGCTGCTTTTGTTGGTTCCCCATCTCAGCTTGTCTTGTTGTTTTTGCTTTTCGATTAACCTTAATTCTTGCCAACTTAATAAGTATCGCGACTTACCTGGATCATCTAGCCAAATATTTACCCGTTGATCTAACAGTAGGTTTGCCCTATCGATTTCAGTTAATTCTTCTTTTGCTACTTCTCTTAAGGCAGGAATTAGTCTTTCGTGTGCTAGTTCATAACCATTGCTGTCATCTGAACCAGCGGTAATTAATCGCACTCCGCCGCTAGCCAGCCAGGTAGTGGCTTCCACAATTTCCCCAGGGGTTAAGGTACCCTGAATTTTTTGCTGTAAATCTTCTAGGGTTAAGACTCCTGCCCGCACATTGCGTTCTAAATCCGTCATTGCCAGCAGTACTTGAATTGCTGCCTCTCTTTGGCTAGGAATACTGGCGTTAAGAGTTGTATTTAGAAAGCGAGTCATTAAGCCTTCGATTCCGCCAATTTTTTGAAAGGCGCTGCGGTTAAAGGCTTGTAATTCTTCAGTTTTTTGTCTTTCAATTGTTCTCGCTAGTACCTGCAAGTCTACAGGGGAAATTAAGCAATCTTCTTTACTGGCTAATTCTGACTCGGTTAATTCCCGCACAAATTTTTCATCAAACTTGATGGCTTCGGCTTCGGCAATAACTTGCAGAATTTTAGTCGCTTCTTCAGGAGAAAATCTTTCTAAGCGGAATACTTCATAGGGGCTGAGGGAATAGCCCAGGGCTTTTTGGAGTTCGATGAGTTTGTCTGCTAAATCTCCTCGGATGGAGATTATAATTTTAACTGGTAAAAAGGCTGAACCACAGTACCAGGATGTTAGGGCATCAATAAAGGGCTTTCGATCTATTTTTTGATTGTAATGGACGAAAAACTGTTCAAATTGGTCAAAAATCAAGATTAAGGGCTGTCCTGCTGCGTCCACTGCCCAAGATAAAATCTTTAGTAAATCCTGCTGGTTAATTGATAATTCTGGAGTTGAGAATTCTGCTTCTAATGCCTGATAAATAGTGGCTAGGGGTTCTTGGTTAGTGAAGCGGATATAAACTCCCTTAAGCTTGCTTTCTGCCTTGTTTAATTGCGGTACTAGCCCCGCTTGCAGGAATGATGTTTTACCTACTCCCGATTCTCCCATGAGTATCCCGAAACGAAAGGTTTCCCTAGTAATAGCTTCTAGGCATTCTCTTAAATCTCTGTCTCGCTGGAGTTGGGCAAAGATTACGGCATCTTCTTTACTAAATGCCTGTAACCCTTTGATGGCTTTCCGTTCGGTAAAATCAGGCAGAGTTACTGGTTTGCGGGCAATAGTTTTGATGGCTAATGCTAAAGCAGTTAGAAAAACTGTCCCCACCGTCAGCCAAAATAGAATAGGATATTCCGCAGGCAGTTCGATGTTAAAAGTGCTTAAAAATTTTGTTAAAACGACTGGGTTAAGAGAGAACAAAACAGCCGCATCAAGCAAGAGCAGCAAAGAAACCCAATTTTTAGTCACTATTAGCTGTGCTAATTGCTCAACAAAAGACTGTAATGCTTTCGCTAGCTGATTAAGGTTACTTAACTGCTTTACTGGCTGATTTTCTTGATCTTTACCACCATCAGGCTGTTTTTCTGGAGTATCTGCGCTCATACTAAGCTACTTATCAAGGGCAATGATAATACTTAGAATATACCGTACTCCAAAAGTCAGTCTCTCTTCGGCATCATTGGTGTTCCAATGATTAGCTCACAAAGATCAGCATTACTTGACTTCTGCAAGAAATCTTTTAAACTAAGCCCAATAAGCTAGCCATTAATGCTTGCTGGGCGTGCATACGGTTTTCTGCCTGATCCCAAACCCGAGATTGCTGACACTCAATAGCTTCGTCGGTAATTTCTTCCCCTCGATGAGCAGGCAGACAGTGAAGAATAATAGCATCAGAAGCAGCATGGCTCATAAGCTGCTGGTTGACCTGATAGGGCTGAAAGATGGGAATTCTTTGATCTGCTGAGTCTTCCTGCCCCATGCTTGCCCATACGTCGGTATATACTACCTGCGCCCCCTCGACAGCGGCGATCGCATCTTCGGTAACGATAATTTCTGATTTGCCAGCGGCGATCGCCTGAGCCTGCTGTACAATTTCAGGTTTAGGCTCATATCCTTTCGGTGAGGCAATTCTAACGTTGAGCCCTGTTAATGCTCCCCCCAACATCAACGAGTGAGCCATATTATTACCATCCCCCAGATAGGTCAAAGTATTACCTGCTAAAGAACCAAAGCATTCCTGAACCGTCATCAAATCTGCCAAAATCTGGCAGGGATGCTCTAAATCAGTTAAGGCATTGATTACTGGTATCTGGGCATAGTTAGCAAAAGTTACTAGATCTTGTTGGGCGTAGGTACGGATAGCCAAAATATCGAGGTATCTATCTAGTACCCTAGCCGTATCTTGGATTGGTTCTCCACGACCTACCTGAGTGACGCTAGGATTGAGGTCGATCACCTGTCCTCCCAAACGATACATGGCGACGGAAAAAGAAACTCTGGTGCGGGTAGACGCTTTATAGAATAAGAGTCCTAAAACCAAATTGCTCTTAAGCTCTAACTCTCCGTGTTTAAGCTGACTTCCCAGGCTTAAGATATGATTTATTTCTGCGGAGTTTAAATCTGCGGTGCCAAGTAGATCTCTTCCTTTAAGCTGTTTCATTCTACCCACTGGTAATGGTGTTTTGCTCCAGATCAATATTTGAGCAATTGATTTTAATCCATAATCTTATAATTAAAGGTAGACCTTTATCAATGTTGATCGGGAAAATGCTACAACTGGATTAGTGACTAAAGTCTCATCTTTTAATTGCTGGTTACAGAATGGTTGCTACTAACTTAATTGCTTCAATTTTCCCTAAACTTGCCCCAAAATCTCAGACAATCTCCTGGAAACTTGGGCTAAGGATAGTGCAGCTATGTTTTGGTTTAATTGTCTGGTGCAGCCTCAGTGAGAAAGCTAAGAGCGCTGAGAAAATTGTGGTTAACTATGGTGCCCTAGAGTTCTCCCTGTCGATTGATTCTCTAAAAACTTTTGCCGACACGGGAAATATTGAGGGAGATTTAGCCAGCTATGCCAATTTTTTAACTCCTGAACAGCTAGAAAATTTAAAGACGAGTTTAAATGCTAATGCCGAATTTAGTCATCTAGAGATTGCTCAATTTCTCTATTCCTATCAGGGGGAGAGAATTTTGGAGCGAGCTTCCCAGGTCATCAAAACTACTGCTCGTCAACCAGGATTTTATGCGATTCGCTCCGCGCTAATTTTAGCAGCAGCGGATGAGGAATCTGGACTAACTCTGCTGAATATCTTGCAAAAGTTTCCCACCGATATCCTACGAGTTGATTCTGGAGAAGGCTTAGAAATTATGCGAGAACTAAGCCAGGTAGCTCAACGTAACGCTATGGCGATCGCCGCTGTCGAACAGCAGGCAGCCAAGGAAAGCACAGAAACAGCAACGATCACGCCTCAGATCAGAAATCAGGAGTTGCTATTACCAGGCAGGTATCGTTATCGACAGCAGCAGCTACAGATGAATGATGTCAGCCGCGGACGTTCTTTCCCCGTTGATTTATACTTACCCCAGACTGAAGAACAGCAGTTGCCCCTAGTGGTTATCTCCCACGGTTTGGGTAGTGACCTATCCACCTTTGCTTATTTTGCTCAACATCTAGCATCCCATGGCTTTGCGGTGGCGGTGCCCGAGCATCCTGGCAGCAGTTCTCGCCAAATTGCCGCTCTTCTCAGTGGCTTGAGCGATGATGTTACCCCCCCTGAGGAATTTATTGACCGTCCCCTCGATATTAAATTTCTTCTTGATCGCCTAGCAGCCAGATTTGGTGAACAAATTGATACTGATAATGTGGGCATGATTGGACAGTCTTTTGGTGGCTATACCAGTCTTGCTCTGGCAGGGGCAGAGTTAAACTTAGATAGTTTGAATCAGGATTGTCCTGATCTTGCTCAATCATTAAATATTTCCTGGCTGCTTCAATGCTTGGGGCTACAAATACCAGAAGACTTGACTAAAAATAAACTTCAAGATCCGCGAATCACTGCGGCGATCGCCATTAACCCCCTCGTCAGTACAGTATTTAACCAGGAACACCTAAGTCAGATTGAGATTCCTATAATGCTAGTTTCAGGGAGTGCCGATCCCATTACTCCTGCCCTCCCAGAGCAAATTATCCCCTTCACCTGGCTGCAAATTCCTGAGAAGTATCTCGTCCTGCTTAAAGGGGGAACCCATTTTTCAGTCCTTAATGAATCTGCGGGGAGTGTTCCTGTTCCTCAAAAGGCGATCGGTCCTGACCCCAAGATAGCTCAAGATTACCTTAAACAAATAGGTTTGGCGTTTTTTGATAAGCATATTCGCCAACAGTCTACTGCTGACAATTATCTGAATGCAGCATATGGCACGGTGATTAGTCAGGAGAAATTGCCCCTCAGACTGATAGAATCTCTAGACCCCAATTTTTTAAGTAAATAGTAATAACCAATGCGAGTTAAAATATGCGGCATTACCCAGCTTGCTCAAGGGCTAGAGATTGTTGACTTAGGAGCCACCAGTCTAGGTTTTATCTGCGTGCAGGAGTCACCCCGCTACCTAATTCCTGAAAAGATTAAGGCGATCTCCCAGAAACTACCGTCTAAAGTAGACAAAGTAGGGGTATTTGCTAATCACTCGGCAGCAGAGATTATTGCCGTAGTAGAGCAAGGCAGCCTAACTAGCGTACAGCTTCATGGTAAAGAATCACCAGATTTTTGTCGGCAGCTACGTACTCAGCTATCTGGCATGGAAATCATTAAAGCCTTTCGGATTAAATCAGCGACTTCCCTAGAAGAAACTAAAGCTTATAGCGACTGCGTTGATACTCTCCTGCTGGATGCCTATCATCCGCAGATGTTGGGAGGTACGGGGCAAACTATTGATTGGCAGGACTTAGAGCAGTTTGATCCGCCATTACCTTGGTTACTAGCAGGGGGGCTAACTCCAGATAACGTCGTTATTGCCCTAGCCAGGCTTAAACCCAATGGAATAGATCTTTCCAGTGGCGTAGAGCGATCGCCTGGAGATAAAGACTTAGGAAAAGTAGCTCAGTTATTTGGAGTAATTAATCAGCAACCTTTGATGTAGGCTAACAATACTAAATCCTGTTCAGATAGAACACCTATTGACTATGCAGGGGTAACGACTAACGAGTAACAGGTAACGGGGTTTCAGGTTTTTCAGGTTTGCATTTAATAAGCGTATTCTGGTAATCGAATTTAGTATAAAAATAAATTTCAGCTTTGCTTAACTTGCTTAATTCAATCTAATTGTAAAAAGCAGCAATTATATTGAAACTTTATTTTAATCAGGGAAGAGCGATCGCATCTACTCCAAATCATCTGTACAATCAGGCGATCGCCTAAACGACAAAGCATCAGCCTATAATCAGAAACAAAAACCAAAGAGCACAATGACAGAAATTGTATTTTTAGTAGAAGATGATCCCGAGATCGGCTATACAGCTAGAGCTTTAGGAGAATCTATTTTTACTCAAGCAGAAGATATAGAAAGCCTTAAGGAAATGATTCGCGATGCGGTAGATTGTCATTTTGAAGCTGAATCAAAGCCTAAAATAATTCGCTTACATATTGTTCGCGATGAGGTTATCGCTTTGTGAAGTTACCACGAGATATATCAGGTAAGGAGTTAATTAAAACTCTTTCCCTCCTTAACTATCAAGTCACTCGCCAAACAGGTAGCCATATCAGATTAACAACTCAACTAAACGGAAAACATAGTATTACTATTCCAGCTCATGACCCAATCAAAATAGGAACTCTCAACGCGATTCTACGAGGTATTAGCGAACATCACAAACTGAATCGCGAGCAATTAATCGAAATTTTGTTTAAATAGTATTTCCAAAGAAGCTACAAAAGCAATCTCTCAATCATCTCTACTATCAGGCGATTGCATTTCTCTTGAAATATATAAGAATTGCAATATTTTTATACGACAGCCAGCTAAACTGCTTATCTCATAATTACACATCAGACATAATCAATAATTAATGATTGAGGCTAAAAAGACGTGGGATAATTACACACTTGCCACGTAATGAGGATAGCTGATGAAAGTGTTAGTAGTGGGGAATGGCGGTAGAGAACATGCTCTGGCTTGGGCATTGTTGCAATCTCCCAATATTGAACAGGTGTTCTGTACTCCTGGAAATGCTGGCACTGCCACTATGAACAACTGTCATAATTTGCCCCTGGCGGTAACTGATTTTTCAGGAATTGCCCAAGCAGTGAGGGAGCATCAGCTTGATTTGGTGGTAGTGGGACCTGAAGTGCCCTTGTCCGAGGGAATAGTTGACTATCTCCAACAGCAGCAGATTCCTGTCTTTGGACCGACGAGGTTAGGGGCAGAGATTGAATCGAGCAAATCCTGGGCGAAGGAAATTATGACTCAAGCTCAGGTTCCTACTGCCGTTGCTCAAACCTTTACTGATGCCCAGCAGGCGATCGCCTATATTCAGCAAGTCGGTGCGCCCATTGTGGTTAAGGCTGATGGTTTAGCCGCAGGTAAAGGAGTAATTGTAGCGGCTAGTATTGATGAGGCGATCGCCGCAGTAACGGAATTATTAGCTACTCATTCAGGTAAATTAGTTATTGAGGAATATCTCACTGGCGCAGAGGTGTCAGTCCTAGCGGTAACCGATGGTCAAACTATCCGCCCCCTAATTCCCGCCCAAGATCATAAGCGCATTGGCGAAGGAGACACGGGAAAAAATACGGGAGGCATGGGGGCTTATGCACCTGTTCCGTTAGTAACTCCTGAACTGATGGAGAGAATTGAACAAGAAATCCTTCAGCCTACCCTGAAAGCTCTTCAGCAACGAGGCATTGACTATCGCGGAGTTCTCTACGCAGGCTTGATGATCACTCCTGAGGGTGAACCTAAAGTAATCGAATTTAACTGTCGTTTTGGTGATCCCGAAACTCAGGTAGTTTTACCCCTATTAGACACTCCCCTCGATGAGATTTTACTGGCATGTGTAGAGCAAAAACTAGCAGCATTACCGCCAATTAAATGGCAGCCTGGCTCTGCCGTCTGTGTTGTAGCAGCATCGGGGGGGTATCCTGACGCTTATCAGAAGGGGAAATCTATCTCAGGGTTAAATACCGCAGCTCAACAGGGAGCAGTGATTTTTCATGCAGGAACGAAACTAGAGCAGGAGTCAGTAATGACCGATGGAGGTCGAGTTTTGGGCGTAACGGCGTTGGGTAAGGACTTTGAGCAAGCCAGGGCGATCGCCTATCAAACCCTAACTCAGATAGAGTTTGAGGACATGTACTATCGTCGCGATATTGGACACCAATATACTTAATCTTCCTCAATCTATACAATTTTCTGTAATCCCCAGCATTATTATGCTCCAGCAGATAATGGAAAAAACCTTAGATTAATCCCATGTTTCGCTACACAATTGGTAAACTATAATTCAAGCTACTTAACAATAATTATTACTGCCAAATCCCTTGCTAACTTTTATCACTAAGATCAAAGAAATTATCGCCCGATGGTGGTCTGAGTTTACTCTCCAGACAAAACTGATGGCTGCCGCCACCCTTGTGGTTTCTTTGATCATGAGTAGCTTGACCTTCTGGGCAGTCAACACGATTCAGCTAGAGTCAAACATTAACGACACCCGTTTTGGCAGTGATTTAAGTATTCTGATTGCTTCCAATGCTGCTCCCTTAATTGCAGAAGGGGACATTTCTGCCCTAGCTGATTTCTCCACCCGCTTTTACCGCAATACCTCCAGCATTCGCTATCTAATATATGCTGATCGTAAAGGTAGTATCTATTTTGGAATTCCCTACTCCCAAGCAGAAGTTAATAACGACCTAACCATCAAACACCAGCTTAAGCTGCCAGAAAATTATTCCCCCACCAGCGATCTACCCTTCGTCCGACAGCATCAAACCCTTAATGGACAGGTAACCGATGTTTTTGTCCCCCTGCGCTTTGAAGGAGATTATTTTGGAGTTTTGGCGGTGGGAATCAACCCCAACCCCACTATTGTCGCCTCCTCTAATTTAACCAGAGACGTAACTATTGCCGTCTTTATTACCATTTGGGCGATGGTGATTCTGGGTAATGTGTTCAACGCTCTAATGATTACCCGACCAATCAAGGAATTGTTGATCGGGGTCAAAAATATTGCAGCCAAGAACTTTAAGCAAAGAATTAACCTGCCTCTAAGGGGAGAACTAGGAGAATTAATTGCTAGCTTCAACCTGATGGCAGAGAAGCTGGAAAATTATGAAGAGCAAAACATTGATGAATTAACTGCCGAAAAAGCCAAGCTAGAAACTTTGGTGGCAACTATCGCCGATGGTGCTGTTCTAGTTGATCCTGAAATGAGGATTATCTTAGTCAATCCCACTGCCCAAAATATTTTTGGCTGGGATGAAGATGCGATCGGTGCTAACGTCCTTCACCGCCTACCCTCAGAATTAACTACCAAGTTAACCAAGCCACTTTATCAGATGATGGCAAGAAAAGTTGAATGTCCAACTGTTGCCGAGGAGCAAGACAATCTTGGCACAGATGGCTCAACCCTAGTTATTGCCCCACCACATCATCACAATGAACGGGATGAATTTCGCATTACCCTACACCAGCTCAGTACTCCGAGAACAATTCGTATTTTGTTAAGTCCTGTTCTCGATGTTGGTAGTGAGGATGTCAGAGGAATTGCCATGACGGTGCAGGATATTACCCGCGAAGTTGAGCTTAACGAAGCTAAAAGTCAATTCATTAGTAATGTTTCCCATGAATTGAGGACTCCCCTGTTTAATATCAAATCTTTTATTGAAACCTTGTCTGAATATGGCGAGAATTTAACTCACGTTGAGCGCCAAGAGTTTCTAGAGACAGCTAATAATGAGACGGATCGCCTGACTCGTTTGGTAAACGACGTCTTAGATCTATCTCGTCTGGAATCATCTCGTAGTTACAAGCTATCCGCCGTAGATTTAACTCAGCCTATAGAACAAACTCTGAGAACCTGTCAGCTTAATGCTAAAGATAAGGGAATTAGTCTGCATCAGGAATTAGAGCCTGGTTTACCTACAGTTACAGGCAATTACGATTTAATATTACAGGTTTTGACCAATTTGGTGGGAAATAGCCTTAAATTTACTAACGCTGGGGGCAAAGTTACCGTTAAAGCCTACCAAACTTCAGCCGAAAGTAATACCATTAATCAGCCAGCAGTAAGAATTGAAGTTGCTGACACAGGGATTGGGATCTCCGCTGAAGATAAGGAAGCTATTTTTGAACGATTTTTTAGAGTGGAAAATCGAGTTCATACCCTAGAAGGTACAGGTTTGGGCTTGTCCATCGTCCGTAATATTATTGAGAAGCACAATAGCCGAGTCTACATCGATAGCGAAGTTGGTGTAGGTACTACCTTTTGGTTTGACCTCCCAGTTTATCAGTCAGAAATTTAGCCGTTAGTTTAATTAACTATGAAAATTGTCTTTTTTGGCACACCTCAATTTGCAGTGCATACTCTTGTAAAGCTGCTGCAAAGTTCAGTCATTGAAGTGGCTGCGGTGGTAACTCAGCCAGATAAAAGACGAGGGCGAGGTAATAAGACTCAAGCTTCAGCGATTAAGCAGATTGCCCTAGAGCACAATTTACCCGTGTGGCAACCAGCTAAAATCAAAAAAGATCGTCCAACTATAGATTTACTGAAAGCATCTCAGGCAGATGTCTTTGTCGTTGTGGCATATGGGCAAATTCTCTCTGCTGAAATTTTAGATTTACCCCGACTGGGATGTGTTAATGTTCACGGCTCACTACTGCCGCAGTACCGTGGTGCCGCACCGATACAGTGGAGTATTGTCAATGGCGATCGCACTACTGGTATTACCACCATGCTTATGGATGTGGGCATGGATACAGGGGATATGCTGTTGAAGTCATCAACGGAAATTAGGCTACTGGATAACGCCCATGACTTAGCAGTTAGGCTGGCGGATCTGGGAGCGGATTTATTGCTAGATACTCTAGTTATGCTAGAACAAGGAGAAATTACCCCCACCCCGCAGAACAACAGTAAGGCAACCCATGCCAGATTAATCACTAAAGCAGATTTTGCCCTCGACTGGTCACAAGGAGCAATTGAGCTTCACAATCAGGTTAGGGGCTTTTTTCCTAACTGTTTTACTACCTTATCGGGCAACAAACTCAAAGTGATGGCTACTTTGCCGATTACTCCTGATACTATATGTCTTTTGCCTGGGGAATATGCCAATCTTAAACAGCAATTTGCTGAATTAACATCACTGCAAGGTAAACCAGGGGAGATTATCGCAACCGTTAAAAACCACGGGGCGGCGGTGCAGACGGGCAAGGGGTTGTTACTTCTCAAGCAGGTTCAGCTAGCAGGAAAACGCCCCCAGTCAGGCTGGGACTTTGTCAACGGCACCCGAATCGAATTAGGAACAGTTCTCAGCTAAATTTTTTAGAAGAAGCAATTTCAAAAGCCTTGTTGGGTAAGAATTATACTAAATCCTGTTTAGATAGAACACTTATTGATTATGCAAGGACAACGTGTAACGGGTAACGAGTAACGGGGTTTGAGGTTTTTCAGGTTTGCATTTATGGCAACCGAACTATAGATTAGGACATTGTATAGAATTCTTCGCGTCTCTGCCCCCATATACGACGGGGATAAACGTCTTTGCGAGAGATAAAATTAACTGTCTTAACCTTAGCTTCGACTGCCATATTAAGTGTATTTTGGTAATCGGATTTAGTATAAGAGGTTAAGCCGAACTCAGGTTATTTAAGCCGTTGCTAATAAACCAGTATGTCTTAGCAAGGGTTCGGTTTTTGGCTCTCTGCCACGGAAAGAGCGGAACACCTCCATCGGATGTAAACTACCCCCCAAGGAAAGCACTGTATTCTTGAATTTTTGCCCCACTGCTTGGACTGCGGCTTCATCATCCAGTCCCGCTTCTTCAAAAGCAGCAAAGGCATCGGCGCTAAGAACTTCTGCCCACTTGTAGCTATAGTAGCCTGCGGCATAGCCTCCTGCAAAAATATGTCCGAAGGCACAGAGGAAATTATCCTCAGGGATTGGCGGTAAGACGCTAGTGGTTTTTGCCAGGCGATCGCGGACATCACTGGGAGTTTCGGCTCCTCCTGGCTGATAGTTGGAGTGCAACTCCATATCTAACACCCCGAAGTGGAGCTGACGCAGCATAGCTGACCCGCTCATATAGTTCTTTGCCGCCACTAGCTTTTGATAATATTCTTCAGGTAAAGTTGCTCCAGTTTCGTAGTGTTTTGCCATACCGAAGAGGGTGGGACGTTCATAACACCAGTTTTCCATGAACTGACTGGGCAATTCTACCGCATCCCATTCCACGTTGTTAATCCCCGCCGCCCCAGGATAGTCAATGGTGGTTAACATGTGCTGTAAACCATGTCCAAATTCATGGAACAGGGTAGTTACTTCGCCAAAGGTCATGAGGCTGGGCTTATCTGCCACAGGAGGAGTTTGGTTACAGGTGAGATACGCCACAGGGAGACGGGTTTCTGTTTTACCCGCTACGGTCATCTTCGCGCGACCAACACAGTCGTTCATCCAGGCTCCACCCCGCTTTTCTGCGGGGCGAGAATAGGAATCTAGATAAAAATAGGCGATCGCCTGCCCGTTTTCATCGGCAATCTGGAAGTAGCGGACATCTTCGTGCCAGACTGGGGCTGTTCCATCAGCAGCAGTAATGGTTACGCCAAAGATGCGGTTAGCTAGACCAAATAAACCGTCTAAAACTTTGGGTAAAGAGAAATAGGGGCGCAATTCTTCCTCCTTAAAGTTAAATTTAGCCTCCCGCTGCTTTTCTGCCCAGTAGCTAGTATCCCAGTTTTGGAGGTCTTCCTGCCCCGCAAAGGCTTTTAGCTCCTCAAATTCCTTAACTGCCGCATCATAGCTAGCCCCCCGCAACTCTTCCTGTAGCTGCTGCACCGCTGCTACATCGGGAGCCATTTTACGGGCTAAACTTAGCTCGGCAAAGTTATTAAAGCCGAGTATTGCCGCTTTTTCCTGCCGTAATTCTAGAATGCGCTCAATATTGTTGCGATTGTCTAGTTCTCCGCTAGATGCCCGAGATACAAAAGCCTTATAAAGTTTTTCCCTTAGTTCTCTGTTATTGGCATACTTCATAAAGGGAATGTAGCTGGGATAGTCTAAAGTAACGACCCAAGGACCAGCTTCAGGAGTGGCGGCTTCGTGTCCCTGTGCCTTGGCAGTTTGCGCCATTAAACCCAAGGCGCTAGGAGGCAATCCAGCAACATCCTCTAATTCAGTAAGTTCTAACTTGAACGCCTTGGTCGCATCCAGCACATTATTGGAAAATTTAGTGGATAATTCTGCTAACTCTAGCTGAATCTGGTTAAATTTCTCTCTCGTTGCTCCCGATAAGCCTACTCCAGACAGTTCAAAATCCCGAATTGAAGATTCAACAATTCTTTGCTGTGCGGGTTCTAGATCTGACCAGCTAGAGTCCGCTCTAATACCTTTAAAAGCTTCGTATAAAGGCTTACTCTGACTCAGCCTACTGGAAAATTTAACAATCTCTGGCTGCATTTTTTCATAAGCAGACCGCAGCTCAGGGCTATTTTTGACGCTCATTAAATGCCCCACAATGCCCCAACTCCAGGTTAAACGTTCTTCTAACTCTGTTAAAGGCTCTACTAAACCAGACCAGGTAGTGGTTACACTTTGTTCTAGCTGGCTTAGTCCTTCGTCTAATTCTTGCAGGATTTGCCTCATGGCAGGAACCACATGTTCTGCTGTAATTTCGTTAAAGGGTGGTAATCCCTTGCCAATTAGTAAAGGATTTTTGGTAATGGTTGCGTCTGTCATGAAAATAGGTGCTGATAGATTATTTTTATATTAATTTAAATTAGCGCTTTATCACTGGATCTGGCAGCATTACAGAGGTTGGGATTACCGAAGCTCTTCCCTGAATTTCCTAAATAAATTTTAAAAGCGCTCATTGATCCTAATTTTATGAGTCTCGGAATCGAGCATAATCCAGCCTAAGTCTTGTAGGCGGGTGGTCAGATTGGAAATAGTTACGCCTAATTCTTCCGCCATCTGATAGAGATGTCGCCATCGGCTTAAATCTCGGTTCTTTCTTAACCTGGCTAAAATATGCTGTGGCATCAACAGACAGCCTGCAAAGTATTGAGCTTGCCATTCAATACGCGCCAAACTGCTGCTACGACAGATAAATGGTTTAACCTTTATCGCTAAGCCTTTATTCTGGAGTCTCAGGTAGCGCTCAACTTGTTTGGTGTCGATGTGTAGTATCCAATGCCCAATTTCATGGGCAATAGTTGATTCGCCAAAGCCGCCCTTCAGTGCTGGAATGTTTTCGTTAATTTCAATTAGCTTTTCTAAGGGTAAAATCCGTGCGGCGATCGCTCCCTGTTCATCATGAGGAATGTTGTCCCATACTAGATCCAGCCCCAAAAACTCGGCAATCAGGCTGGTGTCTATCGGTAGTTGCACCATAGCCTGCGATCGCTCCATTTGTAGCCAAATATCTAAAGCGGTAGCCTCAATCTCTAGTTTGGATATGAACCGAAATGGACGAAAAACGCTCATGATTAATTGTTTCTAGCTATCCTTATTAGAAGCTTCCCGAAATACTCTAGCAGCAAATTCAGGATTCTCCCTCATGCGTCGAAATAAGGTTGGCATCTCCTTGTAATGCTGCTTTAGCAAATCTTCTTCCTGTTGCGGGATTCTTCCTGCCAAAAAGATTAACTCTTCTTCATTTAGCTGTAAATGCTTTGCTAAACCGCGAATCACGTCTTCCTTCGGCGCGTAATCAGCTCGATTATTTTCTAACTTGGATAGATAGGTAAAATCTATCTTCAATAACTTGGCTAGTTCCCTCTGTGAATATTTGCGCTCTTTTCTGGCTTGACGGATTAGCTTTCCGAAATCATCAGACACTTTTCTTGTCCCTACTAACTCTCTGCTTAATCATAATTTAACTTGATTAAACAATCAACACCTTATTTAGCTAAAAAGCTACAACCAAAGCTCGGTTGTAGCTTAATTTCAATCTCTCAGATGATTAACTAAAGCCTGTAGACCCAAACGGTAACTGTAAGAACCAAAACCGCTAATTTGACCAACGGCTACAGAAGCAATGAAAGACTTATGCCTAAACTCTTCCCGCTGATAAACATTGCTAAGATGCACCTCAACGGTGGGTACTGCAACAGCCGCTAGAGCATCTCTGATAGCTACACTAGTATGAGTATATGCACCAGCATTAAGCACGATGCCCTGAAACTCCGTTCTTGCTCTTTGTATCGCGTCTACTAAAATGCCTTCAGAGTTAGACTGCAAACACTCTATTTTAATCTGAAGCTTTTTAGCATCCTGAGCCAGAAGTGTGTTGATTTGTTCTAGGGTTGTTGTACCATATATTTCAGGCTCCCTTAGACCCAACAAGTTCAAGTTAGGTCCGTGTAACACTAACACTCTCGTTTCTGACAAAACGCTTAAACCAGTCACTCAATTTCACTGACTAACGATAACGGCGCCCTTGACGGTCGTTAACGGGTATAGGTATCATTTCCCGCTCAACTTCTACTTCGGGACCCATTACAACTTCAATTAGCTTCTTTGCTAAATCTCTTAACTTATCAATTATTTGATCTATATAGTCCATCGGATAACAACCCCTTAGGAAATCCTCTTGTTTTATCTTTGCTAATCGGCTTTTACGCCTTGAACCGCTAAAAAGTGATTTTTATGTTGAACTCAGTAGGCAAATAACCCTACTAAATATATGATACAACATTTTTCCTTAACGGAACTTAACTTAATTCAGTATGTGGGCTTTAAAAAATTGAAATATTATTTTAATCAGGTTAACACAAGCCGAGAACCTTCTGGCTAAATCTAAAGCAGGAATCCTCTAATCTTAATTTTAATGTAATAATTACTCTCCCCCTGGGCAGTCGAATTACAGAAAAATTTTCAAAATCATAAAAAAGTTAACTTTTAATTGTTTTTTTTTACATTTTAAATATAGTCAAGCAATCTCTCTAAAATCCACTTGAGAGGTATTAAGATTTATTGCTAAAAAAAGTGCTAAAACTCAGCTGCTTTGCATGATAAAGCTTGTCAAGCATGGGATATAAGGATTTAAGGCTAGAAAAAAACAACATAAAGTAATCCCTAGAATCTGCTTATTTCTGAGACAATTTAACCCTAGTCATTAATTAAAATACTGTCATCTTTAGGTAGAAATATTTCACCTAAAGTTATCAGCTACATCTAGGAGATAAAGACTCATGAAATTAGCTTATTGGATGTATGCAGGTCCAGCGCATATCGGCACTCTAAGAATTGCTAGCTCATTTGAAAAAGTTCATGCCATTATGCATGCACCTCTAGGTGATGATTATTTCAACGTCATGCGCTCAATGCTGGAGAGAGAGAGAAATTTTACCCCTGTAACGGCTAGCGTCGTTGATCGCAATGTTCTGGCAAGGGGTTCTCAAGAAAAGGTGGTGAATAATATCACCCGCAAAGATCAAGAGGAGCAGCCTGATCTAATCGTTCTCACCCCCACCTGCACTTCCAGCATTCTCCAAGAGGATCTGCAAAATTTTGTCAGCCGCGCCTCGATGGATACAGAGGGGGATGTGCTGCTAGCGGATGTTAATCACTATCGCTATAACGAACTTCAGGCGGCAGATCGCACTTTACATCAGATAGTCAAATTCTATATTGAGAAGGGGCGCAAAAAAGGACAGCTACCCACTGATAAGACTGTTAAACCCTCGGTTAATATCTTTGGAATTTCGACTCTGGGATTCCACAACCGTCATGACTGTACTGAATTGAAGCGCTTAATGGCGGATTTGGGCATTGAAATTAATCAGATCATTCCTGATGGGGCATCGGTACACGAGCTGCAAAATCTACCCCGTGCCTGGTTTAATCTTGTTCCCTACCGTGAACTAGGGCTCATGACTGCGGAATACTTAAAGCAAGAGTTTGATCAGCCCTATATCGATATTACGCCGATGGGAGTGCTGGAAACTGCCCGCTGTATTCGCCAAATTCAGCAGGTAATTAACGCTCAGGGGGCTACGGCAGATTATGAAGCCTATATTAATGATCAAACCCTTTATGTGTCGGAAGCTGCCTGGTTTTCTCGCTCCATCGACTGTCAAAATTTAACTGGCAAAAAAGCGGTGGTGTTTGGCGATAATACCCATGCTGTGGCAATGACCAAAATTTTGGCACGAGAGATGGGAATTAAGGTGGTTTTGGCAGGAACCTACTGTAAATATGATGCTGACTGGTTTAAAGAACAGGTTGGGGAATACTGCGATCGCATTTTAATTAGTGAGGATAATGCCGAAATCGGCGATGCGATCGCCAGTTTGGAACCAGCGGCAATTTTTGGTACCCAGATGGAACGTCATGTGGGAAAAAGACTCGATATCCCCTGTGGGGTAATTGCAGCACCAATTCATATTCAGAATTTTCCCATTGGCTATAAGCCTTTCGTTGGGTACGAAGGTACTAATCAAATTGCCGATCTGGTCTACAATTCCTTTACCTTGGGCATGGAGGATCATCTGCTGGAAATCTTTGGCGGACACGACACCAAAGAAGTGATTACCAAAGGTATTTCCGCTGACTCGGATCTTAACTGGGATAAGGAAGCCAAAGCCGAGTTGGGTAAAGTTCCTGGTTTTGTTAGAGGTAAAGTCAAGCGCAACGTCGAAAAATTTGCCCGCGAGCGCAATTTGTCGGAAATTACTCTAGAGGTAATGTACGCCGCCAAAGAATCTGTCGGCGCATAATTTTCAATGGGGCGATTTAATACTGTAGGGGCAATTGCCCTTACATCTCCCACATTCCATAGTCATTAATGGCAAATTCCAGTTGAATCATTAATCGGGGTTTATTAACAGGGGGTGAACCTCGATGAAAACAAAAAGGATCTTCAACAAAGCCATACCCTGCTGCACCACAAATCTCAGTCACGCTATCAGCACCATAGTAGTCGGCAATTTCTTGATCGGTTTGTCCTCGCAAAAAATAATGCAGGAATTTCCTTCTTTTATGACTGCCCGCAACACAACGGTGGGAGCCGCTCAGAGAATCTACGTCCGTTAGATAGAAAAAGAACTTCAAGGCGCGATAATCATCTAAATCATAATGATAGAGAATTGTAGGACTGCCAATTTCCCCCTTTTGTGAGTAATCTTCTTTACTACCAACAAAAGTCCATCCCATCTGACTCCTCACCAAGACTGGTTTGGTGCCCAAATACTGAGTAGCGATCGCCTGTAGCTTGGGATCTTGTGCCAACTGCTGCATAGCTGAACATTCAGCATTAATTGCTAAGTAGTTGCCAATGAGGATCTGACGATTGTACTTGGTTGCGGCTTGCCCAACTTCACTATATTTGAAATTTAGCTGTTCTTCACCATCAATACTAATGTCTGCCCTATAGGCATATTCTAATAGTTGGCTTAAGATGGCTTCTGGTAGTTTTAGACCTAAGTAACAACCATCTTGCCTCAAAGATTCTACAACTACATTTGGTTCTAAATTGCTAAATATTGAGGCTGCGTCACTAGAATTAAATTCGCTTATGGTAGATGATTTGTCCTCCGAGTCATCTAACAATGTTCCAGGGTTGACAGCAACTCTACTAAAGATATTTTTATTACTACGTTTAGCACGATAAAAGTATGAGCCAACCCGCCGCCCAACAGGAAATCTCGCGAACAAAAACATTAACAGCCAGCGATAATCCCGTTTGACATTTCGAGAATAATAATAATACTTTTCAAATTTAGCTTTAACCTTAGTGACTAAATCTCTCAGATCGAGTTTTTGCTCCAGTTTACTTATCATATAAATAAAATACAACTATGGCAGCCAGTCATCAAAATAGAAATAAAAGTAATCAAAACAGATATAAAAGTAAAATAAGCAGTAATAACTTCCTCTAATCAACCACAAGAATGGTACTCCCTAACAATTTAAATGTAAACACTTAAAATAAGTATTCATTCCTGCTTGATTGAATACAGATACTTTCTAATTCGAGCATATGCTTGAAATACATATCTAGTTTACGCGTAAAATACACTTTTTTTTATGTAAAAATATGTAAAGGAGGTGAAAGTCATAAACTCGTAATTATAAAAATATCTAGCTCATGACTTTTAACCCTACCTAGCTATAGGCTGACCTCTACCTGAAATTGTTGGTACTTATCTATTATCTTGACAAAAATGAGCTTACTAAAGATAATTAGAGGTTGGGCATAAAATAATTTGCTCGGAGCGGGTTTCAAAATTAAACGTCATTGTATCCTGAGCAGTGATTCTCGATATGAGCTAGACACTGTCTCAATTTGACTACCCTTACGGCAATCTATCAAGAGAGATAAATTTCATGGCTTACGCAATTATTGAAGCAGGCGGAACACAGATTAGAGTTGAACCAGGTCGTTTTTACGATATCAACCTACTAGCTGGAGAGCCTGATTCTAACTACACTATTGATAAGGTTTTATTAGTCAACAACAACGATGAAGTAACGGTTGGTCGTCCTTATATTGAAGGCGCTACCGTTGAAGGAACGATTGTGAGACATCGTCGAGGCAAGAAAGTCATCGTTTATAAAATGCAGCCTAAAAAGAAAACTCGCAAGAAGCGTGGTCATCGACAAGAACTTACTCGTTTAATGATAAATTCGATTAATATTAATGGTTCAGCGATCGCCGTGGAAGCGGCAGAAGTCGAAGCTGCTGTAGCCGAATAAATTCTGCATAGATTCAATCTCTAGACAGGCTAGCATTACTTAATAAGTTAAATCAGAGGAAATAATTATGGCTCATAAGAAAGGTACAGGCAGTACTCGTAATGGACGCGATTCTAACTCTAAGCGCCTTGGAGTAAAACGCTACGGTGGTCAAACGGTTAAGGCAGGAAGCATTCTGGTTCGCCAAAGAGGTACCAGAGTCTATCCAGGAAATAACGTTGGTCGTGGTAAGGATGATACTCTCTATTCTTTGATTCATGGAGAGGTCAAGTTTGAATACAAAAATAAAAGCCAAAGAAAAGTAAGCGTATATCCCGTTGCGGATGACGCAGCATAAATAGTTGGTTATAAATTGATCATCTTTTGGAAAGCACTCATTCTACTGGGTGCTTTTTTAATGTTTGTTAGCAGAATACTTGAAACAATCCTGAACTAATATTTCCTATTTAAAAAACTCATGTTCCAATCTGACGAAGAGCACAACCTGAATTCTGCTTCCCATAATGATTTGAATAATGGGAGAAGCCGTCCTGTTACAGAGCAGGACTTAGCTAAAATTGACGCTAATCTATCAGCGGAAAATATCGCGGTACGTAAACAGCAAATTGCCAGGGTATTTATTAAATTAATTGCCATTGGGTTGGCTTGTGGTGCAGTTTTAGGCAGTGGGACATACTATCTCATGCATAAATTTGGACTGACGACCAAACCTAATCAGCTAAAGCAGGAGAGAATTGAACCGCAGCGACAACAGCTAGATCAACCCCTAGAGCAGATCAAAAGCACCCCAGATATATTCTCCAGATAGTTGGGAGTTAATTCCTGAGCTAGACAATATGATGATTTCATGACATAGATAACGATTAACGATCCCAGTCTGCCAATATTAATCATGATCTCATGACATTTTGTCCCGCGTATCCCCAAAAAACCGTTGATAAAGGGATTTTAATAGTTTTATCTTGATCCCCAGTTAAGTTTTATTGCTATAACTAAACCAAGTGGTCAAGACCTTTCCCACACTCATAAAAAAACAAAGTAATGATCAAGTAGACGCTAATTAATTAAGGTTGAAAAACAAAATAAAGGGATCACGACTTTATCTATGTTTTACACACAGCTGCTAGCAGCTGAATACCGTCTAACTAATCAGGGGCTCTAAGTTAATGGCAAAAGAACGTCCACCACTAGAAGAGATGACCTTGCGGCAGCTAAGGAAAGTTGCTAGCGAATATAAAATATCCCGATATAGTCGCATGCGCAAAGCGCAGCTACTTACTTCTATAAAAGAAGCGATTAATAAAACAGAAACAGAAAGATTTTCTCAGGATCAATCAGATATGCAGGAGGAACAACAAGTGAAAGGCACAGAATTTGAAGTTGGTCAGAACCAAGACCTAATGGAAAACCTCGCTTCCGTCGATCAAGATTTAGGTGAGCTTCCTGATGGATATGGGGAAAGCCGCATCATGTTAATGCCTCGTGACCCACAGTGGGCATATGCTTATTGGGATGTCCCCAGTAGTCATAAAGAAGAGTTGCGCCGTCAAGGAGGACAGCAGTTGGCTCTGAGAATTTATGATGTTACAGATATTGATCTTAACCATCAAGCGCCCCATAGCGTTCAAGAATATCTCTGTGATGAAATGGCGCGGGAATGGTATTTACCTATTCCCGTCAGCGATCGCGAGTATATAGCTGACATTGGTTACCGTTGTGCTGACGGACGCTGGCTAGTCTTGGCTCGTTCGGCGGCGGTAAGTATTCCTCCTGTGTACCCCTCAGACTGGATTGAAGATACCTTCATTACCGTCAACTGGGATGATGATTTAAGGGGTAAAACTCTCTATACCTTGGTGCCTCCTGCGAAGAAGCAAGCTCTGGCAGAGAAATCTACAGGCGATCGCCTATACAGCGACGTCTTTGGCATGTCTCAAGAAACTGAGTCAATGCGGATGGCAGGTTCCTTGTTTGGCTCTATGCAGCAGACACCAGAAGCGGCACTAAGTTCCTACATTTTCCCTTCAGGGGTTGGCATGTGGGCAGTTCCCACGGCGTCTGGAATCAATATGTCTGGGGTAGGGTTCTCAGCCGATGTTGCTCAACCTCGTCCTCGCAAGTTCTGGCTAGTTGCTGATGCGGAATTAATCGTCTACGGTGCGACAGAACCCGATGCAACAGTAACCATTGGCGATCGCAAAATTGAGTTAAACTCTGATGGTACGTTCCGTTTTCAAATGTCTTTCCAAGACGGAATTATTAACTATCCCATTAAGGCTGTGGCAGTTGATGGAGAACAAACTCGCTCCATTCACATGAACTTTGAGCGTCAAACTCCTTCTCGCAACACCAATACTAAGGCGGAAGCGGTTGAAGAATGGTTTGCTTAAGTTTTGAGCTGAATTGCTAGGCTTTTTTGGGATTTTACTGAAACATAGCAACAGTTGAGTAAATCGAGTATTTAATAGTCGAGATGTGGGAATCGCATCTCGGTTTTTTATGTTTACTATGTTTTAACTGTAGTTTACATCTAATGCTAGTTTAATCAATAATTTGCTTGGGCTTCAGAGAATGACGCAAATTTTCAATAAAAATAAATACCCTATAATTTCAAATTATAATTGGGCTTATGAGTTAAATTATAGTAGGTAACTGCTTTTACTGCTTGCCAGTATGGAACAGTTAATAAATTAACAAACAGGATTAAAAAGAATAAGAAAATTATACCTAGCTGATTATCACTAAGATTAATTATTATTGATGTCCAGCTTTCAATTAGGAATAGTGCAAAGCCCATGACTATTGCTACTGAAAAATAACTAATTGCCCAAGCTGGAAAAACAAATATTATTGGTAAATAATGACTCAATAGATAAATAATGCTTTAGCTCCAGATTTCTAGAATCATGATCCAATTCTTGTAAGCTTAAATTACTTATCCAGGCGGCGATCGCAAAATATCTCGCCCAACCATAAATTAGTATCATCAACCAGAGATGTGCCGCTAGAGATAGTGGAAGAAATCTTTTCCAGTTCTGTTTATAAATTGCAACTGCAATTGTAATCGTATTACCAACGGTAAAATCTAAACCAGTTATCATAATTAAGCTAGAACTGTGAAGTCTTAATTATGCGATCGCCTGTAATAAATTGAAAAGAATTACGATCATAAACAGGGTAGTTAAAAGAATTTAGATAAGATAATCTGAAATACATACTTTGTATTATGAATAAAGCAAATGAAAATGTTAATGTGAGAGGTTGCTCTTCTCCAGCTCTCTAAATTTGCTTTTTAAAATCTATATTATCCCTGAATTTTTGCCTTATAGCCTAGCTTAGTCAATATTTTTAGCAGCTGCTGTTTTTGGTCGCCTTGAATCTCAAGCGTACTGTCTTTAATTGTGCCACCACTACCACACTGATTTTTTAACTTTTTGAGTAACTGCGCTAATGCTGTGGGGGAATGCTGAAAACCAGTGATTACCGTAACGGTTTTTCCCTTGCGTCCAGATCTAGTTGAGCGGATTCTAAGATCTTGCTTTTGGGGCGGTAAGTCGGGAACAGCTCTTTCTAAGGCGGCGGAATCATCTGGGCGACCAAATTCCTGATAAACAATAGGGTTTTTCTGGGAAGACTTGCGTTTAGCAGCCATAATTTTTGCTCTTTTGGTTAAATGTCTAGACTACATGAGGCATTTTAGTGGAAAAATCTATTTTTTGAACAATTAATCATCAATTATCTACTCTTATGCCTATTGACTTGAATAGACTATAGATAAGACACTCAATCCGAATATCTCTGATTAATTAGACCATTTTCTCCCTGATTATTCGGGTAAATATTGAATAATCATTAAAAAAACTACCTGTAGGAGAGAAACCAGCGAATCATAATAGTGTTTACGTTAGCCTATTACGTAATTATTTATCACCTACTTGTCATCTATGAAAATTATCCGACTTCTGTTTCAAAATTCGGGAAAGCTTTTAATTGTAGGGATAATCTTCAGCATCTTTACTGGTGCAAGTAGTGCAAGCCTGATTGCTCTGATTAACTATATCTTGCATAACATAGATCATTTACCTAATGGAATAGCATGGCTATTTGGCGGGCTATGCTTGCTGCTCATGGCTTGTTCAGCAGTCTCCTGGATCTTGTTAGCTCAACTATCACAAGACATTATTCATAATCTTCGTTTAGAGTTAACTCGCAGTATTTTAGCCTGTCCCTTAAATAAAATTGAAGTATTGGGCGCACCAAAACTTCTAGCTACGCTAACTAAGGACATTAACATGATTGCCAATTCTGCGGATGTAATGGCAAACATAGTAGTTAATATTTCTCTTTTGATTGGCTGTCTAATTTATCTCTTGTGGCTTTCACCTCTGATATTCTGCCTATTTATGACATTGATTACTTTAGGAGTTGTTGGCTATCAGTATATCTACAGCCGAGGTGAAGCAAGTTTTAAAATTGTCAGAATGGAACAAGACATCCTCTTTGAGCATTTTCAGACAGTTACTCAGGGGATTAAGGAGTTAAAGCAACATGCTCAAAGGCGCGATACTTTTGTTCAAGAAGACTTAACGACTACCGTTGGCAACGTACGACATTATTGGATGCAGGGGATGATTAATTTTTCCCTCGCAGGTAGCTTTGGACTAGGTTTATTCTTTGCTCCCCTAGGTATTTTGCTCCTTGGTTTGACTAAAGTGATGTCAATTACTCCTGAAATTTTAACCAGCTACACTTTAACTTTTTTGTATGGTATTCCTCCGATGCAGGGCATTCTTAATAACTTACCTGTCATTACTCGAACTAATATTGCTTTAGAAACCATTGAGAATCTGGGATTATCTTTAGTCGCACAAACTGTTGAAGCAGACTGTTCCTCTGAGACGATTAATTTACTTCCCCAATGGACTAGTTTAGAACTAGTTAATATTAACCATTCTTACGGGGAAAAACTAGAATCACATCAATTTTCTTTAGAACAGATTAATCTCAAGTTTGAGCCTGGAGAAATAATTTTGATTGTCGGTGGTAACGGTAGCGGAAAATCAACTTTGATCAAATTAATAACAGGTTTATATACTCCTGAAAACGGCACCATTCTCTTTAATCAGATTCCCATAACTGATGATAATCGTGAATGGTATCGCCAGCAGTTTTCTGTAGTGCATTATGATTTTTACTTATTTAACCGTCTCATCGGTCTAGAAGCAGAGAGACAGGTGGAAATTCAGTATTACCTTCACCTATTAGAGTTAGAGAATAAGGTAACTATTAAAGATGGTATTTTATCTACTACCAACCTCTCCCAAGGACAGCGTAAAAGACTTGCTTTACTTACAGCTTACTTGGAAGATCGACCAATTTATGTCTTTGATGAATGGGCATCAGATCAAGACCCAGTATTTAAAAAAGTATTTTATCAGCAGCTATTACCAGAATTAAAGAATCGCGGTAAAACAGTTATTGCCGTTAGCCATGATGATCGCTATTTTAGAGAATGCGATCGCCTGATAAAACTAGATTACGGGCGTATTTTAGATGGAGTATTCACTTGATCCCCCAGGCTTTTACAACAAATTACGCGCTTTTAACTGGAGGTAGCGGTCTACTAACTCTTTACTCATGCGATCGCATGGTGCATCTAATACTAGAACTCCCTTTTGCCTGAGTTGAGCGAAAGCTACCTGGCGCTGCGCCAATAAATCTAGCGCCACAGCACGGGCATAAGTAGCCTTAGTATTATTCGTTGGAGTATGGGCAATTGTCTCAACTTGAGGATCATTTAAGGTGACACAAAAAGGCAAATAGCGTGGCGTAAGACGCATCATAGCTCCTAGTAATTCACTAGAAGCCGTTGCATCCACTAAATCCGTAATCACTACCACCAGGGCTCTTCTTGTTTGTTGGGTAATTACTCTAGTTACAGCACCAAGATAATCAGGTTCTAACAGTACTGGCTGAATTGGAGTCAAACGTTCAATTAATTTAGCCAAATGATGATTACCTCGTTCAGGGGGCATCCAGGTGGTAATATCGCGGTCAAAGACCGCCACCCCAACCTTATCGCCGCGACTTAAGCCCGCCATTGCCAAAGCGAGGGTAGAGTTTAAGGCATAGTCAAACCGCTTTAGTCCCCCCACCTGAGCCGTCATCAAACGCCCCCGATCAAGCAGAATAAACAAAGTTTGTTCCTGTTCGGGTTCAAGTACCCTGACCACAGGGCGATCGCGCCGTGCAGTGGCTTTCCAGTCAATTAGCCGAATATCTTCTCCAGTACGATATTCCCTTAGTTCGGCAAATTCGGTGCCCTGTCCCAGTCGGCGTGCCTGACGCATCGTGCCGCTATTTTCCAGGGTGAGGCGAATAGATAGTTCTCTCAAGCCCTTTAAATCGGGATAGACTTTAACTTTTTCTGAAGTAGGTATCTGCCAATTCCGCCAAGCTAAACCAAATTTACCCAATTGACGGACGTTAATGTCGCCCCATTGATATTCGCCGCGACTATCGGGATGGATAGTATAGGTTTGTTCGCTAACGCTACTGGCTGGTAGCTGAACTTCTAAAGTGTCGCGATCCACCGTAAAAGCTTGGGGGTAAGCATCACGAACTTGAGCGATCGCCCGTTCTTTACCAGAGATAATCTCTAAGGTAATGGGATTATCTCTGCCAACGGAAAGTCGTGGTATCGACTGGCGATTAACTTTTATGGCATTAGTTTTGACCTGGGAAGCATCAAAAATAGTAGCAACTAATAAAGCAAAGTTATAAATTCGCAAGAAATTTAAACTAACCTGACGGCTAATTACAACATCTAGCAGTGCTGCACCCAAGCCACCAAGGGTCAACATCACGTAACAGCGTCTAGAGGGAATCATAATTCACAATAATGACAAACAAAGCCAAGATTAAAATCTTTTAGAACAATTAATTATCAATTATTTACTGATAACAGCTTATCTAGGTACCGAAATCTGCTTCAGTATCCCGTCAATCACCTCATCAATTTGGACATTATCTAACTGTGCTTCAGGCTTTAATAATAAGCGATGCCGTAATAACGGTGATGCAACAGTTTTCACGTCATCAGGAATCACATAATCTCTGCCAGCAATACAGGCACTAGCTTTAGTGGCATTTAACCAAGCAACTGCCGAGCGTGGAGAAGCACCTAAAATTAAATCAGGATGCTGGCGAGTCCGTTCCACTAAATCTAGAAGGTAATCGATAATGTTAGATTCCACCTGAATATTTTGTACCTGTTGTCTCAGACTAAGAATATCTTCCACGGTGGCGATCGCCTCAATTGAGTCTAAATCTAATTTTTTGGCTTTAAATCCCTGTTGTGCGTTCATTAGCATTTGCTTCTCAGCATCTTTTGCTGGATAATCTACCAGTAATTTGAAGAGAAATCGATCTAATTGCGCCTCTGGGAGTGGATAGGTTCCTTCAAACTCCAAGGAGTTTTGCGTTGCAATTACCCAAAATAAAGGGGGTAAAAGCATTGTCTTTCCGTCTAAGGTGATTTGTTGCTCTTCCATCGCTTCTAGTAAAGCCGCCTGGGTTTTTGGAGGAGTACGATTAACCTCATCCGCCAGCAAAATTTCGGTAAAAACGGGTCCTTTTTTTAAAATAAAATCGCGACTATTAAGATCAAAGATATTAGTTCCCAAAATATCCGAAGGGAGAATATCAGGGGTCAACTGCACCCGCCGAAAATCAGCAGCAATCAGCTTGGAGAGTACTTTTACTAGCAAAGTTTTGCCTGTACCTGGCACCCCTTCAATAATGACATGCCCTCCACTGAGTAGAGCAATCAGCAATTGTTTGACCAGATCCAGCTGACCAATTACAATTCCATCTATTTTTTGACTAAGATTATCGAGTAAAGAATTATTTACCATCAGGCGTTATGCTTCCAGCGATGATTATCGATCTTGAGAATTAAATCACTGTAGTCGTTTTAACTCTTTCCCAAATCGATGTAAAGTTATTCGACTCCTATTCATACTAAATCCTGTTTAGGAGGTATAGAGCTTATCCGCGCTACTAAGTGTGAAATGGTAGAGTAATGCCTAGCATAGTTAATCGCCGATTATAACTACATTAAATATGTTACATGTTTGAGCAAATTTTTACTTCTAGTTCCACAGCCGAAAACGCTTCACCGCTTCGCCTCCGCAAAGGAGTTATTGTCGGCTTGGGTCAGGTAGGATTAGCCTGTGCCTATTCCATTCTGATTCAAAACTGCTTTGACGAGCTTATTTTACAAGATATTGATCAGCAAAAAGTCGAGGGAGAAGTTATGGATTTAGTCCATGGCATGTCCCTTATTGATCCGACAGATCTAATTGCAGGAACGGTTGCCGATGCGGGTAAAGATGCGGATATTGTGATTATTACGGCAGGAGCAGCCCAAAAACCTGGAGAAACTCGACTTAACTTACTAGAGCGCAATGTGGCTATCTATAAAAGTATTTTACGGGATGTTGTTAAGTACTGTCCCAATGCCATTCTCTTAATTGTCACCAATCCTGTTGATATTATGACCTACGTAGCGCTAAAAATTTCAGGATTCCCTAGTTCGCGGGTTATTGGTTCGGGTACCGTACTGGATACCTCCAGATTTCGCTCATTACTAGCAAACAAACTAAACATTGATGCCCGCAGCGTACATGCTTACATTATTGGGGAACATGGTGATAGTGAAGTCCCTGTCTGGAGTACGGCTAATGTAGCGGGTCGGAAATTCTTAACTCAAGATTGGTCACATCTTGATGCTGGCGATCGCCAGTCGTTAACGGAAATCTTTGATCAGGTAAAAAATGCTGCCTATGAAATTATCCAGCGTAAAGGCAGTACTTCCTATGCCATCGGCTTAGTGGTTACTGATATCGTAAAGGCGATTTTACGCTCTCAGGAGCGGGTGCTGACGGTCAGCGGTCTTGTAGAAGGACTGTATGATATTGATAATGTCTGTCTCGGTTTACCGAGGGTCATTAATGAACAAGGTATCCTCAAAACCGTCAATCTTAATTTGAGCCTGACAGAGGAAAAACAGCTACGCCGTTCGGCTCAAGTCTTACAAGAGGTATTTGCTAGCCTCAGTTTTTAAGCTATTGATAGCAATTCATTGATTTAAGGTTTAATTAAATGGATTGACTTAGTGATTGACAAATATGAATTTGATTGACTTGCTCCCACTATTGCTGGGGGGATTTGCAGCAGGAATTAGCGCTGGAATCTTAGGAATTGGGGGCGGAACTTTACTAGTGCCGTTAATTATTACCCTTGGCTATCCACCGATTCAGGCTGTAGCTACCAGTAGCCTGGCTATAGTCATCACCGCAACTTCAGGTAGTGTGCAAAATTGGCGCATGGGAAAGCTCAATCTGAAAAAGGTTCTTTATTTAGGTGTTCCTTCAATGTTTACACCTTATATGGGAGTGAAAATCGCTAATCGGATTCCCTCCCATATTCTGCTATTAGGATTTGCCCTTTTGCTACTGGTCAATATCTATTTAATAAGTCTCAGACAATCCCTAGCAGCTAAAGCCCAAAAAAAGAGTTACCAAGATCATGCAAAAAAACCCTCCGCCAGTCAATATACCCCTAAATTCTTGCTTTCTATCATCGCTACTGGAGGATCGGCAGGAATCATCGCAGGCTTATTTGGGCTTGGGGGAGGAATCGTCTTAGTTCCCCTCCAGATGATATTACTCAACGAAAACATTAAATCAGCCGTTCGGACTAGTTTGGGAGTAATTGTAATTACTGGCTTTTTTGCCTGTATCAGTCATGCCCTTAGCGGTAACGTATTGTTTGCCCCAGGCATCTGTCTGGGCTTGAGTGGTTTATTGGGGGCTCAGATCAGCACTCGCTTTTTACCCAAATTGCCTGATCAAATTGTGAGTTGGCTATTCCGTTGTTTTATGGGGCTATTGGCAGGCTATATGCTGATTCAAGCTTGGAATGACTTTGCTTAATCTAAATAAGAAGCTAAAAATAGAATAAAGAGTATGTTTAGAGTAGATAGAGATAGCGGCATGAATTATTTATCATTTTTACTATTTTTAATGAGCCAATGGGAGTAAAAGCAGTTGGTAAAATCAAAAATCTGATTGCGGGATATCGCGTTAGTAATCATAACGTAACAATAATGCCTAGTCCCTAGTCCCTAATCCCTCGAACAAATAACTTAGGTAATACGGAAATTAATTAGAACGACTTTGTTTCAATAAATACTGCTGATGCTCCTCAGTAGCTAAATAATACTCCCTGGCTGGCTTGATTTCAGTTACAATCTTTCGCTCATACTTACCTGAATTCTGTTGCTGTATCTTTGATTTAAGGGCAGTTTGCGCCTGTGGGGCAGTGTGATAAAAAATTACTGAACGATATTGTTCTCCTCGATCAGCACCCTGGCGATTGAGGCTAGTGGGATCGTGCATCCGCCAAAATATATTTAGCAACTCTTCATAGCTAATTATTGCAGGATCATATTCAATCTGAGCCACTTCCGCATGACCAGTTATACGGGCTACTACGTCTAAATAAGAAGGATTAGCAAAGTCCCCTCCCATATAGCCGACAGAGGTTTTCGTTACCCCTGAAACATTGATAAATTCCTGTTCCGTTTTCCAAAAGCACCCTGCGCCAAAAGTCGCCAATTGTCGAGTATTATTTTCTGATGGCATAAAGATTAATCAGCGTAACTACTCTAAAGTTAAACGATTAAGAATTCGATGGGCAAGCTGGTGCGCTAAGACTGGCTTATGGACAAAATCATTTGCTCCACTGGCAAATACTTCAGCAGAAATCGTCTCATCTTGATGAATACTTAGAAACAAAACTGGTAGCTTAGACCAGTAGGGATGGGTGCGGAGAACTTTACACAGCTCAATTCCGCTTAAATGGGGCATTTCAACGTCTAGTATCAGTAAATCGGGTGCTACGGCTTGCAGCACATCCCAAAATTGCCGTGGATCGTCTAGAGTAGTGAGTTTAAAGCCCCACGGCTGGAGTAGGGCTGGTAATACATTTAATAGCTCAATATCATCATCAACAATCATGATTTTTTTGCCCCAGGAAGAATATTGGGTTACTTTTTGACAAAAAGCAATGATTTGTTGGGAATTTATCGGCTGAGTTAAATAAAATTTACCGCCATGCCTAGCTACTAGTAGTCGATCTTCAAAGCGATCGCGATCGGCGATGACGATTACGGGGATTGTTGGCTGTAGTAATTTGAATTCGGCAATTATCGCCAAATACTCTTCAACGCTGCTTGATTGATCTGTAGCCAGGGAAAAAGAGATATTGAGCAATACTATATCGGGGCGTTGGTCATGATTAGAGGCTATGGTTTCTAGCCAGCGCCGCACTAGTTCAGGAGTAGTAATTATTTGAGTGCGAATATCTTGAGCCTGAGCTGTGGGTAATAATTGCGAGTTAAAGTGGCTATTTTCGCTAATTATCAGTAACAAAGGGGAATTTTTCCAAAGCTTGCGAGATAGTTGTCCCATTACATGCTTTTTTGTGGCTAATTCTTGTCTAAGAATTGCCAATTTAGCTGCTAAGGGGCTTGCCATATCATCAGTGTCATGATTTTGCAGCAGTTGCTCGATTTCCTTGGCGACTTGAGAAGCCCTCTCTAAGCCAAACTGTCCTAAATTCCCCGCTAAACTGTGGGCAATAACAATTGCCGATAGGCGATCGCTGAGATTAAGATTACCTGACTGAAGAGAAGCAATAGCCTGTCCTAGAGTGATTAACTGCTGTTCTCTATGAGACTGATGTTTGTCCCAGATTGCCGCTAAAGCAGCAAGGTGTTGCTCTCGTTTATCTGATGTTTGAGGAGAGATCATGGGAGGCTGAAGGGCAAGGTTTTCTGAATTGGCGGGTGCGGGAGGGGTTTTGCTATCTAATGGCTGAGGCTTAAGGCAATATCCTTGTCCTCTCACGGTCACAATTAGATTTTCAGGAAACCCCGCCTGCTTAAATTTTTGCCGTAAACGCCGCAGATGAGAGCGGACAGTGGCGATCGCAGGGTATTCTGTAGATGACCACAGGTGATCGATAATGTCTTCGACGGAGAGAACTTCTTGTCGATGACGTAAAAATAACTCTAAGAGTAAATATTCTTTAGCGGTTAAGGACAGGTGCTTTCCCTGATAGACTGCTTCACTATTACAGGGATTAAGCTGTAACCCTCCCCAATTTAAAACAGGCAAAAACTCACAGTTGATCCGACGTAACAAAGCTCGAATTCTTGCCGCTAATTCCTCCGCATCACAGGGTTTGCAGATATAGTCGTCAGCACCAGCATCAAGACCTCTAATTTTATTTTGACTACCTCCACGGGATGTTAACAGGATAATTGGCGTGGCATAATTATGTTCACGAAACCGCTGACATAATTTTATTCCATCTAGCTTGGGTAAAGACCAGTCTAGAATCATTAAATCATAGGGATAAGTAGAGCCATAAATCCAGCCTTGTTCTCCATCTATAGCTACATCAATTACGTAGCTTAGGGGGGATAGGGATTTGGTTAATAAATCCACTAAAACTAGATCATCATCAACAATTAAAATTCTCATTTAAAATAAATAATAAATAATAAATAATAAATAATAAGTAAATAATTATTTGGACTTTAGTTTATTGATTGTCGCAGTTAAAATTTTTATAATCTCAATAATTTCCTGATTCATTGCAGCAAACTTCTTAGACTTCTTACAGAAGTCAAGTAATAAGTAATAGATGATAAGTAATAAGTACTCAAGTTCATGAATAATTGGTTACGAAAATGTCTTCTTATGATTGCTCTTAAAATATCATTGCTTAAAAATTCTTTGAATAATATTCTTGTTGTTTTATTGAAGTTCCTTTCATTAATCTCTACATAAGTTTTAATAACTCTCAGGGCAAAAATCTCTGTTCTTTCTTGAATAGTTTGACTATAATCACCCATAAACCAAATTAACTTATTACTTATTACTCATTGCGCGTGGGGGACGGCGAGGTTTCCTCGCCATGTCCAACCACGTAAGACACTTATTACTTAAATCTCCCAGTTCAAAATTTTGGCAATTTGACTAGCAAGAGTCATGGAATTAAAAGGTTTAGTAATTACATCAACCACTCCTAAACTTTGAAACTGATTTTTCTCTTCTGCTTGAGCTTTTGCCGTCAGAAAAATTACGGGAATGCCGCTGGTTTTAACGTTATTTTTTAATTGCGCTAGGGTATCAATACCATCCATTTCTGGCATCATCACATCGAGTAAAATTACGTCAGGCTGATGATTTTCCGCCAGGTTAATTCCCTCTAATCCTGAAGAGGCGATCTCCACCTCCCACCCCGCTTCAATGGCAATTCCTACTTGAACTACTTCTTGAATTGTTTCTTCGTCATCGATAAGCAAAATATTTTTTTCAGTCATGGTGCTGAGGCTCCACTGGAATTAGTTCGGGTAAGGTAAAGTAAAAGGTGCTCCCCTCAGTCAGACAGCTTTCTGCCCAAATTTGCCCGCCATGTCCTTCTACAATTTGGCGACAGATTGCCAAGCCTAGACCAGTACCGCCTTTTTTACGGGAGTCAGAAGAATCTACCTGTTGAAACCGCTCAAAAATTGTTTCTAAACCATCTTGAGGAATACCCTGTCCGTGATCCTGCACCGCAAACCTAATATAGGAACTTGCGGGTTTTTGACCCTGGTGATGGTTCGCTGCTGACAAGACAACCTGACTCTGGGGCGGCGAAAATTTAATCGCATTACTCAGCAGATTGGTCAGAGTTTGCACAACGTAATCGCGATCTGCCCACACCACAAAATCATTGAGCTGGAAGGTGAGCTTAATACCCTGCTGTTGAGCGAGGCTTTTCATCGCCTGAACCGCTTCCCCCATTAAATCTTTTGCGGGACAGGCTTGTTGATTCATGGTGATTTTGCCCGACTGAATTCGCTGAAGATCCAGCACATTATTAACCAGGTGTACTAATCGCTCGGTCTGTTGGTCGGCAATGGTTAACATGCGTTCTCCCTGGGGTAAAAGATTTCCTAATTTCCCCGTAGCTAAGATTTTGAGGGAGCTATGAATTGAGGTTAAAGGGGTGCGTAATTCATGACTAACGACGGAAATAAATTCATCTTTCATCTTTTCAATCGCTTTGCGATCGCTAATATCGCTAGATAGGGCAAAAAATCCTTGAACTTTTGCTGGGGATTGAATGTGGGGAATATAGGTCACGCTAAGGGAATGAACTCGCCCATCCTCTAACAGTAAATCTTGCTCATACCTGACGGTTTCCCCTTTGAGCGCCTGCTCGACGTAAGATTGTATCTGCTGATATTCTGCCTCCCCGTGAACTTCTAATAAATGATTATTATTAATCTCTGGCGGCGATAATCCTAACCAGGTTTGATAGGCTTGGTTATTGAAGCGATAGTGCTGCTGATGATCCACATAGGCAATCAGGACAGGCAAGCCATCGGCAATTAATCGCAGTTGTTCTTCGCTGTGGCGTGATGCTTCCTCTGCCTTAATTCGCTCCCTAATTTCTTGTCTTAGGTTTGCCGTTCGTTCGGCAACAGCCTCTTCCAGATTTTCCAAGAGTTCTCCCTGCGCCAGAGCAATCCCGATCTGATCCGCTAACTGCTGCATTAGCTCCTGTTCAAATTCTGTCCACTGTCGAGGAGCCCGACATTGATGGGCAATCAGTAAGCCCCAAAGATGATCCCCCCGACCATTATCGGAAGACTTAAAGTTTTGCAAAATGGGCACAATTAACTTAGCCTGCACCCGCCATTCATCCATAAATTCAACCAGACACTCCGCCAACCCTGCATCTGGATCATGGACATCGGCGATCGCCTTAACTCTGCCTTTGGTATATAGCTTACGGTAGTCTGCGGGAAATACTTCTTCGGGAAATTCCACCCCTAAAATTGGCTTAATCCCAGGCAAGATAGCCTCACGAATTGGCATTCCTGTTCCATTAGCAAAAACTTGGTAGATTAAAACGCGATCCGCCTTTAAGATCCGCTGGACTTCCGTAACCGCCGTTTGCAAAATTTCCGTTAGCTGTAATGATTGCCTAATTTTGAGGGTAACTTCGGCAAATAGCTCTACCCGCTGCCGATGTAGCTTCAGTTCGGCGATCGCCTGAGATTCATCGGGGATGCTCTGCAACACTACAAGGCGATATTTTGCTGATAACCCCAGAACTTGCCGACAGGTAACGGTTTTGATTGCCCCACTGGACTGCTTAAGCTTGATTTTTCCCTCAGCAGCAATTGGCAGCTTGGTCACGGATGAATCTAAAAACTTATTGATTAAATTACCCCGCAGTTTCTTAGGGGCAAGGTGAAATAATCTACAGGCAGCAGGATTAACTTCGATGATGCGCCCCTTTACGTCGAGAATCACCATTGCTGCCGCAGTTTGCTTAAAGACTTTTTGATATAAGGATTTGGGTGGAGACTGCTTTACTCCCGCCATGATTATATATTTACTTTCGTAAACTAAGCTTAATCGATTTAAAGTTTATTAAAGAAATACTTGATTAAAATTAACTTTACGATCGCTTTTGATTGGAGAGACTGCGTTTAAAAGTAGCTTTTTCGTAGCCATTAGCCATTAGCCATTAGCTTTTAGCTTTTTTTTAAATGGATTGATGACAAAAAAGTTATTAAAAAATGCTCAAACAGTAAACAGTAATGTCAAGCCCAGCTGACGCAACTGTTTACTGCTTTAGTGTTGGGTCGTCAGTATTAGATACTATTTGTAAATCTAATGAAGTTTAGGATTCTGAATTATCAGCACTAGATTCCTTTGTCTTTTGAAAATCCTCTAGGGACTGGATATTGACAATAGTGCCCCCCATTTTGCTAATGCGCTGCATCTCTTCATTCATGCGACTATAGGGAACCGAGATAAACACGCTGCCGCTACGGCGAAAGGGATAACTATTACCATCGTTGCTGTCGCTTTGCTTTAATCCAGATATCTCATAGACGAATACGCGACTGTTAGAAGGAGAAATTTTGCTTCCTCCAAGTAATGGGCTTCCTAACATATTTTTTATATTGCTCCGCATTTATTATTGTTCGTTTAATTTATCATTGCTTATTGCTTATTAGTAAAATTTTGCAATAACTTAAGCTAATGTAACACTAGCAACCTTGCCTCCCATCCGATTAATCTTTTTCAGCGTTGGTGTCAGCTTGTCGTAGGGCACGAGGATAGCGCGACTAACCCGTCGCACTTTGGGGTAGCGGGGCAAATTCATCGCCGCTACTTCAATCCGATAAATGCGACTATCTCCATTGGCAGTCCGAAAAGCCCGATTCGGCGCTACTCCTCGACTAGATTCTTGATATGCCCAGCCATCAACCCCTCCAGAAGGAGCTACCACCATAGATGCTCCATTTCGCGCTAGATCTTTTGCCAGGCGAGAGGTTTTGCCTGCTATTTGAGAGCGATCGCTATTGGCGTAACCCCGATAGAGTTGGAACATGCGGGTAAAGCCCACGGTTTTTTGCTGAGTTTGGGTATTAAACCCTCGGTAATAGGGCACAATATCATCACCAAAGCTGGCATCATATTCCGCTGAATCGATATAAGAATCAATATCGGCATCAAAACCTTTATTTTGGTAAAGATCAAGATGATAAATTACTTCCGACTCATCATAGGGCGCTCTACCCAGTAAATGCTTAATATTAAGCTCAATAACTCTGGTTTGGAAGTTATCGAACAGAAATTTAGTTTTGTAAAGATCTGATTTGGCGATCGCCCGCACAAATTCCCGCACTGTTAGGGAACCATTGCTTAATAAAGATTCCGTTGCCGTTAGGCGCTCTGACTGCATAATGTAGTCATTCCCTAAAACCTGGCGATAGACGGCGTTAATTACCCCTTGAGCATCTTCCTGCGTCCAGTTGGGGCGCAACTCTAGGGGTTGGCGATCGCTAAATGCAGAAACGCCTAAACGAGCTGCTGCTGTTGTAATTGCCACTTATCTATTCTCCTTAATATATTGTTTAATCTTGCTTATTGCTCATTGCTCATTGCTCACTAAGCTTCAGCTAGGCTAATCACCCTGGCACCCTGTTTATTAATTTTTTGTAGAGTTGCCGACAGTCTTTCAACGGGAACAATATATTCTTGGAGACTGCGACGGATTTGAGGCGATAGTCTAGAAGTCCCTCTGGTAACCCTTAAGCGATATAGGGTGCCTCGGCTAGGAGTTGTGGTGCCTGAAAGAGAGCCATTGCCCCCAGGAATACTTACGGGAGTAGGAATGTTGCGGGCTAAATCGTAGGTTAAGCGAGGGCTGCCAGAATTCCCCTGGGCGCGATCGCTGTTGGCATAACCCTGATAGAGTTGGAACATGCGGGTAAAGCCGACGGTTTTCTGTCCCGTTTGGGTGGAGAAGCCGCGATAGTAGGGCACAATATTCTCGCCAAAGTTTTGAAAATATTCCGTGGAATCAATATAAGAATCAATATCAACATCAAAACCTTGAGTCCGATATCGATCCAGATGCTCAATAATTTCTGCCTCATCATAGGGCGCACGACCGAGTAGATGTTTGAAGTTAAGCTCGATAGTACGAGGATGATAGTTGTTGTAGAAAAATTTAGCTTTATATAATTCTGACTTGGCTAATGCCCTGACAAATTCACGGACGGAAATCGCTCCATTAGCCAGTAAAGACTCCGCACTAATTAACCGCTCTGAATTCATTAAATGATCATTGCCCAAAACCTGTCGATAGACTGCGGCGATCGCCATTTTGGCATCTTCTTTCGTCCAGTTTGGTCGCAGTTCTACCAAATTACTATCGTCAAAAGCAGAAATTCCTAAGCGTGATGCTGCTGTAATTGCCACTGGTCGTACTCCTAAATTATTGCTGATTAATTACAGATTGAGGTTGCTTAAAATAAGATTAAAAAAATTGCTCGAAATTACAGCCAACCATCAAACAAGAGCCCTGATCCTGCCTCATAGTCATCTGCGATTTCGAGCTGCGAGCCACAATTTAACTAAGAGCGTTAATTGCGTACTCAATATAAGAGTTAGCTTCCACTGCAGGATCGCCACTTAAGCCGTGATTGGCTTTAATATACTTGAGCGCCTCAACATACCAGCTAGGAGATAGCTCAAAAGTAGCATTGATCTCCGCCACCCCAGCAATGAGATATTCATCCATAGGACCAGTACCACCAGCAACAAGACAATAGGTAACCATCCGCAGATAATAACCAATGTCACGGGAACACTTAGCTTTGCCCTCAGGAGTGGAAGCATAGTTTGGTCCCTGCATCTGAGTTGTGTAGGGGAACTTGGAATAAACGGCTTGTGCTGCACCGTTAACCAGCTTTTCTGCTTGTTGGGTCAATCCTTGGGCAGCTTCTAGACTAGCGGTGGCTTGGCGAAATCTACCAAATGCAGTCTGGATCTCGCTACTGCTTAAAAAGCGACCTTGAGCATCAGCAGCCGATACTGCTTCAGTAATGGGAGTTTTCATCGCTTGAAATACCTTAGAAAATAATTTTTACTATGTTTAACGGAAAATAAATTACGAGTAACAGCAAACCAGCAATAACTCTAGGCAACAGGTTATAAACCCTTGTTACTTATTACTCATTACTTATTACTTAAAAAACTAACCTACGGCTGCCGCTGCACGGTCAAAGTAGCTAGATAGTTCTGACATCAGGGAACTGCAATCACCTTGAGTAACGCCCGCTTTATCATTAGCAATGGCGATCGCCGCTGCCTTCATTTTGTTGACAGATTCGGCTACTGAAGCACCAGGAACTCCCAGGGCGACATAGGTTTCCCGCAATCCATTGAGGCAACGATCTTCTAAAACGCTGCCATCTCCAGAAAAGATGGCGTAAGTAACATAGCGTAAAATAATTTCCATATCCCGCAAACATGCCGCCATGCGACGGTTGGTGTAGGCATTTCCTCCAGGGGTAATTAGCTGGGGCTGTTCCGCAAATAGCCCCCGAGCAGCATTTGCCACAATCGCCGAAGAATTACCAGTAATGCGGTTGACCACATCCATTCGTTTGTTGCTTTCGGCAACCATACTTTTGAGGGCTTCAAACTGACCTTGATTTATATAATCACCTCTGGCATCAGCTTGAGAAATCACCCTAGTAAAGGCATCAAACATGAGTATTTCACCTGAATTTTAGTTTTGTACTTAATCCCAAATGACCACTGAAAGAAACTGATTCCTAACTTGAGTTAACAACTTTACCAACGCAAATTAATATTTAAAGCAATCGTTAGATCACAATAACTCAGCCTAAGTTTTTGCAAGCTACTTAAGTTAGGAAGAGCAGTGACATTTGGATATACTCATTCAATCAAAGTGTTTGTGCAATTCCTGTGCAATCAAGAGGCGAAATGATGAAGTTATGTTGCTTTTTGTCTAAAAGCTTTAAGCTCCAATCTCTAGGCTCTAGGCGAGGATCTTAATTTATTTAGCTTAAGCAAAAACCTGTTGTGCTGCTCGGTGCAGCAGGGAATGACGATATACAAGTGCCGACATATCCTTGCCATAGCCGCCACCAATCACGCTCGCTACGGGATAGCCTCCTGCTTTACAGGTACTTAAAACCATTCTGTCGCGTCGATAGATACCCCTATCCGTTAAGGACAGTTTGCCCAGGCGATCGCCAACGTGAACATCAACTCCCGCATCAAATAAGACCAGATCAGGCTTGACTACACGAAGAAGCTCTGACAATTGGTTCGAGAGAATTTGTAGATAGCCCTCATCATCCAATCCTACTGGTAGCGGAATATCGCGATCGCTTTGCTGTTTTTTTCCTGGAAAGTTTGCCTCACAGTGCATCGAAAAGGTAAATACCCGTGGCTCATCCTGAAAAATAAATGCTGTACCGTCTCCCTGATGGACATCACAGTCTAAGATCAGAATTTTTTCAGCTAAACCCTGCTGGAGTAATGCCCGAGAGGCGATCGCCAAATCATTAAAAATACAGAAACCCGAGCCGTAGTCAGGAAAAGCATGGTGAGTCCCCCCTGCGGTATTGCAGCCACAGCCATACTCTAAAGCTAGCTGTGCCGCTAAGATTGTCCCCCCAACAGCAATCCGAGTCCGATGTGCCAAAGCCTCACTCCAGGGTAACCCAATGCGTCGCTGTGCCCTAGGCTCCAAGGTGCCATTACAATAAGCCTGGACATAATCTGGGGTATGAACTAGCTGTATTGTCTCCAAAGCAGGCAGTTCAGGCTGAAAAATCTGCTCAGGGACAATCACCTTATCTTGTAGCAATAAATCTCGCAAAATTTTGAACTTCGGCATCGGGAAGCGATGAGCAGCGGGTAATGGTGCAACATAGTCGGGATGATAAACAACGGCAAAACCATATTTGCCCATATAAGCTTAATTCGCAAAATCTTGGTGGTTAACCCTGGTTCATAAATGAACTGATACTTTACTAAATCTACAATAATTCTCAAATGTAGTGTGAAGTCCTTGAAAAAGAAATTTAGCATATTTCATAATAAGTAAAAATCTTCTAATTGAATCTTAAAGAACCACAGAAGATTATTAAAAAATAAATTTCATAGCAATAATGATTATCAACGGAACGCCTGAAAACGATAACTTACTGGGAACTGCTCTCAATGATTTAATAGATGGTGGAGCAGGAAATGATATTCTTAATGCTGGTTTGGGGGATGATACTCTAATCGGCGGCACTGGTAATGATCTAATTACATTCCGAGCTGGTCAAAAAGTGGTTGATGGTGGTGAGGGCAATGATGTTCTAGTGCTCTTTTTTGGCAGTGAGCCAGAGGATTTTGTCTTTACTTACAATCGCATCTTTGAACCAGTTAGCACTATTACAGGAGGTATTCTCGACGGTACAGAAATTCAAGGAATTGAAAGAGTTATCCTTGATTCAGGTTCGGGTAATGATTTAATTGATATCGCCGTAACTACTATTGGCGGGCGTGTCTCTAGCGGCGCGGGGAACGACATAGTAGTAGGGGGCAGCGGGGACGATACATTGATCGGAGAATCAGGGGATGATACTTTCTTTGGTGGTCCTGGCAATGACGAAATTGAGGGCGGTGCAGGAAACGATGTTGCTGTTTATGTCGGTCTTAATACAGACTATGATGTGGCGATTGATGAAGCTAGGGCTGCGACAGTTACAGGAATTGCCTTAGAAAATTTCCCTGATCCTAATGCTGATCTTTCTGGGGCAGAAATTTTTACCGATAGTTTAACTGACATCGAATTTATCCTGTTTGATAATGGCGAGATTGATGTTGCCACAGGGGAATTTATCAGCTTTGTAGCTGATTTTGAACCAGAGCGGCTTTCTGTATATCAATTTACGAGAACCGACACCCAGAGCCAGTTTTATACCACTGACGAAAATGAGCGGGATGTAATTTTAGAGACTTTACCACAATATGAGCTAGAGGGTGTTTCTTTCGTTGCTGCGGCACCTCCCGAAGCAGGAGAAGACATCACAGGTCTTAACCCCGTATTTCGCTTTTTTAATACTATTTCAGGAATCCATTTTTTTACTGCTGATCCCAATGAAAAAGCCTTTATTGAAGAAAATCTAGACAACTTTATTTTTGAAGGAACTCCCTACTACAGTTTTGATGCTGAAGCAGAGGGGGCTGTGCCTGTCTATCGTTTTTATAATCAATCTTTAGACGCGCATTTTTATACTATTTCTGCCACAGAAAGAGATTCGTTGATTGAATCTCCTGACTACCGACTGGAGGGGGGTTCAGAAGGAATAGCCTTTTATGTTGAACCTGCTTCCGTGATCTAGAGAATAGGGTTTCTCGGACTTGTGAGACATGCCCTGATTTTAGGCAGATAGCCCCGAAATATTGCCGATTATGGTGGCTGATAATTATTAGCTATGCTAAACAGTTAATATTATTTCTATTTCCATAACTATTATTGGTTTAATTTGTGCTATCTGCCTAAGTGCGATCGCCAAATACATACAATGAAATTATCTAGTGATTGTCATAATCATAGATTGATCAAAGCTATTTATAAGATGAGTTACTTGCTTAATCAACTATTTGGCAGATATAAATCTAAAAAATATATCTTAATTTTAATTAATCTTGTATTTGTATTATTTATTGATACTGCCAAATCTCAGTCTCAGGATAATATTTTAGTAATACATTCTTATCATTTAGGATATTCTTGGACAAAAGAGATTGAGGCAGGGATTGAAGAATATTTTGAGCAGAGTCAGCAAGACATCAATATTTTTCATGAATTTCTTGATGGCAAAAGATATCCAGATTTACCGTACAGTAAATCTTTTCTAGAAAACATTCGGCAGAAATATAAAAATACACCAATAGACGTTGTGATGGTGTCAGACGATCCTGCTTTAGACTTGGTTTTACAAGTCAGGGAACAATACTTTGCTCAGGCTCCTATTGTCTTTCTGGGCATTAATCATATTACTCAAGAACTGCTTGATACTTCGGGAATTACAGGAGTTTTTGAAAATCGAGATGTAGCGGCAACAATTTTAAAGGCATACCAACAAACTAAATCAGACACCCTAATTGTTATTAATGATAGTACTCAAACAGGACAGGCAAATTTAAAAAAAATTAATGAAATCGAGCCAGCTCAAAATTCTTTTAAAGATATTGAGATTATTAATGATTTAACTCCTGATCAAATTCAAAGCAAAATAGGTAAATTTCCTAAAACAACTCCGATTTTCTTTATCGGACAGCTACGAGAAAATTCAGCAGAGAGAGCTTTATATAATTGGGATTATAGTATTAATATTTTACGTGCAAAGGTTGATAATCCAATTTATGGGGTAACTGTAGAACTTCTTGATAGGGGAATTGTAGGGGGAAAATTTCTAGAAGGAAAAACCCATGCTAAAGAGGCAGCTCAATTAACTGAAAAAATTTTACAAGGTTCTGATCCTGAAGACCTAAAACCAATTTTAGAAGCGAAAAATAAATGGATCTTTGATGCTAAAGCAATAAAAAAATATCATATAAATCTAAAATCCATCCCCACTAGTAGTGAAATAATAAATCCTGAGAAATCCTTTTATGAAGAAAATAAAAGATTAGTTTGGTTAACCAGCATCTCTTTTATTACTGCACTCTTAATTATTATTTTATTGGTAGAAATTATTAGAAGAAGTAATATTGCCAAAAAAATACTACGGGACAATGAAGTACGCTATCGAGACTTTGCCCACGCTGGAGCTAATATTTTTTGGGAAACCGATATGCAGGATCGCTTTACCTATATATCAGGAGATACAAAGGGACTATACAATAAAACAAGTCTTAATTTTTTAGGGAAATCCCTAGCAGAAATTTTATTAAATCAATCAGATATTAACTTCCCCTGGGATGTTTATCATCAAACAATTCAGGAGCAAAAGCCCTTAGATAAATTTACCTTTAGTATCAAAATCCCTAATCGCGAAGTTAAAATCATCCAAATTACTGGTAATCCTGTCTATGATAGTAATAATAATTACCTTGGCTACAGAGGAATAAATAGGGAAATAACTCAAGAATATAATTTGTCTAAAACTATTGCCTATCAGGCTGCATATGATAGTTTGACAGGGTTGATTAATCGCAGTGAATTTAATAGTCGTTTAGAAAGTACCGTTAGAGATCTTAAACAATCTCACAAACCGTCAATTCTATGCCTGCTAGACCTAGATCATTTTAAGATAGTCAACGATACTGCGGGTCATTCCGTAGGCGATGCCCTGCTGACTGAATTAGCCAATTTATTAAAGTCCTGCATCAGGAAACAGGATATCTTGGGAAGATTAGGCGGAGATGAGTTTGGTTTATTATTGCTCGATACTTCCATTAAAGAAGCTGAAATAGTTTGTCAGAGAATTATCAACCAGGTCGAAAACCATAAATTTTCCTGGAATAAACGTATCTTTGATATTGGTATTAGTATTGGCATTTTATTAATAGATAGTAATAGTTATAGCGCTACTGAATTACTAAGCAAGGCGGATATTGCTTGTTATAAGGCAAAGGATTTAGGCAGAGGCAGAATATATATTGTTGATCATGAAGATCGCGATCTTAAACAGCATTATCTGCAAATGGAATATATTGCTAACGTGTCTCAGGCGATCGCTCGTAATCAGTTTTATTTATTTAAACAAAGTATTAAATCCGTTACAAATCAAGCTCAAAATCATCAGCACTGTGAAATTCTCTTAAGATATAAAGATGTACAAGGGAATATTATTTCTCCAGGATTATTTATTCCTGCGGCGGAAAAATATGGCGTAATTACTATTATTGATCGCTGGGTAGTAGAAACAATTGTCAAAAACTATCAGCAATACTTTTCTGAGCAAAAAATGATGGTTTCGATTAACTTATCAGGTATTAGCATTAGTAATGAAGAGTTTATAGAGTATATTATTAATCTTATAGCTGGTTCCCAGATCGATCCCAACTACATTTGCTTTGAAATTACGGAAACAGCAGCCGTATCACAAATGTCTCAGGCTCTAAAATTCATTTCCTCCATGAAAAAACTAGGGGTTAAATTCGCTCTAGATGATTTTGGAAGTGGCGTTTCTTCTTTTGGGTACCTTAAAACATTACCGATAGATTATTTAAAAATTGATGGCAGTCTCGTTAAAAATATTGTGACAGAACCATCCGATCGGGCAATTGTTGACTCCGTTAACTGTATCGCTAAAATGATGGGCATGAAAACGATCGCCGAATTTGTGGAAAACGATGAGATCTTAGCCGTATTAGCTGAGATGGGCGTAGACTATGCTCAGGGATATGGGATAGATCGCCCTAGTAGTTTAATTCCCCAAGTGTCTTCAATTAAATAAACCAGCAACTAATAATTTCATGCCGCAAGCATGAGTAATAGTCTGGCAAAAGATTTATATTAATAGGTAGATGACTAGCTCAAGCTAGATTAACGATTACTCGTCGTTATTGAGATATCATGGTGAGAATTTTAACTCTAATATTTACCCTAATCTACTGTTAGGGTATGAAGAAATAGAACAAGAGATTCTTAACCCTAGAGATAGATTTAATTTTGTCTAATAACTAGAGGTTTTAAGTAACAGCGATCGCTACATTGAAAATTAACAATCTAGAAGTTATACATCGTAATGTTTTACGAGCTTTGATAGGGGATTGTAATCAATTATGATGGAGTTTGAAATATTTTCTGGAGTTAAAATTATTTTTTTTGATAATAAACCACCTAAAAAAATCATAACTTCAATAATTTCATCCAAGTCTTGCTGATTATTAACTTGTCTAGGATCGATGTCAAATTCAATTTCTTCTTCTGTGAAAAAAAGGCACTTAAACTAAATTCCTGAAGCATTAATTAGCATGTAAGTATTTGCGTGATTTCGTATTCTTAAAGCCTCCTGAATTGTTTGAATTCTTTTATTTTTTTTATTGTCAATCCAAAATATAGTTTGATACTTTGAAGCTAAAAATGATTCAAGAAGTTGATTCCAATCATCAGAGTTAGTGTTGAGAATATAAATATCCCTCCAAGTTCCGTCAAACTCAAAATCTTTTTGGCATTGTGACCAATTTAACTTTTGATAAATTGCCATATTTATTTTGCACTTTAATACAAACTAGCAACTATATTTCTATTTTTCGTAATTCTTCAAAAGATTTGTATTTATAATTAATATGGCTAGTCAAAACTAATTATTATCTTTGCCAAGATTAATAATGATTTGAAATACATTAAATAATTTAGCCCAAAACGATACTGCCATTCTAAACTGAATGTTAGTCTAGTTTCTCGTCCTGGTGCCCATTCCCTATAGTAATTAAGGCACCTCCTATTCCCTAATTCCCATAACATGGATTTACTGAGATCGCTTCCTATTGGTTCCTATCTAGAGCAGCCTGTAACTTGGCTACATCAGGTTGACCCCAGAGTTAAATTAGCCTGGTTAATGACCTTTTTAATTGCCCCGATTCTGAGCAATCCTTGGTGGCGTCTCGGATTAGCAGGATTTTTGATTCTCTTGACAATTGCTGCTCGAATTCCCTTTCGAGTCTGGCGGAAACAAACTGGTTGGCTATTACTCTTATGTTCGATGTTGTTTTTATTTAGTAGCGTTGCTCCTGACTCTCTGGCAGCGAAGCATCAGCCAAGAAGTTTACCGTTTTGTGATTCAGCTATTATTACTCAAACTACAGATAGCCCTGATCCACCCTCAGCGCAGCTATCCACAGGCTGTAACAATGACCTCCCACAGCCGACGGGCTACCGTTATGTATTGCTCGATCATCCTGGATTTGCCTTTCTGCCTCGGCTAACGGTTACCCGCCGTTCTCTCGATGTTGCTGTGAGAATTTCTACCCTAATTTTTACCCTAATCTATAGTACTAGTCTCTACCTTTTGACTACTGCCCCCGAAGAGATCACCACAGGGTTAGAGGATCTGCTGAATCCCCTCCTCCGCTTCAATTTACCCATTGCCGAAATCATCCTAACCTTGACCCTTTCTCTTCGCTTTATTCCTTTGGTCTTGGAAGAAGTTCAAAATTTGGTGCGCTCAGTTCGTACCAGGGCAATTGATTGGAAAAAATTAGGCTTGCGGCGTAGTGCTCAACTATGGCTAATTGTGTCTGAAAAACTGCTGGAGAATCTCTTGCTGAGAGCAGAACAAATTGCCACGGCGATGGATGTTCGAGGCTTCACCAGTCCCAATGAGCATCGAGTTCAGTGGTATCAACTCAGATTAAGAGTGCTTGATTGGCTAGCTTTGGGAATTTTAATTCCTTTTTGGTGTATCCGCTGGTTCGCGGGGGGGATGAGTTAAGAATGAAACGCCTTTAATCTCAAGTAGTGCTGCTATTTTTAGTTTTTCCTAATTTATTTCTAGCTAACCATGTCACCTCAAGCCATAATCAGATCCCTTCAGCCATGGTGTTGGCGATCGCTACCTTTGAATAATCGCACGGCATCAGAAATATTTGCGGCACTGTTTCTTGATCAAGCGATCGCCACTCTGTTGGAAAGTCCAAGTTTAATAGACGCAGAACAGCCCCATCTAGCTCGCTACTCTATCTGTGGCGGTAGACCCAGAACTATTGGGGGTCAACCTCAAATTTGGACTCCAACCCTAGGCTCGGTTTTACCCTTTCTGCGCTCTCTCCTACAGCAGCCCATTAAAGACTCTCCCCAAGCAGATCTCCCCTTTACTGGTGGCTGGTTGGGCTGGCTGGGCTACGATCTTGCCTGGGAAATTGAACAACTGCCGCAGCTTAACCCAGATACTCTGCCTTTTCCCGTAGCATATTGGTATGAACCAGAAACATTTGCGGTTTTAGACCACAGGAAACAGATCCTCTGGCTAGCGGGGGGAGATCGTGAACAATTAGATGATCTGGAGCAAAAGCTAACTGTTACAACTTTAGAAAATAAACTGCTGGAACGCCCTATGGCGGAAGCGATTACCTTTTTAACCAGTCAAACAGAATATCAGAGGGCGGTTCAACAGGCAAAACAGTATATCAAGGCAGGGGATATCTTTCAGACCAATTTATCCCTACGATTTCAAACTAGCACCTCTGCTACTAGCTGGTCGATTTATCAACAGTTACAAGCCATTAATCCTTCCCCCTTTGCTAGCTACTGGCGATCGCCCTGGGGAGACATTATTAGCTGTTCCCCCGAACGTTTAGTGCAGCTAGAGGGGGATCAGGCGCAAACTAGACCCATTGCAGGAACTAGAAGCCGAGGTCAGAATATAGAGAGCGATCGCGCTTTAGCAGCAGAGTTACTGGCAAATGCTAAGGAACGGGCAGAACACATTATGCTGGTAGACCTAGAGCGTAATGATTTAGGTCGAGTCTGTCAGTGGGGTTCAGTCAAGGTAGATGAGCTGCTGGTCATCGAGCGCTATAGTCATGTGATGCATCTTGTCAGCAACATCCAGGGTCAGTTACAGGCTGATTACGATGCCGTTGATTTAATTCGGGCAGTTTTTCCTGGAGGAACCATTACAGGCTGTCCAAAGGTGCGCTGCATGGAAATTATTGAAGAGTTAGAACCATCACGCCGCAGCCTCTTTTACGGTTCCTGTGGCTATCTCGATCACCGTGGTAACCTCGATCTCAATATCTTGATTCGGACTTTGCTTTACGTCAAACCTGCTGATTCTTCCCTGGCGGAAGTTTATGGACAGGTGGGTGCAGGTATTGTGGCGGATAGCAATCCTGAAAGGGAATGGTCTGAATCTTTAAATAAAGCCGAGGCGCAGATTGCTGCTTTACGTTCTCAAATAAACTGAAGAGAATTTAGAAGTCACTGGGGGATTGAAAAACAAGCTTCTAATATTCGTAATGAAGCTATAAGCTGTAAGCTGGTTAAACCAACGTTAATTAATCAACGTCAATGTCTCTAGTACAGGGAGAAACCATAGTCGCGATCGCCACCGCCATCATCCCGCAACAGGGAAGCGTGGGTATAGTTCGCATGTCAGGGGCAACCTCTATGGCGATCGCTCAAAGTCTATTTGATGCTCCTGGCAAACAGGATTGGTCTAGTCATCGGATTCTTTACGGCTATATCCGTGATCCTAAAACCAAGCAGGTAGTTGACGAAGCCTTGCTGTTATTGATGCTCCAGCCCCGTTCTTTTACCCGTGAAGACGTGGTGGAGTTTCACTGTCATGGTGGAATTATGGCAGTACAGATGGTGTTACAGCTATGTGTATCCCAGGGGGCTAGATTAGCTCAACCAGGGGAGTTTAGCCTGCGGGCATTTCTCAACGGCAGAATTGATCTCACTCAGGCGGAAAGCGTTGCCGATCTGGTGGCGGCGGAATCCCAACAGGCTTCCCAAATGGCGATCGCTGGTTTAAAAGGAAAACTAGGCAGCCCAATCCGCAGCTTAAGAACAGTCTGTTTAGATATTTTGGCGGAGGTGGAGGCACGAATTGACTTTGCCGACGATTTGCCGCCCCTAGATGAAGGAGAGATTCAGCAGCAGCTACAGCAGGTTTTACAGCAGGTACAAAGTATTTTGAAGACAGCAGAACGGGGGGAATTACTCCGTAGTGGGTTAAAGGTGGCTATTGTTGGCTGCCCCAACGTGGGAAAATCCAGCTTGTTGAACGCCTGGAGTAAAAGCGATCGCGCCATTGTCACCAATCTACCAGGAACAACTCGGGACGTAATTGAATCAACTCTGGTGGTGGGAGGCATCCCGATTAAGGTATTAGACACCGCAGGTATTCGAGAAACTAGAGACACCGTAGAGCAAATTGGGGTTCAGCGATCGCAAGCCGCCGCCAACAACGCCGACTTAGTTCTCTTAACTATTGATGGTTCCACAGGCTGGACAGATGACGATGCAGCAATCTACCAGCAGGTTAAGCACCGCCCCCTAATCCTGGTGATTAACAAAGCCGATCTGACACCCCCCAACTCCGTCAGCTATCCCTCAGAAATTAGCCAAGTAGTAAGCACCAGCGCCCTCCATCATCAGGGAATTGCCGATTTAGAAACAGAAATTATTAACCTTGCTCACCAAGGAACAGTAACTGCGGGCAATATGGAGATTGCGGTTAATCAAAGGCAGGCATCAGCCCTTACCAAAGCCAGAGTAGCCCTAGAACAGGTTCAAGCAACGGTGGCTAATCAACTTCCCCTTGATTTCTGGACAATCGATCTCAGGGGCGCAATCCAAGCCCTGGGAGAAATTACGGGAGAAGAGGTTACTGAATCGGTACTTGAACGCATTTTTAGCCGCTTCTGTATTGGGAAATAGAAAAGCAAGCTAGCCTCTGGATGTTAAATGTTCAATGCTTAAACTCGCGCGTTCCCTAGCGGATTGAGAATCCGCGGGGTCGCTCGTCAATGTTTAATGTTCAATGCTCAATGTTCAATGTCGCTCTAAGATAATAGTATTTACTGCTTAAGATCAACGTACAATATGAAAACTCCTGAAACAGACGTTAAAGACCGCAGCTTTGGGGCTTTAATCTATTTATTCCCCCTAGTTTATGCTTTACCCTTTGGTCTAATCTTACTATCCCAGTTTCCCTGGTTAACGCAATTTTTCGCTCCCTTCATTTTTTTATATAGCCTTACCAACAGCCTGCCTTTTGCCAGCTTAATTATTTTCTTTGGCTTATGGCTGGGGGTAGTTAGAAACGAAAATCTCAGCTATTTTCTGCGTTTTAATGCGATGCAGGCAATTTTGCTCAATATCTTGCAAATTCTCTTTAGCTTGATTATGCAGGTTCTAGCCCCTGCTTTTGGTTCCCAAAGCCTAATCACCTCGACTTTAACCAATACTATCTTTATGGGTAGCGTTGTCGCCTGCTTCTTTTGTATGGTGCGATCAATCCAGGGAGAATACGCTGAGTTGCCTGCTCTTTCTGATGCCGCATCTTCCCAGATTCGCTAACTAAACCGCCCATGATGCCCCTGTTCTTTTAAATCTTTAGAATTAGGATGGGGGCATCCCCTTACTCTCCATTATCGGCAACTTAATTTTACTAGGGGAAATTAGAGAAAAGCGATCGCCCTAGTTAACGTTAGTTTTAAATAGGCTTAATCTCTTAGCTAGCAGTCGGTTTACAAAACTCTTAATTCGATAAATCTACTCAATTTATAGTCGAACAAATTCCTAAAAAGCTTATCCCGTCAAGCGGGACAATGTGGCTTATGGCTATCCCACCAGATTAATTTTCTTATCCAAAACTGCTATTACTTATTAAGTTTTGTAGTATGTTTCAATCCTAAACATCAAAATTAGCAGTAATCTGGGAGCATCAAGAATCAATTCAAGATGTTGTCGAAAAAATGTTAAACAAAATTTTATATGCTGATTCTGGGGCAAAAAACGCTCAGGATATGCTCAAAATTTTAGGAGAACTTCCTGCGGCGAAGAAGGTAAAAGTTTCAGTTTTAAAGGTGATTTCACCCCAGTTAACCCCAGAAGAGGCAGAAGCCCAAAAAACAAATATCCAAGGGGAAATGAATGAGCTGCTTGCCAGACTAGACATCAAAGGCGCTCAAGCCTCTTATCGGGTAGAACAAGGAGATCCTAAAACTACAGTACTGCAAGTTGCTCAGGAAGAAGATGTTGAGCTGATTGTCATGGGTTCGCGGGGTTTGGGTAAATTACAGTCTATTTTGAGTAATTCCGTCAGTAAATACCTCTTTCAACTGTCGGATCGCTCAATGTTGCTGGTTAAAGACGACATCCACGTCAAGCGGTTAAAGCGGGTGATGGTAGCGATTGATCGGTCTGCTGCTGCCAGCTATGCCCTAGATTTAACCCTCTCTTTGCTAGAAGATTATTCAGATGCCGAGATTTTTCTGATTCGCGTCAATCCCGATTTAGATCCCAAGCTCAAGCTATCTCGCGAAGAGATGGAAAATAATCCCATCCTCATTCCCGCGATCGCCAAAGTGAAGAGTAAAGGATTAAAATATCGCTGTTTGGTTACTGGTGGTAGACCAGCTAAAATGATCTGTAATTTAGCGGAAGCCAGGAATATTGATCTTGTGGTTCTTGGTTCTCCTGAACGCAATCCGTCAGTGGCTCAAAGCTTAACCGATCTAGATAGGTTGTTGGGTAGCTCTTTCTCTGACTATATTCGCATCAAGGCTCCTTGCCCTGTTTTAATGGCTAGACCTCAAGCACGCTCCTAAATCTTACTTCGGAAAGTCCCCACGTCTGTCTGATACTAAATCCGATTACCAAAATACACTTACTAAATGCAAACCTGAAAAACCCCGTTACCCGCTACCTGTTATCCGTTACCCTTGCATAATCAGTGAGTGTTCTATCTAAACAGGATTTAGTATGATTATCTGACGTTACGCTAGATTACTCTAACTTTACTCTTAATAACTCCTCCAGCTTTTGCTGAGAAATTCTTCTGCAAGAAAGTTTACCTGGCGTTAGCATTACCTCATCATAGGTAGCGTCATCCTTTAAATACCCCGCAGGATAATGTTCGATCCACATTAACTTATTCGTTGTCAATCTAAAGCGATCGCAAACTAAATGAATTAAAGTTTCGGCTTCTTCGGTAATAGAACGTCCAGGATTTTCTAAAACTTCAGAAACGATAGTTACGGCATAGTCGAAGTTTAGTTTATAGATTCGCAGACGACAGCAGCATTCAGCTTCAGTTTTACTCGAAGTCCAGATAAATTCTGTATCAATACTCAGGGTGGCGGGTGATTCAAAAGGAGCCAATGCTTTATCTCCAGACGAAACAACGCTGTGCCTTTCACTATTTATAAATACAATTATGTCATCAAACCGTCAACACCTAGTTTTAAATAAAGCTCATTCGTGACAAGTTAAGGTGCTACGTTGAGGATACGACTAACGGCTAACTACTAACAATCTGAACCAGTCAATCTGATTTACACCGACCTACTTAGCAACTAAAGATTGGTGGAAATAGCTGATACAGGACAGGTTGGAATACACTGTTCACACACAATACAGCGCGATCGCCTGAAGTCTAATTTAAAGGTTTCGGGGTCTAAAATTAGAGCTTGGGTAGGACAGACTCCCGTACATAAACCACAGTCAACACAGCTATCAGCATCAATCACAATTTCTCCATAGGAGGAAAATACCTCCAGATCCTCCATCCTCATCCATTCGATCGCTGCATCGATTTGATCGATGTCTCCCTGCAACTCGACTACTAGCTTACCGATCTGATTAGGGGCAACCTGAGCACGGATAATATTGGAGGCAATATTGAAATTCTTGACTAGACGATAAGTCAGAGGAATCTGAATCGCATTGCGCGGAACAATAATAGTTACCCTTTTTTTCATGGCTAGAGCGGGATTTCCCGATAGAATAAATGCAGATACGTTTTAAAATCTCTATTAATCTATTTTATAAATTGTCTTTAAATGAGTGAACCACAACTTGAACCAGCGGCTAATAATTCCTTAAGAAATATCATTCTGGCGATCGCCGCCGTGGTTTTGAGCGTGGCTTTGTTTTTGGGTTTACAAACTGAAACCAGCTCAACGTCACTAGAGTCTCAGGTCAAGAAAGCGATTGCTTTGGATGTGGCTTTGACTAATGGTAAACCTACTCTAACTGAGTTTTATGCTGATTGGTGTACTAGCTGTCAGGCGATGGCGGGGGATTTGGCGGAGATTAAAGCGGACTATGGCGATCGCATTAATTTTGTAATGCTCAACGTGGATAATACTAAGTGGTTGCCAGAAATGATTAAGTATCAGGTTGACGGCATTCCCCATTTTTTGTTTATGGACACCGAAGGGGAGGCGATCGCCGAGGCAATTGGTGAACAGCCAAGACCTATTTTGGAAGCGGATTTGGATGCCTTAATTGCCAATAACCCCATACCCTACTCTAACCGCAGAGGGCAAATTTCTCAGGTAGAATCTACGGTTGATGTTAGATAATTCAGCACATGCTGTTGATTATGTCTATGCTGCGATCGCTGGCTGACTGATAATTGCTATAGGTTAAGCTAAGGCTGGGAAGGGAACTGGTATTTTATAATTGCAATCCTGACCATATAGCCGTTAAATCTGAATAGCCAACATGACCATTATCGTTAAGCATCGCCGAACTAGTAGGGAATATATTTTATTAGGTATTAATGGTGAGGTAACAAGCGTCAATCCTTCTCGTTTGATTAATGAGCTTTTTAATCAAGAAAAGTCTCAGGTATCCTGCACTGCAACGATTTGTGATATTCAGGGAAATATCTTGATTGCGGATATTGTTGACTTGCGGGTAATCGAGATAGCGGGTCAAAAACTAGGAGAAATTCTGCCCAAGCCTAGTTATGAATCCCCAGATAATGATTTTGATCAGGAGCAAATTAATGACTGGGAAGATGATGAAGAGCTGGGAATAGATCCTGCTGAAGCAGATAATTCTTCTGAAGTTCCTGTGGGGGAAAATTTAGGTTCTAGCGCACAAGAAAATCTTGATGATGATGACGAAGACTGGATTTAATCTGAAATTTAAACCTACAGATATTAGGAATAAACTCTGAGGTCAAGTTTAATTGGGCAATTTATAGTAAGAAACTGTAACTCTCTAATTCGTCTAATAAATTGAAATTAATCGTTACACGCTGCAACTGGTGTTTAGGCAGGTTGTTTTTAATGGCAGCTTTTGGTGCCTTGATGAATCCTCCCCCCTATATTGCGATCGCTCTTTTGTTTTTTCTCATGGGATTAATCCTACTACCTGCCGTAGATGGCTTACTCAGGAAATACCTTAATCTTATAATCCCTGGCGGTATTAAAGTAGTAGTTATCATAATCTGCTTTATGGTAATTTGCCTGATTGTTCCTCAAGTAAAAACTAATTCCTCCAATTCTTATTTGGAATTACTATATTTCTTTGATGATACTTAAGTTTTCTACCAATACTGTTTCGATAACGAATTAGCACCGATAGAGTTAGCGATCGCCTTTATAACTCTTGAATACTTTAGAGAGCATTAAAGTAACTTCATTTATGCTAGAGCTAAAAATTGCCGAGGGTTGCTATAGCTGAAAAACCTCGCCTTTTCCCCTCTCGGTTAATGTTTAATGCTTAATGTTTAATGATCAATGAAAAGCTAAATTTTAATTACTTCTCGTTCTTCTTCATCGGTGTCGGTGTCGATGTCGGAAATTTCCTTAAAGGTTATTTTGTCTTGGATACGCTTGGCTAATCCCTCCACCGTGGGAGCTTCAAAGAGATCAATCACGTTAATATCAATCCTAAACTCTGCTAGCAGCAGGGTAATTAGCTTAGTAGCGAGTAGTGAATGTCCCCCTAAATCGAAGAAATTATCGTAAATACTTACTGTTTCTACTTCCAGCACCTGAGCAAAAATAGCAATTAGTTTGGCTTCCTGTTCATTACGCGGAGCAACAAGTTCGGTCGCTGCTTCTTGCCTGACTTCGCTGGGGGCAGGTAAAGCAGCTAAATCAACTTTTCCGTTGGAGTTTAACGGTAGAGCCTCTAAAATAACTAAATGCTGGGGAATCATGTAGTTGGGAACCTGCGATCGCAGATAATTGTTTAAATTCCCTACCTGAATCTCGCTGTCTTGTTTGGCAACGATATAAGCAGCAAGATACTTTTCCCCCTGACTATTTTCGAGGGGAGTGACAACGCTAATTTTTACGTCGGGATGCTGGTTGATTAATAGCTCAATTTCCCCAGGCTCAATGCGAAAACCGCGAATTTTAATCTGATTGTCAATTCTGCCTAGTAATTTAATCCTGCCGTCGGGGAGGTAATAGGCTAAGTCTCCTGTTTTATAGAGTAGGGGTGCAGAATTATTTAATGAAAAAGGATTGGGAATGAATTTTTCCGCAGTTAAATCGGGGCGGTTTAAATAGCCTCTAGCTAATCCTACCCCTGCAATGTGTAGTTCCCCCACAACCCCTACGGGAACAAGCTGTAAATGGCGATCGCAAATGTAGAGCTGTTTGTTTTCACTGGGAGTGATGGTAGGTTCGATAGGATGACCATTACCGCAGTAAACCATACTGGCATTGACGGTAACTTCGGTGGGTCCATAGGCGTTGATAAACAGCCGATTCTCTGACCATTGATTGATTAATTCTGCCGATGGGGCTTCTCCTCCCACTAGCACCATTTTTAAGTCGGGTAATTCTGCTGCGGGTAGGGTGGCGAGTGCCGAGGGAGTCATGGTAACGTGGGTTACTTTCTGCGATCGCAGTAAATCTAGCAATCCTTGTCCTGGCAACAGAGTTTCTTTATCAGCTAAACAGAGTTTTGCCCCACAAGCGAGGGACATAATAATTTCGGGAATCGAAGCGTCGAAGCTAAAGGAAAAGAATTGCAGCACGCAGCTACTTGAATCTACCTGACAGGCTTTTATTTTGTGCTGGGTAAGGTTGGTTAATCCTCGATGAGGAATCAATACGCCTTTGGGTTTTCCTGTGGAACCAGAGGTGTAGATGATGTAAGCGAGGTTTTTTCTCTGGGGAATGGGGAATGGGGAATGGGGAATGGTGACTGGGTATTGATTAGTGATGTTTTCTTTAACTTCTACAACGGTGAGATTTTTGTCACCGAAATTGTTTACATACTGGCTTTGAGTGAGTACGATTTCTATCTCGCTGTCTGACACGATATATTCGAGTCTTTCTGGGGGATAGGCGGGATCTAGTGGGACGTAAGCGCCGCCAGCCTTGAGGACTCCCAGGAAGGCGATAATCATCTCCAAAGAGCGATCGCAGCAGATGCCCACTCTGACTTCTGGCTTGACTCCTAAACTGGATAGGTAGCCTGCTAGCTGGTTACTTTGCTGTTCTAGTTCGCCATAGGTTAGTTCTTGATCTCGGAATACGAGGGCGATATTTTCGGGGGTTTGGGCTGCCTGTGCTGTAAATAGCTGATGGAAACAGAGATCTTGGGGAAATTCGACTTCTGTCTGGTTCCAGTCGATAATTAGCTGCTGTTGTTCAGTGGGCGTCAGTATTGGTAATTCGGTAATTAGACAGTCGGGGTTACTAACAATGCCCTCTAGCAGTACGCAGAAATGATCAACTAGGCGAGATATAGTGTCGGGATTAAACAAGTCTGTATTGTATTCAAAGCCCCCCACTAAACCCTTAATGGTTTCGTACATATCCAAACTAAGGTCAAGCTTTGCCGCGAATTCAGTTTGCTGGAGAGGGGCGATGGTTAAATCGGGAATATTAATGGGTTGGGGAAGATTTTCTAGGCGGAATTTGGCTTGAAATAGGGGATTATAGCTTAAGTCTCTTGCGGGCTGTAGTTCTTCTACCAGCTTTTCAAAGGGTAAGTCCTGATGATCGTATGCCCGATAGGTTAATTCTTTAATTTGGCTCAATAGCTGTCTAAAAGTGGGACAGCTGGATAAATCAGAGCGTAAAACTAGGGTATTAGTGAAAAAGCCGATTAAATCTTCAATTTCTGTCCGATTACGATTGGCAACAGGAACCCCAACGATAATATCCTCCTGTCCACTGTGGCGGGACAATAAAACTTTGTATGCCGCCAACAGCAGCATAAACATGGTTACTCCAGACTCCTGCGCCAGGGCGTTTAACTGCTGGGTAAGTTCTTCTCCTAATTCAAATGACTGATTTCCTCCCCTGAAGGTTTGTATTCTCCCCCTGGGGAAATCTGTCGGTAGCTGCAAGACTGGGAGTGTGCCCGATAGCTGCTGTTTCCAAAAGCTTAACTGTCTTTCTAAGACTTCTCCCTGTAGCCATTCTCGCTGCCAAGAGGCAAAATCGGCGTACTGGATGGTTAATTCTGGTAAAGGAGATGTTGACCCTCCGATGTAGGATTTGTAGAGAATAATTAATTCCCTAATAAAAATATCCATCGACCAGCCATCGGAGATAATATGGTGCATTATCAAGACCACAACATGTTCTTGAGGAGCAAGGCGAATTACCGTTACTCTTAATAATAAATCTTGTTCTAAATCGAAAGAATTGATGGCTGCTTCACGAGATAATTCTCTAACTTTTATTTCCTGTTCGACAGGGGTTAATTCCTGAAGATCTTGAAAATTTAGCTCCAGCTTGGCTGCTGAATTAATTATCTGTACTGGCTGCCCTGCTTCGGTTCTAAAATTAGTTCTTAAAACTTCGTGACGGCGAATAATTTCCTGAAGACTTTGCTCTAGAATTGCTAAATTTAAATCCCCAGTCAGCTTGACCCCTGTAGGAATATTGTAAGCCGCCCCCCCTGGCTGCAATTGCTCCATGAACCACAATCTTTGTTGAGCAAAAGATAAGGGCAAGGATTGATTTCGATCAGCTAGCTGAATTTTTGACTGGCTATTTTGAGTCGTATTAGCCTGGGATAAAAACTCAATTATTTCTGATTTACGGTCTTTTAATTGAGCAACCAGTTCATCGGTTAAAATTTCCTCTGGGGCATTAAAACGCAACTTGATCTCGTCATTCTCTTTTGTTTCCAGCCAAAATTTAACATCGCGATCGCTCAGTTCTAAGAGAAATTCATCAATTGTCTTCATAATATTAGGCTTTTCAATTATTAATTAATACTCACAGTAGTTTTAGTGATTTTGATAATATGATTTTTAATCAAGAGCTTGAAAAAAATAAAAATTGCTTGAAAATATTATGATTTTGTATAAAATAAAATCCAAAAAATCCTCAAATTAATATCAATTAGAATAAGAGTAAGCAAGAAGTTTTCTAGCGTTAATTATTTCAATGCAATTTACATGGTCAATTCTAAAGCAGTAGTGGATTAAAATTTAATCATATCTTATGATTTCACTTGTTTTAAAGCTTGAAAATCTATTTCACAATCAAATAGTGTAAAGAGTAACATTTTTATCTTCATAAACAAATAGCTGACTCTGCAATGCTTTCTGGGAAATCATTTTTTAAGATCAAGCTTAAATGTTGATTTCATAAAATTCAGCTTTATTTACTCTACAGAGTGTTATTATACTATCTGCTCAGAAATTATATATACTAAATATAGTGATATGCCATTAAGCAATGTTAATTTAAATACTTAGTGCCAATTATGCACTAAAAATTTGAGATTACCGAGCCGCTTCTGGATGCTTAATTTTAAGGCGATCGCAGACTATTTTGCAGCAATATATTTTTTACTAACGCTTTAATTCTACTACTATTCAGTCTTATTATCGATGAGAAATCTTTCTCAACAGCTTAAAAATTTATCCCCCGAACAGCGAGCCTTACTGGAAGCTAAATTAAAAGAACAAGGGATACAGTGGTCTGAAGCTGATACCATTGCCCCTAGAAAGAGTAATGAGTTGATTCCGCTGTCGTTTGCCCAGCAAAGATTATGGTTTGTTCAGCAGCTAGAACCTGAGAATAGTTCTTATAATGTTCCCTGTGCTTTAAGACTAGATGGGGAGTTAGATCACGGGGCTTTGGAGAAGGCATTAAATGAAATCGTCAGGCGACATGAGATTTTAAGGACGATTTTTGTTACTAATGCTGATAAGCAGCCTGTTCAGAAAGTTCGGGAATTTCAAGAATTTGTCTTAGATGTTATTCCAGAAAAGGAGTCAACAGAGAAGCTAATTAACGAGACGGTTAAACAGCCCTTTAATTTAGGGGAATCTCTGTTAAGAATCAAGCTGTTAAGGCTGGCTGAGGATAGCCATATCTTAGTGATTGCTACTCATCACATAGTAAGCGATCGCTGGTCGATTGGAGTATTTTTGAGGGAGATTGCGGTTTTATATCGGGCATATTTACAGCAGCAGTCATCACCGTTAGGTAAGTTACCGATTCAGTATGGAGACTGGGCAATCTGGCAAAGAGATAGGTTAAAAGAGGCTGAATTAGAACGTCAGGTTAGCTACTGGAAAAAAAAGTTAAATAATATTTCGGTTTTAGAATTACCCTGCGATCGCACTCGACTACCAGTGCCTAGTTATCAGGGGGCAAAACTGCCTCTAGTTTTAAATCAGGAGTTATCGGATAGACTGAAAACTCTTGGTAATCAAGCTGGGGTAACTTTATTTACCCTTTTATTAACGGCATTTAAGGTCTTACTATACCGTTATTCTCAGCAAGAAGATATTGTGGTTGGGACGGATATTGCTAATCGTGATCGCAGGGAAACGGAAGGTTTAATTGGCTTACTGGTTAATACTCTGGTTTTACGGACGAATTTAAGGGGTAATCCCAGTTTTCGGGAATTATTAGCTAGGGTTAAGCAGTTTACCCTGGATGCTTTTGCCCATCAAGATTTACCCTTTGAAAAGCTAGTAGAGGTACTAAATCCTGAACGAGATTTAAGCCAGATGATGCCCTTATTTCAGGTTAAGTTTGATTTGCAGCTAGCGGAAGTAAAGCCGCTACAGCTACCAGAATTAAAGGTAGAGCGTTTACCTCTGGAAGAAGCAACGGTTAAATACGAACTGCGCTTCAATCTGCAAAATAGCGATCAGGGAATTAATGGCTATGTGGAATACAGTACTGATTTATTTGATCAGGGAACAATTGCCCGCATGGTAAAACATTATCAGGTTTTATTAGAGGGAATTGTTAACCATCCAGAGCAAAATATTGCCTTCCTCCCGCTAATTACTCCTCAAGAAGCGGAAATAATTGCTGACACGAATCATACTAATCAAGAGTATCCCCAACACAACTCTATTATTGAACTGTTTACGGCGCAGGTAGCTAAGACACCTCAAGGTATTGCTATTATCCATAAAGCTAATGAGCTTACCTATCAAGAATTAGACGAGCAAAGTAATGAATTAGCTCAGTATCTCCAGTCACTGGGGGTAAAGCCTGAAATCAGGGTGGGAATTTGCTTAGAGCGTTCTTTAAACATGATTGTCGCCATGTTCGCCATTCTCAAGGCTGGCGGTTGTTATGTACCCCTCGATCCCAACTATCCCCAAGCAAGACTCGACTACATCGTTGAAGATAGCCAGATTCAGATCCTTATCACCCAAACCCAACATCAAACTAAATTCCCCAATAATAATCTCACCCTAATCAACCTAGATTCTTCCCTACCCCACTACTCCCCCACTCCACTACTCCCCCACTCCCCCAAACCAGACAACCTCGCTTACATCATCTACACTTCAGGTTCTACAGGTAAGCCTAAAGGGGTGGCAATCGCCCATAAAAACGCTTTACAGTTACTACACTGGGCAAAAACAGTATTTACTCCAGAAGAACTAGGGGGAGTATTAGCCGCAACCTCAATTTGCTTCGATCTTTCTGTATTTGAAATCTTTGTTCCCCTTAGTTGGGGAGGAAAGGTGATTTTGGCGAAAAATTCCCTAGAGTTGCCTAATTTAGCTAATAAAGAGCAGGTAAGGCTGATTAATACTGTTCCTAGCGCTATCTCGGCTTTACTCTACAGCAATGCTATTCCAGAATCAGTGATCACGGTTAACCTAGCGGGGGAAAGCCTCAAAACTGAATTAGTCACCAGGCTATACGAGCAAACAAAGATCCAGAATGTTTATAATCTCTATGGTCCTTCCGAGGATACCACCTATTCTACCTATAGTAATGTGGGTAAAAGCGATAAGCCTATCCTAAAGGATATATTATGCCCTTGTGGTACCCCCATTCGAGGGCAAGCCGCTTCGCATAGCGGCATAGCTTCGCAACGCATTGCGGCGACTATCGGTAAACCCGTTGCTAATACTCAGGCTTACGTTTTAGATCAGCATTTACAGCCTGTACCAATAGGTGTTCCAGGGGAGCTATATTTAGCAAGTGAGAAAATAGCCAGGGGATATTTAAACCAGCCAGAGTTAACTGCTGATCAGTTTATTCCAAACCCCGTTCAAGTAATAAGTAATAAGTTAGAAGTAATAAGTAATCACTCTGAATTGAAAGATGTTTCTTTTCGTTCTTTGATTTATAAAACAGGGGATCTGGTTAAATATTTACCTGATGGTAATTTGGAATTTTTGGGTAGAAGCGATCGCCAGGTTAAGATACGGGGGTATAGGCTGGAGATTGATGAAGTTGAAACTGTTTTAAATAGCCATCCCCAGGTTAAGGAAAGTGTGGTTATTGCCAAGCAGGAGATGGATTTAGCTTCGAGTTTGGTTGCTTATCTTGTTGTTGATGCGGTAGAAGAGTTTCAGGAAACGTTAACATCAGAATTACGGCAATTTTTAACCAAGAAACTGCCCAGTTATGCTATTCCCCAGACATTTATTGAATTAGATGAATTGCCGCTGTTGCCCAATGGCAAGATAGACAGAAAGGCTTTAATAGAATTAGATACTGTTTCTCCCCAAGTAACGGCACCCTACACTCCTCCCCGAACAGAAATAGAGCAAACCATCGTTAATATCTGGGAGCAGGAGTTAGAGCTAGAACGGGTGGGCATAGACGATAATTTCTTTGAATTAGGGGGACATTCCCTCTTAGGAATTAAAATTGTTGCCTTGATGGGGGAAGCGTTAGGGCGAGAGATTGCATTAAAGAGCCTGTTTCAATATCCTACAGTTAGGGAGTTAGGGGCACAGCTTGATGACGCGACAAAAGTATCACATGTTGCGCTACCTCAAGTTATTGCTAATCCTGATGATAAGTATTCTCCTTTTCCCCTAACAGATATCCAGCAGGCGTATTTAATTGGGCGTTCTGATGCTTTTGCTTTGGGTAACGTGGCAACTCACGGTTATCGGGAGATTGAAACCGTCGGAATTGGTATCGATGCTGTAGAGCAAGCCTTTAATAAGTTGATTAAACGCCATGGGATGCTGCGGATGGTGGTGACTGAGGATGGTAAGCAGCAAATTTTAGAGAATGTTCCTGAATATAGAATAAAGACATCCCCCCTAACCTCCCTTGAAAATGGGGAAGTGAGAGAGCGTCTTTCCCATCAGATAATCGATATTAATACTTTCCCGCTGTTTGAGATTGAGGCAATTGAGCTAGGGGAAGGGCGAGTCAGATTTTGTATCAGTTTTGATGTTTTAATTGGGGATGCTTGGAGTTTTCGCATTTTAGCCCAGGAGATGGTGTATTTACTGCTAAATCCTGAACTAGAACTGCCTAAGCTCAGTTTATCTTTCAGGGATTATCTGTTAGCTGAACAAAAACTGAGAGCCACTGAGCTATATCAACGCTCCTGGGAGTATTGGCAACAGCGGATTCCTAATTTACCCCCTGCACCAGAATTACCATTAGTTAAAAATCTAGAAGCCGTTACAAAGCCCCACTTTAACCGCCGTAGCTACACTTTATCTCGTACACTTTGGCAAAATCTGAAGCAAAAAGCAAGTGAGGCGCAAATTACTCCCTCTGGCTTGTTATTAGCTGCTTTTAGTGAGGTATTAACCGTCTGGAGTACTAGCCCGCAGTTTACGATTAACCTTACCTTATTTAATCGCCTGCCCTTACATCCTGAAATAGATAAGGTTATTGGCGATTTTACCTCCTCTACTTTACTTGCGATCGATAATCGAGGGCAAGCCAGTTTTATCAATCGTTGCAGAAAGATTCAGGAACAGCTTTGGCAAGACTTGGATCATCGCTACGTTAGCGGCATTGAAATTCTGAGGGAGTTGGCAAGAAATCGTCAGCAGGTTACAGGGGCGTTAATGCCTGTGGTGTTTACTAGCAATTTAACTCAGGAGGATAATCCATCAAGTAAATCTAATCTTCCTTGGCAAGCGGAAACAGTGTATAGCGTCAGTCAAACCTCTCAAGTTTATTTAGATCATCAGGTAGGGGAAATAGACGGGGAGTTGGTACTTAATTGGGATGCAATTGATGAGTTATTTCCTGACGGCGTTTTGGATGATATGTTTGCCGCTTACTGTAATTTTATTGAACAGTTAGGGGCGATTCGCGAATCGCCCTTACAGGATTCTGGTTCAACGGTATGGGGTGATCTGCATCGGGATTTATTGCCCAGTTATCAGCAGGAATTATTTAGCCAGGTAAACGCGACGGAGTTTGATTTTCAAGCCGATAACCTGAAGCTGCAAGATTTATTTTTCCGTCAGGTTGCTGAAAATCCCCAGCAAGTGGCCGTGATTACAGATAACTGTACTCTAACCTATCAAGAATTAAGCGATCGCACCAAGCAACTAGCCCATAAGTTACAGCAACTAGAACAAGACAACAAAATTATTGCCGTTGTGTTGGAAAAAGGCTGGGAGCAAACTGTAGCGGTGTTGGGAATTTTAACTGCTGGTGCAGCATATGTTCCTATAGATCCCAGCTTACCAGGCGATCGCGCTTTACACATCCTAAACGCTACTAGCGCTCAGTGTATTATTACCACTGAAGAATTGGCAAACAAAATTGAATGGATTGCTGAATTTAATTATGTTGTGATTAATCATAACCCTGTAGGGACGAATCGCGAATCGCCCCTACGGAAATCGCAAAATCTAGCCTACATTATTTATACATCTGGTTCGACGGGAATGCCGAAGGGAGTAGCAATATCCCATCGGGGTGCGGTTAATACAATTTTAGATATTAATCGTAGGTTTGCTGTTAATCCTAAGGATAAAATATTGGCAATATCTTCTCTTAGTTTTGATCTTTCGGTTTACGATATCTTTGGTACTTTAGCGGCGGGGGGAACTATTGTAATCCCTGATCAAGATGCGACAAAAGATGCTCAAGTTTGGCAAAAATTGATTCAAGAACATCAAATTACAATTTGGAATTCAGTACCAGCCTTAATGGAAATGTTGCTAGAGGTTAGCCCAGAGAATAATGCTAGCTTACGCTTAGTTATGTTAAGCGGAGAATGGATCAACTTAGGATTGCGCGATCGCCTAAAAGGTAGCTATTATAATGCTAATTTAATCAGCCTCGGTGGAGCAACGGAAGCTTCTATTTGGTCGATTTATTATCCTGTAGTAAATATAGATAAAGCCTGGAAAAGTATTCCCTACGGTAAGCCTTTAGCCAATCAATATTTTAAGGTATTAAATAATAATTTAGAGTCTTGTCCTTTATGGGTAACAGGAGACTTATATATCGGAGGAGAGGGATTAGCTGACTGTTATTGGGGAGATGAGGAAAAAACTAATAGTAGCTTTATTACCCCCCTTATTAAGGGGGGAGGGGATCGTCTCTATAAAACAGGAGATAAAGGGCGTTATTTGCCCGATGGCAATATTGAGTTTTTAGGCAGATCAGATTTTCAGGTTAAAGTTAATGGCTACCGTATTGAATTAGGAGAAATTGAAGCCGCCTTACAGCAACATCCTCAGATAGAGCAAGTTTTAGTTACCGCTGTAGGGGATAGTAAGAAACAGCTAGTAGCTTATATGATTCCTCAACAAGATAATGTAAGTTATTCCCCCCTTGATAAAATTGAATTTAAGCTGCAACAAAAGGGGATCAGAAAATTTGAAGCCAATGAAACAGAAATTGCCCTAAGCTTACCCGAAGAAAACGACTGCGATCGCTTTTTATCTCGCCAAAGTTATCGACAGTTTTTACAGCAGTCAATTACCCTTGATAACTTTAGTAATTTCCTCAGTTGTTTACGTCAAATACATTTGGCTAATTCTCCTCTGCCTAAATATCGTTATGGTTCAGCGGGTAGCTTATATCCTGTACAAACCTACGTTTATCTTAAGCCTGACTCAGTAACAGAATTAGATGCTGGATATTATTACTATAATCCCCAAAAACATAGTTTAGTTGCTGTTAGCAAAGATAATAATCTAGATAAATCTGTTTATGGGGTTAATCAATCAATATTTGACAAAGCCAACTTTAGTATATTTCTAGTTGGAGAATTACAGGCGATCGCACCAGTATATCAAGAGAGTGCGCGGGACTTTTGCCTCTTGGAAGCAGGGTATATCAGTCAGCTATTAATGGAGACTGCATCAGACTTTAATCTGGGTTTATGTCCTGTTGGGAAATTAGATTCAGGCTGGTTAACAGAAAGCTTAAAACTACAGTCCAGTCAAATATTATTACATAGCTTTGTAGGGGGGAGTATCGACTCAGAATGGACAAAACAGTGGCAACAAAATAACCAATCTCAGCCTACAGTTTCCATTAAAGATAGCCTTCAACAATACCTTAAGGAGAAGCTACCAGACTATATGATTCCTTATCATTATCTAGTCTTAGAAAGATTCCCCTTAACCAGTAACGGTAAGATAGATCGTCGTGCTCTACCTATTCCCAATCTCCAGCAAAACCAAGCAGAATACGTAGCCCCCCGTAACGAAATTGAAACGCAATTAGTTAATATTTGGCAAGAAAACTTAGCGCTAGAAAAAATCGGTATTAACGATAACTTCTTTGACTTAGGCGGGAACTCCCTATCCGCAACACAAGTGTGCGATCGCATTAGGAATACCTTTAAAATTGAACTTTCTATTAGACAGTTTTTTACTACTCCAAATATTAAGGCGATCGCAGAAATTATAGCTAATTCTCAAACTATAGAAACCAAAGATGAGTCCTCACTACAAATAGAAAAAGTTAGTCGTGAATCTGAAGTCGATTTAGATAATCTCTCTGAAGCAGAAATGAATGATCTGTTACAGCAAATGTTATTAGATGAATAATGATTCAATAATATATAAAATCAATCTAATTATCTCTTATGCCAGAGCTTTCCAAATTGAATATCTTTCTCTAACTCAATACTTCAGTCTTGACAAGCCCACCCTCAAAAGCTTCAATTTGAAGCTTAAAACCATACAGCAAACCCATTCCTACTAGCGGCTCTGCATCAGAAGCGGCTACATCAATAATTTGATTCTGACCATCCCAGATGACAGAAGCCCTAATATATTTCAAAAATAGCTTCGCTCCCGTCGCCTAACGTACCAATGTCTCGATAGTACCAAGGCAAGGCAAAATCGGAAATGAGAGATGGCGGTAGAGATAAAAAGCTAGTAAAGCCTGTATCAATAACTGCATCAACGGTTACTTTAGGTAAGCCAATACCACCAACTGCTATTTTGATGGTTGCCTCACAATTATTATTGACCACACCAAACATCATATAGACTTTCTCAGACTGCGACTGCCGAAACGAAAGACGGCTTGATGTCCAATCCGAATCACCCAAGGTTGAGCATCGGGTTTACGTTCATAAAGTTGATCGACTACTAGCATCGGCGTATCAGCTACCTCAAAAGCTCCAGTTTCAATATCAATCGCTACAATCCTACCGTAGTTGTCTTTCTCGACTTGGGAGCGCACCTGAGATTCATAAAGTTCATTGCCACGTCGAGCAAATTCTTCTTTTCCGTAGCGTGGATATCGTACTGTCATTATTCCAAATTTGAGTTTCTTTAAAGCTTTATTTTAACTGGCTCTAGGAAATGACGGGCTCAATTTTAAAAGCTTGAATTACTAATCTATACTGCAAAATCTGCTTTGTAAGCTGTCCCTATTGGAGGTTTGCTGAGAAATGCTAGAGGCAAATCATATCCCCAACCACACAATCCAGTTAAAAATTGTGGATATGCTTCAAAAAATTGTTGTAGCTCTTCTTCTCTCGGCTTGTTCGCTAACAGGCAAGCTAAAGCCTCAATATCAGTATATCCCTCTTCTGTCACTTTCCGAAAATTAAGCTACAATAGAAAGAAATTTTGGTAGCTGT
>JBCBIE010000003.1:0-66526 GCA_038524995.1 Cyanobacteria bacterium J06621_8
GCCAAGATCTAGAATTTCAACACTCAGAAATATATTATCGAAATAACTATCCATTTAGCTTAGTTATCTATCCCAATCAAGAGCTATTGATCGCTATTTCCTATGATTCAATAAAATTTGAAACTATTACAATTACTCAAATACTTAATGATATTAAAATTTTAATTCAGCAATTAGTAACTAATCCTGATATTAGAATTGAGGACTTAACATTTTTAACCTCAGAGCAACAGCAACAGGCTGCTATCTTAGAAAGACAAGCATCCTTTGATTGGGAATTTGATTTATGTTGCTAAGTATTTTATTCAGGTAACTAACAAAAGAATTGAAAAAATATTAGTCAACTTCAATAAGTAACTATAGCCAAAATGACCTATACTTCGCCATCTCAGAGCAATGATTTGAATATATTTACTAAGACTGAATCAAACGTCAGAAGCTATTGTCGCAACTTTCCTGAGGTATTTAATCGAGCTAAAGGATCTATTATTTATTCTGAATTAGGCAACGAATATATTGATTTTCTTGCAGGAGCAGGAGCTCTCAACTACGGACATAACAACGACTATATAAAAGAGAGAGTAATTGCCTACTTAGAAGCAGACGCAATCTCTCACGGTCTAGATATGTATACGGTTGCTAAAAAAGACTTTTTAACCAAGTTTTCTGAAGCAATTCTCAAGCCTAAAAACTTAAACTATCAGGTTCAATTTTGCGGGCCAACTGGCACTAACGCTGTGGAAGCTGCATTAAAGCTAGCAAGAAAGATCAAGCAGAGAGCAGGCATTTTTTCCTTTATGGGTGGCTATCACGGCATGACTTTAGGCAGTTTAGCCGTGACGGGTAATCTTAGCGTTAAATCAGGAGCATTTGGTACGTCTAGTAACGTTACTTTCATGCCTTATCCTCACGGTTTTATGTCAACTTTTGATACGATTGAATACATAGAATCAATCCTCAATGATCCTAACTCTGGAGTTGAAAAACCCGCTGCAATTATCTTTGAAACCGTACAGGCAGAGGGAGGCATTGTTGTAGCACCAGAAACCTGGATGCAAAGATTAAGAGAATTATGTAGCCGTCATGATATTTTGCTAATTTGTGACGATATTCAGGTGGGCTGTGGTCGAACGGGGTCATTCTTCTCCTTTGAGAGAGCTAATATTGTTCCCGATCTAGTCGTGCTTTCAAAATCAATTAGTGGCTATGGCTTTCCCATGTCAATTCTACTAATTAAGCCCGAACTAGATATCTGGCAACCTGGGGAACACAACGGCACTTTCCGAGGTAATCAGTTAGCTTTTGTTGGTGCCAAAGCAGCAATTGAATATCGAGAAAATTCTAGTTTAGAAGCAGATGTCAAAGTAAAAGAATATTTGTTAAGAAATTTCTTGACTGAGGAAATATCATCAATTGATCAGAATATAATAATACGTGGCGTCGGCATGATTTGGGGGATCGATTTAAGCAACTTTGGTGGTGCTAGTTTGGCAAAAGAGATCGCCTCACGTTGCTTTGAACTAGGATTAATTGTCGAACGAGTAGGTAGAGAAGATACCGTTATTAAAATATTGCCACCTTTAACTATCGAAATATCTACATTACAGCAGGGTTGTGCGATTATCAAACAGGCTTTATTAGATTGTCTAGATGCTCCTTAATCTTCAGATTATAAGTATCCCTGAGCTGAATTATTTTTATCAAACACGAAAAGTAATTCTTAAACTAAATCTCTCAAGTAAAAAATATGATCGCAACCGAAGTAAATCTTCCCCAGGGTAGTTCTTGTAACTCCTTTACTAATAAAATATACTGGCTCAATAAATTATCCAGGGAACTATCAAGCTCAAAAATAGAGACAGATTATTTAAGCTCTCCAAAGGATATTAATCAAGAGCAACAGCTTCAATTTGAGTTGCCGATTGCAGTATCCCAAAAAATTCTTAAACTCACCCAAAAATCTAATTTTTCAATTTATATTGTTCTGTTAGCCTGCTGGAAAATTTTATTACAGAAGTATACGGGAAATAATGATCTTATTGTAGGTTCTCCTCCCTATCGTGAGCTTGAATCTTCTTCTTCCCAAAGGTCAAAAATTATTCCCGTGCGCTCAACCATTGAGCCTGAAGCGACAGGCAAAAGTTTAATCTATCAGATTAAAAATACCCTGAGAGAAGCATATATCCACCAAGATTATGACTTTGATGAAATATATTCTTGGCTCAAATCAGAAAAAAAATATGATTTTACATCTATATTTAACACTATATTTTTATTAGATAATATCCATCAATCAGAAACAGTTAGTTCTGAGCAAGCTTTGATTATTGCCTGCTCCCATCATGATAATCTCATTGGCGGAACGGTAAGATATAATCAGCAGATCTTTCGAGATTTAAGTATAAAAAATATTATTAATGCCTATATTAATATTGTTATCAGCGTTATTAATGATATTAATATCAACCTTGCAAAAATAACCTTTTTGAATCGAGAGGAGCAGCAATATCTTTTAGAAAACTTTAACGATAATGCTCAAGCATATCCGTTAAATCAAACGATAAATGATTTAATTACGGCTCAAGCTCAGAAAACTCCAGCTAAAATAGCGGCAATTAACCAGGGTGAGTGCTTAACCTACGAGCAGTTAAATAATCAAGCTAATCAGCTAGCACATTTATTAAAAGATATTGGTGTTAAACCAGGAGAGTTTATAGCCATATTTAAAGATCGAGACCTCAATTTTCTTATCGGTATTTTGGCTATTTTAAAAGCAGGTGGAGTTTATGTCCCCATAGATAGCACCTATCCCCAGCTAAGAATTCAATATATGCTGGCTAACAGTGAAGCTAGATTTCTCTTAACTGATTCTGCAAGCCTTCAGAGTTCTCAAACATTATTACCTGATTGTTCCCACTTACGGTCAATTATTTGTTTAGACAGCAAGCTACATCCTCAAATACCCCAGGAGATAGCCCACCTCAACATCTATGATCGAAGAGATTTCGAGAGCCTAGCTACTCTAACCCCCGAAGCCAATCATAGGGGAAAAGCTCCAGCCTACATGATCTACACTTCAGGTTCTACAGGGCAGCCTAAGGGGGCTATTGTCAGACATGATGGCGCCATTAATCATATCTATGCTCAATTTGAGCAGCTTAAGCCAGAAGCAGAATTTACGTTTCTTCAGAGTGCCCCTGCTTCTACAGATATTTCCGTCTGGCAATTTTTAGCGCCGCTTATGATCGGCGGAAAAACCGTCATTGCTGATTTAGAAACCGTTGCCTTTGCTGAGAACCTCTTTGACATAATTAAATCTGCAAAAATTACCGTCGTTGAGCTAGTACCAGTTTTATTCAGCAGCCTACTCGAATATAGCCTGCAATTATCCGTTGAGGAACGAGAATTACCAGATTTACGATGGATGATGCTTTCTGGTGAATCAACGCCCATTCCCAAGATCAATCAGTGGCTGGAGATTTATCCTCAGAGTAAAATTGCCAATGCCTATGGTCCAACTGAAGCTGCCGATGATATTACCCAGTTTATTATTCCCCAGCCTGTGGCTGAAAATCAGCGGACAATCCCCATTGGCAAACCTTTAGCTAATTTGAATCTTTATGTTCTAGATCAAGCAATGCGGCTATTACCCGTCGGGGCACCAGGGGAAATTTGCGTTTCGGGAATTGGTGTCGGTGACGGCTACTGGAACAATGAAGAGAAGACCAAACGAGCGTTTGTAGATAACCCCTTTATCAATCAACTGCTGGATCAGCAACAGCATCAGGTGATTTATAAAACTGGGGATTTAGGCAGATGGTTGAGTGATGGCAATCTAGAATTTTTAGGGCGAATCGACCATCAGACAAAGATTCGTGGCTTTAGAATCGAATTAGGGGAAATTGAGGCATGTTTGAGCCAGCACCCAATGGTAAGTGATGCTATAGCTATAGTTCGGGAAGATATCCCTGATGATAAACGTATAGTTGCTTACGCGGTGCCAGTTGCCGACTTAGCTCAGGATGATCTAGCTCATTTGATTTCACGGCTACGGGACTTCCTGAATGAAAAGTTACCAGGACACATGATTCCTTCAGGAATTGTACTGCTGGAAACTTTACCCATCGCTCCCAGCGGAAAGGTAGACCGCCAAGCGTTACCCATACCCCAGCAGAATGAATCAGAAGTGGGCTTTGTGGCACCTCGCTCTCCCACTGAAGAGATAGTTGCCGATATTTGGAGCCAAGTATTAAAGCAAGAATCTATCGGAATCTACAATAACTTTTTTAATTTAGGCGGACATTCTCTGCTGGCAACACAGGTTATTTCCAAACTGCGTAAAGCATTTGAAATTGAGTTACCCCTACGCAGTTTATTTGAAGCGCCCACAGTCGCTCAGCTGGTAGTGCAGATTGAGGCAATGCTTACTGTTCGGCAGCTACAGCCTATTGATACTGACGTCATAGACCAAAACCTAGAGGAGATAGAATTATGAAGACTAAAACGGTTCAAGAGTTCTTATCTGATCTTTGCCGTCTTGACGTCAAGCTCTGGGTCGAAGGCGATCGCCTTCGCTGTCGAGCACCCCAAGATGTGCTGACGGTAGAAATTAAACAGGAACTGGCGGAACGCAAAGCAGACATTATTACTTTTATTAATCATAATAGCGCAGCTTTAGTTGCTGAAGAAAATCCAATTCTCCCAGTTTCACGGGAAGAAAATCTGCCCCTATCATTTGCTCAACAACGGCTGTGGTTCATAGAGCAATTAACCAACGTAAGTCAAATCTTTGATGCCCCTGTTATTTCACGCTTAAAAGGCTCCCTAAAGGTATCAGTTATAGAAGATGCAATTAATGAAATTGTGCGTCGTCATGAGATATTGAGAACCAATTTTATCTCATTAGAAGGGCAGCCTGTGCAAATAATTCAGCCTACTTTAAAATTGTCTTTACCTGTAATTGACCTGCAAGAACTGCCAGCAGCAGAGCGTAAAATTGAGATTCAAAGAGTTATTGCTAGGGAGTCTTCAAGACACTTTAACTTATCTGAAGGTCTGCTGTTGCGCTGCTTTCTAATTAAGCTCAGCGAAAGAGAACATATTTCATTATTATTAACTCATCACATCATCACAGATGGTTGGTCAGTAGGAGTATTTAATTGGGAATTAACGACACTTTACGCCGCTTTTTCTCAAAATCAACCTTCCCCTTTACCAGAATTATCGGTTCAGTATGTAGATTTTGCTGTCTGGCAAAGACAATATTTACAGGAAGAAGTTCTGGAAAATCTTCTGACTTACTGGAAGCAAAAACTAAGGGGAAATTTGCCTGTGCTACAGCTGCCCACGGACTATCCACGACCACCAATTCAAACTTTTTCTGGGAACAAGCAATCATTTTTTATACCCGCAGACTTAACCCAAAGGTTAATAACGCTAAGTCGTAATGAAGACGTGACCCTGTTCATGACTTTATTAGCGGCGTTTAAGACACTATTACATCTTTATAGTGGTCAAGATCATATCCTGGTAGGCTCCCCCATTGCTAATCGTAATCAGGAAGAAACTGAACAAATAATTGGCTTTTTTGTTAACACTCTTGTATTACGCACTAATTTAGGCGGCAATCCTAGTTTTCAAGACCTACTCAAAGATGTACGAAAGACAACATTGGATGCTTATGCTCATCAAGATATACCTTTTGAGCTATTGGTAGAGCAACTACAAATAGAGCGTAATTTGAGCTATACGCCTCTGTTTCAAGTAATGTTTGTACTTCATAACGCCCCTATTCCAGATGTTGAGATACCTGGCTTAACTTTTCAAGCTGTAGAAGCCAGCGAAAATCGAAAAACGATGTTTGATTTAATCTTCCACATCACAGAGACAGAAGAAGGACTGCTAGGAGAACTAGAATACAACACAGATTTGTTTGAGTCGGCGACTATTGAGCGGATGGCAAAACATCTGGAGACATTGCTTACGGCAATTGTGGCTGACCCGCAGCAGAAGCTCTCCGATTTGACATTATTAACTGAACCTGAACGACAGCAGTTGCTGGTGGAATGGAACGATACTCAAGAAAACTATTCCCAAGACCAATGCATCCATCAACTGTTTGAGGAGCAGGTAGCAAAAACCCCTGATGCCATAGCCGTGGTTTTTGAAGATGAACAGCTTACCTATCAAGAGTTAAATACTAGAGCTAATCAACTAGCTCATTACCTTCAACAACTGGGAGTCCAACCAGAAGTTAAGGTGGGAATTTGCCTAGAACGCTCACTGGAAATGGTAGTCGGACTGCTAGCCGTCCTCAAAGCAGGTGGAGCCTATGTTCCCCTTGACCCTAGCTATCCCCCTGAACGCTTGGCACATATGTTCAACGACTCTCAACTAGGAGTCTTGCTCACACAACAATACTTGTTAGAGAGTCTACCCCGTTACTCAGGGGAGGTAGTTTGCATTGAGTGCGAGTGGGAACAAATTAGCGCTCAAGACACAGCAAATCCTGCATCATCCCTTGCTATTGATAACCTCGCCTACATTATCTATACCTCTGGTTCTACAGGTCTGCCCAAAGGAGCCATGAATGCCCACAGCGGTATTTTAAATCGTTTACTGTGGATGCAAGACACTTACCAATTGACCTCTGCCGATACTGTTTTGCAAAAAACTCCCTTCAGTTTTGATGTTTCAGTCTGGGAGTTTTTCTGGACTCTCATGACGGGGTCGAGGTTAGTAGTAGCGCAACCAGAAGGACACAAAGACCCTAACTATCTGGTGAACTTGATCTTACAGCAGCAGGTGACGACCTTACATTTCGTCCCGTCAATGTTGCAAGTATTTCTGGAAGTAGAAGGAGTCGAACAATGTCAAGCGCTCAAGCGAGTAATTGCTAGTGGAGAAGCTTTACCTGTCCAGTTAGAGCGAAGATTTTTCCAACGGTTGAACACCCAACTAGATAATCTTTATGGACCGACGGAAGCGGCAGTGGATGTATCTTGCTGGAGATGTCAACAAGATAATCTGCCGGAGCAAACAGTTCCCATTGGTCGACCGATTGCGAATATTCAAATTTATTTATTAGATCATTCTTACAATCCTGTTCCTGTAGGGGTAACAGGAGAAGTTTATCTTGGCGGTGTTGGCGTTGGGCGAGGTTATTTAAACCGTGCTGATTTGACAGCGGAGAAATTTATTCCGAATCCGTTTAGCCAAGAAGCGACGCGTCTTTATAAAACTGGAGACTTGGCTCGCTATCGAGCTGATGGCGAGATTGAATATCTAGGTCGGATTGATCATCAGGTCAAAATCCGAGGATTCCGGATTGAGCTGGGAGAAATTGAGGCGGCAATCGCTCAGCATCCAGCAGTAGTCGAAACTGTAGTAGTAGCCAGAGAAAATATAATAGCCAATTCCCCACAAATTGTCGCTTATCTAGTGGCTCAAACAGAATCAACACCAGAGATTTCTGACCTACGGGAATTTTTAGAGTCTAAGCTACCGAGCTATATGATTCCTGCGGCTTTTGTGGTTTTAGAAGCCCTACCATTAACGCCTAATGGAAAAGTTGACCGCCATGCTCTACCCGCACCGAATGTATCAATCAGTGAAGCTGACTTTATTCCTGCTGTAACACCGACAGAGGTTTTATTAGCAGGTATTTGGGCTGACATCCTGGGACTAGAGCAAGTCGGCATTAATCATAACTTCTTTGAGTTGGGGGGGCATTCTCTAATTGCCACTCGGGTCATTTCTCAAATCCGACAGGTATTTGAAGTAGAACTGCCATTGCGTAGTCTATTTGAATATCCTACCATTGCGGGACTCGCTCCAGAAATTGAGAGAGAGACTAACAGTGCTTCAGGAATTAGCAGCAGCTCCATTGAGAAAGTTTCTCGCCGCGAGCAACTGCCCCTATCCTACGCACAACAAAGACTGTGGTTCCTGACTCAGCTAGAACCAGACAGTTCCTTCTATAATATTCCTGCGGCGGTACGCCTTCAAGGGCAACTTGATTTGGCAGCACTACAGCAGAGCTTTAATCACATCATCACACGTCATGAAGCACTGCGGACTAACTTTCAAACCACAAAAGAAGGGGAAGCTATAGCCGTTATTTCTCAGGTTGAGTTTTCCACGATTCCCCTCATCGACCTGAGTGATTTAGCAATAGAGAAAAAACAGACACAAATCCAACAACAGATCGAGCTTGAAGCACAGCAACCATTTGACCTTAGCAAAAAGCAATTGATTAGAATCAAGCTGCTGAGACTAGAGGCTCAAGAGCATGTCGTCTTACTGACAATGCACCACATCATCTCCGATGGTTGGTCAATCGGGATCTTAGTACGAGAACTAGCTACTATCTATCAAGCCTTCAGTCAAGGAAAACCTTCACCCCTAGCTGAACTACCAATACAGTATGTCGATTTTGCGGCTTGGCAAAGAGAATGGTTACAAGGAAAAGTACTTGAAAAGCAAACCAACTATTGGCTCCAACAGCTAAAGGACGCACCTCAAGTTTTAGAACTGCCAACAGATCATCCTCGACCAGCGGTTCAAACCTTTACGGGTGTCAGCTACTCATTTGACTTATCAAGCGAATTATCCGCCGCATTAAATCAATTAAGTCAGCAGCAGGGTAGTACCTTGTTTATGACGCTCTTGGCAGGATTTCAAACTCTGCTGTGGCGTTATACAGCACAGTCAGATATTGTAATCGGTTCGCCGATTGCCAATCGTAATCGAGCTGAAATTGAAGGCTTGATTGGATTTTTTGTCAACACCTTAGTATTGAGAACTAGCTTGGCAGGAAATCCTAGCTTTGCCGAACTACTCCAACGAGTAAAAGAAACTGCATTGGGAGCATATGCCCATCAGGACTTTCCCTTTGAGCTACTGGTTGAACAGCTGCAGCCCAAGCGAGATTTAAGTCATACACCACTGTTTCAAGTGATGTTTGTCCTGCAAAATGCCCCGATGTCAGAGTTAGAATTGCCTGGTTTAACTTTGACCAGCGTCGAGAGCACTTCTGAAACTGCCAAGTTTGACCTAACTTTATACATGAGCGAAACTGAGTCAGGGTTATCGGGCAGCTTTGAATACAGCACTGATTTATTCGAGTCAGCAACGATTGAGCGGATGACAAGGCATCTGGAGATATTGCTTGAAGCAATTGTGGCTAATCCTCAACAAAAGCTGTCAGATTTGCCATTATTGAGTGAATCCGAACAGCAGTTATTAGTTGAGTGGAACAAAACCAAAGTTGAATATCCTCAAGACCAAAATATTCATCAATTATTTGAAGCTCAGGTAGAAAAAAACCCTGACGCGATCGCAATAGTTTGTGAAGACCGACAGCTAACCTATCGACAGCTAAACCAACAGGCAAACCAGCTTGCCCATCATCTAGAGTCCCTTCAAGTTGCATCGGGAGTAATGGTAGGAGTCTGTGTGGAACCATCCCTGGAACAGGTAGTGAGCTTATTGGCTGTGCTCAAAGCAGGTGGTGCATATGTCCCCCTAGATCCCAACTATCCCCCAGAAAGACTGGCATTCATGCTGGATGATTCCCAGGTGCCTGTATTGATAACTCGGCAGTCTCTAAGTCACAAGATTGATTCACAACACGCTCAGATTGTCTGTCTAGATAGAGATTATGATGCCATTGCCCAACAAAGCGATGCCAGCTTAAATTGTCAAACAACACCGGATGATCTAGCATATGCTATCTATACCTCTGGCTCTACGGGAAGACCTAAAGCAGTTCTTGGCAAGCTTCGTGGCATCTTGAATCGTCTGCACTGGATGTGGTCAATGCTGCCATTTGCCGCAGATGAAGTTTGCGTTCAGAAAACATCCATCAATTTTGTTGATCACGTAGCGGAAATATTTTCCCCACTGTTAAAAGGGATACCGCTGATAATTGTCCCAGAGGAGATACGGAGCGATATTTCTCAACTGATTAATCTCTTAGAAAAGCAAAAAATCACCAGAATAGTTCTAGTTCCATCATTACTAAAAGGAATGCTGGACAGTATGCCACAACACTCATCACAGCTTAAACATCTTAGCTATGTCTTTTGTAGTGGTGAAGCGCTGCCATTATCCTTAGCTGAAGCATTTTATCAGAAGCTCAACTCTGCTCGATTGTTTAACCTCTACGGCTCTTCAGAAATTGCCGCTGACGTCACCTGTTTTGAGGTTAATTTTTGGGAAACGCGCCGCAGAATACTGCAATACTTTAAACCAGAAGTAGTTCATGATGTATCTGCAACTCAGTTTAGTGAGGCTGGGCGTAAACCCTTTACTCAACCTGGCGTCAGTTCAGAAATGCTGGCGACCAAATTTCAGCGTAGCCAGCTGCCTTCAGATCCAGTAACGGTTGATGATTATTACGCTCAATTTTCCCAAGAAGTGCTGCCCTATACCATTGATACAGCATCTCCTACCTATATTGGTCATATGACGTCGGCTCTGCCTGATTTTATGCACGACATGAGCAAGATGATCTCGCGCCTAAATCAAAATCTCGTCAAAATTGAGACTTCAAAATCGTTGATATTTTTGGAACGAGAAGCGATCGCCATGCTGCATCGTTTGGTCTATGGATATGACCCTGAATTCTATGAAGAGAATATTCAGCAGAAAAATCGTAATCTAGGAATTATCACCACTGGGGGAACAACGGCGAACATCAGTGCCCTACTATGTGCGAGAAATTCAGGCTTGTTAAGCCAAGAAAATTCTGAAGAGTTGTCCCAAGACAGTCTTTACAAAATTCTGAGTCAAAAAGGCTATGAAGATATCGTAATTCTTGGCTCACGGCTGATGCATTATTCTGTCAAGAAAGCAGCTTCAATGTTAGGTCTGGGAACAGACAACATTATTTTTGTAGATAATAATAGTGATGGTCAGCTAAACATCAATCAGCTCCGAGAGCAAATTTGCGAGTGCAGAAAAAATAAGCTGTATATCCTAGCCATAGTAGGCATTGCGGGCACAACTGAAACTGGGGAAATCGATCCTTTAGAGGCAATGGGGAATATCGCCCAGGAATTTGACATTCATTTCCATGTCGATGGTGCTTGGGGAGGTGCCACGATATTTTCCGACCAGCACCGAAAAAAATTAGAGGGAATTCAGCAAGCTGATTCGATAACAATATGTGGACATAAGCAATTATATTTACCCCAAGGCATCAGCGTTTGTTTATTTAAAGACCCTTCTTTATTAAACTTTGCAGCAACTACAGCACGTTATCAGGCTCAGCGAGATACGTTTGATGTCGGAAGATTTACGATTGAGGGCTCGCGCTCGGCAATTTCCCTATGCCTACATGGGGCACTTCATATTATTGGCAAAAAAGGATACGAAATTCTAATTAACAATGGCATCGAGAAAGCCCAATATTTTGCCCGACTGATTGAGCTATTAGAGCCATTTGAACTGATAATGCAGCCAGAATTGAATATCGTTAATTATCGATATCTTCCAGAGGATTTGAGAGCAAAAGCTCGACAAAAATCTTTAAGTAATGATGAGCTGCAAAGAATTAATCAACTCAATACCCGAGTCCAACAAGAGCAGTTTGAGCGGGGACTGACTTTCGTCTCTAAGACTACTCTTATAGATAAAGCCTACGAACAAGAAATCGTTGTTTTTCGGACTGTTTTGTCCAATCCCAATACCACCGCTACTGATTTACAGAATGTTCTGGAGGATCAGCTAAGAATTGCTAAGCAAATTGAAACGAAAAGTCAGGAGGCGCTGAGGGTCAAAGCAGCTAGCTTAGATGATGCGGAAGCCGCTTTAGTTCACCAAGAAGCAATACATTTACGGTGGAAAGAAAATTCAACAGCAGATTTAGCGGCATACTTGCAGAAAAATACGATTTCTATTGGCAAACCAATTGCTAATACCCAAGTATACATACTGGATTCCTATGGCAGTCTATTACCACCAGGTATTATGGGTGAGCTATACGTAGGAGGAGATGGACTGGCTCAAGGCTACTTGAATCTTCCCGAATTAACTCAGGAGAAGTTTATCCCTAATCCATTTATCACAAATAATGAAGACAATAATCCAGTCACATCAGCAAAACTATATCGGACAGGAGATTTAGCCCGCTGGCTGCCAGACGGCAATATTGAATTTATCGGGCGTATTGACTATCAGGTGAAGATTCGCGGATTTCGCATTGAATTAGGGGAAATTGAAGCAGTTATCGGTCAAAACCCAGCCGTAGCAGCAGCGGTAGTATTAGTTAGGGAAGAATTGACTGACTTTCGTAGCTTAGTGGCATATATCGTGCCCGAAGCAGAGCAAACAGTAGCAAGTTCTGAGCTGCGGCAGTTTTTAGAGGCTAAGTTACCTAACTACATGATTCCCAGTGTCTTTATCACCCTAGAGGAATTACCTCTCAACCCTAATGGCAAAGTTGATCGAAAGGTACTTCTCTCGTCCAAATTAGTTTCAATACCATCATCTGAGATGGTTCCTGCTTCCACACCGAGTGAGCATCTACTAGCGAGAATCTGGTCAGAAATTCTGGGTCTTGAACAAGTCAGTGTAAATCATAACTTCTTTGAGTTGGGCGGGCATTCTCTCATTGCCACTCGCGTCGCTTCTCAAATCCGACAGGTATTTGAAGTAGAGCTGCCATTACGCAGTTTATTTGAACATCCCACCATCGCTGGTCTAGCCTCTGAAATTGACCAAGCGATTAAAAGCGATTCAGAAATTGACGTTACACCTATCGAGAAAGTCTCACGCAGCGAAAAAATTCCCCTCTCCTACGCACAACAAAGGCTGTGGTTTCTGACTCAGCTAGAACCAGACAATCCCTTCTATAATATTTCAGCGGCAGTGCGTCTTCAAGGACACCTCAACCCAGATGCGCTACAGCAAAGCTTTAATACTATCATCACTCGCCATGAAATACTGCGAACCACCTTCCAGACTACAGAAGAAGGCGAAGCCTTAGCCGTCATCTCTCCAGTTGAATTCTCCACCATTCCCCTGATCGATCTCAGTGACATCCCAACAGGGAAAAAAACCACGGAAACCCAACAACAAATCGAAATTGAAGCACAGCAACCATTTGACCTCAGCCGAGAGGAGTTAATCAGAATCAAACTGCTGCGACTGTCGGCAGAAGAGCATATTGTGCTGTTGACGATGCATCACATCATCTCTGATGGTTGGTCAATCGGCGTCTTAGTGCGAGAAATAGCCGTTCTCTATCAAGCCTTGAGTCAAGGAAAAACTTCACCCTTGCCACAGCTACCGATACAGTATGTCGACTTTGCTGCCTGGCAGCGACAATGGCTACAAGGAGAAGTACTAGAAAGACAACAAAACTATTGGCTCCAACAGCTAGAAAACGCACCCAGAGTCTTGGAGCTACCAACAGACCGCCTCAGACCAGCAGTTCAAACTTTTAGAGGTGCTAACCACTCCTTTAACTTATCACCAGAATTATTCACGGCATTAAATCAATTAAGTCAGCAACAAGGAAGTACATTGTTTATGACCTTGTTAGCAGGATTCCAAACATTACTCTGGCGTTACACAGCACAAGAAGATATTGTCGTCGGTTCTCCCATAGCCAATCGTAATCGAGCAGAAATTGAAGGCTTGATTGGATTTTTCGTCAACACTTTAATACTAAGAACTAACCTGGAGGAAAATCCCAGTTTTACCGAACTACTTCAGCGAGTCAGAGAAACTGCATTGGGAGCATATGCCCATCAGGATTTTCCATTTGAATTACTGGTTGAAAAGCTACAGCCAGAGCGGGATTTGAGCCGAACCCCGCTGTTTCAGGTGATGTTCATCCTGCAAAATGCTCCGATGTCAGCATTAGAGTTACCTGATTTAACTTTGACTTCCATAGGCAGTGACCGAGCCACTGCTAAGTTTGACCTCACCTTGTCGATGAGCGAAACAGAGTCAGGCTTATCGGGCAATTTTGAATACAACACAGATTTGTTCGAGCCAGAGACTATTGAGCGGATGGCTGGACATCTAGAGACATTACTCAAAGCAATAGTGGCAAATCCCCAACAGCGTTTATCGGATTTACCACTCCTAACTGAACCAGAACGACAGCAGTTATTAGTCGAGTGGAATGACACTTACTTAGACTATCCCCAGGATAAGTGCATTCATCAACTATTTGAAGAACAGGTAGGAAAAACTCCTGATGCAGTAGCGCTAGTTTTTGAAGATGAGCAGCTAACCTATCAAGAGTTAAATACCAGAGCCAATCAACTAGCTCATTATCTTAAAACATTAGGAGTCCAACCAGAAGTTAAGGTGGGAATTTATGTCGAGCGCTCTGTGGAAATGTTTATCGGACTTCTAGCCATCCTCAAAGCAGGTGGAGCATATGTTCCCCTCGACCCCAGCTATCCTCCTGAACGTATCTCATTTATCTTTCAGGACTCTCAGCTAAAGATATTGCTGACACAACAGCACTTGATTAAAAATCTGCCACCACATCAAATTAAGTTTGTTTGTCTCGATAGTGACAGAGAGAATATATCTCAACAAAGTCCGCAAAACCTTCTCAACAGATGTTCGAGGGACAGCCTAGCTTACATCATCTATACTTCTGGCTCCACAGGTCAACCAAAGGGTGTTGTAGTTGGTCACGGTAATGTCGTGCGTTTATTTGCGGCGACTGATTCCTGGTATAGATTTACCCAACATGATATTTGGACACAGTTTCATTCTATCGCCTTTGATTTTTCCGTCTGGGAAATCTGGGGAGCTTTGATTTATGGTGGAAAATTACTAGTAGTTCCCTACTGGCTAAGTCGTTCACCTGAAGGCTTCTATCAATTACTAGTAACACATCAAGTAACAATTCTCAACCAGACTCCCTCAGCTTTTCGTCAGTTGATGCAGGTAGAAGAATCATGCCAGGATAATCAGAGCTTAAACCTGCGAAAAGTCATTTTTGGTGGAGAAGCATTGCCAATTGAGAGTTTAAAACCTTGGTTTGACCGCCATGGGGATCAGTCACCACAGCTCATCAATATGTACGGCATCACGGAAACAACCGTGCACGTTACCTATCGCCCATTAACCAAAGCAGATTTAGAATTAGCATCAGAAAGTTTGATTGGTCGTCCGATTCCTGACCTAGAGGTTTACCTACTTGATCATTACGGGCAGCCAGTCCCCATAGGAGTCCCAGGTGAAATGTATGTTGGCGGTGCTGGTGTGACCAGAGGTTATTTGAATCGACCAACACTCAGTTCCCAAAGATTTATTCCCAATCATTTTAGTAATCAATCAGGAGCAAGGCTTTACAAATCTGGAGATTTAGCTCGATATTTACCGAATGGCGATATCGAGTATTTGGGTCGTATTGATTATCAAGTCAAAGTTAGAGGATTCAGGATTGAACTGGGAGAAATGGAGGCGGCGATCGCTCAGCATCCAGCAGTGAAAGAAACTGTAGTAGTCGCTCAAGAAGAATCTACTACTGATTCAACGCGTCTGGTCTCTTATATTGTAGCTCAAGAAGAAATGACACTGACTATTTCTACCTTACGAGAATTTTTAACCTCTAGGTTACCCAGCTACATGATTCCTAATGCCTTGGTTACCCTAGATACAATACCATTAACACCTAATGGTAAAGTTAATCGCAAGGCTCTGCCCATACCCGATCAAGTACGCCCTGAGTTAAAAGCGATTTATTTACCACCTCAAACTGAGGCAGAAAAAACCATTGCCAATATTTTGCAAGAAGCTCTTAATCTTGAAAAAATTGGTATTCATGATAATTTCTTTGAACTGGGAGGTCATTCATTACTTTTGCTTAAGGTGCACAGTAAATTACAAAAAATATTTCCCCAACTTTCAATAGTCGATCTGTTTCAATATCCAACCATCAATTATTTAGCCAAATATTTAACTCATAAAAAAGAGCGAGAACAATTCACGAAAGATAATGTTCGCTTAGATATAAAAAGTCGTCAAGCTTCAATCAATCGCCGCAAACAAGCACGAAAAAATCACAAGAAAGCAAAGAAAAAGTCAGATCAATCATAAGATAAATGAAAAAATTAAAAGCTGAAAATCATGGATGTGGATATGGATCTAGAAGACAATTTAATTAATAGCATTAATGATAAAGATGAAATTGCCATTATTGGTATGGCAGGTCGTTTTCCTGATGCAAAAAACATTGATATATTTTGGCAAAACTTGCAAAATGGTTTAGAGTCAGTTCAGTTTTTTTCTGATGAAGAATTAGCTTCTAATGGAGTAGATCCAGCACTATTCAGCAACCCTCAATATGTGAAGTCAGGTACTGTGTTACATGATATAGAGCTATTTGATGCCTCGTTTTTTGGCTTCACTCCCAGAAATGCAGAAATTACAGATCCACAACACCGCATTTTCTTAGAATGTGTTTGGTCAGCTTTAGAGAATGCTGGTTATAATTCGGAAACTTACACTGGACAAATAGGACTTTTTGCTGGTACTACAGTCAGTAATTATTTAATATCAAACTTATATTCCCATCATGATTTGCTAAGGTCAGCAGATACTTTTGCAATTTTTCTTGGTAATGATAAAGACCACTTACCTACACAAACTTCTTATAAATTAAATTTTAAAGGACCTAGTGTCAACGTTCAAACCGCCTGTTCAACATCTTTGGTTGCCGTCCACTTAGCATGCCAAAGTTTGTTATGTGGTGAAAGTGATACTGCACTTGCTGGGGGGGTTTCAATTACACAAGTTCCGCAAAAAACTGGTTATTTATATCAAGAAGGAGGAATTAATTCTCCTGACGGACATTGCCGAGCTTTTGATGCTCAAGCTCAAGGAACTATTTTCGGCAGCGGTTTGGGTGTAGTGGTCTTAAAACGATTAGAAGATGCTATTGCTGACGGTGACTGCATTCACGCGGTAATAAAAGCTTCAGCTATCAATAATGATGGCGCCTTAAAGGTTGGATACACTGCTCCCAGCGTTGATGGTCAAAGGGAGGTGATTTTAGAAGCTTTAGCTTTAGCTGGAGTTGAACCAGAAAGCATCAACTATGTTGAAGCACATGGAACAGGAACTCCGCTAGGAGACCCAATTGAAATCACAGCTCTCACACAAGCGTTCCAAAACAGCACTGATCAAAAAGGCTTTTGCGCCATTGGCTCAGTTAAAACTAATATCGGTCATTTGGATGCAGCAGCGGGGATAACAGGATTAATCAAGACTGTACTAGCACTAAAAAATAAGCAAATACCTCCGAGCTTGCACTTTAAAGAACCTAACCCAGAAATAGATTTCGCCAACAGTCCCTTCTACGTCAACACAAAACTATCAGAGTGGAAAACTAACGGTACGCCTCGCAGAGCAGGCGTAAGTTCTTTTGGCATTGGAGGGACTAATGCCCATGTAATCTTGGAAGAAGCTCCAGCAATTCAGGCTTCAAGTCTTTCTCGTCCTTACCAATTACTCTTACTTTCAGCCAAAACTAGTACAGCTTTAGACACTGCAACTGCACAATTACATCATCATTTAGAGCAAAATCCTGATACTCATCTACCTGATGTAGCCTACACCTTACAAGTAGGTCGCCGAAATTTTGACTATCGTCGCGTAGTAATTTGCCAAGACCTGGATGATGCAGTGACCTCCCTTGGCAGTCAAAACCCACAAGCTATTTTGAATCATCATTGCCAGCCAGGTCATACTCAGATTGTCTTTATGTTTTCAGGACAAGGCTCACAATATGCCAACATGGGTCGGGAACTGTATGAAGTAGAATCGACGTTTAAAGAACACGTAGATAGCTGTGCTGAGATTTTACAATCGTACCTCAATTTTGATATTCGTTCTTTACTCTTCCCCAACCCAGAAGAAACTGAAGCTGCCTCAAGTCAACTCCAGCAGACATCTCTGACCCAAAGTGCTTTATTTGTGACAGAATACGCCTTGGCTCAGCTACTGCTATCTTGGGGAATTCGCCCAGAAGCAATGATTGGTCATAGTATTGGAGAATACGTTGCCGCAACAATTGCAGGGGTATTTTCTTTAGAGGATGCTCTCAAAATTGTGGCAAAAAGAGGTCAGTTAATGCAGCAAGTACCCACGGGTAGTATGTTGGCAATTAAGCTGCCAGAAAAAGATGTACAGCTGCTGCTCGACGGGAACGAAACATATCAAAAATTCTTGCAAATTGCAGTAATTAACAGCCCATCGTCCTGTGTGGTATCGGGAACTAATCAAGCAGTTACCGACTTAGAAAAGCAATTATCTTCTCAGGAGGTGGAATGTCGCCAGCTACATACATCTCATGCTTTCCATTCTGTAATGATGGAACCCACTTTAGAACCATTTAGAGAAGTTTTCCAATCAGTCAAACTGAATTCGCCAAAGCTACGCTTTATTTCTAATGTCACTGGTGATTGGATTACTGAGTCACAGGTTACAAGTCCAGATTACTGGTGCCAACATTTACGAAAAACGGTCAGATTTTCGCCAGGAATCTCACAGTTAATCCATCATTTTGAAGGTGTTTTTTTAGAGGTAGGACCAGGAAGAACGTTAAGCACATTAACCAGGCAGCATTTAGATAGAAACACTAAGCATCAGATATTAACTTCGTTACGTCATGTTAAGGAACAACAGTCGGACGTTAAGTTTTTATTGCAGACATTAAGTCGCCTGTGGCTTGCAGGGGTAGAAATAGATTGGTCAGAATACTATACTCACGAGTATCGTCATCGTTTACCGTTGCCAACTTATCCTTTTGAAAGACAAAGGTACTGGATTGAACCTAACAGTCAAGAACAAGGCGAGTATCAAGCTACTGTATCGCTTAGTAAAAAGCCTGATATTGCTGACTGGTTTTATATTCCTTTTTGGAAACCTTCTTTGCCCCCAGCAATAATAGAACAGCAAGAAATAGTATCTGACAATTGCTTTACTTTAGTATTTATTGACGAGTGTGGCTTAGGTCTTAAATTAGTAAGAAAATTAGAAGCAACAGCAAACCAAAGGATAATTACGATAAAAATTGATAAAAATTTTACCCAAATCAGCAATTTTGAATATGCGATTAATCCAGAGAATAATCATGATTACGATCTTCTAATCAAAGAGCTTTTTCAACAAAATAGATTACCCAAAACGATTATTCATCTATGGAATATTACCTCTTGTAATAATAAAGAATTAGACATTAAACAAGTCAATCAGGCTCAAATTAGAGGGTTTTACAGTCTCTTATTTCTATCCCAGGCTTTAGAAAAACAGGCAACTACTGATAATTTTAAAATTACAGTTATCTCTAACAACTTACAGTCAGTAACGGGTAATGAAAAACTTTGCCCTCAAAAAGCTACATTACTTGGACCAATTAAAGTTATTTCCCAAGAATATTCAAATATAAGCTGTCGTAGTATTGATATTATCCTGCCAGGGAATGAAAGCTGGCAAGAAAAACAGCTGATAGAACAGTTGCTGGGGGAACTAAAAGTTACTTTGGAAAAAGTAATTGCTTATCGAGGTTTGAATCGCTGGGTGCAACATTTTGAGCCTGTGCGCTTTGAAGAAAGCAACGCAAAGTCACCTCGACTAAGAGAAAAGGGAGTCTATCTAATTACAGGTGGACTAGGAGGTATTGGACTAGTTTTAGCAGAATACTTATCGCAAACCCTACAAGCGAAACTAGTATTAGTTGGTCGTTCTGCTTTGCCTAAAAAAGAAGAATGGGAGAAGTGGCTTACTGACCACGATGAAACTGACATAACTAGTCGTAAAATTAGCCAGATTCAAGAACTAGAAAAGAAAGGAGCGGAAGTTTTAGTGGTCAGTGCTGATGTAAGCAACATTGAACAAATGCAAAATGTTATTGCTCAAGCTCAACAGAAATTTGGTCAACTTCACGGCGTTATACACGCTGCTGGAATTGTTAATGATGAGTCTTTTAAAGCAATTGAAAAAACAACTAAAGCTGATTGTGAGCATCAGTTTAAAGCAAAAGTACATGGACTTTTAGTATTAGAAAAAGTTTTACACAATCAAGAGCTTGATTTTTGCTTATTGCTATCTTCTTTAGCTTCGACACTAGGAGGATTAGGATTTGTGGCATACTCAGCTGCTAATAATTTTATGGATGCTTACGTCCATCAACATAATCAAAGTCAAACTACTTCATGGAGCAGTATAAGCTGGGATGGCTGGCAACTTGATAAAGTAAATGAAAATGAGCAGACAACAGCTATCAATCCACAAGAAGGAATAAAAGCTATTAACAGAATATTAAGTTATGGGACAGTTAATCACATCATTGTTTCTACTTGGAGCCTTCAGGCTAGGATTAAAAAATGGATTAAACTTGAATCATTAAAAAAAGAAGAAAATAATCAACAGACAAATTTATTACTATATTCTAGACCTAAATTAGACAACTCTTATGTTGCACCTAGTAGCGAAACGGAGGAAAAGCTGACCGATATTTGGCAAGAAACTCTAGGAATAAAAGATATAGGCATATACGACAACTTTTTTGAATTGGGAGGCGATTCATTATCAATAATTCAAATTCGCAGTAGAATCATAGAAATATTGAATAAAAATTTATCAATTTCTGATATATTTGAATGTTCAACTATAAGTAGCCTAGCTAAACATATTGATGAAAAGCAAATTGAGAAATCAAAGTTTCAAATAATTGAGAGAATCGAGCGGGGTAGCGAACAGCAAACCTTAGAAAATATCAACGAAATATCAGATCAAGAAGTTGAACTATTACTCAATAGCATGTTACGTAGTGAGAAGCTGAACAATGACTAATACTAATAATATTAATCAAAACTCATCACAAAATAGACGTCAGCTTTTAGCAAAGCTACTTCAAGAAAAAGTCAAAAGACCCCACATTTTCCCTCTGTCTTTTGCTCAACAAAGGCTGTGGTTAATTGCTCAATTAGAACCAAATAATCCTGCTTATAATATTTGTCAAGCATTACATTTACAAGGCAAATTAAACGTTAATATTCTAACTCAAACTTTTAAAGCAATTATTCAAAGACATGAGATTCTACGCACCAACTATACTGCACTTGCAGGCAAACCAGTACAGGTTATTCATCCCAGAAGCGATTTTCAACCGCAGGTAATCGATTTAACCAGCCTGTCTAAAATAGAAATAGAGCTAGAAGTAAACAAAATTAGCCGAGCTGCAACTCTCTTACCTTTTGACCTTGAGCGAAACTCTTTATTACGAATTACTGTAATTCGACTGAATGAACTAGAATACGTAATTCTATTGACTATGCATCATATCATCACTGATGATCTGTCTCTAAAAATTTTAGTTCAAGAAGTTGGCACACTGTATCAATCTTTTGTGGAGGGAAAATCATCACCTCTGCCGGAATTACCAATTCAATATGCAGACTATGCGGTCTGGCAACGTGAATACTTACAGGGAAAAATTCTAGAGCAACAGCTAAATTACTGGAAGAAGAAACTGGGTAGTCAAGTACCCGTTCTTAAGCTGCCATATCGACAGCAGAAACCAGTTATTAGAAACAATCGTAGTCTGAGTCATGGTTTTGCAATATCTCCAGAGTTAACCCTTGCTCTTAAGCAACTATCTCGTCAAACTAGTACCACTCTATTTATGGTTATCTTGGCAGCGCTCAAGACATTACTGTATCGCTATACTCAGCAGAAAGATATTGTTGTCGGTACAGATATTACTAATCGCAATCGACGAGAGTTAGAGAGTTTAATCGGATTTTTTGTTAATATACTGGTTCTACGTACCGATTTATCCGATTATCCTAGTTTTCGAGAGTTGTTAGCTAGAGTTAAAGAAGTTACTCTTTCAGCCTATGCTCATCAAGACTTGCCTTTTGAGCGTCTGGTTCAAGAATTACAGCCATCCAGACAATCAGAGCGAACAGATTTATTTCAAGTGTTGTTGGCGATGAACAATTTACCAACAAAAGAATTAGGTCTTCCAAATTTAACTATTACATCTATAGAGCAAGCAGATAACTATGCCAAATTCGAGTTGGTTTTATTTATCACTGAGACTGAATCAGGAATAGTTGGCAGCTGGCAATATAATCAGGATTTATTTGATGCTAAGACAATTAGTAATTTATCTAAACATTATGTCAAGTTACTGCAAAATATTGTTGCCGAACCAGATACTCGAATTAGCAATCTGGCAATAATTAATCAAGCAAAACAAGAGGAAAAAAGCATGGTAGAAGCAAGTCGTGGAAAAAGTAAATTTAATAAGTTTTTAAAGGTTAAACCCAAGGCTGTTAGCCTACCTTCATCTAAGGAATTAATTAAAACTAGCTTTTTGGGCTCTGAAGAGACTTTACCTTTAGTAATTACTCCAGCAGTCAACGACATAGATATCTTTGATTGGGCTAAAAATGAAGGCAAGTTTTTAGAAGATAAGTTGCTTAAACATGGGGCAATTCTCTTTCGTAATTGTCAGCTAAATTCAATCGCTGATTTTGAAAAATTAGCTCAGTCTATCTGTCCTGACTTATTTGGTAACTATGGGGATTTACCTAGTTCAGGAGTTAGCGATAAAGTATACGGCTCGACTCCTTATCCAGAGGATAAAACTATCCTATTTCACAATGAAAGCTCTCATCTGCACTCCTATCCGCAAAAAATTTGGTTTTTCTGCGTTCAACCAGCCGAGTCAGGTGGAGAGACACCAATTGTTGACTGTCGTGAAGTCTATCGAATTCTCGATCCTGAAGTTAGAGCTAAATTAGAGCAGAAGCAATTGATGTATGTTCGCAACTATATTGAGGGCTTAGACGTAAGCTGGGAAAAATTCTTTAAAACGGATGATAAAGCGGTAGTTGAAGCTAAATGTCGTGAATCGCAAATGGAGTTTGAATGGTTGCCCAATAATGGTTTAAGAACTCGTAAAATTAGACCAGCGATTATCAAGCATAACATAACGCAGGAACTAACTTTCTTTAATCAAATTCAGCTACATCATATTTATTATCTAGATCATCAAGTAAGAGAATCCTTGTTATCAATATTTGAGGCAGAAAACTTACCTCGTAATATTTATTACGGAGACGGTTCTCCTTTGGAAGTGGAAGAAATTGAGAAGATTAATCAAGCCTATGAACAGGCTACCGTTAGTTTTCCCTGGCAGAAGGGCGATGTCATAATGCTGGATAATTTATTAACTGCTCATAGTCGCAATCCCTACAAAGGCAAGCGAAAAATTGTGGTAGCGATGGGGCAAATAATAAATTCCATGTAGGTAATATTTGAAAGGATAGGGTTACTCTCTCTAGAAAATAGGATCAAAAATCAATGAGCACAGAAACTTTACAAGGATTTCAACTATCGCCGCAGCAGAAGCATCTTTGGTTATCACAAGCAAACGGTAATACCTATCTATCCCAGGCTGTTATTGAGATTAAAGGAAGAGCTGATTTAGCAGTTTTACAAGCAGCAATGCAAAAAATTATTGACCGACAGGAAATCTTGCGGACTAATTTTTATCAGCAATCGGGGGTCTCAATTCCTTTCCAGGTTATAGCCGAAACAAATACAGCCTACTGGCAAACTATTGAATTGCAGAATCTAGATCAACAGGCAATAAACACAAAGCTTGCTGAATTATTGCGGTCGGAAAAATCTGCTGAATTTAATCTAGAGCGTGATTCTCTGATTCGTCTAATGTTCATAACTTTAGATGAAGGCTGCCAATATTTAATTGTTACCCTACCTTCCCTATGTACCGACAGCCAGACAGTCGATAATTTAGTTAGGGAGTTAAGCCAAAGTTATTCTTTTTGTCAAGCAGGAAAAGAATTTGAGGAAGATTCAGTACAGTATATTCAGTTTTCTGAGTGGCAAAATGAGTTATTAACAGAGGAAACAGAAGAGCTAGAGTCTGGACAGGATTACTGGCAACAGCAACAGTTAGAGAATCAAAATTTAATCTTATCTAATGAATTAAACAGCGAGGTCGATTTAAATTTAGAATCAGGCAGGCATTCAGAAAAAATAGCTTCTAAATTTGTCGATAAGTTATGTTTAGCTGCTAGCAGATACGATAGAAGTTTAGCTGATTTATTGCTTGCTTGCTGGTATATATTAATTTATAAGTTAACTAATAAATCTGAAATTGCGATCGCTAATTTGTTTACTAGTAGAAAGTATGAAGAATTAGAAGAGACTTTTGGATTATTGTCTCAGTTTTTACCTGTATACTGTACCGTATATAAGGAATTTACTTTTTCGGAAATTTTATCAAGTATAGTAAATAATTTAAATCAAGCCAAACAATACCAAGAGAGTTATTTAAGAGTAAATGGTGGTGAGCTGGATGCTGAAAGCTATTTGACTCCTCTTATTGGCTTTGAATTTGAGCAATTGCCCTCAGAATATAATGCTAACGAGATATTTTTCTCAGTATTAAAAAAGGATATTCAGCTTGAAAATTTTAAAATCAAGCTGACTTGTCAATTACAGCAAGATGGTTTAACTACAGAATTTAAATATGACAACAATAAATTTGATTCAGAAACTATCGCGCTGATCGCTCAACAATTTCACACCTTAATTGAAAGTGCTCTTAATAATCCAGAGGCAACGGTAGCAGAATTAAATATTCTTGATAGCCAACAGCGCCATCAGCTAATAGTAGAGTTTAATGATACTATAGCTAACTATCCACAAGATCAGTGTATTCATCAGCTATTTGAAGCCCAGGCAGTTAAGACACCAAATAATATTGCAGTAGTTTGTGATGCTGTCCAGCTAACCTACGGTGAACTAAACCAGCAGGCAGATATTTTGGCTGGTCATCTGATACAGTTAGGAGTAAAGCCAGACACTTTAGTTGCTCTGTATTTAGATAGATCGCCCCTTTCAATTGTCGGCTTATTAGGGATTCTTAAGGCTGGTGCAGCATACCTACCCCTAGATTCAGCTTTGCCTACCGAAGGATTAGCCTTTCGGTTGCAGGATGCTGAGGCACCGATTTTACTAACTCAGCGATCGCTATCATCTCAAGTTCCAGCAAATGCTGAATATACAACAATTTGTCTAGATACAGATTGGGAAACTATCAGAGAAAATCAGGGAGCTCTTTCTGATGCAGTTAAAGCGCAGCCTAACAGCTTAGTATACGCTATCTACACATCTGGCTCTACGGGGACGCCCAAGGCGGTTGCTGTCGAGCATAGACAGCTAGTTAACTATTTCTATTCTATTGTCGAAAGACTAGAGCTATTGCCTGGTGCCAGCTTTGCCACGGTATCTACCCTGGCGGCGGATTTGGGCAATACGATGCTGTTCCCTGCCCTCTGCACTGGAGGCTGCCTCCATATAATTAATCAAGAAATAGCTTTGGATGCTCAAGCATGTAGCCAATATTGCCAAGAGCATCCTATAGACTATCTTAAAATTGTTCCCTCTTATCTGTCGGCATTATTATTCTTATCTACAGAAACAGGATTTTTACCCAGGAAAAAGCTAATCTTAGGGGGAGAAGCTAGCAATTGGCAACTAATCAATAAAGTTCACCAGCAGCAGCCTGAATGTCAGATTTTTAATCATTATGGTCCTACAGAAACTACCGTAGGAGTATTAACCTACTCAATTGATTTAGAAAATGAGGATAAGTTAAATATTGTACCAATCGGTAAACCCCTAGGAAATAATCAGGTTTATGTTCTAGATGAACAGCTACAGCCAGTCCCTATCGGCATCCCAGGGGAACTATACATCGGAGGGATGCAGGTTAGCCGAGGCTATCTCAACCGCCCAGAATTAACTAAAGAAAAATTTATTTCTAATCCTTTTTATAGCGCAGAAGAAAAGGATCAATTGGCGCAGACGGCACCCTTGCTTTATAAAACAGGTGATTTAGTTAAATACCTGGCTGATGGCAATATCGAATTTTTGGGTAGGGTTGATCGCCAGGTCAAAATTAGAGGTTTTCGGATTGAATTAGGGGAAATTGAATCAGTACTAGAACAACAGGCTGCGGTAAGACAGGCAGTAGTAAAGCTTCAAGAAGATAATCAGCGTCTCATCAGCTATATAACTGCTGAAGCTGATACAGCACATCCCAGTTCAGAAGAGTTACGGGAATTTTTAGCGGCTAAACTACCAGAATATGCCATCCCTGCTATTTTTATTGCTTTAAAGGAACTGCCTTTAACTGCTAATGGTAAAATTGACCGACAGCGACTACCAGCCCCAGAAACAGTATTCTCGGAATTAACCGCTACATTTGTGGCACCGCAAACTGATACCGAAAAAGCGATCGCCGAAATTTGGTCGGAAGTTCTCGGTATTGAGCAAGTGGGTACCCACCATAACTTTTTTCAATTAGGCGGACATTCACTGCTAGTGACTCAAGCCGTATCTCGCATCCGTGAAACCTTTCAAACAGAGTTATCCATGCGACAGTTTTTTGATGCCCCAACCGTGGCTGGTTTAACCACAATTATTGCCCAAAATCTAGCAATGGAAACTGAAGAAGAAGTTTTAGCGGCGATGCTAGCAGAATTAGAACAATTGCCAGAATCTACTTTAGCTGAGGAGGGAAAAAATGACTAATATAAGCGATCGTATTGCCCAACTTTCCCCCGAAAAAAAGGAACTGCTGTTACAGAAACTAAAATCAAGTCAGAAAAAGACTACCCTCCCTAGCATCAAACCCCAAAGTAGGGATCAAAACGCTTTTCCTCTATCTTTTGCCCAAGAAAGACTGTGGTTTCTCAATCAACTTGAGCCTAATAATGCTTTTTATAATCAGCCTACGGCTTTACGTTTAATGGGTAAGCTGAACCTGAAAATTTTAAATCTAACTTTCCAAGAAATTATTCAACGCCACGAGAGCTTGCGTACTAACTTCACCCTAATTGAAGGAAAAGCCTGGCAAATCATTCAACACCAGCCTAACTTTAAAATATCCATAGTAGATCTGACATCTCTATCACAAGACCCACGAGAAAAACAAATATATCAGTTAGCAGAACAAGAAGCAGAAAAACCATTTAACCTAGAACAAGATTCATTACTACGAATCACTCTAATCAAACTCAGTACTTTAGAACATGTAATTCTATTTACTACTCATCATATTGTTTCTGATAGATGGTCAACAGGAGTTCTCATAAGAGAACTAGTAAGTCTTTATCAAACATCATTAAGTCAAGGACACCCTTCTCCGCTAGCAGAACTACCAATACAGTATGTCGACTTTGCTACTTGGCAAAGAGAATGGTTACAAGGAGAGATTTTAGAAAAGCACAAAAGCTATTGGCTACAGCAGTTAGGAAATAAGCCCCAAGTACTCGAACTACCCACAGATCATCCCCGACCAGCCGTTCAAACCTTTCGTGGTGCCAGCTATCCCTTTAAATTTACTCCAGAACTGTCAGCGGCATTAAATCAGTTAAGTCAGCAGCAGGGCAATACTTTATTTATGACTCTTCTGGCAGGATTTCAAACTCTGCTTTGGCGCTACACCGCACAGTCAGACATCATCGTCGGCACGCCCATTGCCAATCGCAATCGGGCAGAAATTGAGGGCTTAATTGGATTTTTCATCAATACTCTGGTGTTAAAAACTCAATTAGAGGGCAACTTTAGCTTCATTGAACTGCTTAAGCGAGTTCGAGAAACCGCACTAGGGGCATATGCCCATCAGGATTTTCCTTTTGAGTTACTGGTGGAACAGCTACAGCCTGAGCGAGACTTAAGCCGAACACCACTATTTCAAGTGATGTTTATTTTGCAAAATGCACCAATTTCTGAGTTAGAGCTACCTGACCTGACTCTATCTCTGGTTGAAGGGGAAGGTCAAACTGCCAAGTTTGATTTGACTCTGGAAATGACTGAAACTGAGTTGGGGTTAGAGGGGAATTTTGAATACAACACAGATTTATTTGAGTCGGCGACTATTGAGCGGATGGCAAAACATCTGGAGACATTGCTTACGGCAATTGTGGCTGACCCGCAGCAGAAGCTCTCCGATTTGACATTATTAACTGAACCTGAACGACAGCAGTTGCTGGTGGAATGGAACGATACTCAAGAAAACTATTCCCAAGACCAATGCATCCATCAACTGTTTGAGGAGCAGGTAGCAAAAACCCCTGATGCCATAGCCGTGGTTTTTGAAGATGAACAGCTTACCTATCAAGAGTTAAATACTAGAGCTAATCAACTAGCTCATTACCTTCAACAACTGGGAGTCCAACCAGAAGTTAAGGTGGGAATTTGCCTAGAACGCTCACTGGAAATGGTAGTCGGACTGCTAGCCGTCCTCAAAGCAGGTGGAGCCTATGTTCCCCTTGACCCTAGCTATCCCCCTGAACGCTTGGCACATATGTTCAACGACTCTCAACTAGGAGTCTTGCTCACACAACAATACTTGTTAGAGAGTCTACCCCGTTACTCAGGGGAGGTAGTTTGCATTGAGTGCGAGTGGGAACAAATTAGCGCTCAAGACACAGCAAATCCTGCATCATCCCTTGCTATTGATAACCTCGCCTACATTATCTATACCTCTGGTTCTACAGGTCTGCCCAAAGGAGCCATGAATGCCCACAGCGGTATTTTAAATCGTTTACTGTGGATGCAAGACACTTACCAATTGACCTCTGCCGATACTGTTTTGCAAAAAACTCCCTTCAGTTTTGATGTTTCAGTCTGGGAGTTTTTCTGGACTCTCATGACGGGGTCGAGGTTAGTAGTAGCGCAACCAGAAGGACACAAAGACCCTAACTATCTGGTGAACTTGATCTTACAGCAGCAGGTGACGACCTTACATTTCGTCCCGTCAATGTTGCAAGTATTTCTGGAAGTAGAAGGAGTCGAACAATGTCAAGCGCTCAAGCGAGTAATTGCTAGTGGAGAAGCTTTACCTGTCCAGTTAGAGCGAAGATTTTTCCAACGGTTGAACACCCAACTAGATAATCTTTATGGACCGACGGAAGCGGCAGTGGATGTATCTTGCTGGAGATGTCAACAAGATAATCTGCCGGAGCAAACAGTTCCCATTGGTCGACCGATTGCGAATATTCAAATTTATTTATTAGATCATTCTTACAATCCTGTTCCTGTAGGGGTAACAGGAGAAGTTTATCTTGGCGGTGTTGGCGTTGGGCGAGGTTATTTAAACCGTGCTGATTTGACAGCGGAGAAATTTATTCCGAATCCGTTTAGCCAAGAAGCGACGCGTCTTTATAAAACTGGAGACTTGGCTCGCTATCGAGCTGATGGCGAGATTGAATATCTAGGTCGGATTGATCATCAGGTCAAAATCCGAGGATTCCGGATTGAGCTGGGAGAAATTGAGGCGGCAATCGCTCAGCATCCAGCAGTACGCGAAACTGTCGTAATAGCCAGAAAGCAACCTCATGATTCTCAGCGTCTAGTTGCCTATGTGGTTAATCAACCAGAAGCCACAATCACCATTTCTGCCCTGCAAGAATTTTTAGTGTCAAAGCTACCTGGCTACATGATTCCTGGGGCTCTAGTCGTCCTAGAGTCAATACCACTGAATCCTAATGGCAAAATTGACCGTAAAGCATTACCTGCACCAGAGGCGAGTCGCCCCGAACTGGAAACGGCTTTTATGCCTCCACAAACGGAGGTGGAGCAGCAATTGGCAGATATTTGGGGGGAAGTATTAGGACTAGAAAATATCGGTATCAACGATAACTTCTTTGCCTTGGGTGGAGATTCTATCGTTAGTCTTCAAATCATCTCTAAAGCCAATCAGGTAGGGCTGTACCTAACTCTCAAGCAATTATTTCAACACCAGACCATTGCTCAACTATCTGCGGTAGCGGGCACAGCTCAGAAAGTTGAGGCAGAACAGGGGATCTTGACGGGACAGCTGGAGCTATTACCGATTCAGCACTGGTTCTTTGAACAACAGCAGCCAGAATCCCATCACTGGAATCAGTCTGTCTTTTTAGCCAGCCAAAAGAAAATTAATCCTCTAGACATAGAGCAAATCATTAATGCCCTTCAACAACAGCATGATGTCCTTCGTCTAGGGTTTATTCAAGAGGAATGGGGCATCCAAGCATTGATGAGAGATCCCGAGGCTGAAATACCCTTGACCTGCCTAGATTTATCCTCCTTACCACAAGGGCAGCAAGCCATCGCCATCGAAACTACTGCCAGCAAACTACAAGCTAGCTTGAATCTGGGGCAGGGTCCGTTATGGCGAGTTGCCCTGTTTGACTTAGGTGAACACCAACAACAGCGGCTACTCTGGATTATTCACCATTTAGCCATTGACGGGGTTTCGTGGCGAGTTTTACTATCAGATTTTCACCTTGCCTACCAGCAACTCAATCAAAATCAGACAATCAAGCTGCCCTTGAAAACCACTTCATATCGTCAGTGGTCGAGGCGTTTACAGGAATATGCGCAGTCATCAGAACTACTGACGGAAGCTGATTTCTGGCTGGGAAAACTATCTCAATCAATTTCTTCTATTCCAAGAGACTTTGATACTGGGGAGAATATTACAGACAGCGCGGCTACGGTATCAGTATCTTTGTCGGCGCAAGAAACTCAGAGTTTATTACAACAGGTACCCAGGACTTACCGCACGCAAATTAATGATGTTTTGTTGACTGCACTGGTACTGACTTTTAATCAATGGACAGGAGATAGTTCTCTATTAATTAATTTGGAAGGTCATGGAAGGGAAGAAATTTTTGAGGATATAGACTTGTCGAGGACTGTAGGCTGGTTCACTACGATTTTTCCCGTACATCTCCAGCTAGAAAATGACCAGGAACTAGGAACAGCTATCAAGTCAGTTAAAGAGCAGCTCAGAGAAATTCCCCATCGTGGTATTGGCTATGGCTTACTGCGTTATCTGGGGCAAAATCAGGAACGAGTGGAATCACTTGACTCTTCCCAGGTAGAAGTTGTGTTCAACTATTTAGGACAGTTCGATCATGTTTTGCCAGATTCAGCTTTATTCAGCTTGGCACCAGAATCAAGTGGTTCGGTTCATAGTTTACGAAGTAAACGAAATCACCTGTTAGAAATTAATGGTGGTATTTATGGAGGCAGGCTGGAAATAAGCTGGTCTTACAGTACCAATGTGCATCGAGGAAGCACCATTGAAACCTTGGCGCAAAGTTATATTGAGACCTTGCGAGAGCTGATTGCACATTGTTTATCTCCTGAGGCAGGAGGCTTTACTCCTTCAGATTTTGCGGATTTTCAGCAAAGCCAATGGTCACAAATCGAGCTCGATAGAATTGAGGTAGCTACAGAAGACACAAAACATAAAAATATTGAAGAGATCTATCCCCTCTCCCCTATGCAGCAGGGTATCCTCTTCCACAGCCTAGCTGATTCTAAATCGGGGGTCTATTTTGAGCAATTTAGCTGGAATCTTGAAGGAGTCTTTAACGTTAATGCATTCCGTCGCGCATGGCAAAAAGTAATAGCACGACATTCGATTTTCCGCACTAGCTTTGTTTGGTCAGGCTTAAAAGAGCCAGTACAGGTCGTGCAGCGAGAGGTAGCTTTTCCTTGGCAGGAATATGATTGGCAGCATTTCTCCCCAGAAGAACAATCACAGCAGCTAGAGTTATTCTTGTCAGGCGATCGCGCCCTAGGATTTGAGCTGAAGCAGTCACCATTGATGCGCTTGACGCTAATTCAACTTTCAGATACCTCCTATAACTTTACCTGGAGTCACCATCATTTACTGCTCGATGGCTGGTCTGGGGCTTCAGTGTTTAAGGAAGTTATTTTCTACTACAAAGTTTTTGTGGGCAACGAGCAAAAGATTGCCTTGGAACCTGTTCGCCCCTATCGAGATTATATTGTCTGGCTACAGCAACAGGATTTAGCTCAGGCAGAGACTTTCTGGCGACGAGCGCTGAGGGGTTTTACTACGCCGACACAGCTCTCTTTGAGTAGAGCGGGTTTATCCTCTAAAACAGATAACTACAATGAAAAAGAAACCAGGCTTTCTCTCGCCACAACTGGCGCATTAAAATCTTTTGCCCAGCAACACCAGTTAACATTAAATACCCTGGTGCAGGGAGCTTGGGCTCTGTTATTGAGTCGCTACAGTGGTCAGGAAGATGTCGTTTTCGGTGCCGTCACATCTGGTCGTCCTCCGGCTTTAGCCAGAGTTGAGTCGATGATCGGGTTATTTATTAATACCATACCGATTAGAGTCCAGGTAGCACCTGAGGACACACTTCTGCCTTGGCTGCATAAAATTAAAGATTTTCTGATTGAAGCAGGTCAATATGAACATTGTCCCCTAGTCAAAGTTCAAGGATGGAGCGAAATTTCCAGAGGTTCATCTTTGTTTGAAAGTTTAGTTGTTTTTGAGAACTATGCTGTAGACAAGTCTTTAAAACAAAGAGATACAGAGTTAGAAATCGAGAGATTTCATAGCTTTGAAAAGACGAATTATCCTTTAACCTTAATCGTAAGTCCAGATGAGGAATTATCATTCACCCTCAAAAGCGCTCGCTATGACAGTGATACCATGGCGCGGATGGCAGGACATCTGGAGACATTGCTTGCAGCAATTGCGGCTGACCTGCAGCAGAAGCTGTCGGATTTACCGTTATTAACTGAACCAGAAAAGCAGCAGTTATTAGTTGAGTGGAATAATACCGCAGAAAACTATCCTCAGGACAAGTATATTCATCAACTATTTGAAAAGCAAGTACGAAAAACCCCTGATGCAGTAGCATTAGTTTTTGAAGATGAGCAACTAACCTATCGAGAACTAAATACTAGAGCCAACCAACTGGCACATCACCTCCAAACATTGGGAGTTCAACCAGAGGTATTAGTAGGAATTTGTCTTGAGCGCTCACTGGAGATGGTCGTTGGACTGCTAGCCATCCTCAAAGCTGGTGGAGCCTACGTATCCCTCGATCCCAGTTATCCACCCGAGCGTATAGCCTATATGCTAGAAGACTCTCAAGTTCCTCTATTATTGACCAAAGAAAAGTTAACAACAGACTTGCTCACGCATCGAGCTAATGTAGTTTTTCTGGATAAAGATTGGAACAAGATAGCCAGGGAGAGTCGAGATAATGTAACAAGTAATGTCAAAGCCATTAACTTAGCTTATGCAATCTATACTTCTGGTTCTACAGGAAAACCAAAAGGAGTTTTAATTACTCATAAAGCTCTTTTAAATCTGGTTTTTTGGCATCAAGAAACTTTTAAAGTTACTTCTTTGGATAAAGCCACTCAATTAGCAGGAAATTCATTTGATGCTTCAGTGGTAGAATTATGGCCATATATAGCTATAGGTGCAAGTCTTAATCTCGTTAAACCAGAACTGATTGCTTCTCCAGTTGCTCTGAGAGACTGGTTAGTAAGAAAACAAATTACTCTTACTTTTATGCCAACGCCAATAGCTGAAAATATACTAAATTTAGAATGGCCAGAAAAGACGGCGTTGCGTATCTTGTCAACTGGTGGAGAGAAACTTAAGATATATCCATCAGCTTCATTACCTTTCAAACTTTTTGACAACTATGGTCCTTCAGAAAACACGGTAGTAACTATAGCTACATTTATTGACCACCAAATAGGAAATACTGTAGCTCCACCCATAGGCAGACCCATAGCAAATACGCAAGTTTATCTACTTGATAGTAATCTGCAACCAGTACCTATAGGAGTGGCAGGAGAACTATACATTGCTGGAGTCGGGCTAGCCAGAGGTTATCTAAATCGACCAATGCTAACTTGTCAAAGATTTATTCCCAATCCCTTTAGTGGTCAAGCAGATGAACGACTTTACAGATCTGGCGATTTAGCTCGTTATCTACCTAATGGAGAGATTGAATATATTAGTCGGATTGATCATCAGGTAAAAGTCAGAGGATTCCGCATTGAACTGGGAGAAATTGAGGCGGTGATTACTCAGCATCCAGGAGTAGCAGAAACTGTAGTGGTAGCAAGAGAAGAATCAGCTACTAATTCTAAGCGTTTAGTAGCATATGTCGTGGCTCAAGAAGAAATGACACTGACTATTTCTGCCTTACGAGAATTTTTAACCTCTAAGTTACCTGGCTATATGATTCCTAATGCTTTAGTTACTTTAGAGAAGCTACCCCTAACACCCAATGGTAAAGTTGACCGCAAAGCTTTACCTGCAGCAGATATATCAATCAGTGAAGCTGATTTTATTCCTGCTACAACACCAACTGAAAGTCTATTAGAGGGCATTTGGGCGGAAATCCTAGGTTTAGAACAAGTTGGGGTAAACCATAACTTTTTTGAGTTGGGAGGTCATTCCCTAATCGCTACTCGCGTTATTTCTCAAATTCGACAGGTATTTGATGTAGAGCTGCCATTACGCACTCTATTTGAATCCCCTACTATTAAAGAGCTGGCAAAAGAAGTAATAAGACTTAATACTGGCAGAGAGATACCACCAATTAAGCCTATAAATAGATCAAGAGATTTACCCTTATCTTTTGCTCAACAAAGACTCTGGTTTATCGCTCAACTACAACCAAATAATTCTGCCTATAACTTTTCTAACGCTTTACGTCTGGAGGGAAAATTAGACATCAAGGTTTTAGTTCAAACTATTAAAGCGATTATTCAGAGACATGAAGTCTTTCGCACTAACTTCTCTATGGTTGCAGACGAACCAGTACAGGTTATTCATTCTAAAATTAATTTTCAACTGCCAATAATCAATCTTTCTGGCTTATCCCACCTCAAACAGCAGCGAGAGGTAGACCAGCTGAATGCAACCGAGGGACTCAAGCCATTTAACCTAGAGCAGGACGCTCTATTACGAATTACCTTAATTCAGCTCAATGAACTAGAGCACGTTATTCTATTCACCATGCATCATATTATTTCTGATGGCTGGTCTGTAGGAATTTTAGTCCAAGAAATTGTCACACTGTATCAATCCTTTTTAGAGGGGAAATCATCACCTCTGCCAGAATTACCCATTCAGTATGGAGACTATGCGGTCTGGCAACGAGAATGGTTACAGGGAGAAGTTTTAGACCAACAGTTAGATTACTGGAGGCAAAAGCTGGGGAGTGAATTACCTATGCTGAAATTGCCCTATCGACAGCAGCAATCAGTTGTTAAAACTAATCTTAGTCTCAGCCATAGTTTTGAAGTATCGTCAGAATTATCTCTCGCCCTAAGGCAACTCTCTCGCCAAACAAATACCACTTTGTTTATGGTTATCTTGGCAGCTCTCAAGACATTGCTGTATCGCTACACTCAACAAGAGGATATCGTTGTCGGTACAGACATTGCTAATCGCAATCATGCTGAAATAGAAGGCTTAATCGGATTTTTTGTGAACATACTGGTTTTACGTACCGACTTATCTGACTATCCTAGCTTTCGAGAGTTACTGGCGAGAGTGAAAGAAGTTACTCTTTCTGCCTATGCCCATCAAGACTTGCCTTTTGAGCGTTTGGTTCAAGAAATACAGCCATCAAGACAATTAGAAGCAACACCGCTATTTCAGGTTTTATTGGTCATGAATAATGTACCGACAAGAGAGTTAAATCTTCCTGGTTTAACTATTATAGCCTTGGAGAATAATGTAGATAACTATGCTAAGTTTGACTTGGTTTTATTTATCAATGATACTGAAGCAGGAATAGTCGGTAGTTGGCAGTTTAATAGCGATCTATTTGATGCTGATGCGATCGCGAAACTATCTTATAGTTATGTAAGTTTATTACAGAATATCGTTTCAGAACCAGACACTATCATTAGTAATTTAGCGATGATTGCTCCAGGAGATAAAGAACAGCAGGTAGAAGCAAAAGCAACTCAAAAACAAAGTAAACTTAATAAATTTTTAAAAGCTAAACCGCAGAGCAATAGCATATCGTAAATCAAGAATAAATAAGTATTAAAGTAGCCAAAGTAAACCTAATAAGTTTTAAAAAGTTAAGTTATCAGTGATTGGCTTACCTTGATCTTTAGATAAAGATACTAGGTTTAATTCATCGAGAAAATAGGTTAAAAATAATGAGCGCAGAAACTTTACAAGGATTTCAATTATCACCTCAACAAAAGCATCTTTGGTCAGGGCAACAAGATAATAATATTACCTTATCCCAGGCTATAATTGAGGTCACAGGTAAAGTCGACTTAATAGTATTACGAGCAGCAATTCAAAAAATAGTAGATCGTCAGGAAATTCTGCGGACTAATTTCTATCGAAAATCAGGAGTTTCAATTCCGTTTCAGGTTATAGCAGAAACTAGAGATGTCTTTTGGCAAAGTATTGAATTAAAGGATGTAGAGCAGCAAGAAATAGAGTTAAAAATTGCTGAACTATCCGATCTAGAAAAATCTGCTCAATTTAATTTAGAAGGGGGCTCTCTATTCCGTTTAAAACTTTTAAATTTAAATGATGAATGCCACTACTTAATTATAACTCTGCCTGCTCTTTGTGCAGATAGTCAAACAATCAATAATTTATTACAAGAGCTAAGTTTAAGTTATTCTTACTCTCTACAAGGACAAGATTTTGTAGAAGAACCAGTCCAGTATACTCAATTTTCTGAGTGGCAAAATGAGCTACTAACAGAAAGCTCAAAAGCTGGACAAGATTATTGGCAGCAACAGCAATCTATTAACTATAGTTTAGTATTTCCTGATGAGCTAATTTACGAGCACAATTTAGCAAAAAAATTAAATAGATATTCTTTAAAATTAGAGAGAGAATTATTTAACCAAGCTAGCTTGATAGCCACAAAATATAATACTAGCCTGTCTAACTTGTTTCTCGCTTGCTGGTATATATTAATTTCTAAATTAACGAAAATTTCCAAAATCAATATTGCCAATATATTTAGTGCTAGAAACTATGAAGAGTTAGCAGATATTTTAGGATTAGTTGAGCAGTTCTTACCTGTATCTTGTATAGTTACTCCCCAAAATACTTTTCCCAAGATTTTATCAACTATAGAAGATAATCTAGAGGAAGTGGGGCAGTATCAAGAAGATTTTTTTCAAAAAAATAGTAGAGAAAAAGTAAACGGTATAGGAATGCCGCTGATTGGCTTTGAGTTTGAGGAATTGCCTCAGAAATATAGTGCGAACGGCGTATCTTTTGCCCTTTATCACAAAGATATTCAGCTAGAAGACTTTAAGCTCAAGCTGACTTGTCAGCAGCAGCCAGACTGTTTAATAGTATGTTTTTACTATGAAGCTAATAGATTTACTCCTGAAACTATCGATAGATTAGCTCAACAGTTCAGCACCCTAGTAGAAAGTGTAGTTCATAATACTGAGGCTACCGTAGAAGAACTAAATATTCTTAACCATCAACAACGCCATCAGCTATTAGTAGAATTCAATGATAATGAAGTTAAATACTCTCAAGCTGAGTGTCTTCATCAGTTATTCGAGGCTCAGGTAAGCAAAACACCAAATAATACGGCATTAGTTTATAATTCAGAACAATTAACCTACGATGAGCTAAATCAACAAGCCGAGAAGTTAGCCTGCTACTTGCAACAGCTGGGAGTTACCGCAGAATCCATAGTTGGCTTGTACATAGAGCGATCGCACCTACCAATTATCGGCTTGCTGGGGATTCTTAAGGCTGGGGGGGCATATTTACCCCTAGATTCAGCTTTACCCCCTGAAGGACTGGCTTTTCGGCTAGAGGATGCTGGGGTGTCCGTGGTGTTGACTCAGCGATCGCTAGAAGCAAAAATCCCTTCAGATATTGTCCAATCAATTTGCTTAGATACTGACTGGGAAGCTATCACAGGGTTGCAACAAAATAATCTCAAGCATCAAGTAAAGTCTGATAACCTAGCCTACACTATTTATACATCTGGTTCCACAGGTACCCCTAAAGCAGTGGCAGTGGAACATAAACAGATAGTGAACTATGTCCACTCCATTATCGAAAGATTAGATTTCTTACCAGGTGCTAGCTTTGCCACGGTATCTACCCTGGCGGCGGATTTGGGCAATACCATGCTGTTTCCTGCCTTATGTACTGGGGGCTGTCTGCACCTGGTTGATCAAGAAATAGCGGCAGATCCTCAAGCATTTGCTCAATATTGCCAAGATCATCCTATCGACTACCTGAAGATAGTACCCTCCCATCTATCGGCGCTACTAGCCTCATCCCCCACAGCGGAATTCTTACCGAGGAAAAAGCTAATTTTAGGTGGAGAAGCCAGCAATTGGCAGCTCATCGCTAAAGTTCGGCAACAGCAGCCTGAATGCCAAATTCTTAATCATTATGGTCCAACGGAAACTACCGTAGGAGTGTTGACCTATCCAATTCAAGCTATAGCCAGCAAGGAATCAACTACAGTACCCATCGGCAAGCCCTTACCTAATAATCAGGTTTATATTTTAGACGATCAGCTCAAGCTAGTTCCGCTGGGAGTATCAGGAGAGCTATACATCGGCGGGGTACAGGTTAGCAGAGGATATCTCAACCGCCCAGAATTAACTCAAGAGAGATTTATTCCTAATCCCTTCTTAAATCAACAGCCAGATCTTGAACCGCAACAGCTTTATAAAACAGGCGATCTAGTTAAATATCTGACTGATGGCAATATCGAATTTTTAGGCAGAATTGATCGCCAGGTCAAAATTAGAGGCTTTCGGATTGAATTAGGGGAAGTTGAAAGCAGATTAGGAGAGCATGAAGGTATTCAGTCAGTAACCGTTGTTGCAGATGAAAGGGCATTAAATAATAAACGCCTCATTGCCTATGTTGTTACTAGGGATGAGTTTCGTCAGCTACATCAACGCCAGGATTCAGCGATCGCCAGTGAATTACGCAGCTTTTGTCTGACTCGATTTCCTGAATATATGATTCCTGCGGCTTTTATTGTCTTGAAAGCATTGCCCTTAACTGCTAACGGTAAAATTGACTATCAGGCACTACCCGATCCTGAACAAGCTCGTTCCCAATTAAGCCAAAATTATGTTGCACCACGCTCTTCTCTGGAGGAAAAGCTAGCAGAGATTTGGTCAGAAATATTAAATTTAAAAAGAATTGGCGTTCACGATAACTTTTTTGAGCTAGGTGGACACTCCCTATTGGTTACGCAACTGCTGGCGAAAGTTAGAGCTAGCTGTGAAATTGATTTACCCCTGAAGGTTCTATTTGATGCTCCCAACATTGCCGACTTAGCAGAGAAGATCGAGAAAATATTTGAGGCAGGGGGAGACGCCTCAATAAGCAGCGAGTCAGAAAAAGTTGATCTTTCTGCTGAGATATTTTTAGACCCTGAGATTGTTCCTGGGGGCAATCCCGTCAATATTACTGCTACCCCCAAGAGTATCTTAATTACAGGAGCGACTGGTTTTTTAGGTGCTTTCTTACTGCATGAACTACTACAGCAGACTACAGCAGACATTTATTGCCTCATTCGAGCTGAAAATAAGACTCAAGCCAAAGAGAGGATTGAAAATAAATTAAAGTCCTATTTATTGTGGGATGATGGTCTGAGCCAGCGAATTATTCCCCTGGTAGGAGATTTAGCCCAACCGCTTCTGGGGCTGTCAATAGATAACTTCAACGCAATAGCTGAAAAGGTTGACGTTATTTACCATAATGGAGCCTGGGTTAACTTTACCTATCCTTATTCCCAACTTAAAGCAGCAAATGTTTCAGGAACTCAAGAAGTTTTAAGATTAGCAGTTCAGAGCAAGGTGAAACCAGTACACTTTATCTCTACTAAAGGGGTTGTTGCTGCTGCCGCTCCTGAGCTAGAGATTATCAAAGAAGATACACCTATTGAGCACTGGTCACAAATCGGCAGTGGTTACACTCAAAGTAAATGGGTAGCGGAAAAGATAGTTGCGCTGGCAGGCGATCGCGGTATACCAGTAACAATCCACCGACCAGGAAGAATTTCAGGGCATAGCCAGACAGGTGCTTGTAACCCCGATGACCATACCTATCGACTGATTCGGGGCTGTATTCAGCTCGGTAGCGCACCTTTGGATGATTCTCTAGTAAACTTAATCCCTGTAGACTACACCGTGAGGGCGATCGTTTATCTATCTAGTCAACCAGAATCCTTGGGCAAAACCTTTCATCTATTTAATCCACAGCCGACACCCTGGAATGAAATAGCTGAATCCATCATTTCTCTGGGTTACTCAGGGGAACAGGTAGATTATCAACAGTGGCGCGAACGGCTACTATCCGCATTAGAAACATTCCCAGACAACGCACTAGCTCCACTTATTGCTACTTTTGCCAAACAAGACACAGGGAATACTGAAGAGGGCATTGAGCAGCAATTAGCAGCAGATAATACCAATTCTGGATTGAAAGAAACTGGAATTGTTTGTCCACAAATAGATCAGCAAATCATCAATGCCTATATTACTTCCATGGTAAACCAAGGATTGATCGAAGCTAATTAGCTAAATCAGGCCAAAAATATTTCTATGGGAAAGAATGTTAAGACTTTAATTAAGAAAGACTAGAGATTGCATATGGTGAAAATACTAGGTCGAGCTACCAGAGAAGGAACCAATCGTTATCAAGAACAATATCAAGAAAAATGCCATGCAGAGCATTTCCAAGAAACTAATGAATTTATTACCAGCTCTATCGGCATCGGAACTTATCTGGGTGAAGCAGATCCACAAACTGACGCTCTGGTTACCAGAGCAGTAATTGAGTCAGTTTTTCATGGGGTTAATTTAATTGATTCGGCAATTTCCTATCGATATCAGCAGGGAGAACGCAGCGTTGCTCAGGCTATTCACCATCTGATTAACTCAGGGAAAGTTAGCAGAGATGAATTAATTATTTGTAGTAAAGCAGGAGCCATAGCTGAGAATACGCCCCAATATTTAAACTGGTTCAGTCAACACTATATCAACAGTATTAGCTCTAAAATTAGTCCAGGAGATCTAATTAAAAACTATAGTAATTATTATTGCATTCATCCAGAATACTTAAGAGATCAAATCAACTTAAGTCTTGAAAATTTAGAATTAGAAACTATTGATATATATTATGTTCATAATCCAGAAAAACAGCTAATTCAAATCGGACGAGAGACTTTATATGAGCGCTTAGAGGCTGCTTTTGAAGTCATAGAAGATCAAGTTTCTCAAGGAAAGATTGGGGCTTATGGTGTAGCGACTTGGGATGGTTTTCGCGTTCTTCCAGACTCCCAGGAACATATCAACCTAGAGCGAATTAAATCAATTGCACAGAAAGTAGCAGGCAACAAGCCTGACAGCTTTAAGTTTATTCAGTTTCCCCTGAATCTGGCGATGCCAGAAGCAATTTTAACGCCAACCCAGAAAGTTGGCAATGAAACGATGACCCTTTTAAAAGCCTGTGCTCGTCTCAATATTCATCCTATATCTAGTGCGTCTATTTATCGAGGAGCCATTGAGGGCAAGATTCCCGGAACTATGTCAGCTATCTTAGGGGAAAATCTTACCACCGACTGTCAACGTGCCCTACAGTATGTCAGAAGCACTCCTGGACTGTTAAGCGCTCTTGTGGGCATGAAATCTCCAGACCATGTGGCAGAAAATTTAAGTGTTGCGAACCATTCTCTGCTTGAACCAGAACAATTTATGAAACTTAATGATTCAGTCTTGGAGATATCAAATAATGTAAATAATAATAATTGGACTTTAAATTTATCTAATTTATATAGTAGCGTCACAGAATTTCTGAAAAGCCTTGTAAAGTAATTTTTGAGCTAATCAAAATGGAGGTATTATTATGGCAACAATGGGAAAATACTGTAAAGCTTATCCAATTCAACGACTACGACAGTTTGAAAGCTGGAGTGAAAATCAGGCAAATACTCGCCAGGAAAAGCAAGAAATTGAAGGACAGGAAGTAGAGCAAAATCGAGTTTTGACCGATGATGATTTTCTCTATTTACAGGAAAATTATGTAGTTACCGACGGGATTTTTAAAGATGAAAATATTATTTTTGATGCTGTAACGGCAGAGTGGAAAGATTTTTGTACTCAAACCCTTTCTTTTGAGATTCCCAACTATCAATCTGCTCCAGTAGCAACAGAAACAGCTACAGCTTCTACTGGAGCTTCAGAAGAATTAGACTCTCAAGAGTCTCAACCTAGTTAATCTATCTCGACTACTTTTTAGAGCCAATAAATTAGTTATGAATGAATTAGTACAAAGATTAGCGACAGGTAATCATCCCGTTGAAGCTAGCTTAAGACCAGATAAAACAGCCCAGGCTTTAAAAGAATGCATTGATCGGGGTTATGTGCATATTAAATTTACTAATACTCAAGGGGGAACTGAACTCGGTGTCAGACTAGATTCTGAAGCATCTAGCCTACAAGATGCTGACTTTGCCAGTCAAACAGGAAAAGTTAATTTAGTGGGCAGCCTAACCCTCAATTATCATAAAGTTCGCTGTATTGCCGAACTTGATTTGAAAACCTTAGCAGGGTCAGGGCATCTTGAACCACTTGAATAAGTAACTCCCGCAACTAGTGATAATTAACTGCTGGAGAATCAGCAGAAATTATCAAAATTAGGCGTTGCTGATTGGTAATGATTTTGTGATCGCTTGAAGATGACAAAACCAAGTCTTTCAAGTCTTTAAATATAAAATTGACTGTTTGACTATTACATTTCAGCAATACCCAAAATTAAACTTTTCTTTAAGGATATGTCTCGGAAAGTAACAGAAGAAGAAAATATCTCTTATCTTATTGGGTTAATCAAGTTTATTTGGAACAGTGCAAATATCTTAAAAGTCAACAACAAACAGGTAAAACTAAAATGACCGAAAATACAACCACCACAAATGTCATAGCGTACGATGCCTTTGCGCGCATAATGAATGACGATTGGGGAGTCGCCAGTGCTGAGATTTATTTTCCTAGCATCGAAGAATTATTGCGCAAAAATAATTTTACCAACCAGTCCTCTATTCTTGATATTTTCTGCGGAGCAGGACATTTAGTACAGAAGCTACAGGATCAAGGTTATCAAGTTGCTGGACTCGATAGTTCACCAGAACTACTAAATTATGCTCGTAATAGATCTCCTCAGAGTAAATTTATTTTAGAAGATGCTTGTCATTTTAAATTACCAGATTCTTTTGATGTAGTTATCTCTACTGCTTTTGGTTTTAACCACATCACCCAATTAGAAGACTTAACTTTAGCTTTTAAAAATGTCTATGATTCTTTGAAAACAGACGGTTTATTCGCCTTCGATATCAGATTAAATAAACTCTATAAAGGAGGATGGAATAGAAGTATAATTGGAGATGTGAATGATGAATACGCCTGGACGATGATCAGATTATACAATCAGAAAACTAGAATAGGCGAGAATCATTTTACTATTTTTGAACCAGTTGACAACGGATGGGAACGCAGCAAAGATCTTAAATGGATAGCTAAAGGATATGAGATTCAAGAAATAGTTTCGTCATTAAAAAATGCCAAATTTAGCGAAATTAATTGCAAAGAAAGAAAAAAGAAGAAAAAATGGTTTACTAAAGCTAAAAAAGAAGGTATATACGATTTTGTTGCTCGTAAAAGATAAATTAATTTAGTGAGCTGACATGAGTATCTAAAATCTTTAGACAGTATAGATTCATTCTTGATCAATAGATATAACAGTCTATGCTGTAAAGCAAATAAAAGTATTATCTGACGAGTAATCAACAAAAATCATTAAACTAAATCAAGACTAGTTAATCAAAAGGAAAAAAAATTATGTACCAAAACGATAAGGAAGATACCAGAACCTACAAAGTTGTAGTCAATCATGAAGAACAATATTCAATTTGGCTGGTTGACAAAGAAAATCCTTTAGGTTGGAAAGATGTAGGCAAGAGCGGATTAAAGCAGGAATGTTTAGACTATATCAAAGAAGTTTGGACTGATATGCGCCCCCTTAGTTTACGTAAAAAAATGGCAGAAACTTCTCAGTAATTCTCAGCTTATTTTTAGTCACGAGCTTTTATAGTCTAATTTAGATTCCTCTGTAAAAGCCTGTGATAACTTCTTTTACTTTTTCATTTATTAATTATCCATTGATGAAATCTTCATTAACGAATAACCCTTGGATTATTAACTTAAAATCAAGTGCCTCGGCTTCACTGCGTTTATTTTGCTTTCCCTACGCGGGAGGTAGTTCCCAAATTTTTCGTCCCTGGCTTAATCGCGTACCCGAAACTATCGCAATTTGCCCCATAGAACTCCCTGGACGAGGATTTCAGCTTAAATCAGCTCCTTACAAGCAGATGGAGCCATTAGTACAGGCGATCGCCGAGGTGATTCTACCTTACCTAGACCAACCCTTTGCTTTTTTCGGTCACAGTATGGGGGCTGTAATCAGCTTTGAGCTAGCTCGTTTAATTCGTCGTCAACATAACCTCAAACCGTCTCATCTATTTGTCTCGGCACATCGTGCGCCCCAAGTCCCAGATCCTGAACCACCAATTCATAATCTTCCCCAGGCAGAATTTATCGAAGAACTGCGGAAGCTTAACGGTACTCCAGAGAAGGTATTAAACAATGCGGAATTAATGGAATTGCTGATCCCAATTCTACGAGCGGATTTTTCAGTCTTAGAAAATTACCAATATAGACCAGAGGCGACCTTAGACTGTCCGATTTCGGTTTTTGGGGGACGACAGGATCAGAAAGTTCAACCCGAAGAATTGTCACGCTGGAGGGAGCAAACTTGCCGTTCTTTTGAGCTTAAAATGCTAGAAGGAGATCATTTCTTTATCAATTCAGCACCGTCTTTGCTACCAGAATTAGTTCAACAGTTAGCCATCTATATTGACTGATAAACCGCGTCCACATAAAAAACTGGAGTTTTTGGTTACCAGAAATTTGTCTTCCCAATCCCTAATCCCTGATCCCTAATCCCTCGGATAGTTAACTTAAAAACTATGGGTTTCAAATTAGACGCGGTTTAGTTAGTCATCTCTTGCTATTGCTTGAGATTTCAGTTCAGAATTTTAATTAAAATTATTCAATGGACCCTTGGAGAACAGATCAAAGTTCTGCTCCCAAACTGGGGTTAGATAGAACCAGCTTAAGGCTTGAGTTAAACTCTTCTGGACTGTTAGAGGCGATCGCCTGTAATAATAATTGATGTAAAGTCTCTAAATTTTGCACCGACTTTATTTGCTCCACTGTAGAGGATGAAACCTCAGAGAAACGATTGTTAATAATCTCAATAATTAAATTTTGCTGTTGAGCAACAGATAGCAGTAATTTTTCCTCCAGGCTGGCTAAATCTCGCTGTTGATGATCAATCTTCTCCACAACTTGTTGCAGCACTCTCGCTAAGATTCCCAACTCATCATCACGAGTGGCAAAACTAGCAAAATCAGCGGCGGAAAACTGTTGATTTTCCACAGTGGCGATCGCCACCGCAGTTAATGCATATAGCTCTTCCAAAGATTCATTAGTTTGCTGATGATTGGTTTGCAGCGCATCCATTAGCTGATTATATCGAGTTGCAATATGCCCATTCTCAGTAAAAGACTCTACAGGAACTCGTAAACTTAAGTCGTGGGTTCTAGCCTGAAGATCCATCACCTGAAATAACTCATAAGTATCTGTTTTCGCCTGATGTTCCGCGACATTTAAACCAATCGCCTCCGCTTCAGCAGATACCCGTAACCTAAAAACCGAATTGAGTAATTTAAGCAGTAGCCAAGAAACTCCAAACCCCCAAATCACCACTACTACTACTCCCAATAGCTGTACCTCTAGCTGATTGAGTCGATTTAACCCTGTAGCAACTAGATCTAGCTGACCAAATAGTGCCACGCATAAAGTACCCCAAACGCCTGCCCCACCATGGATTGCCACCGCATCTACTGCATCATCAATACCATATCGTTTTAAGCTTTGGGAAACTAATTGAGCAATAATAGCCCCCGTAACCCCAATAATCACCGCTAGGGGAGTTGATACCAAATTACAGTTGGCGGTAATCGCCACTAAACCAGCAAGCGAACCGTTAATTAATTCTTCAACCTCAACTCGACCAAAGCGCCAGAAACTAGATAGAGTGGCGGTAAGCATTCCCGCGACCCCAGCTATCACCGTATTCAAGATAATCCCAGGAACGCCCTCATTAAGCTCAAAAGTGCTGCCTCCATTAAATCCTAGCCAGCCGACCCACAGTAATAAAGCCCCCAAAACAGCAAACGGTAAGTTTGTTCCCTGAATTTTATTGACCTTTCCTGAAACAAATCTACCCTGACGAGAACCAATTAAAATCAAGGTTGCCAAGCTAACTAATGCCCCCAATCCATGAACTACGGTACTGCCCGCAAAATCAACAAATCCTAACTGCTTCAGCCATCCTCCATCATTCCAAGCCCAGTGACCAAATAAAGGATAAATTAACCCTGAAACCAAGAAAGTAATCATCACATAGCCGCTAAACTTAAGCCTTTCTGCCACTGCACCAGAAATAATCGTGGTTGCCGTACCGCAAAACATGGCTTGATAGATAAAAAAGGTAATCATTCCCGATGGTTCGGATGCGGCGGAGGGGAAAAAGCTGCTAGTACCAAATAACCCCACCTGAGAAGCACCAAACATGATGCCATAGCCAAACACCCAAAACTGCGCCACCGATATACCAAAGTCCGCAATATTTTTGACCGCAACGTTAATGCTATTCTTGGCACGGGTTAAGCCCGATTCCAGACACATAAAGCCTGCCTGCATCAGAAATACTAGCCCCGAACAAAGTAAGATCCAAAGTTGATCAATCATTTTAGTTTAATACCCTGGTTGAGCCTTGTCGTTGGTGCAGAGAATGATTTAGCTGGTAGTAACGGGCAAATTTCGGCAGCTTGTCCTGATGTCCAATGGCAATTAGGGTATCTTGGGAATTAAGGATTAAAGATGGGTGGGGATGAGATAAAAACTCACCGCTGTTGCGTCGTAGGGCAACAATAATAAATGCTCCTTTACCCCTTATTTCCAGCTCGCGGATAGTTCGACCAACCAAGGGAGAATCAACAGCCAGAGTCAATTCATCAATCTGTACCTCAATTTGATTCAGTAAATCATTTAAAGAATTTTGCTGGTCTTTTTGCTGGAGAAAATCAGTACTAGAAGGACCCGTCACCAAGTTTGCCATTTGAATCCCGCTAACGGTTGCTGGGAGAATAACGTGGTTAGCACCAGCCAAACGCAATTTTTTTTCCGTACTGGGTAACTCTCCTCTGGCGATGATTAAAATATGGGGATTCAGTTCTCGCGCCGTTAGGGTAATAAAAACATTTGTGGCATCCTCAGGCAATACCGTTGCCACAAATTGAGCCTGTTGAATACCCGCCGCTGCCAAAACGCTTTCATCAGTAGCATCACCAACCTTAACTAAAAACCCCTGGGACTCTGCCATGGCTATCCTTTGCGGATCACTATCAATCACCACAAATAGCTGTGAAGCTGCTGCCAGTTGGTACGCCATCACCTGGGCAATTCTGCCAAAACCACAAATTATCACATGGTTTTCCAGACTAGCGATGGTGTTTTGCTTTCTTTGAGCATCAAACGCCCTGGTAATTTCTCCTTCAGCGACCATCTGAACAAAACCTCCCACAATATATAAAGCGGATGAAGTACCCGCGAGGATAACCAGAATAGTAAAAATTTTTTCTGCTGGGGTTTCTAACGGCTGCACTTCTCCATAACCTACGCCAAAAATGGTAATCACAACCATGTAGACAGCTTCTAGCGTAGTCCAGCCAAAAAAGATGTAGCCAATAACTGCAACTATAATCGTCAGAATAAAAAATGCTGTTCCAATTGCCAACTTGATCAAGGAATTTTGCATTTTTTGCTTAATAACTGACTTGCGCCTTAATGATTATGATTGACATATGCTATCTAATCTTAGTCTTAGGTCATATTTTGTGCTTTAAGCTACTTTTTATAAATGAGCAATGATCATCTATAGTTGAATTAATCCCTAAAAAGCTAATAGCTAATAGCTAATGGCTATCTCAACAAATTAATGCTCTTATCCAAGACTTGAGTTAATTGATCTTTTCATAAAGGTCGCCATTGATTGCTGGTACTCCATCGAGGATAAAGAAAGCCTTAGTCTGAGTTTCTCCATCGGCAAATTTAAGGGTCAAAGTATAGCCATTAATTTCGTAAGTTCCCTGGCGCATTTGGCGATTTCCCGAAGTCAGGACGGAACTACCGCCAAAATTACTCAGCATAGACATACTGCCACCTTTAACAAACCGTCCATCGGCACTAAAACCATAAATATTTTCTACGTAACCACTGCTGCTTTGTCCGCCGATATTGTTAGTAGCACCAGCACGAAGCAGCCGATAGTCTCCAGTTAACTTTAAATTTGACGCAGGGGGAACATAACGGTACTTAGTTTTGCTAATTAGCAAATCCTGTCCTGACTGGGTAAAGGATTCTCGATTTACTTTGTATAGCTGTAGTTGAGCGTCGTTGGTACTGCCTTTACGCCAAGTGGCATATTGACCATCTGCAATGATATAGCGACCACAGTTTTTCGGCAGACGTTCACAGTAAGCGTCGAATTCACCAGTCATTCCTGATTCCGTTAAAGCATAACGACCATCGGGCTGAATCCATAGACCTTTGGCACCCACCTCTAGCTGCACCTGTCCCACAACAGAAACCCCAGTCTTAGAGCCAATTGTCACGTAAAAGCCATCTAATTTTTGACTAGATTGGGGATTATTTGCGGGGGCTGACGCTTCAGGAAGGCGAATTGCTGCCAATAGATTACCAAAGCTTTGTTTGACTTGATCTCGGTCTACCTTACGAGGAGTAATGAGGGTAAAGGTATACATTTGCTCACCTGAAAATACTGCCACGGGAACCAAATAAGCATCAAGTCCTCGAAAGTCCATAAATCCTGTGGTGTACAAAACATCATAGCCATAGTAAGTGATACGCTCTTTGATGTCCCAATCTTTTTGACCTTGAGGATCGATGGTGGTTAAAAATTTACGGAAAGCCGCTTTACGATTCGTGGTCGCTCCTGGATAGGGAGCTGCTAAAATTCTCCCCTGGTTGCCATTACTAAGCTGGGATATTGTTGTCTGCTGTTTTTCGACAAACCATTCTGTATCTTCAATCAGTACTGTTCCGAGGTTAATCTCCGCAGCTTTAACTTCTGTTTTAAGGGATAAGTTAATGTAAGCTGCCAATAGGGATGAAATCAGACTAACACCAGATTTTTGCCAATATTTCATGAAACTAAAGAATTTTTTTAATCATTTATATTATTGCCTGGCATCGTCAAGTTAATAGTTAAGGCAAAATAACCTCTCGTACTAAATCCTATTTAGATAGAACACTTATTGACTACGCAAGAGTAACGGGTAACAGGTAACGGGGTTTAAGATTTTTCAGGTTTGCATTTAATAAGTATATTTTGGTAATCGGATTTAGTATCAATTGTTAGCAGTCTAATATTATTTCTTTGACTATATAGCTGGGAATATAAAACTATTAGACGTTAAAAAGCGATCGCCATAATCAAAGAAAGTCTGATTAGAGCGATCGCCTATTATAAAATCATCAAATTTATTCCACGACTGTAGCAGTATCTCCTACCCGAAAATCAGCCCCAGAAATTACTGTACCAACGCTAGATTTAGCATCAACATCAGTTAACTCAATCATACCGACAGATTCGCTAAGACGACGAATTACCTCCCCCGTTTCAGGATCTTTAATCTCTTTACTAACTCTCTCAATGGATACTCTCATCCCCTGACGATAGCCATCACCTAAACCTTTATTCAGAATTAAAAGATCTCCTGCGACATCTGCTACTAAAGCATCAATAGCTGGCTGAATATTCTCTGAAGCCACTGCCAAAGTTGCGGAATTAGAGCTTATGGAATCGACCACTTTTGCGATCGCTTGTTGAGTTGCTTCGGTTAATAATTTGCCATCATTAGTGGTAGTAGAACCACCACCAACACCAAAAACAGATACGCTTCCTCCCCCCTGTTTGGCTTTACCTTTACCATCTGCAACAGCAAGAATTTCTCCTGTAGTAGTATTAATCATCCTGGCGCTTAAATGAACATAAGCTTTAGCCTTAGTAGAGCTTCCGCCAATGCCAAAAGCACCACCCCCCTGATTTTTATACTCTAAATCCATCTGAGTAACTGAACCAACAATTACAGTTTCTACCCCTAAAAGGCGACCAATCTCAGCAGCAGTACTATTATCAACTCTCCCAGAAGCACCAAGGTTTTGTTCTTGCAAAATGGCGTCTATCTTACTCCTTTCGATAACAGTGTAGTTGCCGTTTTTAACTAACTCATTAACTAGCAGGTCGCTAACGCCACTAGCACCACCGTTAAAGTAGGAGAGAAAAGATGGGTTACTGACTGCGCTAAAGTCAAAATCTAGTACCGCAACGCGAACTTTTTTGGCTTTAGGCAATTGGGCAGTTAGCTCTGAAGTAGAATTTATAGAAGAATCAGCGATGATTTCTGTAGCATTTATACTATTACTTATTAGCAGGTTTAAACTACCTAAAATAGCAACTATAAAATATGGCTGTAAAGATTTAATTTTAGATATGAACATCAGTAATATATTGATATAGTTTTTCTTGATAAGAGCATAAATTTAAAACAATTACTAATTTTTGTGAACATTATAAGTCTAATAAAAATTAGTTCTGTAATAGCTTTTATTGATTAAATTAAAATGCCTCTATTTAACATTTTTTAGACAAATAATAATTTTGTCATCAAAGTTATTAACCAAATATAAAGTTGAGTATAGTAATTAATTCAGCAATTTTACTGAATAAACTTATGCAAAATAATGATTGCCTGATATTATGCACTAAATAAATCTTCCGAGATAGGAAACTAGGAATTTACTCTGCCATGATTGGGTTTATTTCTCTGGCAGGGATTGTGCTCAATAACGCTATCTTTATGGTTAATCCCATGAATGCCCGTTTTTAAGAAGGGAATAGACGAGAGTTAAAGGATTAAAAAAGAGCGATCGCTTTTATAAAATAAACAAACAATTATAAACCAATAATTTCCTCGATTGCATCAGCAATATTGCGATCTCTAGGACGCTTGGCAAATTGTTCGTGACTGTAAATCCATAAGGGCTTAATCAGCTTTTCTGGTTCGTTAACCAAATACATAAGCCTAATTTGTCCAGAAGCACCCTTGGCTAATCTGAATTCCAACTTATAGAATGTCCAATCATCAGGCAATTTAATTTTTCCAGGCAAAGGTTCGCGACGAGAATTTCGAGGATAGGGGTTATCTAACAAGTCGTCCAAACTAGCAGTTAGAAGAGTAATAAGCTTTTTAGCTAAGATTTTTCCAGAAGCTTTGACTAATTTTCTCAACCAGCGTTTAAAAAATTCTGATTCTTCAATCGAGAAGGGAGTTGAGCCAGTCACTTACTTCTCCTTTTTTAATCCGTTTTGGAGAACGAGCACTAAAAGCATCCTTTAGTACAGTAGAAATGATTGATTCGTATGCAGGATTATCTTTTTCTATTTCATCTAGTTTTTGATGTCCTAATGCTGTCATATCCTCAATCAAGATAGGTTCTGTCGAACTCGCTTCTGAAGGTAATCCTTTTCTAGCCCTTCTCCAAGGAAACTCAAGATGAGTCATATCACTCAATCGATAAGCATGATAGCTACCAAAATAATCCCAAACTTCTTCTAAAAGTTGTTTGGTTTCTTGCGTGAATTGTCTGACAAATTCTTTTCCTGGAATGGGTAGTTGATCGGCTTCAAACTCTTGATAATGTCTATAGGCTGGTGGACAGACAGGACCATATCTCCAAGCCTGAATTTCGTCCTCAAATAGTGGTTCATCAAAAAGTGTTAAATGCAAACATTGTGAATAGTACAAAAGCTTTTGAACTTTCATGTTAGTCATTTCAGCATCCATACCGTCTTCATAGGCTTTGATAATGAAGTATCGAGCTATGTCTATACAATCAGCCATGTTTGCACAAAAAATTTGTCATTTTATCGAGAGATATTTGAACCAATTTAGTTGTCCAAATTATATACCTAATAATCATTTTATCATATTTAGAGTACATAAATACTATTTGCTGATCGCCAATTAAGTAAGTATATTTGCGGTGGCTGTTATTAAATAATGCGGATATAACGGCGAAGATAGCTGTAGGTATTGCCAAAACTGGATTTCTACGGCAGCATCTTCTGGCAAGATAATTCCGTGATTAAAATAAACATTATTAGTCCAACCCCTGGTATCAGTACTAGGGAACATATATTAGAGATCGTCCAGGCGAGGGAAACTGGAACTACTGTTAAAGAAATTAAACAAATTATTAACCGTCCCATTTCAATGATCCAGATTCATCTCAAGGAGCTTATTGCAGCTAAAGCGATCTTTACCCGTAAAAATAAGGCAGGAGTGGGATTAATCTACTATCCTAGTAAGGCTCCAATCAATAAGGGGGCATCGCCCCAGCTATGAGCCCTTCGGGTTCGTCAGTTGCTCATGGGGGAAACCCCCAAGACCCCACTGACTCACCGTAAGCCTTAAGCTTTAAGCTGAGAGTCTATAGCTTGAAGCTTTTAGATAAATAACTCAGGAAAATTTAGATATGAAACAGTCCCAAAGATTTATCCTAGCTTTAGTGGGGTTAGGTACGATCGCTTTATCTTTTTCCCTCAAATCTTCTTGGGCTCAATCATTATCTAAGGTGAAAGTCTCTTACCAAACTTTCGAGCGATCGCATTCTACAGTTCATGTGGTAACGATTCCCCACAACGGTAATTATGTAGTTACCCCTCAAATAGCTGGTTCACTACAGCCCCTTACAGAATTGGTTGACGAATCTGCTGTTGCTGCGATCAACGGCGGTTATTTTGACCCTGTTAACCAGAAAACCACCTCATTTATCGTACAGAACTCACTACTGGTTGCTGATCCTCGCTTTAATGAGCGACTCGTAGATAATCCAGATTTAAAGCAATATCTAAGAAAAATTTTTAATCGGGCTGAATTTCGCGCCTATAACTGTCAGTCTGGTATCGAATACGATATTCAGTCACACTCTTCACCCATCCCTCCTAATTGTACATTAATGTCTTCACTGGGAGGAGGTCCTGGTTTAATACCTCAAGATAATTCTCTCGTCGAAGGTTTCACGGACTATCAAGATGGGAAGAAGGTTAGAGATGCTATCGGCAGCGATCGCCTAAATGCCAGAAGTGCCGTAGGCATTACGAAAAATCAAGATGTAATGTTTGTCATGGTGGCACAAAAGTCAGAAAATCCTAAAAATTCAGGTATGTCTTTAGCTGAACTAGGAGAAGTATTAACCAACTTAGGAGCAGTAAAAGCCATGAATCTTGATGGCGGTAGTTCGTCTGCTCTCTATTATCAAGGAGAAACGGTTTATGGCAGAGTAGACCAGGATGGCAAGGAAATTCAAAGACCGATTAAGTCTATTTTGTCAGTAATCAAGCCTTCAATAACTGACCAGTCATTGAACAATGAAGAATGAGCAATGAATCCCCTCAGAGATTTAGATTGCCCATGAGAACATGAACTCAACTTTTTACAAAACTACAACCAATTGTTCCATATATTTTCTAGTTTTATCCTTACAGTTGAAAAAAGATTCTATATTTTGGGGATTGTATCAGCAATAAACTTTGCCTAGAATAATACCTAAATTTAGCCATTACTTAGAGAAATCAAATAAATTTTGAATTGTATGGATAGTATTTCTCATAAAGTATTTATAACGGGAGGACTGGGTTTTATTGGAGGACACCTTGCCCTACAACTCCTTAACAACGGATGTCAGGTAACTGTATACGATCGCTGTATTCATGGAGAAAAACCTTGGCACAAAAAGCTATGGAATCATCCTCACTGTCGCATTGTTATAGGGGATCTACGTAACAACAACAACAAACTCAAAACTGCTCTAGCAGGACAGGATATTGTTTATCATTTAGCTGCAAATGCCAATAGCCGTCAGAGTCTAAGAGAACGCAATATCGATTTACATCACGGAATTGAAGTTACTTGGAATCTTTTACAAACGATGGCAGAACTTAAGATTCCGCAAATTGTTTATGCCTCTAGTCAACTTGTTTATGGAGAACCTAATGCGCCCCTCTTAACAGAGTCTGTTACTCCTCTGTTACCACTGTCTTTGTACGGTAGTAGTAAACTCTCTGGTGAAGCTATTATTAGCGCGCACTCTCACCTTCACGGTATACGCGCTACTATCTTGAGATTTGGCAATATTGTTGGCTCTCGAATGAGCTATGGCATTGTGTGCGACTTTGTAAGCAAACTTCGGCATAATCCACACACCCTAGAAATACTGGGAGATGGACAGCAGCAGCGTAACTATTTGCATATTGAAGACTGCATTTCTGCGATAGCGAGCGCAGCTTCAAAAAATTCAAAAAAACCATGGGAAGTTTACAACGTTGGCAATGAAGACTATATTTCAGCAGAAACCGTTGCCAACATAGTTAGCTCAGTCATATTGGGACATAGCAACGTTGACTATCAGTTTACGGGGGGAAAAAGAGGCTGGAGAGGTGATGTTCCTAACCTACGCTGTGACATTAGCAAAATGCGTTCTCTGGGATGGAAACCGCAACGAAATTCAGCCGAAGCCGTTGCAGCAGCAAGCAAAAATTTTTTAGATAATGAGATCGAACAAGACGAACGAACCAGCTAGAGGTATTTCAGTTATTATTCCCACCTATGGGCGAGCCAGATTATGTCGGGAATTGTTAGTGTCTTTGAGTAAGAGTCAAGAATACTGTTCTGTACCCACTGAAATTTGGGTTGTAGATGATAGTCCAGATCTAAAAGATGCAGCTAGCATAAAAGCCTCTTGTCATGATGTTAAAGCACAATATTGCCAGTTTACAGGCTCTGTTGCCCAAAAGCGTAATTGGGGTGCGAAGCAAGCAGGATATTCTATTCTGCTATTTATTGATTCTGACTGCATTGCTACCCCTGATCTCCTTAAATCGCATTGGATCAGCTACCAAAAGAACCCGAATCAATCTGCTGCTATCGGCAGTACGGAATTCTGTGGAACAGAAAACTGGCTTTGGCAGGCGATCAAACTTACGCCTTATTTAAACTCTTTCTCGTTAGCTGAATTTTATATGCCAGCGCTATGGGGACCTAGTAATAATCTATCTTGCCGTAAAGTAGACTTCGAGGAGTTAAAGGGGTTTGATGAGTTATCGCCTCAGCCTCTTGGTAGCGAAGACGTTGACTTTGGCTATCGTCTTTATTATCAGGGAAAATTGATGATGACCTGCCCTGAAGCCAAGGTATATCACTCTACCGAGACGTGGAAAAACCTTCAAGAAGTATTGTTAAGACTCATTCGGTGGGGCAGAGGTGAGGCATACATCATAGAGCGTTACTGGTCAGAGTTATACGATGACTGTCCTTCTCGCTACGGATGTGCTTTAAGTTTAACCTTAGTAGGCATATTGTTCGCACTACTCTTGAGACAATTTCTTTGGCTATATCTTCCTTTAGTTTTCCTGGTTATTAACTTCGCTTCGCGTCTGTTGTGGCGTCTTTTAAATAGACCAAAATGTGCGATGCAGATACTCCAACTCATCACAGCAGAAGCTTTAGTACTGTTCTATGAAACAGCAATATTATTTCATCTGCTCTCAAAAGACTTCGATTTCAAACCTTTTTTTTCCTGCATAATAATCCGCCCAGAAGATGCTTTAGCTATTTGGAATATCAGAACTCTTGAAGCGTGGAAGCGCACTTTAGAAATTACCTTAAGTGGTTTAGCCATCTATGGATGGCTGTACAAAGTTTAATAATAAGTCACTGTTGCGATCGCTCTGTTGTTATTTTGCATTCATTTCACATTCTATAAAATGTTATGTTTACCCCTATCTTGCTCTTTATTGCCTTAATCTTTTTTTTCTACTTTGTTCTTTATCTAAATTCAGAAAGTTATATCCTCAAAAATGGACAAAAAACTGAAGGCATTATTACAAGTGTTCAGTCTCGTTCTCAAACCGATCGGTATGGAAGAGTTCATGTTAGGTATATAGTTTCATATCGGTTTCAAGATACTGAAGAAAGTGTCTATAGAGGTAAGTTCACTATACATTCATCAACATGTAGATTTAAAGAAGAGGATAAGGTTGAAGTCTATTACCTGCCAGACAAACCTTATAAGAATACGGCTTCACGACGCTTTAAGTTGAAATGACTCAGTATATTGCAAAAACCCTGTCTGAAGTATATGAAATTACCGAATCTATTTCGAGGTCTAAGGCTATTATCGACTTTATCTCTGGAGAGCTGGGTAACGAAGTGCTTCTATCTCAATCCCTGGGTGGTTTATTTTACGACCGACATCAACAGCAAAATCGTGTAATTGCCTTAACTTGGGAAGGTTGTAGCTTGCTCTATGATAATGTTTCTCACGACCAGATTGAGTTAGTTAGTAAAGACATCAATGCAGAATGGAATAAAAATCGCTACACTACTGGAGAACAACGATTCAATTGGCTGGCACGGCAACAGCACGGGAATAGGCTACTAGCCCTTTCTAAGATCCGCTCTCGATTAGGTCCATTCTGGCTATCTTGCGGTGTTACTATAGGCGGATACTCTCGGAAGGGATACTTTTCTAAAAAAGGCTTTAACAAGCAGTATCGTAGCTATTGGCGTACTGCAACGAACCGACTAAGTAGGACTAAACCAGTGTTCGATGCTGGTTTACCTCTCGTTAAAGGTAATTACATATCCCTTTTTGACCGCAATGAGCGTCACAACCCAAAACGAAACACGAAAGCTTGGCAGATTCGTCTTTTTCATAATTGGGCGCAACAGCTAGGAATCAAGCTCGTAGTTATCTCTGGGTTATATCCTCGGAAATTACCCAAGGATATCATTCGCATTCATTATCCCCATAGAAATCTCACTGCGATCGCTAATATAGTTCAACATTCATTGCTCCATGGTGCAACCGCTTCTGGAGCAGGAGAACTTGCTTGTGTATTTGGTTGTAATTTCGTGCAGCTTGGTGATAGCTCATCTATTGGCTTCGATCTCTACGATCCTTTAATCTTTGCCCCCACATTAAGAGTTCGAGGATACAAGCATTTCGGTCTTTTCAATACAGAGCAGGGGTGGAAAAGACGCCTGGGTAAGTTTGATCGCCACAATCAAGAAATCGAATTAGCCTGTTTTAACTACTTAAAAGAATATCTAAGATAATTTTTTATGCCTACAGTACAAAGTTACTTTTTAAAAATAGCCCAAGAATATCAACAAATTTTAGAGAAAGTTGCTTTTAGTTGGTCTTCTCAAGAAAAGCTAGAACAAGCTTGTTTATCTCATCGGCTGGTTGCGATCGCTAAACTAAAAAATATTCATCCCCCGACCCATTTTGTCGATATCACCGACCGCAGCGTTGGTCTTAACAGTGTTGGTTTATTACTAGACCGCTTGAGTATTTTATCTATTAAAGTTTGGTGTCTGCAATATTTAGAGAATAGTCCCTTAGATGCTATACAACTTTGTAACCAGCAAATTCTCGATATCGCAGGGGCACTATCTGAAGCACTCCCTGCTAAGAACTCTTTGAACTCAAAACTTACTATCTATCAAACGTCTATAGAAGCAGATGAATGGGAATCAGCTGTCTACGATCTGATGATTACCAACTTATTAATTTGGAAGGCTCAAGAGCCTCTATATTGCGGAAGTTCGATAGAGGCGACCCAGCAATTTCCAACGTATCTGTCTCTGTTTCCCGAAATTAATCTAAAAAGAGATTCATTGATTTGTCGTTGTGAGCTTCTTTACTGGTCTGCTTTTCAAAAAAATTACTAATTTGGCTTACCATTTAAGCCAACTTGTTGCATAATAGTACTCGGCACTATGGATAGAGTCTATGTGAGATAAATAAATCTTCAAGCGCTATATATAGTACCTAGCTCTTTTATTTTCCACTCCATTTCTACAATGAAATCAACTTCTGTCGAACAAGCAGAAAAGACCAAAGATCTATTATTACACGAATTGCAGGTAAATCGCACACCTATGAGCTTGCAGCAGCTAGGGCTGAATCTAGGTAAATCAACCCCGCTATCCCATCGAACTCTCAAAGAAGCTGCCTGGCAGTTAGTTGAGGAGGGCAAAGCTAAATTTAACTCAACCTGGGACTTAGAAATCTTATAAATCTACGATACAGCTAAATTAGTAATTCAAGGCATACTATCTAAGTTAAGGTATGTCTTTTTTAATGTCGCAGACTACTCTGTATTTTGATAGTGGAGTAACCTGTAGCCATTGCTCAAACATTATTACTAATTGCTTATCTCTATGTCCCTCATGTCGTTCAGACAACAAAGACAGCACAATCCTTTTGGCAATTGGGGCGATAAGCCAGGGGATAATCGTCAATCTTTTCAGATAGACCGCGATCGCATCCTCTATTCTTCAGCATTTCGTCGTTTGGCACAGATCACCCAAGTGCTAACCGCCCAAGAAGGTCATGTTTTTCATAACCGCCTAACCCATTCTTTAAAAGTGGCTCAGGTTGCCCGCAGGCTGTCGGAAAGACTGGTAGCAGATCAGCCAGAGGTAGCAGAACAAATTGGCGGGCTTGACCCTGACGTAGTGGAAGCTTCAGCCCTAGCTCACGATTTGGGACACCCCCCCTTCGGTCATACTGCCGAGGAAGAATTAGACGCCTGCGCTAGAAAAGCAGGGTTAACGGACGGTTTTGAGGGCAATGCCCAGTCGTTTCGGATCTTAACCAGGTTAGCGATTCATCGCATTGATTACTATGGTCTTAATTTAACGCGGGCGACTCTTAACGGCGTATTAAAATATCCCTGGCTGCGATCGCCTAACTCCACTGATAAAAGACATCGTAAGTATTCAGTCTATGATTTAGACCACAAGGCTTTTAAATTTACTCGACCAGAGGGTCATGATGGTCAGTCAGTGGAAGCCAGCATTATGGATTTTGCTGACGATATTACCTATAGCGTCCATGACCTAGAAGACTTTTATTTAGCAGGATTGATTCCCCTCGAATTGTTAGCGACGGATTGGGATGAATTTGACCGCTTTGTCACAGAATGGCTGCGAGTATCCCCTAATAACCCCGTTGCAAAGGTTGTAAAAGCCAATCCCCATCGCTTTCAGAACTTTCTCAACGCTACCTATAATCTTAAGGGACAGTATCCTCCAGGCTCATTCGAGCAAAAAGCCCAGATTAAACGCATTAGTTCCCAATTAATCCAAAACTATGTCCAGTCCGTAGCATTAAGTACCGAATACGGCGATCGCGGCTACCTTAAATATAGTCGTGACCGAGAAGAAGAACTTAAATTTCTACAGCGGATTGTCTGGTCTTACGTAATTTCTAATCCCCGCATGGCAACCCAAAGATACGGACAGAAGCGAATTATTAAAACCCTGTTTGAAATCTATCTCCAGGCAATCAGCGATCGCGATCTAAGCTTTATTCCTGCTCGTTTTGTGCGGGAATTTCTGGAAATTGAGGCTAAGTTAGGTCATCCAAAAAACCTCAGCTTAGAACAAACTAGGATGGCGGTAGATATCGTTGCTGGCATGAGTGAAGCGGAAGCCATAATTCAATATCGTCGCTTAACGGGAATCAGCCAAGGTTCGTTTTTTGATACTTGGAATTAAGTAGGTCGGTAGAAATAAGATTAACTGGTTAGGGCTGTTAGTGGTTAGTGGTTAGTAGTTAGTGGTTAGTAGCTTTAAATAAAATCCGCTGGCTAAATTCCTAATTGTACTAAATCCGATTACCAAAATACACTTACTAAATGCAAACCTGAAAAACTTCAAACCCCTTTACCCGTTACTCGTTACCCGTTACCCTTGCATAATCAATAAGTGTCTATCTAAACAGGATTTAGTATTACATTCTGCCACTTCTAGATAACCACCCAACAACCGCAGCAATAATAATAAATGCAATCTGTCGCCAATTTTTAAGTTCGCCAAATTTTTCAGTAATCTCAGGTATTTTTTGAACTGAGGTTTCTATATTGCTGATTCTCTTATCCATCCCCTGTAGATCAGATTCAAGCTTAATAATCCTTTTTTCTACTCGATTGATGTCTTCTTTAAGCTCAAATTTTAATTCATTGAACCGATCATCAATTTTTTTATCTAGCTGATTAAAGCCGTTTTGAATAAACTCTTTAAGCTGTAAAATTTCTGTGCTTGGCGTGGTGGTCATTATGCTAATGTTAACAACACTCATCTAGTTCAATGATATTGTATTAAACTCATGAGAGTTAGATCCCCAATTATTCTAGCAATAGCTTTAGAGTACGAAAGCCTTTTCTTTGGTAGGATTGACAGTTGTTAATAGATTAACTATTAGAACTAAAGGTAATTTAAAAAATGGTTGCTGAAAAGAGGGTAGCTTCTCCATTAGACCTGGATCTGGTAGCTATCTCAGGTGGCAAATTCATGATGGGTTCGCCAGAAGGTGAAGGATTGGACTGGGAACAACCACAACATGAAGTAATGATTCAACCCTTCTTGATGGGCAAATATCCCGTGACTCAAGCACAGTGGAGAGAGGTCGCCTCATTACCTAAAGTCGCACGGGAACTCGATCCCAATCCTGCTCGGTTTAAAGACCTCGAAGATAGCGATCGCCGTCCCGTAGAGAATGTTTCTTGGGATGATGCCGTAGAATTTTGCCAGAGATTGTCGCAACAAACTGGACAAGAATATCGACTGCCAAGCGAAGCAGAATGGGAATATGCCTGTCGCGCTGGAACGACTACCACATATTATTTTGGCGATCGCATTACATCTGATCAAGTCAATTATGAAGGGACTGTAGGTGAAACTACCGCTGTAGGTGAATATCCGCCTAATGACTTTGGTCTATACGATATGCACGGCAATGTCTGGGAATGGTGTCAAGATGATTGGCATGACGACTATGAAGATGCGCCAACTGATGGAAGTGCGTGGGTTACAGGAGTAGATAATATCAAAGTAGTTCGCAGCGGTTCCTGGGGCTACATTCCTTATTACTGCCGCTCAGAGATCCGCTTCGACTTTACCCGCGATCACCGCAACAACGATGTCGGTTTTCGTGTTGTCTGTGTTGCCTCCAGTACTGCATAGCTCTTTTCTCTTTTGCCTTTTTGCCCTTGGCTCAAAAAATTTTGACTATATAATATAAATAGCATCTTGTATATTACAAAACAAAGAAGCTGTCAAAGGTTTAACATTAAATATCCGCTAATTCAACTCTGGTGCGATCGCTTTATCTAACACAAGCGATCGCCTTACTGTGTTGTAATAAACTCTTTGGGGTGGTGGTCATTATGCTAGTGTTAACAACACTCTTTTAGTTCAATGATATTGTATGAATTCATGAGAGTTAGATACCAAATTTCCCTGACAATAGCCCTATTAATCGCTTTACTCATCAGTATTTCCAGTCTAGACAGCGATCAGGAAACTCTCAGGAAAGCAGCACAGGCAAGGAAGCCAACGTTAATTGTGGTTAATCAGGTGGGATATTTACCCCAGTGGCGCAAAACAGCATTTTTCTTAAATAACCAACAGCCGACTATACCAACTCAAGTAATTAATCGCGACACCGAGGAAGTGGTGCAGACAATCCAGCCAGGGAAAGCAGTTCAAGACACTGCAACTCCAGATGAGATCGCCACCATCGACCTGAGCAATCTTACTCAGCCAGGCACTTACTATCTCCAGCAGGATCAGTTAACCTCAGTTCCTTTTCAAGTTGGCAAAAATATCTATCAACAACCCCTAATTACTTTATTACGCTCTTTTTACCTACAGCGTTGTGGCGTAGAACTTGATGATCCTGTAACGGGTATTTATCATGCCCCTTGTCATCTCCATGATGGGGCGATCGCCCATCGGGATCAGCATCACCTAGCAGGAGTCAGAAAGATCGCCTGGGGAGGCTGGCACGATGCAGGAGATTACAGTAAGTATGTTGCCACCGCGACGGTTAGTATTGGACGCTTATTAAGCCTTTATGAGGAGTATCCTGAGCTATTAACTGATAATCAGCTAAATATTCCCGAAAGCGGCAATGGTATCTCCGACTTGCTCGACGAGATGCAGTTTGGCTTAGATTGGCTTCTGCGGATGCAGCGGTCAGATGGGGCAGTATATCGAAAGCTGGCAGGGCAGCGCTGGGTTGATAGTATACCGCCCGAAGAGGATCTGCAACCCCGCTATATTTATGGTATTTCTACCCCTGAAACCGCCAAATTTGCCGCCGTAATGGCGATCGCCAGTCGTAATTTTCAGCCGATTAATCCTGCATTAGCAGCTAGATATCTTGAAGCAGCAGAGTTAGCCTGGCAATACCTAGAACAGCAGCCTGAGATGCGGGTTGATTGGGTAGCTGGAGACGATAGTGGTTCAGCAGTTTATTTGGGCAATGCATCTGATTGGGAAGCTAGCTTATTAACCGATGTTGATGATCGCCTGTGGGCAGCAGCGGAATTATATATCACCACAGGCAATTCAACATTCAATGATTTTTTTATTAGTAACTTATCTGAGATCGATTACACTCTCTTTGAGTGGAAAAATCCTTCTGCTTTAGGGTTAATTAATTACCTCAAACAAAACCGTCAAAATGTTCCTCCAGAGGTTAAAAATATAATTGAAGCTAAAATTATCCAAAGAGGCGAGGCAATTCTTCAGCGTATCCAAACCAGTAACTATAACATAGCTAACGATCGCTTTATTTGGGGCTCAAATAAGATGACTGCCGAAGAAGGAATCACCCTAATATATGCCTATCAATTAACTAAAAATCGCGACTACCTTAATGGGGCAATTGATCAGTTAGATTACCTTTTAGGACGCAATCATTTTAATCAAACCTTCATCACGGGCATTGGTACTAACCCCGTACAAAACATCGATCATCGACTTGCCAAAGCAATCAACGTTTATATTCCTGGTTTAGTGGTTGGTGGTGCTAATGAAGATGCTCAAGATAATCAGGTAGCAAAGAATCAGGGACAGCTTAGCTACATTGATAGTGAAAAATCTTTTGCCACTAACGAACATGCGATCGACTACAATGCTTCGGTTATTAGTTTAATAGTTAACTTAATTGCTAATACTTAAATGGAAAGTCAGTTTTAAAGAAAAGCGTAGTAAAAAATTATGTTTTGAATTAGGAATTATTTTCCGCAGACTCGTTAGGGAAAGAGCACTCCACAACTATCTTTAAATGACTATCCGCAGAACCTTCCGTCACATAGGGAATTCCTGCCTTTCCTCCCACCTTAATCCCAAATTCCAAAGTAACTTTATCAATATTGCCGCTGCCTACTTGGCGAAAGGCATTAAGGGTGTGGTTAGTATAAGTGCGAATTGTTCCCTCAATGGCGGTAAAACTTTGCCTGATCTGTTCTTGAGGGGATCTTGTTGCGCCACCCCGTCCTTTTTCTCCCCTACCTAAATCCCCTCTAGTTACTTCTCCTGTGGACTCTTCAGACACTAGCTCAATATCTTCTTGGACTTCCATATAGATTACGGTGCCGTCTTCTAATTCGATTGGAGTTAGCTTTTTCATTTTGTGTTAGTTCAAAGATACGAGAAAGTTACTTTGTGTATAATACCTAAAACTACAGGAAATACTTGAATAATGAGTAGAGATGCCTTAGTTGTAGGGATTAATAACTATCAAGACGACAGCTTAAGACATTTAAATGCCCCTGCAACTGATGCTGAAGCGATCGCCAAAATTCTAGAACAAGATGGTGATTTTCAGGTTTGGCGACTGCCAGAGGCAATTAATCCCAATACGAACCAGCCTTTTATCGCTAAAACGCAATATCTGAACTTAAATCAATTACAAGAGGCATTAGTCAAACTATTTAAACCAAAAGGAAAACAGATTCCTGATACTGCATTATTCTATTTTTCTGGTCATGGACTGAGACAGGATTTAGGGATTGAGGAAGGTTTTATCGCCACTAGCAACGTTGATACTAACCAGGGGTTTAATGGTTTATCTCTTAGGTGGTTACGGGAATTGCTTCAAGAAAGTCCAATTAAGCAGCAAATTATTATCTTAGATTGCTGTCACAGTGGAGAAATACTCAACTATCGTAAATATGATCCAGGGGAACAAGGACAGGCTAGAGATCGCTGTTTTATTGCTGCATCCAGGGAATTTGAATCATCTTATGAAGATTTAAACAGTCCTTACAGCGTCTTAACTAAAATTCTCCTCGACGGACTCAATCCTCATCGCTCTCCTCAACAATGGATCACTAACTACAGCCTCATTGAGTTTATCAATCAGAATTTACGCCAGGAAAATCAAAGACCAGTATTTACCAATTTTGGCTCCCCAATCAATTTAACCCGCACTTTAGATACTCCAAAACCTATTGTTAAAGGAAGCGAAAGTAAAGACATCTGCCCCTACAAAGGCTTAGAGTACTTCGACTGTAACGAACAAGATCCTCAATACTTCTATGGCAGAGAAAAACTAACGGACAAGTTGCTAGATCGAGTCAGGCAAAATAACTTCCTCGCTATCCTGGGGGCATCGGGGAGCGGTAAATCATCGGTACTGCGGGCAGGGTTATTACATCAGATTAAGTTAGGCAGAAAGCTTGCTGGTTCATCAGCTTGGCAGATTAAGATTATGCTCCCTGGAGAGCATCCCCTCCAGAATTTGGCTCTATCTTGGCTGGAACCTAATTTAGCAGACGTGGAACGAGCTAAACAGCTACAGGATGCCAAATCATTACTGGAACAGGGTAGCCAAGGATTAGTAACCTTAGTCCAAGCGGCTCAAGCTAAACGAACTATTTTAGTTATCGATCAGTTTGAAGAAGCGTTTACCCTCTGTCAAGATTTAACAGAGCGATCAGCCTTTTTTCAATGCCTTTTAGAAGCCTTAGAGAAAACAGAGTCTAAACTCTGCCTAATTCTGGCAATGCGGATCGATTTCTTTGGGAAATGTTTTGAACGAGAATACAGTGGTTTAGGGAACAAAATCCAGGCTAAGGATAACTTTATTGCTATTCCGCCGATGAGCCGAGAGGAATTAGAGCAAGCTGTTAACGAACCTGCGGCAAAAGTAAACCTGACCCTAGAATCTGGATTAACCGAAACTATCCTTAAAGATCTTGAAGGCTCTCCAGGGAGTTTACCCCTGCTGCAAGATACCCTAACGGAACTCTGGAAAAGAAGACAAGAACAGCAGCTTAAATTTACTGCCTATTCCCAACTGGGAGGAATTGGCGGCACTCTCAATCAAAGAGCCACGGAAGTTTATCAAAGTTTAAACCTTGAAGAACAAGAAACGGCGCAACATATCTTTCTCTCCTTAACCACCTTGGGGGAAGGTACAGAAGACACTCGCAGAAGAGTGTTCAAGCAAGACTTAATTACCCCTAAACACAACGAAACATTAATCGACCATGTGGTTCAAAAATTGGCTAATGAAAAGCTAATCATCACCAAAGATCAGGCAGAATCCACCTCAGAAATTGGTAAGCAGGTTGAAATTGATGTCCCTCACGAAGCCCTGATTAGAAATTGGTTACTGTTACGCCAATGGTTAGAAGACAATCGAGATTATCTCAGGCAAAAACGCAAAATTGCTGCTGCTGCCAAAGAATGGTTATCAAGCGACCAAAATGAAGATTATCTCCTACAGGGAGCCAGGTTAGTCGAAGCAGAAAGCTCTTTCCAGAATCAGCAAAATTGGGAAACCCTTGATGAAACAGCCGCCGCATTTATTACCGCCAGTCAGAACATCCGAACTCAACAGGAACAGGAACAAGCAAGACGTAGGCAAGAAGAGTTAGATAACCTAGAAGCAAGGAGAAAAGCAGAAGAATTAGCCAAAATAGAAGCGGAAAATGCTCAACAAGCAGCAGAACAAAGAGAAACCGAACAACGGCAGGCTAATAGAAAATTGCGTTTGAGGTCTACCTTAGCGGTAACTGTGGGAATAATAGCCAGTGTTTTAGCAGTAAATTCATACTTCAATAGCCAGGAAGCGGAATTAAAACAACAGGCTGCTAATATTCAAGCTAAGCTAGCTGTTTCTAATGAAATAGAGCATCTTTTAGAATCTATTGAGTTAGTGGATAAAAATCAAAAATTTAATCAAAGATGGTTTAAATCATCAAATAAGCTTTTGCCTGAAGCTCAATCAGCTTTATATCAAGCCGTACAGGATAGTCGTGAAAGATATACCTTTAATGGTCATCAATCATCGGTCTTATCCGTGGGATTCAGCCCTGATGCTAAGTACCTTGTTTCTGCCAGTGATGACGAGACGGTGAAGTTATGGGACGTAGAGAAACAATCCCTGATTCACACCTTTGAGGATCATCAAGATTATGTCAATTCAGTGGGGTTCAGCCCTGATGGCAACTACATCGTTAGTGGCAGTGAAG
>JBCBIE010000003.1:66626-117054 GCA_038524995.1 Cyanobacteria bacterium J06621_8
GGGACGTGAAAAATCAATCCCTCGTTCACACCTTTAACGGTCATCAAGATTATGTTATTTCAGTAGAATTTAGCCCTGGTGGCAAGTATATCGTTAGTGGCAGTGATGACAAAACGGTGAAGTTATGGGACGTCAAGAATCAATCTCTAGTTCACACCTTTAACGGTCATCAATTTGGTGTCAGATCCGTGGGGTTCAGCCCTGATGGCAACTACCTCGTTTCTGGCAGTGGTGAAATTTTTGGCAGTGGTGACAACACGGTGAAGTTGTGGCGAGGACAAGATTGGCAAGATTGGTTAGAAGTAGGGTGTGAGAGGATCAGACTGCATCCTGTGATTGTTGCGAGGGAAACTGATTTAGCGATCAATGCAGCCAATACCTGTAGGAAGTATGGGCAATGATTAACGCCAGTTTTGGATAAGAACATTAATCTGTGAGGCTAGCCATTAGCTTTTCAGAGATTTGTCTAACTATAAATTGGGCAGCTTTCATCAAATTAAAAGTCTTCTCAATCGGTAGACAGATAAGGGATTCAGCTTATCCAAAACGCACGTTGATTACTGACTACTGATAAGTAATTCCACTTTATTAAACATTAAATTGTTGAGATAGGGATTAGGGACTAGGGATTAGGAATTGGGTATTAGGTACAGATATTCTTAGCAAGCTTCCCCAGTTCTTTAGCTTTAGCTGGCATTAGAAACTACCGATAGCTGAACGTCAGCAGGAAGAACCAGTCCTGATTCTTGATACTCCTCGAAAATCATATCAAAAACGTTATTTAATTCTGTTCTTGCTGCTTCTGAAGTTTCTCCCCAAGCATGACACCCATTTAATGCAGGAACATAAGCAACAAAAGTTCCATTATCATCAGGACGAATTACTATCGTATAATCTTCCAGAGACTTCATAAATGAATGAGTTTGAGTGAATTTAATAGTCAGCTTAATTATACAAAGCTTTTAAATCTTTCCCTATTGAATATCTGACTCTCTAAAAAATGCGATTATTTAACCTATAATTGAGTGCGCCTATTTATTCAACTAGGTTGAGAATGTCATTACAAAAATTCTTACGCTCCTTTGGTTGCGGAATATTAATTTGGCTTGCCATAACTGCCACTCCTGTCTATGGTCAGCTACCCACAATTCAAGATCTGGTTCTATACTCTAACAATGTGCTACACAATAGCTCGCGAGATAAGCTGGCAATTTCCTGTATTCGTCTTGATGGGCGATGTGCATTTAAAATTGCTTTTCCCAAGTCAGGACTCTCTCAAAGAGCTAATGAAATTCAATATCGCCTTAATGAGATTAAAAGAATTTATTTACAGCAAGCAACGTCGAATTTCCAGGTTAGTTCTCAGAATAAAGAAAACAGTTCGGATATTTATGTAACTATCAATAGCGATCGCATTAAATTGCTAAGTATTACTACACAGGATGCTGTATTTCAAGGTTTAACCCTAGAAAGTAAGGCAGAGGTAATTGTTGCTCAGTTAGAGACTAGACTAATACAGGTCAGGGAACAGAGAAAGTCGCGATATTTAATTAGACAAGGAATTATCAGTCTGATTATTTTAATAGTTACTATACTTGCCAGCTTCTTATTACGCTATCTTGCTCAAAAATTACGTAAAATCAAACAAGAGATTAATTCCTCTCCAGCCCGCTTAAAATTACCTTTAGCTGATTATTTAGCCAAAAGAAATAGCTATTTGACATCGGATATTAAACATCGCTTATTACAGCTATCTCAATTCTTACTCTGGTTAGTAGGAATCCTGGTTATTTTAGGTTTATTTCCTCAAACGAGAACTCTACAGCTACTTATTTTTACAGGTATTCGCTTACCTTTAAGAATTATCATAGTTGGTATTGCAACCTATTTATTAATCCGCCTAATATACAAGTTAATTAATGATATTGGTTCATCCATTGTTGCTGGTCAATTTGTTCTTAGTCCTAGAGCTAATAAACGATTAGAGTTACGGGTTAATACTATTGCTTTAGTAACCAAAGGTATTATTGCGTTCTTTTTAACTACTAGCGGATTTCTACTTAGCTTGGCAGTTGTTGGCATTGATATTACGCCATTTCTTGCGGGTGCGGGGATTATTGGTTTAGCCCTTTCTTTTGCTTCTCAAAGCTTTATTAAAGATGCCCTCAACGGGTTTCTAATTATCTTTGAAGATCAGTATGCCGTGGGAGACGTGATCAATCTTAATGGTGTCGGGGGAATGGTAGAAAATATCAATTTGCGGATTACCCAAATTAGAGATGCCGAAGGTAGGCTAATTACTATTCCCAATAGCGAAGTAAAAATTGTGGCAAATCTTTCTAGCCAGTGGTCAAGAGCCGATTTATTTATTCCCTTAAGCTACGATGTTGATATCGATCTAGCTTTAGCCGTCATTACTCGGGTGGCAAATCAGATGAGTGAGGATGAATCTTGGCAGCAGTTCATTATTGAACCTCCCATAATCTTGGGGGTAGAAAACTTTAGCGATCGCGGTATAGTTATCCGTTTATTTATCAAGACAGAACCTTTAAAACAGTTTGAAGTCTCCCGAGAGTTTCGCCGTCGTTTACACATTGCCCTCAAAGAAGCCGATATTCCCTTAGCACCTCCCCAACAGCAAATTTTAATCAAGGAAAATGAAAATATTAAATAGCAAATAATGGTCAAAGTTGCTCAAACAGAATTAATTACTGGGGCGATCGCAGGTAAGGTAGTAAGTTTCCCCACTGATACTGTACCCGCCCTAGCCGTGAAGCCAGACTTAGGACAGGCAATTTATCAGCTTAAACAACGTCCTCAGGATAAGCCTTTAATCCTGCTGGGGGCGACAATCGATGATCTGCTAACCTACGTTAAATATAGCCCTGAAGAACTAGTAACCTGGCAAGATTTGATCAAGCTTCATCTCCCAGGGGCACTTACTTTAGTTTTGCCCGCCTCCGACAAGGTACCTCCCGCCATTAACACTACTGAATCAAAAACTGTGGGAATTCGTATCCCCAATAGTAATTGGGCTTTAGCCATCCTTCGAGAAACAGGGGTTATGGCTACCAGCAGCGCTAATCTTTCAGGACAGAATACTCTGGTAACTATGGATGCTATTGACGCTACTTTTCCTGAAGTTATGGTTTTAGAAGCTGATAAATTACCAGGCGATCGCCCTGTGGGGAGTGGACAACCTTCAACGGTGATTTGTTGGCAGAATCAGTCTTGGCAAGTTCTGAGACAGGGTAGCGTAGAGATTCTATCGAGTTAACTGAAGGGTACAATTTCAGGATTACATTTAACCGTGATAATTAAATAATTATTAAAATAATACGATTTATTTACTGTGAATTACTGAACCTGAAGATCAGTCGCTACAATGATTTGAAGTCACATATCTATGATTAATTAAATAAAAATTTTTTAAATAGGAAGTGCCATCATTAGATAGCTTTCCTCAGGAATCGACGCTCTAGACATTATGAATGAAATTGATGAGCTAAAAGAAGAACTTAGACAGGCACAGCTTGCTTATCAAATGGCAGCGCAAATGAGCCAATTTAAGGCAGGTTTTTTAGCTAGAACTTCTCATGAATTGCGATCTCCCCTCAGCAGCATGATCGGTTTACATCAATTAATACTAGCGGATCTCTGCGAAAGTCCTGAAGAACAAAAAGAATTTATCAGTCAAGCCTATCATTCGGCACTGAAGCTGATGAAGCTAATCGATGAGATTGTGGCAGTGTCCAAAACTGAGTATGGCAGTAACAGTCTTTATTGGGAATCTCTAGAATTAGCAGAAATCTTTAATGAAATAGAGCGTCTAACGCATATTCAGGCAGCAAACCGCAATTTAAAGCTAAATATTCCTAGTTTAGCCCCTGAAACACGGGTTTTTGCTGATCGCTCTCGTTTAATTCAGCTAATCTTCAATCTGATTGATGGCGGTATTTCTTTAATGAAGACAGGACAAATTCACATGTCTGCTTCTGAAGTAACTACCGCTCAGATAAAAATAGAAATTGATTTGGAATGTCAGACTTCCCTCTGGTATGAATCAACTCCTCAAGAATCAAACTTAAATCATGAAGACTTGACCTCAATTCGCAAGTTTTTGCAAGAAATTGGTTTGTCTGTTCACATGAAATTACTCATGTCTCAAACCCTAATCGAAACTATGGGAGGCAGTCTAGAACTATTAAATCTCTCTACTGCTCACGAACAACCCTTAACTCGAATTGTCTTAACCTGTAAGAATGCTGATTCATTCACCAGTGAGCAATGAGCACGGAAATTAATTAGAACGACCATAAATGGGTGACATCAGCGTCAAACGAATTAAATTTGTAATGTCGGAAAGAAACAAATCATCCTTTACCTTTCTTGCCGAGCGTTCCCTTGCGCCTAACGGCGGCGCGGGGTCTCGGCGCTTTACCCTTTACCCTTTACCCTTTACCCTTTACCCTTTACCCCGTCCTAACAGATCAATTTGTTTGTTAGGAGTTACTTTACTTACTGCCAAGGAGAATCTACCTGCTGTGCTTCATCATGAATATAGTCAGGTTTTGATTCTCGCGGTAGCTGTCCTGAGACTACTAAATGAGCCATGGTATCGCAAATCACCCGCGTCGCCATCAGAGAAGTAATATCGCTAATATCGTAGGGAGGAGATACTTCCACCACTTCCAAACCGCAAATAGGAGCATTCTGCACAATTTTTTTCAGCAGATATAGGGATTCCCGTGGTAGTAATCCCCCTGGTTCGGGCCATCCTGTGCCAGGAACAAAACCTGCATCAATACTATCAATATCGAAACTAATATAAACACAGTCAGTACCGTCAAGAGCTTTTTCCAGAGCAAAATCTGCCGCCGCATCCAGCCCCATCTCCATAATATCCGTCACCGTCAGAATATTGCTAGCGCGATCGCGACATACCTTAACCCCTGGACGAGGTACTTGCCAGCCACCGATACCCAACTGAACCAGATTTTTAGCTGGAGCATTCTCCATATTAGTAGCGTGAAACCAAGGACATGTGTGCATCCTCTCATCCAGATCTACCTCCTGAGTATCCACATGGCGATCAAAGTGAATAATCCCCACTTTTTTATTGCCTAAATGACGGCAAATTCCTCGAACTGTCGGAAAGCCAATAGAATGATCTCCCCCTAAAATAATCGGAAATGCTCCTGAACTAAAAATATGGGCAATTCCTTTAGAAATTTGATCAAAAGATTTTTCATTATTAGCAGGAATGGTAAAAATATCTCCTACATCACAGAGGGTAATCTGTTCCCGCAGATCAACTCCCAATTCAAAATTATAGGGAGTATAAAGAGCTGAGATGCGTCTAATTCCCTGAGGACCAAACCTGGTTCCTGGTCGATAAGTAGTGCCTGAATCGTGGGGAACACCGACAATAGCAACATCATACTGACCAACGTTGCGCACATTTTCTAAGTAAGGAGCCTTGAGAAAAGTATTAATCCCTGCATAGTGGGGTAACTCCCCCCGCGAAAAATTAGGAATCGAGCGATCGCGAATACTGTCAGCCGCTTCTAAACCATATTCAAGCCCCTGCTCTACTTCCTGTTGCCATCCTGTAAACGGCAGCCTTGCTTCTCTAGCCAAAGCCCGTTGAGCTTCAGTAGAATCATTATCAGGTACTTCAAAAGATGATTCAGTCATATTTTTGGGTATCGGTGATATTAAGTATTAAGAAGGTTCAAATTTAGCTACTGTCGATAAATCAAGCACCAGCGTTTCAGAAAATGCGATCAATTCCGACAATCTGTCTGAATGTAAACAGGTTAATCTGATTATCTTTGTTTGTAATTCCTATTTATCAGGAGTTTTTAATCTGATCCTATTAGTCCATTACTGCCGTTGATCCAAATCAAGACTAGGATAGATGAGATTGTCTAACCAAACCCGTGACATGAGAAGTTGAAAATTTTGATTCACCCTTAAGAAAGTTTAAAAATCTTAATTTTATGTAGGAAAGTACTATTACAAAGGTGTATTAGCAACAAAATTCAAGTAAAGTAGCATTCAATAGATTATATAGATTTAGAGGAAAACTTATTAGTTAAACGATAATTATTAAGTAAATAGTTGACATTAATTAATTATTAAGCATATTAGAAGATAAAACTTATTAATTAAAAACTGTGGAGTGCGATATTAGATATAGACCAGCATTTGCCGCAATTTTTGTCACTTTAGAACCAGGAGAGACAATTACCGCGGAAGCAGGTGCAATGGTCAGTATGGATAGCCAGCTAACCCTGAAAACCCAACTCTCAGGGGGATTTTTTTCGGCTTTGATGCGGAAGTTTTTTGGTGGTGAATCTTTCTTTGTTAACGTTTTTAGCAACCAAACCAGACAAAATCTCAACCTCGTCTTAACTCAGTCCAATCTGGGAGATATTGAAGCGATCAATCTTCAGGGACAGACAATTTACTTTCAGCCAGGAGCATATCTTGCCAGTACTCCAGGAGTAAATATGGGAGTGCGTTGGGCAGGATTTAAAAGCGCCTTTGCAGGGGAGGGGTTCTTTAAACTGAGTTTATCTGGTAGAGGACAGGTATTTTTTGGCGCATATGGCGGCATTACGGAAAAGCTAGTACAGGGAGAATTTATTGTCGATAATTCCCATCTGGTAGCTTACGAACCAGGAATCAAAATGGGCATCGGTCTATCTGGTGGTTTACTGGGTTCTCTGACTTCTGGAGAAGGCTTTGTTAATCGGCTATCGGGAAAAGGCAAAATATATCTACAATCCCGTAGTTTAAGTGGCTTAGTTAGCTTTCTTAGCCCTAAAATCCTTAAAGTTGGTAATCGCCGTAACCGCATGTCGCAGATAGGCAATATTGCAGAGGGGTTTCTTGATGGAAATTGAACTATTACATCAGCCAGATAGTGCGATCGCCCACGTCAAGCTTGATGCAGGAGAAGAAATTCTAGCGGAGGCAGGGGCGATGATTGCCATGAGCGATCGCCTACACGTTAACACTACTATGCGTCGCGGTCGCCAAGGGGGCGGCATCATGGGTGGCTTAAAAAGAGTGCTGGCGGGAGAATCGCTATTTCTCAGTCAGTTTACTTCCCATGAAGACGGTAATGAAATCTGGTTAGCCCCTAAATTAATCGGCGACTTACTAATTTATGACATGTCAGGACAGGATTTAATCGTACAGGCGACTTCCTATCTGGCGTGTAGTTCAGAAGTAGACGTTAATCTAGGATTTGAAGGTATTAAAACTCTATTTTCTGGAGAATCGGTATTTTGGCTGACCCTCTCTGGTCATGGAAAAGCCATTTTGACCTCTTTTGGCGGCATTTATGCCATTCCAGTCAACGGCGAATATATCGTTGATACAGGGCATATCGTAGCATTTGAGCGCACCCTAGACTTTAGCGTCACCAAAGCAAATCCTAGCTGGATTGGCTCATTTCTGGGCGGAGAAGGTTTAGTCTGTCGTTTTCGCGGACAGGGTACAGTTTACTGTCAAACCCATAACGTCGGCGGCTTTGGTGCCCTAGTAGGTTCTATGCTGCCTGCAAAGTAGACGGTTAAGTTAAGAGATTACGATGTTTATTAACTAGCTTTTAGCTTTTAGCTTTTAGCTTTTAGCTTTTAAGACACTGCACCTGAATTTAAGCATACCTAGAGCGATCGCTTTTTACCACTAACCACTAACTACTAACCCCAATGAATGACATTCCATTTCGCATCGAACATTCACCTGCTTATGCTTCTCTAGTCCTGGACATTCCCGCCAGCAAGACAGTGTTGGTTGAAGCATCGGCAATGGCGGCTATGGATACTAGTCTCAAAATGAAGTCCAAGATCAAAGGAGGCTTAAGAAAGGGTATTGGCAGAATGTTGGGGGGAGAATCATTATTCATTAATGAGTTTACGGCACAGGATCGTAAGGGTGAACTGTATATTTCTCCCAACGTACCTGGAGATATTCAACATTACTATCTCACCAATAAATGTAATTTAATGGTTCAGGGAACTGGTTTTGTCGCCTGTAGTCCCAATATTGAACTAGATAGTAAGTTTCAGGGACTAAAAGGTTTTTTTAGCGGCGAGGCTTTATTTTTGCTGCGGGCGGTTGGGGAAGGAGACTTTTGGTTTAGTGCCTACGGCGGCATTATTGAAATCCCTGTAGCTGGCAATTATGTGGTGGATACCAGCTATATTGTGGCATTTGAAGATACTTTAGACTACAACGTAGAAGTTTTAGGCGGCTTATCTTTTAGTGGTTTAAGAACAGGCATTTTTGGAGGTGAGGGTTTAGTATGTCGCTTTAGTGGCGAGGGTAAACTATGGGTACAGTCCCATAATCTATTTCCCCTGCTTAATTTTCTCCACGGTTTTCGTCCTACTAAGAGTAATTAAGGATTAAATTCCAGGGGATACTGACTGTTAGCTTTGCGATCGCCAATTATTTCTAACTTTAACTTTTATTCCTAGCGATTTAGCACTACAGAATTTCAATGTAAGAAACCCCTAATATCAGGGTTTAAAGTCGATATTAAGGGCTAGATGATTTACTAACGATTTTGCTCTCTCATCATTACAGGAACAAGCACCTGTAATAATTTAGTGATCGCGCCTATCAAAATAGCAATAGCTATAATTATTCCTACTGGACTATGGCTATCGGGTAGAGTTTGAAGATCAACGTCTTTAGATGGGTTATCTGATTGAGTGACAATTACATCATTTTCATTCATAATCATTCTTTGTTCATTTAGATAAACCCAAAATCTAAATTCTAAAATTAGAGAATTTGATACTTTAAGTTCCAAGAAGGGAATCTTAAGGTTATATCGATTTTGTCTCTTAAATTCTGAGGAATCAGATTTTGGGGATTTTCAATGAACTCTCCAGTACCATTGGAGAGTTCTTTATATATAGATTGCCCATTTTTTCGCTGTAATAAACGGCTTCTTTATATAAAACCCCAAAAAATATCAGAGATTATCCTGATATTTTCTTGAGATTCACATTTTTATTGGTAAAAATACAGAGCAACTAGCTTATAACTATAGTGCTAGCTTCGATCATCTCCCAGAGGAAGAAATGTTATGTAGCGGTTCTCATATCAATGAAGTACAAATCTAAATAAAGGCATAATAGCTTATGGCTTTTTAAAAACTGAAGTGTATCTTAGCTCTTGCTGAAAACTGCCATAAGTTGAATGTGGCGCGATCGCTATTAAAGAACATTAGCTCATCTTCACTTTGGTAGTAATTTCGTTAACGACGAATCAAACTGCTATTAATGAGATAATGAGATAAAAAAAGAAGCTCCCCGAATAGACATCTACGAAGCTTCCTCAAGTCAAAAACTTAATCATAGTATATCAATGACCAGAAGTAGTGGAAACAACGGCGATCGCCTAGAAAGAATTGAAGCAATTGTAGAATCAAATTCTCGTGCTATCCAAGCCATGATGGAACAACGAGCTACAGACAGGCTGGAACATGAGGAGAGAATGAGATTCTTAGAGGAGAGTCAGCGACAACTAATCCAGACTCAGAGGGGAATCGCTAATTTAGTCTCATCTCTCAACGAAGATAGACCAACGATGCTCAGAAAATTAACGGCAATTGAAAATAAAATTGATGCTTTAATTGAGAGAAATCAATAGCTTGAATTTAAAAAATTTATTTACAGTACGTCAATGACCAGTAGTAGCGGAAATAATAGCGATCGCATAGACAGAATTGAAAAGCTATTTGAACAAAATGAAATTAGGCTCGGACGATTAATTCTTCAGCAGGAATCGGATAATCGTCGAATATTGGCTATGGAAAGAACTGTTCAAGCTATGTTAGAGCAAAGAGCCACAGACAGGCTAGAGCATGAGGAGAGAATGAAGCGTTTAGAAGATACTGTAATTAGATTGGATGATACAGTAGCGAGGCTCACGAGAATAGAGGAAGCTCAGAATAGAATGCTGGCAAGTATGGATGAAGATCGTCCAACTGTTCTGAGAAAATTAACGGCGATTGAAAATAAGGTCGATAGTCTAATTGAAAGAATTGATATCCCTCCCGCATAAACGATTATCTATGGCTTTGACAATATCTGAAATTAAGATAAATGTGGGCAGAATGAAGCCTCTCATCATTGACTATAGTATTAGGTAAATTTGATCGAATTAAAAGTCTTTTAAATCGATTGATAGCCAAGATATCAAGCTTATTCAAAATTTAAGTTAATTCGTAAGCTTTAAAAAAATAAAACGCCTCTAGGAAAAAGTAGAAATAAACTACCTAATTCCTAAAAGCATGACAATCAAGGGGTTATGAAAAAAAGAAGCTTAAATTTAGAAGCGGTTGTTTCTACCACCACTAAAAGAATTTCTGTTTTCACGAGGTCTGGCTTTATTAACCTTTAGCTCCCGTTCCAACCATTCTGCTCCATCTAGAGCTTCAATAGCTTTATCTTCCTCTGCCTCGGATTCCAGTTCCACAAAAGCAAATCCGCGCTTACGACCAGTTTCGCGATCTGTGGGGATATGAACTCGTTTCACAGTTCCATACTCGTTAAATACTTCACTTAAGTCTTCTTGATTAACTTCGTAAGACAAGTTACCTACGTAAATAGACATATTTTGGGTGTCCTCTCAATGAGTGTTGTGTTTAGAGAGACAAGATTATTAGAAAAGAGATAGCTCAATACTTTACGGAAAAACCTTTGATACTGAAGACAAACTTAATCGTTAATAGTCATGATTCTCAAGCTCAATGTTAGCACTTTAATTGAGAATAGTAACAGATTACTTTTTGTATCTCAGAGGAGGAATTTGGGAGGTCAGATAAGGCTCTCTCTATTAAAACTACGTTTGTTTTGGCTTAACAAATCCCAGAAGTATTAGTTCATAAATCGTTATATTATTATCTAAGTAAACTTTCAGACATGGCAAGATGGGAAACGGGAGGCATCTGGGATGTTGATGGTGGCGTAATTACAGGAAGGAATTAAGAGAATCATTAATTACCAATATTTTAGTTATGTATCCGATTAAAATTTCTTCGACAAGCGATCGCTATCGGCAGGATATTAGGATTAACGATAAGTTTAACCTGACTGCTGATGAGCCTCTAGATTTAGGGGGAACAGATGCAGGGGCAACTCCCGTAGAACTATTGATGGCTGCTTTAGGTTCTTGTACAGCAATGACAATGCAAATGTATGCCGAGCGTAAAGAGTGGGAACTCGAAAGGGTAGAAGTTGATATTGCGCATCAAAAAATTGACAGAAAATATCATATTGACCTTCGCCTACACTTAGCGGGGAATCTCACTGAGGAGCAAAAACAGAGATTGCTAGAAATTTCTTACTTTTGTCCCGTTCACAAACTGCTGAAATCGGAGGCGAAAATAGAAACCATTCTTGCGGATTAAACTTGGAAAAAATGAACTAGTTAAGGCAGAGGAGAAGTAACTATATGACTTCGCCTCCGCCTGTTGATATTAATCGTCCATTAATCCTCGTCGTTGGCAAAATAAGCCAAAGTCCCAAAACCAATAGCAGCTAGGTAGCCACTGAGCAAAACAGCAATTAGACATAGAGTGGTTGGTGTCAAAGTCATCATTGATATTCCTCATGATTAATTTGCACATCAAGATTAGCTATTTTGTCAAGTGTTTTCAATAATTATTAATGATCCCGCTAAATTGTTACATAGAGCAAAAAACAACTCATATTAAGCGGTGTAAATCAATACTATTCGAATAATTTACAATTTTGGCTATTTATCTTAGTGATTAATGTTGAGAGGTTAATGTTAAAGGCGATCGCCAGTTAGATTTATGAGAAATTTTTTTTAGTTTTATCCAGATTATGAGGCAAGCATTAGTAATAGCTATCTAACTAAGTAGGTAGGTGGAATTAAATATAAAATGCTTGAATTGGTGAATGGTGAATGGTGAATGGTGAATGGTGAGTGGGAATAAAGTTATAGTACTCAGTCTTATAAATTATTATGCCTACCTACTTACTAAAAATTTTATTCTCAGAAAATATAATTGTACTTTACATAACTACTAAAGCAAAAATGCCAATAAACTATTTAATAGTTCATTGGCATTCGCTCTAAATTGATATTATATTTATTTGCGTCAAATCAGCAAATAATAATTTAAATCAGACTATTTATTGACAAAAATCAGCATTGCGAATTACTTTCATGGGAACATTCTTGCTCCCAACACTTGCGGAATAAAGTGATTTGATAAAGATACCAAAAATGCCTAACATTCCAAATAGAGTATTTATGACCTAACTGCTGATTAAGATATTGCCAAACCAAATTAGTAGTAATTTTTATTTTTCTGCCCATCGACCAAGTGTCCCTTATTAATCATTTAAAAAGTTGTTTTCAGTAAAAAGACAATTAAACCTGCTTGCTTACAACAAATCAACTTAATAATTTACTTCCTATATTTAATTTGCCCAATTAAATCAGTTTCCCCTTACTCGGAAATGCTTAAAATTCATACTTTAACAGTAAAGTATTAAGTATTATTACCAATTGTCAAATATCAATAAATCTTATAGTCTAAACTATACTTCTTGTGATGTCTAAGGTGATGTGCCCCCCGAAATCAGGAATGGGTGCTGCTGGCTTAGATAGTTTAACCCTCACCTGACTAACTTTATCTAGGGTTAATAATTGATCAGCGATCGCACTGATTAATTTTTCCACTAGCTCAAATTTAGCGGTGGTAATTTGCTCTTTAACAATGGCGATCGCTTCTCTATAGTCTACGGTGTCGGCAATATCATCGCTGTTTCCCGCGGGAGTAAGATCAACCCAGAGAGTAAGATCAACTTCAAACCACTGTCCTAATACCCTCTCTTCAGGTAAATATCCGACATATCCATAGGCGCGAATCCCGCTAACTTGAATTGAATCCATATATTATTGTTGAGGTGAGTTATTAATCCTATGTAGAATTTTATGCCCAAACTCAATCACTCTGCTATTAAAGCCCGAAATAATTTACTAGCAATGTTTATCGTATTGACTGTTTTGGACATTGCTTTAGTAGTAGCAGCACGAGATTTATGGGCAGTTGGGCGCATTATTTTTACTGTGGCGGTGATGTACTTTGTGATGCGGGGTTACAAATGGGCTAAATGGTTATTGGTCGCAATTTTAAGTTTGGTGATTGTCTTACTAATAGGATTGTTGGCTGCGCTGCATTCCCAATTATCTACCTTCCTCATCATTGGTAGCATAGTAATGATTATTCTCAGTGTAATTATGGGCATCTTCTTGACTAGTAACTCGGATTTACAGCGTTATTTGGCTGATCAAAGACAAATTATAGGTAACGACAAGTAGGGTTTTAAATTATGCTTGATTTTCTGCAATTGCTGAAAATTTACCTAAGGATTTGCTAGGAATAAGTAACTAGGAATAATTAATAGAGTAATTGCCAAGCTGAACTAGTGATAGATTTACTGCTAATTATTGCCCTCGGATTTCTGGGAAGTTTTGGTCACTGCATTGGAATGTGTGGTCCCTTAGCGGTTGCCCTTGCTTTGTCTCAGCAGGATCGTAAGGCTGTAACTTTCAATGGCTTAAGATTTCATCTGCTGTTAAACATCGGTAGATTAGTTAGCTATACCCTAGTCGGTGGTGCTTTAGGGGGATTAGGCTCAATTGTAGTCGCCAGCGGTCAATTAGCGGGAATTGGCAGCGGTTTAAGGCAGTTTATGGCAATTTTCACTGGTATATTACTAATTTGGTTTAGCATTGGGCAAATTAAGCCAAATTGGCTCCCCCGCTTACCGATATTTCACCCTTTGCAGGGAGTAATGCACAATCAGCTAAATTCGGGGATGAATCGGCTGGCAGATCAACAGCAATGGTGGACTCCTGCTATCCTTGGTGGGGTTTGGGGCTTGATTCCCTGTGGTTTTCTTTATGCAGCACAGCTTAAAGCAGTGGAGACGGGGAATTTACTGGCTGGTGCAGTAACTATGTTCTGTTTTGGTCTAGGTACAGTACCGATGATGCTGAGTGTAGGGGTATCTGCTTCAAAAATTAGTGCAGATCGGCGCAGTCAATTATTTCGTTTGGGAGGATGGGTTACCCTAACTATCGGTATTCTAACCTTACTGCGTACCGATGCCATGGTGGACTATACGGGACATGGCGCTCTACTATTACTGATGTTGGCTTTAGTGGCTCGTCCTCTAAAAAATTACTGGACAGCACCGTTACAATATCGCCGCATAATCGGTGTCGGGGCTTGTGTATTAGCCATTGCCCATACGGCACATATGCTGGATCATTCTCTCAACTGGAATTTAGATGCGATCGCCTTTATGTTACCGCAACATCGTTTGGGCATTGCAGGGGGCATTTTAGGTCTATTTTTAATGTTACCAGCGGCTCTTACTAGCAGCGATCGCCTGCAAAAAGCTTTAGGTCATCGCTGGCGAAAAATTCATCTATTAACCGTACCTGGGTTGATTTTTACTGTTGGTCATATTATCTTAATCGGCTCTAATTATTTAGGAGATTTACAGTTAAGCCTGGAGAGTAAATTGAGAGTACTAGTAGTTTTGTTAGCAACTTTAGTAGTTTTAATGCTCCGCACTCCTTTATGCTGGAAAATAATCGGTCTGGGCAAATTCTATTCCTCCCCTCGTGCTAAGTAGTTAGTGATTAGTGGTTAGTGGTTAAAAGATATTTACTCTTCTTTCTTATGCGCGATCGCCAAAAAATTAATCTGGAACAGTTAAGTATTAGGTCAAGGCAGTCTTTGGGTATTATTCACAAGCAGGATATTCAGGTTGTCAGCCAAATTTTGGAGTTAAATCAGAGTGAGATTACTGTGGGGGATGACTGTGCGGCAATTCCCGACGGTGATGGTTATTTATTACTGGCTACCGAAGGAATGTGGGATGTTTTAGTAGCGGAAGATCCCTGGTTTGCAGGCTGGTGTGGGGTGATGGTTAATGTGAGCGATATTGCCGCTATGGGAGGAAGGGCGATCGCCGTAGTAAATACTATATGGACGGAAAATCAGGCTCAGGCACTACCCTTATTGGAAGGGATGAAGGCAGCATCTCAGGCTTTTAACGTTCCTATTGTTGGCGGGCATACTAACCTCAGGAGTCGTTTCAGCAGTTTGGGGGTAGCAATTTTAGGGCGCAGCAATAAGCTAATTAGTAGCTTTACTGCCCAACGAGGGGATTTATTGGTGGTTGCCGTAGATTTTGCGGGAAAGATGCACCCTCAATTTCCTTTTTGGAATGCTGCTACTGAATCTACGCCAGATTCTTTAACCAAGAAAGTGCAGATTTTACCGTGGTTGGCAGAGCATGATCTATGTCGGACAGGGAAAGATATTAGTATGGGGGGGATTATTGGCACTCTTTTGATGTTAATTGAATCTTCCCATTGCGGGGCTGTTTTAAATCTAGATAATGTTATTTGTCCTGATGGCATTGATTTAGAAACTTGGTTACTGGCATTTCCCAGCTATGGTTTTTTACTATCTGTTTCAGCGAATAAGTTGGATACAGTTAAACAAAAATTTAATAGCGAGGCAATAGACTGTTTTCTGGTGGGAGAAATTACAGAAGGTTCTCAACTAATAATTAAGTCAGAAACAGAAGATCATGTTTTTTGGGATTTTAATCAACATGGTGCTATTTTATATGCTTGATTTCATCTTAATATTCAATGATAAATGCTTAATGATAAATGCTCAATGTAAACAGCCATTACTACAAGCCATATAAATTGTTTGAATACGAGTTTTAGCATTAAACTTTTGCATCACATTATTAATGTGAAACTTAACAGTGCGATCGCTGATAAATAGTTTTGCAGCAATTTCGCGATCACGCATCCCAGCTATTAATAGCTGGATGACTTCTTTCTCCCGTGGGGAAAGATGAGCACATTTAGTATGCTGTTCCTGATAAGGAAAAGAGACTTCAATTTGCCAGAGATTAGGCTCTTTATGATTTATTTTAAAATAACCATCTAGAAAGTTAATAGCTGAAATAATATTTTGCGAAATAAAGTCTGTTTGCAGTGGAGTACTTTCGATTAACATAGCTTCTAAATAAAAGCGATCGCTAGCATAAGTCAAGCGACAGTAGCTACAGTTCTTCGATTTTAATTCTTCAGCAATCTTTAATAAGATATAAGTATTAGCCGTATTTAAAGGCTTTTCTGTCCCAAGCAAAGTTAAATTAATACTAGATAAGATAGAGTCAATTTGCTCAGATAAGGGAATTTTTTCTTCAGTATTATAGTTTTGTTGATTTAAATTAATTTGAGATTTTTTTTGATAGACATCAGCATTATTTAAAGTTACCGCGACGGAACTACAAAGAATTTTTAATGCCTCAAGGAATTCTGGTTCCATAGGATTATGACTAAAAACGGCTAATACCCCAATGGATTCTCCTGCACTTGTCAGGGGTAGACCAGCAAAGCCGCATATCTTATGCTTAATCGCCCACTCTCGGTCTTTTACCCAGGACTCATTTGCTAACTGATTACTTAAAAAGGGAATACAGTTTTGGGCAATTTTTCCTACTTTATATGATCCCATCGATACGGTAGCAAAATCACCATCTAAGCGAGTATATAATCCCGATGAGGCAATTAACTTTAGGCGAGATAGTTCCGCTTCAACTATCCAAACTCTGGCAAAAGCACAGTCAAATTTTTGAACTAAACCATCAGTTATTTTGGTAGCAATTAACTCTGGTTGCAGACAACCAGATAAACTTTGGTTAAGAAGATTGATCTTTTGTAGTTCAAATAATAATCGCGTGGGATCAATTAAATCGCTAGGCACAAGAACTGAAAAAATAAGCTGACATTTCTATTGAGCAGCAAAATATATTTTTATCCTGTATCAAAATTGACAAAATATTTGATATTCAACAATTGATAATTATTAAATCAAGTCTTTATCGGCAGTAAATTGGAGATTTTAGGGCAGAATAGCTATAAAATGTGATTAAAGTCATTAGATGAAGAAAAAATTAAAGATTGCTCTATTTACCTACTCCACGAAACCAAGAGGAGGGGTAATTCATACCATCGAATTAGCCGAAGCACTGCATGCAGAGGGGCATCAGGTTTGTATTTATGCCTTAAATAAAGATAATGTGGGGTTTCATCGTCCTTTGAATTGCCCTAGTAAGTTAGTTCCTACTCAGCCCATAATAGAAACCGATAAATTACGACAAAAGCAGCAGGGTTTAGATCCAGTAGATGAATTAATTAAGCAGAGAATTCAGGAGTTTATTGATTTTTTGAGTATGGAAATAACTGAGTACGATATTTATCATGCTCAAGATTGTATCAGCAGTAATGCTTTAAAAGTATTGCGAGATCAAGAAATAATTCCTCATTTCATCCGTACCGTCCATCATATCGATCAATTTAACAGCCCTTATCTCCAAAAATGTCACGATCGCTCGATCATAGAACCAGATCTTTGTCTTTGCGTTGCTCAATATTGGCAGCAGGAACTAAAAAAGCAATACCATGTTGATGCTCCTGTAATATTTAATGGAGTGGATTTAGCAAGGTTTTCTAATCAAGCTAATGGAAAAGAAATAAAACTCAGGCAGAAATTAGGCATTAGCAACTATCCTGTTTATTTAACTATTGGCGGTATCGAACCACGAAAAAATTCTCTTAACTTATTACAGGCTTTTATAAGAGCATTAAACACTTATCCCGCAGCACAGCTAATCATCGCAGGAGGAGAAACCTTATTTGATTATGAACCCTATAGAATCGAGTTTTTCAATTTAGTTAAGGAGCATAACATCACCATAGGAAAATCATTAATCTTACCTGGAGTAATAGCAGATCAATACCTGCCAACCTTATATCGCTGTGCTGATGCTTTTGTCTTCCCCTCCATTAAGGAAGGATGGGGATTAGTTCTACTAGAAGCGATCGCCTCAGGTTTACCTATAATCACCTCTAACATCCTTCCCTTTACCGAATTCCTTGATCGCAATTCAGCTTTACTTGTAAATCCTAATTCAATTCCAGAAATTACTGATGCTATGGTCAATATCTTAAATAAAAATCTATCCCAAAAGTTAATTAATAATGCCTCTCTTCTTCCTCCGCAATACTCCTGGCAAAAATCCGCCCAACTCCATCTAAAACAATACTCCTGGTTATTATCAAATACCTATAATAACTCAATATGAAATTAATGCTCTCTTTCTCACTTATTACTCATTACTTATTACTTATTACTTAAAACCCATGCCTGAAATCAATTTTAAAATTCAATGGTCAGACGGTACAGAACAAACCTGCTATTCCCCTTCCTTAGTAGTTAAAGAACACTTTATTCCCTCAACAGAATACGAACTAAATGAATTTATAGAAAAAGCCCGTACTGCTCTTAATATAGCAAGCGATCGCGTTAAAGCAGCCTATGGATTTCCCTGTAGTAGAGCTTTAGGACAGTTACAGCAAATTGAAGCTAAAGCATTGGAATATAAAGATATACCAGACGCAAAAGTATTATTTATTGAATTTATTGAATAAAAAAAACATGATTTTTATGCGGCTTTAGTAATTACCTCAATTTTAATTTGCATACCAGCTCTAATAATCATTGTTACCAATTTATCAATACTAAATTTATCAATATCACCGTTCATTAAATTACTAATACGTGGTTGAGTTTCTTGAAAAAAATTAGCAGCTTGTTCTTGATTCCAATTTTTTTCTTTTATATATTTCTGTAAGGCTAAAATTAGATCCGCTCTTATTTTTAAATTTGCTGCCATTTCTGGCTCAAACCCTAAATCTATAAATACATTATCTCTGCCTTGTTCTACTGCAATGGGAGTTTTATCATTCATAATTTTTTTACTTTATTTCTTTCTAGAATTAATCATTGCTTGATAACGTTTTTGACCAATTTCAATATCTTTCTTTGAGGTTTTCTGAGTTTTCTTATTAAAGGCATGAAGTACATACACAGCTTCAGCAAATTTAGCGACATAAAACACGCGATATGCTTCTCCCGTACGAATTCTTATTTCTTCCACCCCTTTTCCAATAACAGACATTGGCTTCAAATCGCTTGGAGATTGACCTCTTTGAACTGCTCTAAGTTGAAACCCTGCTCTTCTTCTAGCTTCTATAGGAAATTGAGCAATGTCTTCCTTTGAAGAACCAATCCAATAAATTGGCTTATCTGACATTAGAATTACAACATATTATGGCTATTTTAGTATATTTTATTTGGTGATAGGAGTCTTACCTAAACGGCACGCCAGCCTCTACAACCTGGCTTCTATTTCTGCTGATAATTTAATGTTGACTACTTTGGATATATTAAATATGTTTGATGCTTATATTTATATTGTAACTATATTGATTTAGATAAATGGTTAAGCGATCGCGTTAAAGCAGCCTATGGTTTTCCCTGTGGCAGAGCTTTAGGACAGCTACAGCAAATTGAAGCTAAAGCATTGAAATATAAAGATATACCAGACGCAAAAGTTTTATTTATTGAGTTTATTGAATGATGTTTATTGAAAGGCGATTTTTTAAGTAAAAAATAATTCATACTCTTATTTATTCTGTTTCTCTCCAATAACAAGTCTCAAAAATGGTTTTATATTCGCTATCTTCTGAGTTCACCATTGCCACTAAGTCATCTGTTCGGGATTCATCACCATAGGCTATATCGCGAATACAGTGAGCAATTTGTAGAGGAGCAGCCTGATTTTCTCTAGTTAGCTCCGCAATTCGAGCCATCATTGTTTCATCAGCAGAATCATAATACTCAAATACATAGAGCCACACATCTAACAGGAGTTGCCAGGAAGCAAAGTAAATATCGCCCTCTTCTGGCGAGCCATCCGCAAATGCTTGCTCGACTCTTGACCATAATTCAGGATTAAAAAGAGGAATGAGATTAGGTATCTTGGGCAGAAAACTAACTCGCAGAGCCTCCCACCATTGCGCCCTGGGTTCTAGGGCAAAAATATCACAGAATAAATCAAGAATGGGACTATAGAGTTCCGAATCAGCGATAAACACTTGCCAAAAGTCTTTATTATTCTCCAGAGCCCGAGCCAGAGCCCGATCCAGAGCCCGATCCCGATCCCGATCCAGAGCCTGATCTAGAGCCCGATTCCGAGCCTGAGCCCGACCCCGAGCCTGAGCCCGATCCCGAGCCTGATCTAGAGCCCGATCCCGAGCCTGATCTAGAGCATGATCCAGAGCCCGATCCTGAGCCCGATTCCGAGCCTGAGCCCGAGCATGATCCAGAGCCCAGTTGATTTTTTGATGATTTAAAAATTGCTCATTAATGATTAACTGAGAAATATCGAAAGTATAATGAATGAAAGTTCCATATGATATGCCAAAAGCTATGTGAATTATGTATTGATAAAAAATTTGTTTAAAAAATATTTTTTCTTCTAACCTAGAATCTAAAGATAAAGATATTGCCGCTAGCAAAGTACCAACATGAGATCTAGTAGAGAGATCATCTAGATAACGATGAAAAAAGTCAATATTTTGAGTAAGTACATCAGTCTGCTTAATCTTATATGTCTCACCAAAGAATAATTGTGAAAAACTAAAATCTTTCTCTGAATAAATTACAGATTCGTTTGTTACCTCAATCATTTCAGCTTCAGACCAATTAAGAGCAAAAGCAATAAGAATCAAAACTTCTCTCTGAGTTAAATCATCGTTATCATGCCACAAAGAGCCAAATACAGATCTAGCAGTATTGTCATTTTCAGGGTCTTTTCCGATCCAGGTTCGCAGGATTGATAAGATTGTTCGTAATTGTTCAATTTTTTTGACCTCAATAGCAGATCTAAACACATAAGCTAAAATATCTCTTTCAAATATCTCTGCTGATTCAATACCATCAAGCAATAACCCCCCTAAAAGTAATGAGAGATTAACCTGATGTTTATTTTGATTAGCTTCTAGAATTCGCTCGATTAAATACTCTTGACTTTCATCCGACTTAAGACTGGCAATCAAAAGTCTAATAACCTCTTGCCATCTAGAGTCAATACATTTTGTTTTCAGTGTCTGCCAAATATTTTTAACACCATCTTTTTCGCCTTTAGTAATGATATGGGAAGAAGTAAGATATTCCTGAAAGGTAAGGTGTACAAAGCTATATTGTTTATCACCAGCTTCAATTAGTAACCCTGCACGTTTTTTAATAAATTCTAAAAATTCTTCGGCTAAATCTTCAGGGTCATTGTCAGGGTCGATGGTTTTTTCAACATCTCTAATATGCTCTGTCAAAAACACTTTTAGGTCTTCATAAGGGGCGACAGCTCTTTGTTTACTTCCAGTACCTACACTTTGGCAATGCATCCAATTAGCAATAGCTTCCATACGTTGTCGATTGCGTCGTTCGATTTTTCCTTTTCCTTTTCGACTAGATGAATCTTTAAATTTCCATCCATGCCAGGTATTAAGCAAAGTCTCTGTGCATTTGAGATAGAGTACAACCCGCTCATCAGGCAAGACCGCATCAATACGATGTACCAAAGTAATGATAGTCAATAGTAGTGGATTCTCGGCTAGCTCTCGAATTGCTTTGTAATCATTGTCTTTGAGCAGATTAACTAAATCGGCAATATTTTCATCTTGTTCTCTTTTATTTTCAATCCGAACTTTATACCAATCCTTGATAAATTGTTCAATTTCTGGAAGTTGTAAATTAGTTACACGATAATGAGCAAATTCTTTTTCATCAAAGCGGAAATAGCTATCGTAGCCAACGATTCTGGAAGTTACGATAATAGTGTTACCAGGATAAGTAGAATTTAGGGTACAAATACGATCTCTGATAGTTTTTTTGAAACTAGAATTGGGTAATTCATCTAAGCCATCAAAGTAAAGAATGGCTTGACCTGTTTCTAGATAAAATTCAAAAAAATTTAGATCGGCGTTAGTGAGACTAAAATCAGCCTGAACAACTTCTTGAATGTAGTCAATTAAAGATAAATTTCTTCTTGATTTAAGTTCATCTGCATAACGGCGCAAAATAATTAGAATTGGCAATCGCTTGTCATGTTTAGCTTTATAACGTCGCTGCAAAGGCTTAGAAATGCCAGCTAAAGATAAGAACTTGAGTAGAGTTGATTTTCCTGACCCTGGATCTCCCAAGATAATATTACGCCTACCCAATGCAATTAGATCGAGCGGGTTTTTCCGAGAAACATTATCTTCTTTGCTGGCAGCTTCAGGAACAACCGACAAAGGAATGTAGATATCCTCCATTGGCACGCCCCTGGTTGCCTCTGGTTTATAAACAGACATGCCAACAAATTCAATTTTACGATTTAATTCTTGCAAACCCTTGTCATATCTTTGCCGTGTATCCTGTATAGTTTTACGACAGCTAACACCATCAGCAATAATTTCAGGATAATAGTAGAGTCCGAGAACAGGAGATTCTAAAAAAAGATACTGTAGACTGCTATGCCCCCAATGTTCTAGCTCAAAATTTAGGTCTAATTCATTACGTAATCCCTCAAACCAACTAACATCACCCTTATCTTTGCGAGTAGAAGATTCAGTAAGATTCTCAGGCGTAACCAATATCCATTTTTTTAACTTTAGTTCTGCTTGACTTTCCGCAGTTTTTTGCAGTGACTTTTTAATCTTACTGCGATGATCTGAACTCAAAGGGGAAGGATAAAACTTATACTGATAGCCTGTAGTACCCTCTCGGCGAAAAGAATCCCCCTCAAAACTATCTAGTCCGTGGTAGTCCCCTGCTGCATCATTGAAAATAGTAATCCTTTTGCCAGCCCGCCTTGATTCTTGGAACAATAGAAGGTCAATAATACGAGCAAACTCTTTTCCTCCTTCCGTACCTTTAGGCAATATTTCGTAGAGTGTTCTTACTGCGAGAAGTCTTTGCTTGCTGTATTTTTCGGCATATTTAGTTTCTAGACTATTTAGTTTAGAAACCGATTCAGCTTTTTTATTTAAATTGTCAGGTTTTCTTAACTCCCACTCCTCATCAAACTTTTGCAGATTCTTAGCCTTTTCCTTTGACCACAGTTTTAAAGTAAATTTCCAATCTTCAGATCCCCTGGTTACCGTGCGGTTATCGCTGAGAATTTGTAAGAAGTCTTTTAAATAGTGAGTAAGTATGGGATTGATTTGCGCTTTAGTTAATCCTTTAGGGTAATTATCCTTCTGGGTGAGAAATATCAAAGAATTGATTGTAGTTTCAATTACCAACTCAGGACGAGCGCTATCTTCTTGCTGCCATCGCGAAGTAAAATCTTTAAGTTCTAGATCTGAAAAATCACCATTAACGTGGCTCAGTAGGTCTTCAAGCAGTCTTTTGACTCTTGCTTGTAAAGTAGATCCATAAGAATACTTTGGCATGAGTTTTGTTAAATAATTTGCCTAAAAAGTTTAGGGTATACCCAAACTCAACTAGCTACCCTAAACTAATCCAATCCATATTATAAAAGGCTTTTCCGATTTTGAGAAGTTTACTTGCTTTCCTGTAATACCCCAAAAATAAGCTGTATTCATACAACAAGACAGAGGAAAATTTCTGAACACTATGAATACAGAACAACAAAATAACAGCAACTACTCTCAAAGTGAAAAACAATTGGGATGGGTTAGTAAATTTTCATGGTTGCTATTCCTTCAAGGAACGATCTCTTTTCAAGGATGGGGATGGGAAGTTAAATTACAGTATCAACCATTACTCGAAAATAGAATCTTCACGGAGTTAGTGGAAAGCATTAACTCAACTGAAAAATCTATCAAATAGCTAGTTCTGACAAATTTGACAATATAACTTTATTAAGCATCTTCAACTTTCCGAAGGTGCTTTTTATTTCAACATCTTATAATTTTGAATTACTTGATAATATTTCTGGGGAAAATATTTTGCTTAGTGTGAGGTAAATTTTACTGAGCTAGATAATATTAGAACCATGAAAGATTATCCTGATTATTATCGTATCTCCATCACTGGTTATCATATTGCTATGGAAATATCTGACATTTTTTTGCCTTAATTCATCACCACCTATCACTTTTAACAGGTAGTGATGAACTTATTTGCTTTAGGAACCTTTTTTAACTGCACTTATCGCTAGTCTTCAATATTTGGTAACAAAATATACGGGTTTATTGAGAACTTAGCCTCTACTCTAATTACTAATTCTCAGTTAAAGAAGTAATTAGCCGTTGCAGTCTTGGAGTCAACGAATGAAGCAGCATTCCTCAGTAATTGTAGTTGGAGGTGGACAGGCTGGTTTAGCTATTAGCTACTGCTTAAAACAAAGGAGTATCGACCACGTAGTTTTAGAAAAGCACTTTACTGGTTATTCTTGGCAACAAAAACGCTGGGACACTTTTTGTTTAGTGACTCCTAACTGGCAGTGTACCCTACCTGGCTATCACTATCAGGGAGAAGATCCTGACGGGTTTATGGGCAGGGATCAAATTGTCGAGTACATCAAAGATTATGCCCAGTCTTTCAATCCTCCCCTCAAGGAAGGAGTAGAAGTCTTTTCCGTTAGTAAGAATCATAGCCAGGGTGTATTTGAATTAAATACTTCCCTCGGTAGCTACACGGCAGATAGAGTAGTTATTGCTACAGGTAGCTATCATCGGGCAAAGATACCTCGGATGGCGGAAAAGTTGCCTAGTGACATAGTGCAAATCCATGCCGCTGACTACAAAAACCCCGAAGCTTTGCCCCCTGGTGAAGTCTTGGTGGTGGGTAGCGGACAATCTGGCTGTCAAATTGCGGAGGACTTACATTTAGCAGAGAGGAAAGTACATCTCTGTATTGGTGGCGCACCGCGATCGCCTCGTAAGTATCGAGGTAAGGACGTTGTAGAATGGTTAGATAAGTTGGGATACTATAACCTAACGATAGATAACCATCCCGATAAGGAAAAAGTCCGCCATAAAACCAATCACTACGTTACTGGACGTGGTGGCGGTAGGGAAATCGATCTTAGAGTTTTTGCTACTCAAGGAATGCAGCTATATGGTTCTCTCAAGGAGGTTAAGGGGGAGAATCTGGAGTTTAAGGACAACTTAAAGCATAATCTTGATCGCGCCGATGATGTAGCAGAAAGCATTAAGGGGACTATCGATGAATATATTGATCGCCATCAGATAGATGTCCCCAGAGAAGAAGCCTATCAACCAGCGTGGCAACCAGAAGCCGAAACAGCGGAATTAAACTATCGTCAAGCCAATATAACTTCAATAATTTGGTGTATTGGCTACCAAGCTGACTTTAGCTGGGTGGATGTCCCCGTATTTAACGGGAAAGGCTATCCCAGCCATGATCGCGGTGTTACTAGCGTCAATGGCTTATATTTTCTTGGACTTCCTTGGCTATATACCTGGGGGTCAGGAAGATTTTCAGGAATTGCCAGAGATGCTGAACATTTAGCTGAAAATATCGCTAACAACACCAAATATGCTTATCCAGGGACATTATTAGCTGTTAATGATGCAGCAATAGGATCTTGAACATTGAGCATTGACGAGCGACCCCGCGCCGCCGTCAGGCGCAAGAGAACGCGCGAGTTGAGCATTAAACATTTATCAGTTACTAGTCTTTTGTCATCACTGCATTGAATACGAACCACTAACCACTAACCACTAACCACTAACCACTAACCACTAACCAAATAAAAAAATATGCCTGAAGTTACTACCCCCCAACACAAAGCTGGTGATTTCTTTGTCGATTACGAAGAAAAACTATTTCCCGATGTTCAAGCTGAACCAGGAGAAAAAGCCTTAGTTACCTTCCATACCGTGGCTTTTGAAGGCTCAATTGGTTTGGTTAATTTACTGCAAGCGACTCGCTTAATTCGTAAAGGATTTGAAACCTCGGTCTTACTCTATGGTCCTGGGGTAACCTTGGGGGTACAGCGAGGCTTTCCCAAAATTGGCGATGAAGCCTTCCCTGGACACCAGGCGATGAACAATCAGCTGGTAAAAATTATGGAAGAAGGAGGCAAAATATATGCCTGTCGCTTTGCTTTGCAGGCACTCTACGGACACGGCGAACCTTCTCTAATTCCTGGTATTACTCCCATCAGTCCTTTGGATGTTCTCGATATTGTTTTGTTACATCGTAAAGATGGGGCGTTTATTTTAGATACCTGGACAACTTAAGTCATTGAACATTTAGGAGCGACCCCGCGTCGCCGACAGGCGCAAGGGAACGCGCGAGTTGAGCATTGAACATTGTTCAAAAGCCTTGAATTTTTAATGATAAATGGTAAATGCTAAATGATAAATGTAAAAGCTGCTGCGGTACAGATTTCTCCCGTACTGTATAGCCGCGAGGGGACAACGGAGAAGGTCTTACAGGCGATCGCCGATGCTGGGAAGGAGGGAGTGCAGTTAATTGTTTTTCCCGAAACTTTTATTCCTTACTATCCCTACTTTTCTTTTATTCAACCGCCAGTGTTGATGGGAAAGGAACACATGAAGCTATACGAGGAAGCGGTAACTGTTCCTAGTCCTGTTACCGATGCTGTTAGTAAAGCGGCAAAGGCTAATGAAATGGTGGTGGTTCTGGGAGTGAACGAACGGGATGGGGGTTCTCTATATAATACTCAGTTAATCTTTGATGCCGATGGCACTTTGTTATTAAAGCGTCGTAAGATTACCCCCACCTACCATGAACGAATGGTTTGGGGACAGGGAGACGGATCAGGATTGCAGGTATTAGATACTGCTGTCGGTAAGTTAGGGGCGTTAGCCTGTTGGGAACACTACAACCCCCTAGCTAGATATAGCCTAATGGCACAGCAAGAACAAATTCACTGCGCCCAGTTTCCTGGTTCAATGGTGGGACAAATCTTTGCCGATCAAACAGAAGTAACGATTAAGCATCATGCTTTAGAAGCTGGTTGTTTTGTGGTTAACGCTACGGGGTGGCTAAGTCCCGAACAAATTGCCGAAATCTGCCCTAATGAAGGTTTACGAAGAGTTTTAACAGGTGGGTGCTACACCACCATTATCTCCCCCGAAGGCGTTCCCCTGTGCGAACCTATAACCGAGGGCGAGGGTATGGCGATCGCCGATTTGGATTTTTCTCTAATTACTAAACGTAAGCGCATGATGGATTCGGTAGGGCATTATTCCCGCCCCGATCTTTTGCAGCTAGAAGTAAACCGCAATCCCTACTCAGTTTGGCAACAGTCACCGATAAGTAACCCCCCCACTCTAGAAAATTCTTCAAATTCCTCAAAGGAAAACGGTAAATCAATCGAACGAGAATTAAATCAGGCGATCGACGAGTAAAGAGGCGAAGCCCCAGCCATAAGTCACAAGCTGTAAGCCAATTATAAGAAGTAGCAAATCTTCTTCAAGCTTTTAGATGAAAAATGTTCAACTCGCGCGTTCCTTTAGGTGATTAAAAATCACCAGGGTCGCTCATAAATGCTAAATATTTAATGTTAAATGAAATGAAATGGATAGTGGTCAAAAACAAAAATTAATTACTCAACTGCAATCCCAAGGCTTAAAACTAATCGAGCGCAATCCTGGGGCAGCATCTAGAAAAGGTGGGGCGGGACCTTCCGACCATAAGGCAGTAACTATCGATGGTACAACGGTAATGATTCCGATTCATAATAATGTTGCTGCCAAATCACCATATAACGCTGTAGGGGCTGTTCGCGAACAACCCCTACTACAGAAGAACGATCGCCCGATTGCCAGCATTCAATTCCCTGCCCAGCCCAAGTTTTATGACCTGAAAACTGCCGACGGTATCCCCTATAAAAAGATTGCCCTCCTCCATAGCCGTAACGTATTAGCCACCACGCTTTTACAAACCTGCATTCGTTACAGCGATCGCAATACCGCTTGTCAATTTTGCGCCATTGAACAGTCTTTAAAAGCAGGTACAACTATCCCCCGTAAAACCCCAGAACAGCTTGCAGAAGTAGCCGTCGCGGCGGTGAAACTTGATGGTGTAGAACAGCTAGTGATGACTACAGGTACTCCTAACACTACCGACAGGGGTGCAGCCTATCTAATTGAATGTGCCAAAGCAGTCAAGGCTAAGATTGATTTACCGATTCAGGCGCAGTGCGAACCCCCGAATGATTTTAGCTGGTTTACCAAAATGAAAGATGCAGGTATCGATACCTTGGGTATGCATATCGAGGTCATCCAGCCAGAGGTACGCGATCGCATTATGCCAGGGAAAGCTAAAGTATCTTTAGATTACTACTTTCAGGCGTTTGAAGCAGCCGTACAAGTATTCCGTTGGGGACAAGTAAGCACCTATATCCTGTCGGGTTTAGGAGATAGTTTAGAGACTATTGTTAGCACCTGCGATCGCCTGATCCAAATTGGGGTTTATCCTTTTGTCGTGCCCTTTGTTCCGATTACAGGTACTCCTCTGGCTAACCATCAACCCCCCAGCAGCGATTTTATGTATGCCATTTACGAACAGGTTGGTAATTTACTCAACGCTTCGGGGATGAACTCCCGCAATATTAAAGCTGGCTGTGCTAAATGTGGTGCTTGTTCGGCACTGTCAACTTTTGAACGTTAGACATTAAACATTGACGAGCGACCCCCTAAAGGGTTCGACAGTTCCTTTAAGTCGGGGAACCCGCCCAACGGACTGTCTCACCGCGCCGCCGAAAGGCGCAAGGGAACGCGCGAGTTGAGCATTGAACATTAAGCATTAAAACATTGAACAGGCTCAATCAATTGATAAATAATGAATCATGATGAAACAAACTTATCAATTCAACCTGGCGTTATCGCCAAAGGAGATCGAGGATTATTTTTTATTAAGACAGCAAATATTCTGCCAGGAACAGAATCTATTTAAACATAGCGATCGCGATGATTATGACGCTATTGCCTATCCTATTGTCGCAGTTAATGGCGATCGCCAGGTTGTAGGAGTGGTCAGGATTTATGAACCTCAGCCCAGGCTTTGGTACGGTGGCAGACTGGGAACACATCCCGACTATCGACGAGGCTGGAGAATTGGTAAAGGATTGATTGAAAAAGCCGTAACTACCGCTAATACTTGGGGATGCGATCGCTTTTTAGCAACGGTTCAACTACCCAACGTGCGATTTTTTCAACGACTACACTGGAATTCGATTCAGGAACTCACTATTCATGATCAACTCCATCACCTTATGGAAGCAGATCTTGATTTTTATCCCCCAACCATTCAACCCCGCCCAATATTACCAAGGCAATTACAAAAGCTAACAGCATCATAAAAAATTCGGCAACTATTAACTAACATGGAAACTAAACCGCCCCTACCACCTTTTACTTTAGAAACCGCCACTGCTAAAGTACAGGCTGCTGAAGATGCCTGGAATACCCGCAACCCTGAAAAAGTAGCCTTAGCCTATACAATTGATTCACAATGGCGTAATCGAGCAGAGTTTATTAATGGTAGAGAAGAAATTACTGCTTTCTTACGTCGTAAATGGGCGAAAGAATTAGACTATCGCCTTAAAAAAAGACTTTGGAGTTTTCATGAAAATCGCATTTCTGTCTGTTTTGAATACGAATGGCACGATGATGGCGGTTTTTGGTATCGAGCTTATGGTAACGAAAATTGGGAATTTGCCGAAAATGGATTGATGATGCGTCGGGAAGCCAGCATTAATGATGTGCCGATTAAGGAATCGGAAAGAAAGTTTCTTTGGGAAAGAACAGTTTAGTAGCTAATAGATTTTAAGCTGTCTGTGCATTCTCTTATGGCTTAAGGCTTATAGCTTATAGATTTTGATAAAATTATTTATTAAAATCGTTAGAGATCAGCTTATCTTTTAACATGAGCAAAACCGATATAGAACAGCAGATAATTAAGCAACTTCAAGACCTTGAAGAAGCACAACAGCTACAGATATTAAATTTTGCTAAATCTCTAGCCGTAAATAATGCTGGTGTTGCTGGTAAAAGTTTATTAAAGTTTGCAGGCTCTATTCCTGAAGAGGAGCTTGAACTTATGTCCGATGCAATTAATCAAGAGTGCAGAAAAATTGATTTAGATGAATGGTAAATTTCTGCTAGATACTAATCTTATTTATAGACACGGTTTAATAAAAAAATTAATTAGTACAAAAATTCATATTAAAAGGAGTAAATTAAAACACTTATTACTTATTACTTATTACTTACGAAATGATTATCATTAATTAACCAGAGAAAAATATGAGTATCTAATATTAATTTCATGCAGGATTATTAAATAAATCGATAATTTCATCAGGCAGAGGATCGTTAAAATCATCGGGAACAGTAAACTCTCCCTTAGCTAAACCAATTGGTAGGGGTTTATTTTGCTGACGATAGGATTCAACAACTCGGTCTATATCTTCATTAGTCAAAGGATAGTCTGAATCTGCTGAAGGTGATTGATGTTCAAGGGATTCCACAAATTGATGAACAGAATCTAGTTGTTCGGGAGACAAGTTATTTAGTTTGCGGTTTAATTCTTCTCTAATACTCGTCATGACTATAAATTATTCTAGTTTATCATTCTAATTTTATCTAATAAAATTTCAGTTTTTACTAAGATATATTATTTGTTAATAATAGCTTTTATTTTTTTAATTTTAAATTATCTATTTTGACTAATTACAACTATTTATCAAATTGCTTATTGTGCAATATTGCTATCAATAATCTTTGTCTATATAACGTTCATGAATACGATTACTTGGCTTTTCAATCCCCTCTAATAATTGTCTTAGGGGAATGTGCTGCTTTAGCTTAGGAACAATCACATCATTTTCTCCCATGGCTTCTAAATCTAATAAATCTTGATAATCTAAAAGAATTTCAGGATGTTCAATTAAGGGAACTTTTGCCACTGGAATAATGCCAGGAATAGTTTTATGAATATGCTTAAACTGAGAACGAATTGCCGTTAATAAATTGCGTCTAGTATTAACTTTTCCCTTGACGCGAATTTTAATAACTTTATCCTCTCGATCTGCTTTAACTAACGCCAAATTACCTTCATTTTCTAACACTACGCCACTACGCCAGTAGGTTTTTTGATGAATATGGTGATTCATCCGCACGATAAAGCGGGAAATAATACTGCCAGGCAATACGGGATAGTGATATTCAAATGCTAGAGTATTGTCCCATTCTCCTGTGTAGGGTTCTTCTTTGGGCAAGATATCGGGAATTAGAAATTGTTTGTCTGATTCCAGATCAAAACACAGCTCAAACTTCCGCATCATGGCAATAATAAACAGGTGCTTTCTGACAGGGTAGCGTTTTTTATCAAGGATTCTTTTAATAGTTGGCATCTTTAAAATTCCCCGATCATCTACTATTAAATTGCGATCGTTAAGGATTTTATAAACCCCATTGGTTACCCATTCAGGATTGAGTACGTGAGTATCTTCTAGTCGAGGATCGTCCTGAAAATTAAGCACAATTCCCAGATCATTTAACAACCTAATTAAGATGCGCTGATTATCTTCCCGATCAACTCCTTCTTGTTCACATAAAGACTCGTAGTCATCATAAGGAATATAGTCTTTGTCAATTTTTTCTAGCTCTGACTTAATTTTGAACCAGGGCAAAGGTAGCGTATCATTAATATGTTCTAATTGACTAATTTCCTGCTTGATAAATTGAGCTAACTCATCAATTCCCGCTCCCGTTTCGCAAGATACTTCGTAAAAATCCTTAATTTGCGGATACTTTTGCCGTAAGCCATTCTTATCAATATCTAAAGGATGCTGATCCGCTTTATTTCCCACTATAATCACAGGGGCGTTATCACTAAAACCGCCAATCATCTTCAGCCAATATTCAATGCGGTTTTCTTCCTCGCTTTGAGTTGTATCGAGCACCAAAACATAGAGACTGCGCTTAGTTAAGAAAAACTGGTGGGTAGAGTGCATAATCTCCTGTCCACCAAAATCCCAAATATTGACCTGTAATTCTCTATCCTCTACCTGAATTTTCCAATCATCGATATCAATGCCATCAGTCTTATTACGAGCTGGATCATAATCATTGCTCATTAATCTCACTTTGAGACAAGTTTTCCCCACACTACCCTGTCCAACTAAAAGCATCTTGGCTTCGTGTATTGCTTGAGTTTTGTTTTCTAGCCGAGATAGATAGTAATTGATGATGGTTGCGGGTTCATAATAGACCTCTTGCATAAATAATTTAATGAATAAGTCAAATCTATTTTTGACAAGCTATTTAGAGAATTTCAGATAATTGCTGAAACCGCTAAGATTCGTATTCGTGCAAGAGGTCTAATATCGCCTGATAATTTCAGGAGGAATTTCTAGAGAATTATCGTAGAGGTAAAGTTCAGTGAGGTTAGTTAATTGTCCGATCTCTGGCGGCAGACTGCTCAGGGAATTATCGTAGAGGTAAAGTTCAGTGAGGTTAGTTAATTGTCCGATCTCTGGTGGCAGACTGCTCAGGGAATTTTCGCCAAAGTCAAGTAGTGAGAGGTTAGTGAGCTGTCCGATGGCTTCTGGCAATTCGCTCAATTCCATCCCAGCCAAATCTAGCTCTTTTACTTGATCTTTAGCAGCTTGTTCGATTTTTTCTAGTGCTCTGTAATAAGACGGAGCGTGCTTTTCTCCTTGATTTGAGAGGGTAGCTTCGTCTTGCTCTGAACTAACCTCCAACGGATACCAATCCCTAACAACTTCTTCTGGCTTTAAGTCCAAGACATTACAAATCGCCTCAACGGCTTCTTCCCCAACCTTATACGAACCATTACCCCATTGAGGATTAAACAGCCGCTTAACCTTATCCTCTGTTTCCCTAGCTGCTTCGGCAATGCCCTGATAAGTATACTTGTTAACTCGCTTGGCATCCTTGAGCCTCTTCACCCCCTCTGCTGTAGCAAGATAACCGCCCCTTCTTCCCTTGATACTCATCGGTAGCCAGCCTAATAAACTACCTTTAGTTTAACGAAACAGTGCGTATGAGTACGCAATAGTTTACTAAAGAAAAATAATAAGTACTGTTAGAAATTTGGAAACAGTGCGTTAAAAAATCAAATATAAAGATAAATATGCGTAAAATGCTTATTTATGCTCGCATTTAGTAGCTCTTTGGGTTTTATTCTTTAATTTCTATCTTGTAGATATATTGAATTTACGAGGGAAACTAATGAAGCCTGTTCAGCAAAACGAAAATAAAGTTATTGTTGTGATTCTCGATCGCACTTCTCCGAATCAGAAACCTCCGCTTAATCCTGCGATCTTCAAAACTATTCGCCTAATAATGATCACCCTAATTAGCTGGCTGAATCCCGAAGCGGCGATCGCCATCTTTCTAATAAAGTTACTATTTATCCTCCTAGAGTGGCGCAATCAAAATAACAGAAGCTAGATATAAAACCACAAGAAAACGAAGTTACGGGCAAGTGTCTTTTAACCCACTACCCACTACCCACTAACCACTAACCACTAACTAAAAATGACAACCTAGAAGATAAGCAAATTAATTAGAATGATCCTAAAATTACTCAGCCTCAATAACATTAGACAAAATAGGATTACTACCGCTTTCCAACAACAATAAACGATGATGGTTGTTTAAAGCCTTTTCATAACTAGGATCAAGCTGTATCGCTTTACCGTAAGACTGAAGTGCTTGTTGATTTTGATGAAGCGCTTCCAAGGCTACACCATGATTATTCCAAGCGAGGCTATAATCTGGCTTAAGCTGAATTGCCGTTTCATAGGCTGCGATCGCCTCAGAATAGTTTTTGAGCTTTAAATGAATATTGCCTAAGTTGTACCAAGCCTGATGCTGTGATGGCTGAAATTTGAGGGTTTCTTGATAAACAGCGATCGCCTCTGAATAACGCTCTAGACGATTTAACAAGCTGCCCATATTGTACCAAGCGCGATAGTATTCGGGATTAATTGCCGTTACTTCCTGATAAGCTGCGATCGCGGCTTCCATCTGCCCCATGCGGGAGAGTACTTTGCCTAACTGATAGTAAGCTACATGAAAATCTGGCTCTAGTTCAACCGCCTTATGGAAAGAGGCGATCGCCTGCTCGTACTGTCCAAGGTGCTTATAAGCGTTACCCTGGTTATACCAGGCAGTATGTTCGTTGGGGTTAAGTCTAATTGCCTGCTGATAGGATAAAGCCGCCTGTTGATATTGTCGGAGATGACTAAAGCTAATGCCCTGTCGATACCAGGCTTGTTCTACATCTGAGTTGATGGCTAATGCTTGCTCAAAACAGCTTAAGGATTCCTGATAACGCTGGTGATTTTGAAGAGCAATTCCCCAATTAATCAGAGTTTGATAGTGAGTTGAGTTAGATAGATTACTGGCTTCACAATCAATATTTTGCTCGTATTTGCTCAGTTCTTCTAACAAACCTCGATCAAAATTGTAAGCATAAAGCTGACTCTGACTAGCTATGGCTGGTAATGATGACTCAGAAATCATTTGAGCGTGCGATCGCGGTACATTACTTATAAAAGAACTAATCATGACTCCAGCAATCGTTAACCAGGTTTGAGGCTTCATAGCTTTTAATCAGTTTTTATCGACTTTTTCACTTTATTTATCTAATCTTGATATTGCCTACTTAGGTGTGATCATAATCATTATTTAAATGTAAGCTTGAACAAAACTAGGATATGCAAAGCGACCGCATCTAAATTTACAAGGTGATGCAGTGGCCTTCTTGCCATATCTATTTTTATACTACTATTATGAAGGTTTTTGTGCTTTTTGTACCTAAACTAATAAAATTAGGCATTAATACTTAAGCATTATTCAACTAGCTTTGTAGTTGAAAGTTATCTATCATGGCAGCCGTGAACAGTTGCGAAACAAACGGTAGAATCGACTTATTGCGAGCATTGTCTTTGCCCTCAGTGAATACTGTCAGCAGATAGGGGGAGACTTGGGGAATTTCAATATATGCCGTATCGTGACGTACCCGACTCGTCCAGCCAGCTTTAGACCAGATTTGGGCATTGGAAGGTAAGGCTTCCCCTAAAAACCCTGTAATCTGATTTTCCTCATCATCAAGAGTTTCCTCAGGGGTTAGACTACGCTGAAGCAGCCGCATCATAGATTGCGATCGCTCGGCGGAAACAGCCACGCCACCAATGATACTGTGTAATAACTTAGCCACAGCATCAGTGGTCAACATATTGCGATTTTCCATCATTTCCCCTAAAAAGGCTCTTTCTCTGCCGTAGGGACCATCACACCAGGTTTTTTGATTAACGTTAATACTTTCTAGTTCTTCCCAGCCAAGAGACTGAAAATAGCGATTGACGATGTTACGCTGTTTTTGCCAGGTAGCAAAAGGCTGAGACGGTAATTCAGGACCACTTGTCGTACCCGTTAAAACATCTACCAACAGGCTAGTAGCATCATTACTCGATTCTGCGATCGCATCACGAATTGCCCGATTTAACTCCAACGACTCAGGAATCATTCCCCCCTGAAGCCATTCCTGAATAGCCACCAAATAGAACAGCTTTACTATACTGGCTGGATAAATCCTTTCCACTCCTCGGTAGCTAAAACCTTTAATCGGATATTGCCAAAACTCTGCTGCGGATAATGCTCCTCCAGTGTTTACAATCACGGGGTATTCGTAGACAATCCAGGTAAGGGCAATTTTATCTTTAGTCAGACTGGGAAATTTTTCTCTGGTGGTGTTGAGAATTTGCTGGGCAATGGTCGCTAATTGTTCGTCTGGGGAGAAAAAAACCATGTAAGCAATGGACAAAGAAAAATTGGTAAATTAGAGATGCAGAACTTAGTTGTTCTCTACCAATAGTTTATCGTGACCTCAGTCTTCCTCATCATAGAGGGGAATTTTTTACATCTTGATCATAAACTTTGCCACAATGGCTCAGAATTATCTAAGCTTTGAATAGGCAACTAAATTTGAAAGAGTAGCTTAATGGAAACTCGCGATCGCCAATCTAGAGAGACAATGACAGAAACTTGGTCATCTGACAACGCAGATCAAACGAGAAAAAGCTTTTGGCTAGTGTTTAATTCCACATTCCTGACTATTTTTCTGTCAGAGATGGGAGATAAGACTCAGCTAGTTACTCTATTGATGAGTGCTGAATCTAACTCCCCTTGGGTTGTTTTTATTGGCTCAACTCTCGCCTTAATTGCCACGAATCTAATTGGAATTTCCATTGGTTACTGGCTATCCAAAAAGCTCGCCCCTGAAGTCCTAGACTTGTCTATGGCAGTTCTTTTACTGTTGATTACAGCTTGGCTAGTGGGCGACGTTATTAATTTATAATTAGTATGGTAGGTATAAATAGCTCCGCTCTAACTTCTGCTAAATACCCTATTACTAAAATCAAGTTAAAAACTTGCTACCTTTAATGAGTCTTGGAATCGATTGGCAACTGATTGGCATTAGCTTCATCACCGTATTTTTAGCTGAAATTGGCGACAAAAGTCAGTTAGCGGCGATCGTTCTCGGAGGTAGTTCTAAAAATCCCCGTGCGGTGCTTCTCGGCTCCATTTTAGCCTTGATTTTAGCTAGTTCACTAGGAGTATTAGTTGGTGGCACCGCAGCTCAATTCCTTCCCGTAAAGCTGTTAAAATCCCTGGCGGCGATCGGCTTTGCTACTATGGCACTAAAAATTCTCTGGGTTGGTGGCGAAGGAGAAGCAAAAAATAACATTGATGATGAAGAATAAATCTCTAAAAAGCTAATGGCTAATGGCTAATGGCTAATAGCTATCCCAACAGGGTCAATAGTCTTGCCCAAAATTAGCCTTAATCAGAAGCATAATCAAATAAATGATCCCAAACATAGTCGATTGCCTGTTTAGCTTCAGATAAAGATAATACCTGACAACGATTACTGCGATCGCGCTGTAGTAGAGTAACCTGTTTTATATTGTACTCACTTCCTTGAACAGTTTTGAGGGGAACCCTAATAGCGGCTAAATTATTTAATGTTTTTTCAATATCAAAATCAATTTTAGTGTTCAACTTATCTTCCATCCATAGCTCAATGCGATCATCAAGTTCTTCTGGGGTTAGAGGCTTAGGGCTAGCTAGTAAATGATAATAAACTAGAATAATTTCCTTACATTCTTCTTCCTCCGCAGCATCAATTAGATATTTAAAAACCCCAGTATTATTAGCAAGATTACGATAAAATAAAGTATCCATGACATTTTTCTGAAACTTGATTTGCTTATTTTTATAGTTAGTAAACTGTTTAAAAGCAAAGCCTCCTAAAGTAATAGTTAAAGATAAAATAGCAATTAATATAGGAGCTATATTTCTCACATCTTCCTCAGTAACCTCTAGTTCATCAATAGGCTGATAGCCAAAAGCCAAGTAAACTATTACCCCTATAACTAAAATAATTTGCGGTAGCACTCGTAACGTTAAAGGAATTGCTGCACCGATTGCTGGCACACCAAAGAGCAAACGATCTTTCCAAGTCATGCTCATTTGAATATTAGGAAAGATAAATTCTACATCTAGTTTGGAAAGATTTTTATAGAGATAAAGATAAATCCTACCTGGCTTAAAATTTAGCTGCTCCTGAGGTACTGGTTTATCCTTAAAGTGTTGCTCTTCTTTAAATTTAATTAGTAGCGCTACTTGCTGATAAATATCAATCTCCTTATCAACGGTTTTCCACAGCCATTTCTTAACCTGAACTGTCTCCGATGAATCTCCACGGGCGTAACAGAGCATAGCATCAAAATCACTAAAGTCTACCTCTGTCTTCAGATCAAATAGCGAGTCATCTAGTAGAGCTTGTTCTAACTCAGCTTGAGATATGGGGCGATAATTAGCCTGTTTTAAGATTGAGGCAAAGTTACTTACTAAATTATTTTCTTTTTGGTTTAACTCTGCCTCAGAGAAAGAATTTATTATCTGGGAACAATTTACTTCTGGATCAAAGGGAGCAAAATCTGTCTTAAGATTTTCTAAACTGGAGTGTAGCTTAAAATGATAATAAGCAATAAGAATTTGGCAAAACTCACGAAATTCCTGCTGTTCGGAGACTACAATGCCATCAGCAATACATAGCTCAATAATTTCTTGGCGACTATAGGGGATAAATGCCTCTCGGTTATGATGAACTGCCATTATTTAACCCGCTGCTGATTAATCAAAAACATAGTAGTACTTGTAGCTGTTAGCGATCGCCTGGTAGGCTGTTTACAGCTACACATCAGGAAAATAATAGCAATTCTTGAACCCAACAAACCATGACTCAAAAGGCAGACATATCTAATTTTGATCGTCAGATGATGCGGAGGTGTATAGAATTAGCTAAACGAGCGATGGGGAAAACTTCGCCGAATCCTTTGGTAGGTTCGGTAATAGTTAAAGACGGTGAAATTGTTGGTGAAGGCTATCACCCGCAGTTTGGTGAGCCTCATGCGGAGGTATTTGCCCTTAGATCAGCGGGAGAACAAGCTCAAGGGGCAACGATATATGTCAGTTTAGAACCCTGTAGCCATTATGGAAAAACACCTCCCTGTGCCGATGCTTTAATTAAAGCCCAGGTGAAAAAAGTAGTTGCTGGGATGGTAGATCCCAACCCATTAGTTGGGGGTAAAGGGTTAGAGAAATTAAGACAGGCTGGAATTGAAGTTGTAGCAGGGGTAGAAGAAGCTGCTTGTCGAGAGCTTAATCAGGGTTTTATTCAACGTATTCTTTATCAGCAGCCCTTTGGAGTTTTAAAATATGCCATGACTTTAGATGGCAAAATAGCTGCTACATCAGGGCATAGTGCTTGGGTAACTAGTAAAGCTTCTCGCCATTTAGTTCATCAATTAAGGAGTACCTGCGACGCAATTATTATTGGCGGCAATACCGTTAGGAAGGATAATCCTCTATTAACTACCCATGGAGTAACTGAACATAATCCCCTGCGAGTAGTTATGAGTCGTAATCTTGATTTACCTCCAGACTGTAAGTTATGGAATACTGACGTTGCACCGACGACTATTTTTACTGAGGTTGATCCAGAAAGTGTTCAGCAGCAGAAAGTGTTCAGTGAAGAAATTAATATTATTACCGTCACTGCACTCACCCCCAGAGTTGTGATGGATCATTTGTATCAACAGGGCATTGCTAAAGTGCTTTGGGAATGTGGAGGTACCCTAGCAGCAAAAGCGATCGCCGATGGTGCAGTACAAAAGTTAATGGCGTTTATTGCCCCCAAGATTATTGGCGGCAGTGCAGCCCCTTCCCCCGTCGGCGATCTCGGATTGGATTTAATGAGCAATGCTTTAAATTTAAGTCAGGTAACAACTAAGTTTATCGATTCAGATATCCTAGTTGAAGGATATTTATAAATAACTAGCAACGGAACGTAATGTCTCAGGAATTATAGTATTTTCAGGGAATTCCAAACCAGTTTCGCGATCGCCTAAATATCCTGACTCATTAAAAGCTACCAGCATTCTGGCTAATGCTAACCAAACGGGAGCATCATACTCCCAGTCTTGATTTCTTGGAGTAAAGCAGGCAATAGATTTAAGTGCCCAAAAGTAACTGTTACGCACTACAGAACCTCCCTTCTTATATTGGGGAAGATCTTCATAATTAATTAGTAAAATATCGTCTTGTAATCTTACCCGCATGGTTTATAAATGAATAGTTAATATTAACTACTATAAAAAGCTAATGACTAATAACTGATAACTAATAACTACGAGCCAATAACCTTTCAACAAAGCCAACCTATATCAAGCGTTTATAACCACCTTACGGAATATAATTTTATCTTCCCCCGCCTGATAAAAATCGCGAATTATTGCTTCCTCTTCATAGCCACACCTACGATAAAACTCTCTCGTTCCTTCAAAGCTGGCTAAACCTGAAGTTTCCACTAGCAGAATTCTTCCTCCATTAGCTGTCAATATTTGCTCAATATGACGCAACAGAGTAACTCCTCGTCCTTGCTTTTGAAAATCAGGATGAACCGCAATCAAATATAAATTGTAGGTTCCCTCGGTCATCTTCTCTGGCGCACAATAGGCGATCGCTACTGGCTGATCATCTTCACAGGTAAACCAGCAATCACTACTATTTTTATTAGTAAAGTAATCTGATATCATCTCGTCTAACATATCTGACGGGAAAAGCTCGTTAGCGTCAATTACAGCTTTTAAAGCAGGTAAGTCTTGAGGAATGACAGGTCTAATATAGAAGTCTTGCTGCATTTTTACTTAACCAATAGCCATAAGTAGATAATTTTACTGCATTTTTTTCATCAGAAATAAAATGTTAAATGGTAAATGTTAAATCCATTTATTAAATTGATTTAAAGTTGCTTGACCATAAATCAAATTCACCTTACTTAATCTTTACACACGATCACTTTTTCGTGAACTAACATGGATATAGTTACTTAAATATATACGGATAGCTTTATCTCATTATCTCACCATCCTTTATAATTTGAATCCTTATAAAAAACTATTTTCATCATTCTTTACTAAAGATAACAGCTACAGTTTATTGGTACTTATTATCAATATTAGAGTGAAAGTAGATATCAACCAGTATAAAAATATCTTAATAGCTAAGGGAAATTACTGATTTAATCTTGTTTAGTAATTCCTGATACTTGTACCGTGGCTGGGCATATTAACAATAAGAAAAATAAAAATTATTTTTTATGAACAATCAAGATCAAACTAACTCTATTGAACGTATTAGCGTTGCTAGTAATGGTACTCAAGCTAATGGACAGAGCGGTTCTGGCGGTATTAGTGATAATGGTTCGCTGATTCTATTTGAATCCAATGCAACTAACTTAGTACCTAATGATGTCAATGGACGTACAGATATTTTTATCTATGATCGTGAACAACAGTCTGTCGAGTTAATTACCATTGCTTCTGATAATAGTCCCGCTAATGACTCTAGCAGCGTTGGCTCTCTTTCTGGCAACGGTAGATATATCAGCTTCTCTTCTGGAGCTAATAACTTAGTTCCCAATGATTTTAATAATCAGCGAGATATTTTTATCTACGATCGCCTGAACCAAACTACCAATTTAGTCAGCGTTGCTAGTGATGGCACTCAAGCAAATAGTTTAAGTCTTTCTAGTGTAGTTGATAGTACTGGTAGATATGTAGCTTTTGAATCTTTTGCTGACAATTTGGTTCCTGGAGATACCAACGGTTTAAGCGATATTTTTGTCCGCGATCGCATTAACCAAACTACCACAAGAATTAATGTTACCAGTGGTGGTGCTCAAGCAAATGGTGTCAGTCATTTGGGGGGAATTAGCGATGATGGTCAACTAATTACTTTTTCTTCAACGGCAAGTAATTTAGTTCCTGGGGATACTAATGGCTCTAGCGATATTTTTGTTTATAATCTGACGACAAATAATATTCAGCGGGTGAGCGTTGCCAGTAATGGTGCTGAGGCTAACGATAGCAGTATTAATAGCGTTATTAGTGGTCATGGTCAATATATAGCCTATGAATCCACTGCTAGTAATTTAGTTACCAATGACACCAATGGTGCCAGCGATATTTTTGTTTACGATCTAATTAACTCAACCACCGAAAGAGTTAGTCTAGCTAATAACGAACTTCAGGGAAATGGTGACAGTCGGAATGCTTCCCTGAGTGACGACGGCAATATTGTAGCGTTTCTTTCGGATGCTAGTAATCTTGTGTTGGGTGATAATAATGGTCAAGGAAATATCTTTATTCGCGATCGCCAGCAGCAAACTACAACTAAGGTAGAAGGGGATACTTTCCCATTACTCAGTGGTGATGGTGAAACTGTGGCGTTCAGTTCCAGTCTGAGTGATTTAGTTCCCAATGATACTAATGAGACTGGGGATGTTTTTGCTCTTGATTTAGAGCTTAATGATTCAGATTTAGAGCGTTATAATACCGAAGGCATTCATCGCTTTTATCAGTTTGAGTTGGGCTCTCATTTTTATACCACTAACCCTGAAGAGATTGAAATTGTTCAAAGTTTTAGTAATGCTGGACAGCTAAATTACAACTATGAAGGAGAAAAGTTTATAGCCCTTGCTGATGACAAAGATGCTCTGACTGGTGAAACTCTTTCGGATGTTAGCCCTGTATATCGTTTCTTTAATGACCAAACAGGAGGACACTTTTACACTAATAGCGATGTTGAAAGAGACTTTATTCAAACCAACTTGAGTAACTATAGCCTTGAAGGTATCGAATACTATGCTTTCGATGCTCCTGTCGCGGAATTAGACGCTGTTCCCGTTTTCAGACTGCTTAACGCTGATTCTGGAACCCATCTCTATACTAACAGTCAGGCAGAACTAGATTTTGTCACAGCTAATTTACCGAACTATTCCCTGGAGAATAACGGCAATCCCGTTTTCTATGTCCTAGATGTCTAAGTCTAGGAAATTTAATCTAATACAACTTTAAATCGCTCTTGTATTTATTGGCGATCGCCTAAACAGTAAAGCGATCGCCATTTTTTTGCTCAATTAATTTATGGGTAAGTCCTATAGTACTTATATTAAATCCGATCACTAAAATACACTTACTAAATGCAAACCTGAAAAACCTCAAATTCCGTTACCCGTTACCTGTTACCTGTTACCTTTTACCCGTTACCCTTGCATAATCAACAAGTGTTTTATCTAAACAGGATTTAGTATTAGTTCATTGATCAAGTTATTGAGTGTCTGAGTAGCTCTGTAGCTTCATTTGCAGGTAAAGGAAGACTAATAAAATAACCCTGCATGTACTTACAGTGCATAGTTTCTAGGAGGTTTTTGAGCTGTTCAGTTTCGACTCCCTCGGCAATAATTTGCAGGTTTAAGCCCGCGCCCAAAGTACTAATGGCATTGATAATTGCCACGTTACTGGAGTCTACGCTGAGATCTTTAACAAAAGAGCGATCTATTTTGATCGTGCTAAAGGGAAAGTCTTTAAGATAGCTGAGGGAAGAGTATCCTGTGCCAAAATCATCCATAGAGAGAGAAATTCCCATCTCCTTAAGCTGTAATAAAATTTCTCTTGCCAAGCTGGTATTGCTCATAGTGGCAGTTTCAGTGATTTCCAGTTCCAAATAATCTGGATTTAAAGCTGTCTCGCTGAGGATTTGAGAGACGGTTTGCACCAAATCGTTATTGTACAATTGTCGAGCGGATAGATTTACCGCAACGCTTAAGCTAGATAACCCCATGGTGTGCCAAGCTTTAGTTTGTTGACAGGCGGTTTTTAACACCCAGGAACCTATATCAACAATTAAGCCATTTTCTTCAGCAATAGGGATAAAAAAGGCGGGGCTGATAATCCCTAAGTCTGGATGTTGCCAGCGCAATAAGGCTTCCATCTTGACAATTTTGTTAGTAGAAACTTCGATAATTGGCTGGTAGTAGAGAGTAAATTCTTCCTCAGCCAAAGCACGATGGAGAGAGTTTTCGATATTAAGTAGCTGCGCAGCTTGGGAGTTTAATCTGGTCGTGTAGTGATGGCAACCATTACGTCCTTTTTCTTTAACCCAGTAGAGAGCAACATCGGCATTTTTCAACAGCGTTTCCGCATCATTACCATCTTCAGGAAATACAGCTATACCAACACTACTGGTGATGTGGAGATAATGTTGGTTGATCGTAAAGCCAGGCTTAAAAACCTCTAAAATTCTTTTAGCGATCGCCGTAGCCTCTTCACGACAGCTGATTTCAGGCAGAAGCAGGGTAAACTCATCTCCACCCCAACGGGCAATCAGATCTTGTTTCCTAACACACTTTTTGAGTCGCTCTACTACGCTTTTCAGCAATAAATCGCCGATGGCGTGACCAAGGGTATCGTTAATGGTTTTGAAACGGTCTAAATCGAGAAACATCACCGCCAAGGATTTATCAGCCTGTTCTGCCAACTTCAAAGCAGAGTTGAGTTCGCGATCAAATAAAGTCCTGTTGGGCAGATTGGTTAAGGAATCATGAAAAGCCTGATGTTGAATAATTATCTGAGCTTTTCTGTGTTCTGTAACGTCGCGAAAGCTCCAAACTTGACCCAGAGATGACTTTTGGAGTTGCTGTATTTGAGAATAGCATTCTAAAATTTTGCCGTTTTTTAATTTAAGAGAATTAAAACTATCTGAATTAGATTGAGCGTATCTATCCTTAAGGCTATTGGCATAGGGTTCGGCAATTTCCTCTAAGACTTGAGTTAAGATTTGCTCACGACTTAGCTTGGTTTTTGAAGGCAGTTCCCAAATATCAATAAACTTTTGATTGTAGTTAATTACCTGACCATGTTCATCGAGAACTAGGATACCGTCTGCCGTTGCTTCTAAAGTAGCTTCCAAAAGGGAAATTGCACTTTCTAGCTGACGATTTACGTCTAATAAAATTTCATTCTGTTGAGCTAATTGCTGCTCTTGCTGGAAGCGTTTAAGAGCCTCTTGAACCGTTAAAATAAGGTCGGTTTCATCCCAGGGTTTAGCAACATAACGATATAAAGCTGCGGCATTTACCAGATTACCCACAGCATCAGCACTAGCTTGTCCAGTTAGAAGAATTTTCAGGGTTTGGGGATAGATTTGATGAAGCTTAATTAATAACTGTTCCCCAGTCATTCCTGGCATAATTTGATCGGAAATAACCACGGGAATCTTAATTCCTTCCTCGGTTAATTCTGCACAAAGAGCGATCGCTTCTGCTCCAGAATCTACTAATTCAATATCATACCTGCGACCTAGAGAATATTTGAGTTGTTCTCCTAAACTCCGCAAAATTACAGGCTCATCATCAACACAAATAATTGCGGCTCTACCAGAATTGGTGATCTTATTAGGTTCTGCTTCTGAGCTTGCGGCAGAATTGACAATTTGATTATCGCTCATGAATTAATTATTTGTCGAAGAATTCGTCCTTATTAATCGCTGCTGTTAGCTCTCGACAACGATTAATCATCGTAAATTTTTACCTACTGCTAATTTACATTTCTCTACTGTAGGCGCAAATTTTGTAAATGACGACCTTGACATTTAATATTGATCATCTAGCATTTATCATTTTTAGCTTTTAGCTATTAGCCATTTAATGTTTATGTTGTATGTAGGTAGTGTCGCCATTTGAAAGATTTCTCTGGATTCATCAATGTTGAGGTCGAAACAGTGCCTCAATATTACTGCGTTAATGTTTCAACTTTCCGCAACACTACCTTTCTAGTTGAGAGCTAATAGTGGCGGCGGCGATCGCATCTACTAATTTGGGGGCAATTAATTTTAGCCACAGACCTAATTTTCCTTTAAAAGTCATTACTAGTTCTCGCTGACGTTGTTCCATGGCACGAGCGATTAAATCCACGCACAATTCTACAGACATGGCTTTTTTAGGTTCTTGGTTTAAGGTAGTTGAGATCGCTTCTCCGTTTGCCCTTATTGCCTCTTGTCGTATCTCTGTAGCCACAAAACCAGGAGAGACAACTAAGATATCGACTCCCGTATCTTGTAATTCAATTCGTAGAGAATCAAAAAAACCCTGCATGGCGTGCTTGCTTGCTGCATAACCGCTACGAGTCGGCACGCCAGTTTTACCCGTCAAAGAGGAAATAGCTACCAGCAAACCGCGAGATTGTTTTAGATGAGGTAAAGCATGGTGAGTGCAATATACTGCGCCAAGATAGTTAACTTGCATGATCTTTTCCCAGATAGTCAAGTCTTCGATTTCATCAAATCTCGCCCGCATGGTTATACCTGCATTATTAACCAGACAATCGATCGCCCCAAATACTTCTAACGTTTCTGCAATCAATTTCTCACAAGCTTCTGGGTGAGAAACATCAGTAGGCACTGCGATCGCTTTACCTCCTACTTGCCGACATTGCTCTGCGGTAGTTTCCAATGCTGCTAAATTTCTGGCAGCCAAGGCTAAATTGGCTTTTTGCTCGGCTAATTTAATTGCCAAACTTCGACCGATACCCTTTGATGCCCCAGTAATAATAACTGTTTTGTTAGTAAAATTCATGTAAGCAAAGGTGGGTCACTCCAACCCCAAAGATGTAGTTAAGCATCATCGTTTCTTGAAAATAGAGAAATGAGTCTTATCTAAAATTAAAATACTAGATTTGTCGGGAAATAAAAAGTAACCAAAGAAAATCTAAGTAATTTTTAACTAGAATCTACTCAAGCAGCTATTAGATATAAATTCCATAATCCTGCTGCGGTTAACATCAAATTATCATCGAAATCTTTAATTTGATTGCGGTAGATTTGACTGACTGCGCCGTAGCGTTTGACCTCTGCAAAGGCATTTTCACAGACGACGCGAGAACTACTTAAAAGTCGATTTTCTTCCCGTCGAGTTTCGTTAAGTTCTCCACCTTTGAGTTTTTTATGAGGTGAGTGGATATTTTTATACTGCTTCTGCAAGCCTAAAAATCCAGAATCAGCTTCAACTGGTATTTCTTCAGGAATGCTACCAACAATGTCATCTTCGTCATGAGCACACATGTCATGTACTTTTCCCTCTCTGGCTTTACTTAAAATCAAGACTTTGTTTTTGTCATCTACTGCTGCGATATGTTTTCTGGTATGGCGTTTTTTCTTTCCTGAATAATTTGATTTTTGTCGTTCCTGATCTTCTGGTCTAGCAATTGGTCTTTCCCTACCGTCAATCATTACTTTTTTGACTAATAACGAGAGTACTAGCGAACTGATGCAGCGTTTTTATGGCTACTTAGCCCCAGAACCGGGAATAACCAAAGCTACTGCACTGCAAAAGGCTCAACGTAGTTTTCTAGAAGATCCACAATTTAATCATCCCCACTACTGGGCGCCTTTCACCTTGCTGGGTAATGGATTTTAAGACAGTAAGCTAGAGAGCGTCCCCGCAAGATATTCTAGATTTAATTATTTCTAATCTGATTCCCTTTCTTTTTTCGCCGATGAAAGATTTTGCAACTTTGAAAGCTGCGGTGGCTCAATATGAATCTGCCCTAGAGTCATTAAAAGAAAAATCTACAGAAAACGAGCTTCAGCAAGTTATAAAGGCTCGCAATGAAGTAGGAAGACTTTTAAGACAGGAAGAGAGGGGAGCGGCAGGAATAATCGAATATTTAACCGATCTAGATCGAGATTTAGAAGCAGAGCGGACTCGTATCTTATCCCCAGAAAATTTAGGCGAGTTAGCAGGTTGGGACAACATTGTTCAGCCAACTTTAATCGAAACTTGGTGGCAAGGAAAACAACCTGTCCGTAAGAGCTGGTGGGAAAAGTTAGATTGGCTATGGTCGGGATTGAACTTGGTATTTTTGACCATTTCCGTAAGCTTAATTACCGATGCTGCTTCCCGATTTCTCAAGGGTGGGTTTGATACTTTGAGCGCCCTGACTATTGCTGTTCCTAGTGTCTTGACGCTGTTGACTAGTGGAGCCTTAACCAAAGTGGGTAAAGATGCTCGGCAATATTTGTTTACAAAATGGGGAATTGTCCCCCGTCGTTGGGAAATAGCGACTTTGGGGTTTTCCTTATCACTGTTGATTGGTTTGGTTATATTTCACCAAAATTATAGTTTCATAGCGACTCAGTTTAATCAAAATGGCGTGACTCACTACGAAGCTAATCAACTCGACAGTGCTTTATCAGATTATCAACGAGCGATCGCCCTCAAGCCTAATTATGCTGAGGCTCACTATCATTTAGGATTGCTCTATGAAGATTTACAGAAGTTAGAGAAGGCGCAGGCACAGTATCAGCTAGCGGTAGAAAATGGCTCTGATTCTCCCACAAGTCTGCCCCTGCTGAAGGCAAGAAATAATCTGGGGCGGCTGTACTTATTGGATGAAAAATACGATCAAGCAATTCCGCCGTTGTTGGAAGTGTTTAACGCCCTTGATGAAGAACTGGTAGCAGATAGTGAAGAGTATCAAAAGCTTAACTACACCGTGTTGAAAAATTTGGGGTGGGCACAGTTAGGGGCTGGCAATACCGTAGAAGCAACAATTCGCCTCAAGGAAGCGATTCAGCTCAATGAAGACAGAGCTTCTGGATATTGTTTACTGGCACAGGTTTACGAAAAGCAAGAGCAGCTAGAGTTAGCTAACAAACAATGGCAAAAGTGTCGTACACTAGCTGATATTAGTAATCCTGACGAATATCGATGGCTCAGCATCGCGCGAGAAAGACTACTGGCTCCCAGCAAGATGCCCTAGGGGGTTGGGTTTTTCTAGCCCTAATCCTGGGACTATTGCTAGCGGGTATTCCCCGCCGAGTTAAAGCGGAACCGAATCGGATTGAGGTTTTGCAGGGTGAGGCGCAAATTAAACGAAAAGGAGAGGAAGCTTATCTTCCCGTATTTCAGTGGCAGGAAATTAACCCAGGGGACGAACTATTGCCCTCCGAGGGAGCAGTAGTAAAGGTGCGCTGTGGCGATCGCGAGCGTAAACTAAAGCGAGTTAGTGTAGGAGTACCATCGGGACTAGGGACGATTTGTCCCAAAAGCGATCGCAATAGGGATGCACGGGGCAAAGAGCGGATATTTCTCGATTTGCTCAGGGGAGAGTTTAGCTACGAAACAGCCCTGGTGGAAGAGGAACTGCTGTTACGGTGGTCAGCGGTATCAGGGGCAGAAAGCTATCGAGTCTGGCTAGCGAGGGGAAACGAAGTGGTTTGGCAGCAGGTGGTGCAGGATACGCAAATTCTCTATCAAGGAGCAGCCCTAGAACCAGGAATTAGGTATCGTCTGGTGGTGGTAACCGAGGATATTCCCCCCACGGTGGTTTATGAGCTGGGACTAAAATTATTAACCCCAGGACAGCGAGTAACGGTAGACAAAGAGATTGCCGCCATTGAGGAATTGGAAGCGGCAGCCACAGCCAGGGCGGTAATGTTAGCTGATTATCTGATGACACGGCTAGGCTCCCTTGAGCCAGGGGCTTATTTAGCGGCAATCGACCCCTTGGAGAACTTAGGGCAGGATACAAAAGCAGCGGTGGTTCATCGCTTACTGGGGGATATCTATGTCCGATTAGGCTGGATGGCAGAAGCAGAGGTACGCTACCGCCAAGCATTACGGTTAGGGATTCGCACGCGTAACCTGGAGGAGAAAGCCAGAGCACAGGAGGGACTGGCTCACGTTTATGCGGCAAGGAGAGATCTGACACAATCCCAACGATGGTTAGAGGATGCTCTGGAAAACTACCAGTTAGCTGGTGATGGTAACCGAGCCGATTTTGTAGGGCGATCGCTCGCTAGATTAAATTCTTTAGTTGGCGGTAGTTAGTTAATTTTGAGGTTTAAGGCAGCACGATGAAGTTAACGAATTGGGTTTGGGGAATTGTAGTGGGGTTAGTTTTATCGGCTAATTTACCAGTAATGGCGATCGCCCCAGGAATAGTCAAAGGCAGGCTGGATGGTAACAGCGCAACCTTAAATGATGTCAGTTTCTTTGACGTTTACTCTTTTGAGGGAGAGGCAGGGGAATCGGTATTTATTGAGTTAAATAGCGAGGAATTTGATGCGGTTCTAGGATTGCTTGACCCAGAAGGGAACGAAATTGCTCAAAATGACGATGGCGAAGAGGGGAAAAATGCTCAAATATTTATAGTTTTACCGACAACGGGAAGATATGACATTATTGTTGCTGCCTTTGAAAAGCAGTTTGGTAGCTATAGACTGAGTTGGCGAGACGCTTCAGCAATCGAAGTTAAACAGGCTAAAGCGGATGAGCTCTTACAGCAAGGAAATCAGCAGTTTCGGGTAAGTCAATTTAAAGAGGCAATAGATTCTTGGGAACAATCTCTGAAACTTTATGAAGAGTTGGGTGATAGAGAAGGGGAAGCGGCATCCTTGAATAACTTGGGCATTGCCTACTTTTCCTTGGGAGAATATCAGAGGAGTATCAATTTATATCAGCAGTCCCTGAAACTAGCAAGGGAAATAGGAGATCGCGAAGGAGAAGCTAAATCATTGAGCAACCTGGGCATTGCCTACAGGAATCTAGGAGAATACCAGCGAGCGATTGACTTCCAGCAGCAGTCCCTGGCGATTAAAGGAGAAATAGGCGATCGTGGAGGAGAAGCCAATTCCTATATCAGCTTGGGTAATGCCTACCTTTCTTTGGGAAAATACCAAAGGGCGATTAACTTCTACCAGCAGTCCCTGGCAATCCAACAGGAAATAGGCAATCGCGGAGGAGAAGCTAATTCCTTGCTCAACTTAGGTCTTGCCTACAGAAACCTGGGAGAATATCGGAAGGCGATTGACTTCCACCAGCAATCCCTGAAACTTGCAAGGGAAATAGGAGATCGCGAAGGAGAAGCTAATTCCTTGGGCAACTTAGGCATTGCCTACTTTTCCTTGGGAGAATATCAGAGGAGTATCAATTTACATCAGCAGTCTTTAGCGATCGATC